>CAYTZH010000015.1:0-45719 GCA_964442285.1 uncultured Spirochaetales bacterium | reverse complement strand
TCCCGGGTTGCCTCGTGCGCCGCATCCGCTCCCTCCTGCTGGCCGCGCTCGGCCTCCTGGCGGCCGGGCTCGCCCACGCGGCGCCTCCGAGCGTGATCCTGATCTCCCTCGACGGCACCACGCCCGAACAAGTGGACCGCGCGCTCCCGACCGCCGCGGCGCTGGGACGCCGGGGCGCGCGGGCCGACGCCCTGGTGCCCGTCTGGCCCAGCAACACCTTCCCCAACCACGTGACCCTCGCGACCGGCGTCGCGCCCGAGCGCCACGGGATCGTGAACAACGTGTTCATCGACCCGGAGCGGGGCCTCCATCGCTACGAGAACGACCCGAGCTGGACGCAGGTGGAGCCGATCTGGTCCCTGGCCGCCCGGGCGGGGGTCGTCTCGGCCTCCTTCCACTGGGTCGCCTCCGAGGGGCCCTGGACCAGCGGTCTGGGGCCGCGCCACTGGGAGCCCTTCGACGCGGGCACCCCCGAGCGCGAGAAGGTCGACCAGATCCTGGCCTGGCTCGACCTCGAAGATCCGGGGAAGCGACCGCGTCTCGTCACCAGCTGGTTCCACGGAGCGGACCGGGCCGGCCACCGGTACGGTCCCGATGCCGCCGAGACCCGCGCGAGCCTCGCGAGCCAGGAGGCGGCGCTCGCCCGCCTGGTGGCGGGCCTGGAGGCCCGGGAGCAGATGGAGAGCACCACCCTGATCCTCGTCTCGGACCACGGCATGGCCACGGTGCACGAGAGCGTCGATCTGGCGGCGGCCCTGGAGGACGCCGGCGTGGACGGCCGGGTGCTCGGCGGCGGCGGCATGGCCTCCGTCTGGCTCGATGCCCGGGCCGACGCCGACGCGGCCGTCGCGGTCGCCCGCGACCTGGGCCTCGAGGCCTGGGCGCGCGCCGAGGCGCCCGCGGCATGGCGCACGGGCAATCCGCGCTTCGGCGACGTGGTGGTCCGGGCGGCCCCGCCGGTGGCCATCGCCCGGGGCGGCACCCTGGGCTTCGTGCAACGCCTGCTGCGGGGATTCGGGCTGCGCAGCGGCGGCGCCCATGGCTACGATCCGGAGCTCGACGCGATGGCCGGGATCTTCCTGGCCTGGGGTCGCGGCGTCCCCGCCGGCACCCGCATCCCGCGGGTGGAGGCGGTGGACGTGGCGCCCACGGTGCTGACGCTTTTGGGTGTCGAAGTCCCCGCGTGGATGGAGGGGAGGCCGCGGCTCCCGACCCGCGCGGACGCCGCGGCCGGAGCGGACGCGGCCCAGGAGGTACGATGAGGCGGAGCGGACGGCCGTGGAGCGTGGCCGCGCTGCTGGCGGGCCTGCTGCTGGGCCTCGCGGCGCCGGCCGGCGCCCAGGAGGAGCCTGCCGCGGCGGCTCCCGGCGGGGCCGGCACGCCGGCCCCGCCGCCGATCTGGCACGTCCAGGCCATGACCTCCAGCGAATCGACACCGCCGACGGTCACCTACTTCTGGTCCAAGGGGCGCAGCCTGCGCAGCCTCACGGTGGTGGCGGGACGGCCCGTGACGACGATCGTGCACAAGGACCAGTACTACGTGGTGGACGAGCTCGCGGGCCGGGGCATCGCGATCCAGCGCAGCAACCGCGCTCTCGAGGACGACCGCGAGGGCGGCCGTCCCTTCGCGCGCGAGTTCGAGGTCATGATCGCCGGCGGGGCGGAGCGGGTGCGTACCGAGCGCTTCGGGACCAACCAGGTGGACGTCTACCGCCTCACCGACGGGACGGCGCGCCGCGAGGTCTGGGTGCCGCGAGAAGGCCCGCAGCTGCCCTTCCGGGTGGAGATCTTCGACCGCACCCGTGCGGAGACCCGACGCACGGAGTATCTCGGCTGGACCCGCGACCTCCGCGTCCCCGACTCGTTCTTCGAGCCCGACGCCAACGCGGACCTCGACCGGATGACCTACGAGGAGTACCTGGAGCGCTCGGGGAAGGATCTGGTGGGGCCGGCGCCGGTGCTCTACGGCACGCTGCTCCACGGCCTGCGTCCGCGCTGAGCGGCGCTCCCGCCACCGCGAGCTGCGGTCAGGACACCCAGGTGATGTTGGCGTCGGCGACCTGGGGCGTGCGTTCGGCCAGCAGGGCGAGCTTGCGGGCCACCTGACCGGCCAGCTCCACGAAGGCCCGGGCCGCGGGAGAATCGGGCGCCTCGACCAGGATCGGCCGGCCCTTGTCGCCGCCCTCGACCACCCGCGGATCGATCGGCACCTCGCCCAGGAAGTCGACGCCGAGCTCCTCCGCCACCCGTTGTCCGCCCCCCTGGCCGAAGAGGTAGTACTTCCGGTCGGGAAGATCGGGCGGCGTGAAGTACGACATGTTCTCGATCACGCCCAGCACCGGCACCTCTACCTTCTGGAACATCGCCAGGGCCTTGCGGGCGTCGATCAGCGAGAGGTCGTTGGCGGTGGTGACGATTACCGCCCCGGCCAGGGGCGCCTGCTGGGTGAGGGTGAGCGCCGCGTCGCCGGTCCCGGGAGGAAGGTCCAGGACCAGGTAGTCGAGCTCGCCCCAGGCGACGTCGGCCAGGAACTGCCGGATCAGGCCGTGCACCATCGGCCCCCGCCAGATGACCGGCGAGCTGTCGTTGGTGAAGAAGCCCATGCTCATGAGCCGGAGCCCGAGCCCCTCGTGGGGAATGATCCGCTTGCCCTCGGCGCGGGGACGACCGCTCACGCCGGTGAGGAGCGGGAGCGACGGTCCGTAGACGTCGCAGTCCATCAGGCCTACCGCCGCCCCGCTGCGCCGCAGCGCCAGCGCCAGGTTGATGGCCGTGGTGCTCTTGCCCACGCCTCCCTTGCCCGAGGCCACCGCGATGGTGTTGCGCACGCCGGGCAGGACCTCGGCCTGGGCGGAGGCCGGCCGGCCCCGGGTGTTGGCGGTCATCTCCACCGCCACCGACTCCACCCCGGGGAGCGCCGACACGCGCTCTCGGGCCGCCGCCTCGAACTGCTCCTTGACCGGACAGGCGGGCGTCGTGAGCTCGATGGTGAAGGCGACGTGGCTGCCCTCGATTGCGAGGTTCTTGACGAAGCCGAGGTCGACGATGCTGCGACCGAAGTCGGGATCGATGATGGGACGGAGCGCCGCGAGGACGTCATCGGGGGTGGTAGCCATGACCTCCGAGCTTAGCTTGCGGACCCGCGCGTTCCATCTCAGGGGGCCCGCGCGAGCCCGATCTGCAGGGCCTGGCTCCAGAGATAGATCGCCGCGCCGGGGCGACCGGTCCGCCGGTAGCCGTCCCCGATCTGGACCAGCAGGGGCGCCCAGTAGGTCTGCAGGGCGCAGGTGCTGCCCGCCGTCGGACCGCACGTCGCTTCCGCGGCGGCGCGCCCGGCGGCCTCGCGAACCACCTCCAGGAGCCGCTCGTGGAGATCCGCCAGGGGGACCCGGACCTCGTCCGGAGTGCGCAGTCCCTCCTCGGCGCCGGCCAGGGCGTCGCCGAGCGCCTCTGCGTCGTCGCGCTGCGCAGCGATCAGGCAGGCCAGCAGCTGGGCGCCCCCCTCGCTGTCCTGGGCGATCGTCGCCGCCAGCGCCGGCGATACCTCGGAGAGGCGGGCGAGCCAGTCGATGAACAGGGCCTCCAGATCCCAGGCCAGCTCTTCGTGGGTCGGGGGCGGGTCGGCCAGCGGCGACACGCCCGAATCCAGGTTCCGGGTGTTGCGGCGGTCGCGGCCGCTGGCCGCCCACGGGAGCGCGGCGGCCGTGGCCGGCGCCGGCGTCTCCCAGACATAGAGGTTGCCCTCGCGGCTGATCACCACCACCTCGACCTGGTCGTCGCCGTCCACGTCGCCGGCGGCGGGCGTGGCCACGATCCAGCCGTGGGTGAACTTCGGCCAGCCCGGCGGCTCGATGCCGTCGTGGCGGAAGGCCCGGACCAGATAGGCGCCGCTCCCCTGCACCACCTCGGCCCGCCCGTCGCCGTCGACGTCCGCCAGACCGGGGCTCGTGAAGAACTGCATGTCGTCCATGACGCGCGGGAACTGGGGCAGGAGTGCGCCGTCCGCCGGTCGCCAGGCGGCGATCGAGTGGTTGGCAAACGCCTGACGCGCCGGCAGGGCCACGTCGAGCAGGATGCGCAGCCCGCCGGTGGGCGCGACGTACTCCGGCTCTCCATCGCCGTCCAGGTCGCCGAAGGCACCGGAGCCCAGGGAGCCGAAGAAGGGTGCGTCGAAGGAGAATGCGGCCGACTGGTTCAGGGTCGCGGGGTCGGGAACCAGGGGAAAGCCGCCGCCCGGGAAGTCGACCGCGAGCGACCTGGGCGCGCCGTCATCCCCCAGGCCCAGGAAAGGGCTGCCATCCGCCCGGAACAGCATGACCGGACCGATGGCGCCGAAGATCGCCGCTGCGAGCTCGCCGTTCACCCGCGCCAGGGCCGGGCCGCCCGGGGTGCCCGTGGCCACCGTGGGAAGCAGACCCGGGGCGAGCAGCGGAACCTGGACCGGCCAGCCCGGAAGCAGGCTCCCGTCGTGATTCAGGGCGTAGAGCCGACCGCCCACGTCGAGGCTGAGGTCGTCGATTCCGACACTCGGCAGCAGGATCTGGAGGGCGACCAGGAGGCCCGAGTCCGAGAGGCTGAACAGGCCCGTGCCGTCGCGATACTCCTCGTTGGTGCCGATCACGATCTCCGGGCGACCGTCCCCGTCCAGGTCGCCCACGGCCGGAGAGCTGAGGGTCTTCGCCAGCCGGCGCCGCGCACGGCCGTCGGGCTTGGGCTTCCAGCGACCCGTGGCGGAGTCCTCCTCGAGGCGCTCCCGGTCCCCGAGCCGGACCGGGAAGCCCGCCACGGGCGAGCCGTCCTGGCGGAACGCGTAGACGTGACCGTCGAGGGCCGCGACTACGATCTCGAGGTCGTCGGGGCCGTCCGGGGCGTCGAGGTCCACGAGGACCGGTGCCGTCGCGAAGCCCGGATCGACGTCGTTGAAGGGGTCCCGGCGTTCGGGGGCCGAGAACGCCGGATCGCTGGAGAGCGTCCTGCGCAGCTGGCCGTGGGCATCGAAGACGTAGACCCGACCCTCGAGGGAGGCGGCCACGATCTCCAGGCGGCCGTCGCGATCCAGGTCGCCCACGGCGGGAGCCACCACGAAGCCGTCCCGGGGGAGCCGCACCTCCCCGCTGGCCCAGGCGGGGACGAGCCCTCGCCGCGCCATCGGCACCGTCACCGGCGTGCGGGCGGGGAAGCCAGGCAGCGCGTCGAGGCTAGCGCCGTCGAGGACGTGGACCTCGCCGGCGGTCGTGGCCACGATGATCTCCTGGACGCCGTCGCGGTCGAGGTCGGCCAGGACCGGCGAGGCCTCGCCGGAGGCGCCCAGGAACAGCGGACTCCGCTTCAGGGTCGGGTCGCTGTGCACCGCGACGGTGCGCCGATCGACTCCCTCGAGCCCGTTCCGGTCGCGGACACGCAGCCTCACGGTGACCGTGTGGTCGTCGGGCTCCGCGAGGGTCGCCGCCGGGTCGAAGCCGCACAGCGCCGCGCTCGCCGCAGGATCCCAGCGCGCCAGCTCGGCGCGGCGCAGCGGACCCTCGGCCGTCTCGTGGGCGATCTGGTGATAGGCCGTGGGCTCGACGCCGCAGCCGACCTCGACCCGGTACTCGAAGTCGCCCGGCGCGCGCACCGCCGCCGCGCTGCCCACGATCGCCACGGGCTCCTCCAGGCGGGTCGGGTCGAGCGTGTCGAACCAGCGGAGCGAGCCCGTGAGGTCCGCCTCGGGAGGAATGCTCGCCGAGGCCAGATCGAGCAGCCGGCGCGCGTCGGGCCGTCCGTAGCCGGTGTACTGATCCCAGCCGGCCTGGGTCGGGAAGCGGGTGGAGCGGAAGACCGTCTCGGGGGATAGCGGCCCGGACAGGGCCAGCTCGACCAGGAAGCTCGGCGGCAGCGGAGGATCGTTCGAGCGGTCGATGTCCTGCGCCGAGGCCCGCAGCAGCTGGCGGATCTCTTCGGCCGAGAACGGCCGGTGGCTGCCCGGGTAGGGCTCGAGCAGGTTCTGGTCCAGCAGGTTCTTGCCGTGGCTGACGAGCAGCGCCACCAGGCCCGCCGCGCGACCCGTCGCCTCCGACGAGCAGGCGGTGGACGAGATGGCCACCCAGGCCTTGCCGCCGTAGTTGGTGCAGCCGTTGAGCAGCGTGAACTCGCGCTCCGCGGGCACGAGCGTGTCGTCGCCGTTGCGGATGGAGTTCACCCAGATCACGTGGTCGGCGATCGCCGGCGCGTTGTGGTGGCGGCTCTCCTCGTCCGCCGCGCTCGCCACGACCGGGATGCCCTGGTCGTAGAGCCAGTCGATCGCCTGCTGCGAGGAGCGCGAGAAGCCGATGGCGCCGAGGGCCTCGGAGACCAGGTCGACGCCGCGGGCGTCGGCGTAGGCCAGGCCCCGGGCGAAGTCGCTGTCGGTGACGATGAAGCTGTCCGCGACGCGGACCGGAACGAAGGTCGCGCTGGGTGCCACGCCGGGGAAGCCACCGCCGTTGTCGGCCTCGCCCACGCTGTCCTCGCCCTGGCCCGTGCCATGGCCGTAGTCGACGTCGTCGAAGGGATCGTTGTCGTCCTGCCAGACGTCCCAGCCGGCGATGTCGTCGACGTAGCCGTTGCCGTCGTCGTCGACCCCGTCGCTGCAGACGGCCAGCAGATCCTGCCCGTCGAGGTGCCCGTTGCCGTTGCCGCTGCCCAGGACGTCGTCGTCCGTGACGATGCCGCCGGGACAGGCGAAGCCGTCGAAGTCGAGGACGGTGACGACGCCGTCCCCGTCGCAGTCGGCGCTGCCGACGGCGGGACAGGGGTGGGGGAGCTCCCCGAGGTTCAGGGCCAGCTTCCGGGCCAGGTCCTCCTCCCGCCAGCGGATGCCGCTGTCGAGGACGGCCACGACCACGTCGGGGCGGCCCGTGGTGATCTGCCAGGCGCCGGTGACGTCCATGCCGACGCCCGGGGCGTACTTCCAGCCGCTGCCGCGCTCCGGCTCGGCCGGGTCGAAGGCGTAGTCGTCGGGCAGGACCCCCGGGGGGAGAAAGAGGTAGGCGGCGTAGTCGGTCGGATCGGGGCAGGAGGGACCGATGCACGCGGGGTACGGCACGGTCGCGGCGGCCCTCGGGGGAAGCCCAACGACCCAGACCAGCCACACCAGACACAGAAGCAGCAGAAGGCGCCCGAAACCGCTCGCAGCCCGCCCCATATCGCCCTCGCAACCCACCCCGCGTCGCCCATCCTACCATGGGCCCGATGGGGTGGGTCGAACGCCTTGCGACTACCTGAAGGGCTGGCTTCCGGTCCCTTTCAGCGCCCGCGGCGGATCCGTTACCCTCCGGCGCCCTCGGAGAAACGGTCTCCGAAGGTCGTGGGGGGCCGCGAGCGACGATGGAATGGAACGATTCCGCCTTCTGGATCGGCTTCGGCCTGTTCGGCCAGGCCGCCTTCTTCAGCCGCTTCCTGGTGCAGTGGCTCGCCTCGGAGCGCGCAGGCCGGAGCGTGGTGCCGACCGCGTTCTGGTACCTGAGCCTGGTGGGCTCCCTGATCCTCCTGGTCTACGCGGTGCACCGCCAGGAGCCCCTCTTCATGCTGGGCTACCTGCCGAACGCCGTGGTCTACACCCGGAACCTGATGCTCATCCGCCGCGACCGTCGCGCGGCCTTCGCCGCCGGCAAGGACGACCGCCAGCCGATCCCGGCGCCGGTGCCCGCGAGCACCACCTCCTGGGGCATCCGCGCCAGCAGCGAGTTCGCCAAGGCGGCCTGAGCCCGCGGGCGCGTGCCCGGCTCAGTCGAGCTCCCAGTCCTCGAAGGCGGCGTCGATGCGGTGGTTGCGTCGGCGCAGGATCTCGCGCTGCTCGGGGTGGGTGAGGACGTAGAGATCGCCGCGATCCACCGCCCGTACCACGCGGCGCGCGACGTCTTCGGCCGCGATCACGCCGCCGCGCATGGCCGGCGCGCCCTCGCTGACGCTGGGCACCGGCTGGCTGCGCCGCTCCGGGTCCGGATGACGCGCCAGGGAGTTCTGGTTGATGTCCGTGTCGACGATCATGGGGCACAGCAGCGAGACCCCGATGCCGCGGCCGCGGACCTCCCGCGAGAGCGACTCGGTGAGCCCGACCACCGCGAACTTCGACGCGCAGTACATCCCGAGGAAGCTCATGCCCGTGAGGCCCGCCATGGAGGCGGTGTTGACCACGTGGCCGCCCTCGCCCTGCTCGATGAGCCGCGGCACGAAGGCCTGCACGCCGTGGAGGACACCCCAGAAGTTCACGTTCATCGTGTACTCCCAGTCGGCCATCGGCGCGCTCCACATCTCGCCGCCGAGGGCCACGCCGGCGTTGTTGCACACCACGTGGACCTTCCCGAAGTGGCGAGCGACGTCCCCCGCCAGGCGGAAGACGTCGTCGCGGTCGGTCACGTCGACGCCGAAGGGCGCGGCCTCCGCGCCCTCGGCCTCCAGGGCCTTGGCCACCCGGCCGGCGGCCGACTCGTCCACGTCGGCCAGGGCCAGGCGGGCCCCCCGGGCCGCGAAGGCCCGGGCCAGGGCACTGCCGATGCCCCCGCCCCCACCGGTGATGACCGCCACGCGCGCACGAAAGGGATCCACGGCGTCCTCCGGCCGGGCAAGGTACCACGCGAGACCCGGCTCAAGTCCCGATCCCAGCCGGTCGATCGGTGGGCTGCCTCCCCCCTCGGGAGATCCAGCCTGATCAGGCTCCTCTCCGTCACCCTCGGGATGCTCGCCCTCGCCGCCTCACCGGCGCGCGCCGAGACCGACCCGCAGGCCGACCCGGAGGCCGGCGTGCGCTATGAGAGCGGCGTGGTGCGGACCGAGGTGGGGCGCCACTACCGCGCCGGGGCCGACCGGGTGCTCCGCACCCACGGCCACGACCGCGGGCACGCCCACGGCCACGCGGACTGGGAGGCCCTCGCGATCCGGGTCGACACGCCCTTCGGCGCGGTCTTCCTCTCCGCGGACGCGCCGGTCGGCCACTACGCCGAGCGCTACGGCGAGGGCTACTACTGGCTCCCGGGGCAGGTCCGCGGCACCTCGCTGGTCCGCAAGGTGATCCGGAGCGCGCGACGCCACCACCGCCGCGGCGAGGTCGCCGGCGAGGTCCGGATCTGGAGGAGCGGCGAGGTGTTCATCAGCGACGCCGATCCCTTCCCGGGCGTGTACACCGCGAAGTCCGGCGTGCGCCGGGCCTGGATCGCCGGGGTGACCCGACCCTCGGACGCCCAGCGACGGATCCTGGACCGGGCCCTCGAGCCCCCGGAGCCCGAGACCGAGGCAGCGCCCGACGGACCGGCTTCGGAGCCTTCAAACCCCTGAAAAGAGTGATCTTTCCAGTGCTGTTTCGAGCTTGCGCTCGGTTTTGAACCCGCAGTAGAATCGGCGGCATGCCGGTCGTCGAGAACGCACCCGCGCGCCTGCGGCGACGCCCCCAGGCCCGGGGCGTCGTCACCCGCCAGCGCCTGCTGACTTCGGCGGAGGAGCTCTTCACCCGCCGCGGCTACGACGGCACCGCCATCGGCGACGTCGCCGCCCGGGCCGGCGTCTCGATCGGCACCCTCTACCACCACTTCGGGGACAAGCGGGCCCTGCTGCTGGCCCTGGTCGACGCCTGGGGCGAGCGCATCGCCCGACGCGGCGGGCTCGACCCGGCCCGCTTCCTCGGCGACGACCCGCGCACGGCCCTGGATGGCTGGCTGCGCCGCTCCTACGAGCGGCTGCGCAAGCGCCCGTCCATCTACCTGGTGGTCCTCGCCCTCGCCGACCGCGACCCGGAGGTCCGAGCCCGCTGGGCCGCCATCCAGACCGCGGGCCTCGAGCGGCTCCGCGCGCTGGTGGTCCACGGACAGGAGCGCGGCCTCATGCGCGCCGACCTCGATCCGGAGGCCACCGCCTTCCTGATCCACCACGCCATCGACATGGCGGCGATGCAGCTCCTGGTGCTGCCCGCGCCGCCCGTCGCACCGGAACGGGTGCTGGCCGCGCTCTGCCAGATGATCGCCCGTACGCTCTTCGAGGAGTCCCGCGCATGAGCACCAACTGGGAGACCGCCGACGTCCTCCAGGCGCCGATGGAGATCTGCTGGCAGTTCGACTACGCCATCGACATCGAGAAGCTCCGCAACCTCTACGCCAAGGCGAAGGAGAACCAGTGGAACGCGGAGCGGGACATCGACTGGGACACGGAGATCGATCCCTCGAAGCCCATCGTGGACGAGGCGAGCTTCGGCTTCGACCGCATCCCCTTCCTGCAGCGGCTCTCGCAGACCCAGCGCGAGGACTTCACGGCCCACGTGGCGGCCCATCGGCTCTCCCAGTTCCTGCACGGGGAGCAGGGCGCCCTGATGGTGGCCGCCGAGCTGGTCCATGCGGTGCCCGACTACGAGGGCAAGCTCTACGCGGCCACCCAGACCATGGACGAGGCGCGCCACGTGGAGGTCTTCGAGGCCTACGTGCGCAAGCTGGCCAAGGTGTATCCGATCTCGCCGGCCCTGAAGGAGCTGATCGACGCCACCCTGCAGGCGGACCACTGGGTGAAGGTGGCGATCGGCATGAACATGGTGGTGGAGGGGCTCGCCCTCGGCTCCTTCCACAACATGCGCCGCGCGACGAGCTGCTCGCTGCTGCGCTCGATCATCGAGAACGTCCTGCGGGACGAGTCGCGCCACGTCGCCTTCGGCAACGTCTACGTGGGCGAGACCCTGCGCGACATGCACGAGGACGAGCGCGAGGACGTGGCCGACTTCGCCTTCCAGACCCTCCAGACCATGGTGGAGGCCACCGGGGGGCCCGAGGGCGACCGCCGCCAGCGACCCGATCCGGGCTTCCGCCAGGTGCTGGAGGACGTGGGCATCGACACCGGCGACTTCGTGAAGGGCATGATGGAGGCCCGCGCCCAGGGCATCCGCCCGGGTCAGGTTCCGGGCGCCATCCACTCCTTCAAGGACCTGATGATGCCGGCCCTGGTGCGGGTGGGCGCGGTGACCGACCGCACCCGGGAGAAGTTCAAGGACGCGGGCATCCCCGTCTACGAGGACACCGCCCGGCTCGAGAGCCTGGAGGACGCCAGCACCGGCGCGGCCGACTTCGACCGGGCCTAGGCCGACTCCGCGACGGCGCGCGGCGTGAGCTTGATCAGGTTCAGGCCACCGCCGCTGCCGAACCACTCGAGCAGCTTCTGCTGCCAGCCATACTTCTCCTGGAACACGGGCAGCAGGCGCAGGCGGATCTCCTCGTCCTGGAGCACCTCCGCGCGCATCGGATGGTCGACACCCCCCGCGCGGATCGCGATGTCCGGGTTCTCCTTCACCGCGGGCAGCCAGCGCGAATCCCCGGTCCGCACCCAGCCGTGGCCGTCGAGCAGCCCGATCCAGACCTTGGTGGCCCGCAGCTCGTTGCCCTCGGCGTCGAAGGTCACCACCTCGATGACGTCGTAGGCGTCGAGCGCCGCCCAGTCCACCACGGCGGCCTCCGTCTCCTGGGCGGGTGCGGGCGCGGCCGCCAGGGCCGCGAGCAGGGCGATCGCGAGAATTCTACGCATCGACACCTCCGGGGGACGGGAGCCAGGCGCCGCGGAAGTCCGCGGCGCGGAAGGGCAGGTCGAGACACGGCCGGCGCTTGCCGCGCCCCTCGTACAGCGGCGGGAAGGCGTCGAAGGCGGCCGGCGTGAGCACCCGGTGGAAGAGGATCTCCGCGGCCCGGCGCTCGAGACGGTCGAAGGCGCGGGCGCGCTCGCGCACCTCCGGGTCGCGGCAGGCGGCGATGGCCGCGTCGACGCCGGCCTCGCTCCAGCGGCTCTCGAGAAAGCCCGCCTCCTCGGCGGGATCCGCCGGGCCCTCGAACGGACGCGGATCGTTGTCGCCGCTGCGCCAGAGCGGCGTCTCGCCCGGCTGCGCGAAGGGATCCGCCGGCTCGCCGTCGAGCCAGACGTTCAGGTGGAGGTGCGGGGCCACCCAGGGGAAGAAGAGCAGGAACTCGATGCCCGACGCCCCGGAGAGACCGAGGACCCGCCCGCGCGGGACGAAGTCGCCCTCGGCGACCAGCGCCCGCGAGAGGTGGCTCGAGGTGGTGAAGAGGTTGCCGCCGTGGTCGATGCAGACCTTGAGACCCCCGTGGTCGAGCTCGCTGGCCACCCGCAGCACCCGGCCCGGCGCCGGGGTGACGATGGGCGTGCCCACCGGGATGGCGAAGTCGGTGCCCACGTGGCTGTCGTAGGTCCACTGGCCGCCCTGGAAGTCGCGGCAGAAGGAGACCTTCACCGAGTAGGGGGCGTCCTTCCCGGGCAGGTTGCGGTTCATGAAGTTGTAGACCGGGACGAGCCCGTCGCCGCGGGTCCGACCGAGCCAGGTGGGCAGGGCGATCGCCGGCTTGAAGATGCGCAGGGAGGAGAGGCCCGTCTCGGTGGCGGGCGTGCCCTCGCTGCCGAGGACGGCCTTGCGGGCCTGGCGCGCCGCCGGGCCCAGCGGCGTCAGGCCGAAGCGGTCGAGGAGGCCGACCCAGGGCCGGGCACCGCCCGGGAGCGCGGCGATTCGCGCGAGCTCGGCCTCCTGGGAGCCCGGACGGCTCATGCGTAGGCGGGCTCCTGCGCCAGCTCGACGGGGAAGCGCTCGAGGCTGCGGTAGCGCGCCCAGAGGGGTCCGAGCCGGGTGGGGAGCGCGACGTACTCGAGCAGCCGGGCGTGATAGCCGGCGTCCTCGACGATGGCGCCGATGCTGCGCGCCCGAGGATGGGGGCCGTCGAGCCAGAGGCCGAGGGTGCAGCGCAGGCGGCCGAGCTTCCCGGCGATCTTCCGCGGTCCGCCCAGCGCGGCCCGCAGCAGCGTGGGCGCCGACGCGGTCTGGCGGAGGGTGCGCGCTTCCACGCCCGGGAGCGTACACGCGGCCGCCACGGGGCTGCTACCCTCGGCGCGCCATGGCGACGGAGGAGAGGGCGCGGAGCCGCCCGAAGCTCGGCCGCCCGAGGTTCAGCGGGCTCGGCCGGGAGGGCCTGGCGCTGGCGTCGATCCTCCTCGGCGCCCTCGCCCTCCGCCTGCTGCAGCTCCAGCAGATCCACCGCAACGATCCGTTCTTCGCGCTCCCGGCCGTCGACGGCAAGGTCTACCACGAGTGGGCGCTCGCGCTGGCCGGCGGGGACTGGCTGGGCCGGGAGGTCTTCTTCCTCGGGCCCCTCTATCCCTACTTCCTCGGGGTCCTCTACGCGCTCGCGCCCGCGGGCCAGGAGATCCTCACCGCCAAGCTCGTCCAGAGCCTGCTGGGCGTGGCCACCTGCGCGCTGGTCTGGCGGCTGGGAAGGCGGCTGTTCGACGCCCGGGTGGGCCTGCTCGCCGCCGGCATGACCGCGGTCTACGGCATGCTCCTCTTCTACGAGGGCACGCTCATGCTCGTGAACCTGCTGGTGCCCCTCACCCTGGCGCTGATCCTCGCCCTGGTGTCGGCCCACGAGCGACCGGGCCTTCTCCGCTGGCTGCTCGTCGGCGGGCTGCTGGGGCTCTGCGCCCTGGCGCGTCAGAACGTGCTGCTCTTCGGCCCGCTGGCGCTGGGCTGGCTGCTCTGGGACCTGCGCGAGCGCGCGACCCTGGCGCGCCGCCTGGCCTGGGCCGCCGCCCTGGGTCTGGGCACGCTGCTGGCGGTTTCGCCCGCCACCCTGCGCAACTATGCCGTCAGCGGCGAGGTGGTGCTGATCAACGCCGCCGGCGCCGCGCCCTTCTACACGGGCAACAACCCCCGGGCCGACGGCACCTTCAAGGTGGCCGAGCCCTTTCCCCGGGAGCTCGCCGGCGACCCGGTGGAGCAGGTCGCCGCCTATCGGGCGTACGCCGAGCGCGCGCTGGGACGGCCGCTCTCGGCGTCGGAGGTCTCGGACTACTGGGTCGGGCGCGGGCTCGCCTGGATCGTCGCGCATCCAGGCGACTGGCTGCGCCTCGAGCTCCGCAAGCTCGCGCTCTTCGTGAACCATCACGAGGCGGCCAACAACCGCCAGAAGCGGCTCTCGGAGCTCTTCTCCTGGGTGCTGCGGCTGCCGCTGCTCGGCTTCGGCTTCGTCGCCCCGCTGGGGCTGCTCGGGCTGGGTCTCACGACGCGGCACGCGCGTCGGCTCGTTCCCGTCTACGGGATGATCGCCGTGTACCTCGCCACGGCGCTGCTGTTCTTCGTGCTCTCCCGCTACCGGATGCCGATCGTGCCGCTGCTGATCGTCTTCGCCGCGGCCGCGGTCTTCGAGCTCCTCGAGCGGGCGCGCGCCGGGCGCCGACGCGCGCTCGCCCTGGCCGGCGTCGCCCTGGCGGCGCTCGCCGTCGTCGTGCACCTGCCCCTGCGCCAGGTGGACCTCTCCACCAGCTACTACAACCTCGGCAACCGCTACCGGCAGCTCCAGCGCTGGGACCTGGCCATCGCCAGCTACGAGCGCGCCATCGACGAGAACCCCGGCTACCTCTCGGCCTACAACAACCTCGCCGGCGTCCACGAGCGGCGCGGGGGCGACCGCGCCGCCGCCATCCGCACCTGGGAGATCGTGCTCCAGATCGCCACCCAGCGGAGGCTGGGCGTGTACATCGAACGCGCCTCCCGCCACCTGCGCGAGCTGCGCGCGGGACGCCAGCCCTAGGTCCGCGGGGTCAGCCGGCGCGGGCGGCGTCGTGGGCGCGGACCACCTCGGGCGGGGCCTGCACCAGCTCGATGAGCACCCCGGCGCCACCGACCGGGGACGCCTCGTTGCCCTTCGGATGGATGAAGCAGACGTCGTGGCCGGAGGCGCCCTTGCGGATGCCGCCCGGGGCGAAGCGGACCCCCTGGCCCTCGAGCCAGGCGACCGCGCCGGGAAGGTCGTCGATCCACAGGCCCACGTGGTTCAGGGCCGGGTCGTGGACCTTCGGGCGCTTGTCCGGGTCGACGGGCTGCATCAGGTCCACCTCGACGGCCAGGGGCCCGGCGCCCGCCACGGCGATGTCCTCGTCGACGTTCTCCGACTCGCTGCGGAAGCTGCCGTGGACCTCGAGGCCGAGGAGATCCACCCAGATCCGGCGCAGGTCGTTCTTGTCGGTCGCCCCGACGGCGATCTGCTGGAGTCCCAGCACGCGGAAAGGTCGATCGCTCACACCCAGCGTCCCCCGTTCATCCGTCCCTCCCGATCACCGAGCCACTCGCCCCCGATCACCAGCCCGCGAGCTGGGCCGCCCGCTCGCGGTGCAGCCCCGGATCGCCGAGCACGACCCGGTCGAACATGGCCCGCTTGAACCAGAACTGCACGTCGCACTCCCAGGTGAAGCCGATGCCCCCGTGGATCTCCACCGCCTCGCGCGCGACGGCGAGGAAGCGATCGGTGAGGTGGGCCTTGGCGACGGCCGCGGCGCGCTCGCTCTGCTGCGGAAGGGCGTCCCAGGCGTGGGCCGCCCACCAGTAGAGGCCGCGCGCGGGCTCGATCTCCACGGCCATCTCGGCGAGGCGGTGCTTCACCGACTGGAAGTGGGCGATGGTCACGCCGAACTGCTCCCGGTCCTTGGCGTAGGCCACCGAGAGGTCGAGCAGGCGCGTGGCGCCCCCGAAGGCGTCGGCCGCGAGCAGCACGAGGCCCGCGTCGCGCACCCGCCCGGCGGTGCGGGCATCCGCCAGGGGCTCGCACGGCGCCGACTCGAGCACCACGTCGTCCAGGCGGCGGGTCCGGTCCAGGCTGTCGACGGGGCTGGTCTTCACCCCCTCGGCGCCGCGCTCGACGAGCACGAGCGCGCCGCCCGTCGCGCCGACCACGAGCAGGTCCGCCCGGGAGGCGTAGGGCGACCAGCTCTTCTGGCCGCGGATGCGGCCGTCGCGGAGCTCGGCCCGCCAGGCGTCGGGCAGCCAGCCGCCCTCGCCCTCGGCCAGGGCCACACCGCCGACGATCTCGCCGGAGGCGAGCTTCGGCAGCCAGCGCTCCTTCTGGGCGTCGCTCCCGCCGGCGACCAGCGCCGCGCAGGCCAGGGAGTGGCCGAAGAACGGCCCCGGCACGGCGCCCCGGCCGAGCACCTCCGCGACCAGCGCCAGGTCGACCATCTCGAGGCCGGCGCCGCCGTAGGCCTCGGGCACCAGCAGGCCGGCGATGCCCAGCTCGGCGAGGCCCGACCACAGAGCGTCGGGGTAGCCCTCGTCGCCGTCGAAGAGCTCGCGCACCCGGGTGACCGGGCACTCGTTCTCCACCCAGCCGGCGACCGTCTCCTGCAGGATCTCCTGCTCTTCCGAGAGTCCGAAGTCCACGCTCGCTCTCCCTACCTGCTCTGTTGGGCCGCGGCGTCGCGGGGCAGCCCGTAGCCGCGCTCGGCGATGACGTTGCGCTGGATGTTGGCGGTGCCGCCGGCGATGGCGATGCCGAGCGACCACATGAAGTGTCCGACCCAGCCGGACTTCTGGCTCATGCCCTGGAACATGCCCCGGGCGCGGCCGCCCGGCGCCGCCAGGGCCTCGTCGCCCACCAGGTCGATGGCGAGGCGGGCGACCTTCTGCTGGATGTTGGTGGACACGAGCTTGTTCATGAGCCCCACGGGCCCCGGGTCCTGGCCCCGGGCCGCGCAGGTGAGCTGCCGATAGCCCGAGTACTCGTGGGCGAGGACGTAGCCCTCGAGCTCGGACAGGCGCTGGCGGATGTCGGGATCCTCCAGCGCCGGCCGGCCGTTGCGCTCGGTCTGGCGGGCCAGGTTCACCAGGCCCTGGAGCATGAACTTGGTCTGCGCGGCGTCGCCGATCATGTTGCGCTCGTGCTTCAGCGTGGAGCGCGAGACGATCCAGCCCTCGCCGCGCTTGCCGACGATGTGGTCGGCCGGCGTGCGCGCCTCGTTCAGGAAGACCTCGTTGAAGTCCGCGTCGCCGGTCATCTGGCGCAGGGGGCGCACGTCGATCCCTGGCTGCTTCATGGGGATGAGCAGGTAGGAGATGCCGGCGTGCTTCTGGGCCCCGGGCTCGGTGCGGCAGAGGCAGAACATGTAGTCCGACATGTGGGCGCCGGTGGTCCAGATCTTCTGGCCTGTGATCACCCACTCGTCGCCGACGAGCTCGGCGCGGGTCTTGAGCGAGGCGAGGTCGCTGCCGCTGCCGGGCTCGCTGTAGCCCTGGCACCAGTGCATCTCGCCCCGGATCGTGGGCGGGACGAACTTCTCCTTCTGCCACTCCTCGCCGCACTCGATCAGGGTGGGCACGAGCATGGAGGGGCCGATCCCGCGCAGCTCGCCCGGCGCCCGGGCCCGCCCGAACTCCTCGCGGATGATCGTGGCCTTGAGGACGTCGGGCGCCTGCTCGGCGCCGCCGTAGCGCTTGGGAATGGCCCGGGCCAGGTAGCCCTGCGCGATGGCGCGCTCTCGGAAGAGAGCGGCCTGCCGGTCCTTGGGCAGCTCGGCCTCTTCGCCCGCAAGGGGCCAGCCCGCCTTCAGGAAGTCCCGGACCTCCTGGCGGAAGTCCTCGTATTGCTTGCTGTAACGGAGGTCCATGGGGGGCCTCGCCGACCGCGCCGAGCGGAAGTCTAACCGCTCCCACGGGGCCCGGCATCCGGGCCCACGAGGCTCCGCATCCGTGCTAGAACGCCTCTCGTGGCCGAGCCCCTTCGCATCCTGAGCCATCTCCCCATCGACGCGCTCGGCCGCGTGGTGGAGCGCGTGGGAGCGGCGGAGGGCGCGCTCGACTGGCGCCACGTGGCGCCGGACGCCGAGGTGCCCCCCGACGCCCGCGGCGAGGTCCTGCTCACCTTCGCCTGGGGCGGACCCAACCTGCCGGCCCTGGTCGAGCGGGGCGTGCGCTGGATCCATACCATCGGCACCGGCGTCGACCGCTTCCCGCTCGGGGCGGTGGGCGACCGGGTCCTCACCTGCGCCCGCGGCGCCAGCGCCGTCCCGATCGCCGAGTGGGTGATGGCCATGGTGCTCGCCCACGCCAAGCGGCTCCCCGAGAGCTGGGCAGAGGCCCCGCCGGCACGCTGGAACCACGCCCGGCTCGACGGGCTCCACGAGCGGGTGCTGGGGATCGTCGGCCTGGGATCGATCGCGCGCGCCGTGGCGGAGCGCGCCCGGGTCTTCGGGATGCGGGTGCGCGGCGTGCGGCGGACGCCCGGACCGAGCCCGATTCCCGGCGTCGAGATCGCCGCGTCGCTCGAGGCTCTCGTGGCCGGGTGCCAGCACCTGGTGATCGCCGCGCCGGCCACCGCCGAGACCCGCCACCTGGTCGGCGCCGAGCTCCTCACCCACGCCCGGGAGCTGCACCTGGTCAACATCGCCCGGGGCTCGCTGGTCGACCAGGACGCGCTGCGGGCGGCGCTCGACGACGGCCGCGTGGCCCGCGCCTCCCTCGACGTGTGCGAGCCCGAGCCCCTGCCCGAGGGACACTGGCTCTACGCGCACCCCCAGGTCTACCTCTCGCCCCACATCTCCTGGGCGGCGCCGGGCTCGTTCGGGGCCCTGCTCGACACCTTCGCGGAGAACCTGATCCGCTACCGGGCCGGGGAGCCCCTCGAGGGCGTGGTGGACGTCGACGCGGGCTACTAGGCGCGCGGCGCCCGTCTCTCGAGGGGGAGCCCGTAGAGCCGGCTCCAGTTCTCACCCAGGATGCGCAGCTGGGACGTCTCCGGGATCGGGAGCTTGGCGAAGGCCTCCACCGCGCGGGGGAACTTCGAGTCGCCGTGGGGGTAGTCGGTGGAGAAGACGAGGTTCTCGTCGCCGAACCACTCGATGTACTGGCGCGCCGGCTCCTCATCGGCCTCCACCGAGAGGAAGCAGCTGCGCCGGAAGTACTCCGAGGGCTTCATGCGGAGGTCGCGGGCCTCGTACCAGCCCACCCACTCGTAGTGCTCGTCGAGGCGGTGGAAGAGCCAGGGCGCCCAGGCGCAGTTGCCCTCCAGCAGGGCGACCCGCAGGCGGGGGAAGCGTTCGAGCACGCCGCCGGAGCAGAGGCTCACCGCCGTGGCCATGATCCCCAGGGGCTGGGAGAACGTATGCCACATCATGAGCTTGTCGAAGACCTCGAGGCCGAAGTCCGGACGCAGGTAGTTCCGGCCGCCGCCATGGAAGGAGAGCGGGACGTCCAGGCGCTCGATCTCCGCCCACAGCGGATCGTACGCCGGGTGGTGCCAGGGACGGCGGTTGATGGTGCCCGGCGAGAGGAAGACGGCTCTGAATCCCAGCTCCTCGACGGCGCGGCGCGCCTCCACGATGGCGGCGTCGACGTCGTGGGGCGCCACCATGGCGGCGCCGAACATGCGCTCGGGCGCGTGCTGGCAGAAGTCGTGGAGCCAGTCGTTGTAGGCCCGGGCGATGGCCGCGGCGAAGTCCGGCTCGAGGCCGTCGCTGCCGACGGCGTCCACGTGGTCGAGCCCGAGCACGAACAGGCCCCGCGAGGGGAAGAGGACCGCCAGATCGAGGCCCTCCCGGTCCATGGCGTCCACCTGGGAGGCGGCGTCCCAGCCCCGGGCCTCGGCGTCGGCGTAGACGTCCTCGTGCTCCTTGCGCCACCCGGTCCTGTGGACTTCGTTCCCCTTCGGCTCACTGCGCGCGCCGGCTTCGCCGGCGCTTGCGGCCGCTCTCTGGGGGCGGACGCCCCCCATGCGCAGGAGGACGTGGTTCTTCACCCGGACGCGCATGTCGCGCTTCATCTCCGAGAGCCCCTGCGGTGCCGCGTGGCGGAAGGCGGGGTCGATGTAGCGCTCCCACAGGTCGGGGGGCTCCATCACGTGGAGATCGCTGTCGCAGGCGACGTGATCCCGGAGGTCCACGAATCTGACGGTATATCAGATCTCGCAGGGCCGGAAGCCGGGAGTCGAGAAGCCCGGCCGCCTCGGTACCATGCAGCCGCACCAGCATCGAGCGGGGGGAGCCGTCATGGCGGTCGGGGTGATCGGGCTCGGGAACATCGGCGGCGCGATCGCCGCCAACCTCGTGGCGGACGGCGAGAGCGTCCACGTCCACGACGCCGACGCCGCGCGGGTGGAGGCGCTGGTCTCCGCGGGGGCCACGTCGGCCGAGGGCCCCGCCGCGCTGGGCGCCACCTGCGAGATCACCTTCGCCTCCCTGCCCAGCCCGGAAGCCGTGACCGAAGTGGCGGAGGACTGGCTTCGGGGCGCCTCCCCGGGCCGTATCCTGGTGGACCTCTCCACCAACTCGCCCCAGGCCGTCATGGATCTGGGCGCCCGGCTCCGGGGCGAGGGCTGCCACCTGCTGGAGTCGCCGCTCACCGGCGGGGCGCCCGGCGCCCAGGCGCGAAAGCTCGTCTTCATGGTGGGCGGCGACCCGGAGGTCTTCGAGCGCTGCCGGCCGCTGCTCGACCGCCTGGGCCGCGCCTCCTTCCACCTGGGCGAGCTCGGGCGGGGCAGCGTCGCCAAGCTCGTGAACAGCCTGCTGGCCTTCGCCAGCACCTGGGTCTCCCTGGAGGGCCTCGCCCTGGCCGCCGCCGCCGGCATCGACCTGCGCCAGATGGTGAACGTGGTGCGCACGGGCGGCGCCAGCAACTTCTACATGGACCGCATGGTGGAGGGCATCGGCCAGCGGGACCGGCCGCCCCGGTTCGCCATGGCCCTGGCCACCAAGGACGCGCGCCTGATCGTCGACACCTCGCTGCGCCTGGGCGTCCCCGCCCCGGTGGCGGGCCAGATGGCCCAGGTCTTCGTCTCGGCCTGCCGGGCCGGCCTCGCCGAGCGCGACTGGAGCGAGCTGGCCGCTTTCATGGAGCACCAGGCCGACGTGAAGCTCGCGCTCCCGCCGGAGGAGGACGGGAGATGATCCTGGAAGACCGTACGCTGGTGGTGTCGGGCGTGGGCAGCGGACTGGGGCGCGAGGTGGCGCGGCTCGCGCTGCGCGACGGGGCGCGGGTGATGCTCGCGGCCCGCACCGAGTCGGTGCTCGAGCGCACGGCGGCGGAGCTCGACCCCTCGGGCGAGCGCGCGGGGTGGTGCCGCGCCGACATCACCCGGCCCGAGGACGGCGAGGCGCTCGTGGCCGCGGCGGAGAAGCGCTTCGGGGGCGTGGACGCCCTGGTGCAGGTCGCCGCCTACGAGAACGTCTTCGGCGGCCTGGAGGACACGGACTTCGAGAACTGGCGCCGCGCCTTCGACACGAACGTGATCGGAAGCCTCACGCTGATCCGGGCGGCGGCCGCCGCCATGGAGCGCCACGGCGGCGGCGCGGTGGTGCTGATCGGCTCCCAGGCCCAGTACCTGCCGCAGCTTCCCCAGGCCGGCTACGCGGCGTCGAAGGCCGCGTTGGCGTCGGCCATGCTCTACCTCACCCAGGAGCTCGGCCCCCGGGGCATCCGGGTGAACATGGTGGCCCCGAGCTGGATGTGGGGGCCGCCCGTCGAGGCCTTCGTGAAGTTCCGCGCCCGGAGCGAAGACCGTCCCGAGGAGTCCGTCGTCGACGAGATCCGCAGCCGCATCCCCCTCGGCGAGATCGTGCCCGACGAGGAGGTCGCCGAGGCGGTGGTCTTCCTCGCCTCGCAGCGGGCGCGCTGCATCTCGGGACAGGTGCTCGCGGTGAACGGCGGGGAGTGGATGCGCTGAACCCCGGAGCGGCTGCGCGGAAGCTGCCGGCGCGCTGCGGCGCGGCGTCCGCCCCGTCGGGACCAGCCGTTCCAGACTCAAGTGCAGCCGGGCGGCGCCGATGCAGTCTCTTATGGGATCTCGTCGACCGCTACTCGCGCTGCTGCTGCCGCTCGCCTTCCTGTGCCTCGGACTCGACGCCCAGGTCGAGCGCATCGCCCTCGAGCCGCGACACGAAGAAGGCGACGCCTACCAGCTCAGCCTCGAGGTGACCACGCGCTACGACGTCTTCTCCTGGGGCAACGACAAGGCCGAGGCGGAGGACGTGGTGCTCGGCTACGGCGCCACCGTCGTCGTCCTGGCCGTGGACGAGCACGGCCGCCCCGTGCGCGAGCGCCACGAGCGGGTCCAGATGACCTACCGCCGCCCCGACGGCGAGACGGGCTCGCTCTTCCGCCAGGGCGCGGCCTACGAGGTGGTGCGCGACGACCGCGGTCGCATCCGGATCTTCTTCGACGACGGCCGCATCGACCGGCGCGCCGAGCGGGTGGTCGAGAAGCTGCTGGCGAGCCGCTTCGAGTACTCCCTGGAGCCGGCCCTGCTCGACCCGGGACGGCCCGTCGCGGTGGGCGACAGCTGGCTGCTCGACCCGGATCTGGTACGCCGGGTGCTGCGGGACCGGGGCGTGCGCGCGATCGAGTTCGAGGCGCCGCCGACGGCGACCCTGGTGCGGTCCGAGGCGGGCGACGGCCTGGCGATCCACTACCAGATCCCCGTCGCGTGGCTCGAGCTGACCGCGATGCCGGTCAACGTGAAGGCCGCCGAGACCGGCGGGCGGCTCGAGGGTCGCGTGGAGCTGGGGCCGGGGCCCGAGCGTCGGCCCGTCGGCTACGCGTCGGACCTGGGCTTCCAGATGAACGGCGTCATCCACAAGCCGTCGGTGGCCCGCACCCGCGACTGGCAGCTGACCAGCTCGAAGGTGACGGCCCAGCGCACCGAGCCCATCGCGGGCTCCCTGCCCGCGGCACTCAGCCGCGCGGACTGAGCCACCGGGCGCGGACCGAGGCGCCCGGCTAGGTCTCGGGAAGCTCGGCGCCCTTCGGGCGCACGGCCAGGATCCGGCCGTTGTCCTCGTACATCCGGACGCCCCAGCGCCCGATCCGGGGATCGCCCTCGGCATACTGCTCGAAGCGCCGGAAGAAGGACGTGGGATACGCGCGCAGCAGCTTGTTCACCTTCCGCTGGGGAAACTCGTCGCCCTCGCAGTAGGTGGCCAGCCAGCCGAACATGAACTCGGGCTCCTCGGTCTGCCAGGGGGAGTCCGGCTGCCGGTAGCGGGTCTTGAACCACATCTTGCGCAGCGAGAATGCGGCCATGTCGTAGGCCTTCTCGCTCTCCTCGCTGTCCGGGTGCTCCAGGTGCAGCTGCTTGGCGTAGCGATACGAGCCCGGCCAGTCACCCTGCTGCCCGGCCAGGTTCGCCTTCTCCAGGAGCTCTGCGGCCCCCCTCGACGACTGGAAGGGGAGCGAGGCACAGCCGCTGAGGCCGAGCGCAAACAGCAGCGCCGGAGCGAGGACGCGGCCGGGTCGAGCGGTGCGTGACCGGAACGGCGGGAGGGTCATGGGGAGGCTCTTCCTTCGAACGGGGTTACGGGGTCGTGGGCGAGTCGGCCGACTCGGCGTCGGCGGTGGCCGTCCCGGGCGGCAGCGCCTCGTCGAGCAGGGCGGACAGGGACGGCACCACCGCGGGGCCCCAGGCCTGCTTGAAGAGCAGCCGCCCGTTGGGCGTCTCGACGGTCAGCGCGGGCATGGGCTCGTCGTCGCCGAGACGCGAGCGGGTGTAGGGCTCGGAGTAGGGGTCGTAGAGGAACGGCACCGTCCAGCCGAGCTCGCGGAGGCGCTTGGCGAGCTTCACACCGCGATGCCTGCCCTGGGGAAACAGGACCGTCTGGAGGCCCGGCCGCGCGCTGATCGGGGCGAGGGCCTTCGCGATCTCCTCGAAGCCGGGCTGGTCGGGGTCCAGGTAGACGTTGAGGAAGAGGTGCGCGGCGTAGGTGTCGTCCAGGGAGAAGGGCAGCAGCGGCTCCCGGCTCGGATCGATGAGCCGCGGGCCGATGGCGAGCACGTAGTTGGGACCGAGCTTCGGCTCGACGCCCGTGCGGATCTGGTTGGCCATCTCCAGGGCGTTGGTCTTCTCGAGCGGCACCCGGTGGCGCCCCTTGTCGGCGAAGTCCATGCGGAGGAGGCCGGAGGGCTCCACCCGCACCAGCACCGCCACGTGGCGGCGTTTGAAGGGCCGCTCGGCCCCCTCGGGGTGGAACTCCTCGGTGAGCATCACCTGGTAGGGCCAGAAGCTCTCCTGCTCGAACAGGTTCTCCGCGGTGACCTCCGGGCTGCTCGGGTCGGCCGCCGAAAACTCGGTCACCGAGTCCGTCGTGCGTCCGATCTGCTGCTGCTCGAGCTGCTGGCGCGGCTGGGCGTGGGCGGCCCCGGAGACGACCAGCAGCGCGGTCAGGGCGGTCGGTGCGAGGGCGAGGCCGGGGATGTTCATCGGGGGCTCTCCGCGTGTCTCGGGAACGGGGTCTCGGGAACGGGGTCTCGGGAACGGGGTCTCGGGAACGGGGGACGGGAGGCGGATCCTGCGGCCCGAAACAAGGAACCGCCACCCCGAAGGGTGGCGGTTCCGGCAGTCTCGGTCGAGTCGCGAGCTAGGCGCGGCGGCGGCCGAAGCGGGCGAGACCCGCCAGAGCCGCGAGGCCCAGCACGATCGTGCCCGGCTCGGGCACGGCAACGTCGGCCTTGATGGCCACGTTGTCGAAGCCGGCCGGGTTGCCGGTGTTGTTCAGGAAGCTCGCCCGGAAGAAGCCGGTCGAGCTGCCACCCGCCACGCTGGACAGAATGAACTGGCCGAACGTGGTGTTCAGGGTCGCGATGCCGCCGGCATCGGTGTCGGTGGCGGCGCCGGTGCCCACGACCGGGGTGTAGGCGATGCCGTCGGTCGAGAACTCGATCAGCACGCCCTGGCCCGCGCCGAACGGATCGCCGCCGGCGAAGCTCAGCTGGATGTTGCTGGCGGTCTGACCCACCGAGCTCAGGTCGAAGCCGAAGACGACCTGGGCGGTGTTGCTGTTGGCGCCGAGGCCGGCACCGTTCGACGAGGTCTGGGCGGTCTCGGCGATCAGGATGTTCCGGGAGGCACCGCTACCGATCACGGTGGCTCCGGCACCCATGGCGCCGTTCAGGCCCGACTCGAGCGGGGTGATGACGACGAAGGGGCTGCCGACGCCCGACTGGGTGCTGGAGCCGTTGGTGCCGTCGAAGAACGCCGTACCCAGGGGCGCGCAATCCACGCCGACCGCGTTGGCGTCGTACTGGAAGTCGCAGTAGCTGGAATCGATCTGGTTGAGCGCCGCAGCCGTCTGCGTGTTGCTCGAGATCAATCCGGAGGGCACCGACGAGAAATCCCAGCCGGCGACGAGGGTCGTGGTTGCGTTCGCGCTACCGGCCACCAGCAGGGCCGCCGACGCGATCGCGAGAGCGTTCAGCTTCTTCATCTTAGATCCTTACCCTTCCAGGAGAGAGTGTATTGATTCGTCTCTGCAGTCAGTCAGTCAGTCTCAGCGCAGCGGACTCTGTCGGCCCCCCGGCCCGCCCGGAGGCGGGCCGGGGGTCGACGAAGCATCACACGAGCCCTAGTTCAGGCCCGCGATCCAGAGGACGGTCCAGCCGTCGGTCCAGAGCGGCACGAAGCGCTCGAAGGCGCCCTGGAACGTGGCGTCGATGTCCTTGCCAGGCCACTTCGGCGGGAAGCCGTTGCCGATGCCGATGAAGCTGGCAGCGGAGACCCGCGGATCGAGCGGCGCCGCGAGGAGCGTGCTGTCGAGCTTGCCCGCCGCGTTGCCGGCCGGATCGAGCAGCGCCGAGCTGGCGTTGGTCAGCGCGAACCCGAAGGCCGGGTTGATGCTGTTCGCCGCGCAGCCCATGGTGGCGCAGATGGCGTCGCCGTTGGCCACGGCGCCGGCACCGGAGCCCGTGAGCCCGGCGGTGCTGAAGAGCACCGACGAGATCATGGCCACCCAGCCCGCCGCCGTATTGTCGGGCGTGGTGAAGCCCGGGGTACCACCGCCGGCCACGTCGAGGCCAGCCGCCGTACCGGTGTTCACCACGATGGCGTTGACGATCTTGCCAGCGAAGCCGTTCCGCAGCTGGATGCCGCGGTTGTCGCTGTTGGTGTCACCGCCCGGCGTGGAGCCGAGGATGGTGATGTTCACCAGGATCGCCTTCGGGAACGGGCAGGGCTGCAGACCGAGCTGCGGGCCGGCCGGGCCGAAGGGCCAGTAGGCCGTCGCCACGTTCCCCGCCTCTTCGTAGTCGTCGCCGTCGCACTCACAGCCCTTGTCGCCCGAGCGCGAGCCGTAGGTGCTGCCGTCGGCGTTGTTGAAGGTCGGCATGACGCCATACAGGAACTGGTTGACGCCGGTGTAGCCCTGGTCGAGGTCGAAGGTGTCGTCGCCGATGAACACGCCCACGAGGAACTTGCCCATCACCGTGCCACCGAACCACTCGAAGCCATCGTCGAAGTTCACGTAGCACTCGACGTGGTGCAGGATGGTGCCGTCGCCGACGCCGCCCATCGAGAGGCAGTTGAGCTCGTTGCCCTCGCCGATCTCGTCACCGCCGTGCCGGATCGACACGAACTTGAGGATGCCCGACCAGTCGTGCGGGTCGTGGCCGCCGTAGGTGGCGCTGGCCACCGGGAAGCCCGGAATCGTCAGGCCCTCGATGGTCGCCTTGCCGATGCCGAGGCCGGCACCGTTGCCGAGGTTGGTCGGCGCCTCACCCAGGAGCACCAGGGCGCCCCAGAGCGAGAGGTTGTTGCGGGCACCGCCGCAGCGGGCCAGCGGGGCCAGCGGGGCGGCGAGCGGGGTGTCGTCGAGGAGCGCCTCGGCGCCCGTGTAGCGGACGAAGGCGTCCGGCGGGGTGCCGTCGGCGCAGCCGTCGTCGTCCACGTCCACCGCGGCGGTCGTGAACACGATCGGCAGGGTGGGCTCACCCTGGGCGTCGATCTTGCCCGAGGTCGTCACGACGATGGCGCCCGGCGAGCCGACCGTGGAGCCCGGAGCGACCGCGGCCGAGCGGGGCTGACCGCGGACGATGCAGGGCGGAATGATGGTCAGCGTGGCCTCGGCGCCCGTGCCCGGGTCGCCCACGAAGATCGGGCGCTCCAGGATGATCGGGCAGCCGAGGGGCGCAACGCCCCAGGTCGTGTCGACGGTGATGTCCGCCGACACGAAGGTCTGCGCGCCCGCGCTGCCGGCCAGGCCGGTCAGGGCGAGGGCGAGTACAAGAATGGATGCTCTACGCATGGTGCTTTGTTTGCCCCTTCCAAAGGGTTGAAGAGTTGGGTTCCTACTGCTGCTGGCCTCGGAGGCCAGACATGGACGACCGCCAGGAGCCAGACCTGGCTCGCCGTCCAAGAAGGAGTGGTTTGAGGGAGCAGAATGATTCGCGACGATTCGAAGACGATTGCTGGAAGGGCTCAAGTCGGAAGGCGCGAGAGCCGATAGGGTGCCGAGAGTGAGACGAATTGTCTCGATTCTGGGGGCCGGGAGCCCCGAAGCTCAGAAGGGCCGCGTGTAGCTCATCGAGAGGCTGTAATCGCGACCGACCCGGAACCGCTCCCGCTCGATCCGATCGAGGGTCTGGGCGGGGTCGTAGAACGAGCCCCGGGTGCTGTCGGTCAGGTTCTTGCCGCTGAAGCTGAAGCGGAGGCTGCCCAGCTCGCCGGGCAGGTCGAACTTCTGGCTGAAGGTCACGGTGAGCGTGTGGAAGGACTTCTCGAAGCGATCGAGGGTCAGGGAGCGGGTGTTCACCTGGTCGGGCTCGAGCACGGCCACGCCGATGGCCTCCAGGCGGTCGCTGATCTCGAAGAAGGCGACGGTGAACTTGGTGCCCCAGTCCGGGTGGTCGAAGCTCAGGTCGATGTTCCAGATCCAGGCGGGCTGGTTGAAGAGGCGCCGCGTGCGCTCGATCTCGGGAAAGAGGTTGGGATCGCCCTCCACCACCCCGAAGAAGCGGGTCGAGCGGGCGAGCTCCGCGTCGGTGCGGGCGACCTCGGCGTCGATCACCGTCACGTTGCCCCCGATGGAGAAGTAGCGGAACCAGTCCGGGGCCAGGCCCCAGCCCGGGATCTCCAGGGTCCACCAGGGGGTCTCCAGGGTCCCGAGGGTCTCGGAGGCCAGGAAGCCCAGGCTCTTGCGGAACTCCGCCTCGAGCCCCTGCAGGTTGGCCGTGTTCGGGTTGTTGAAGAAGGTCCGGAAGCGCTGGGGGGGCGTGTTGGCCGAGCGGAACTGGTTGTTCGGGACCACGATGCTCTCGATGGGGTCCTCGATGCGCTTGGTGAAGCCGCTCCAGGCCATCAGATCGCCGGAGCCCCAGGTGAACTCGACCCGGACGTCCCAGCTCTCCACCTCCGAGAGCCCGAGCTGGGGGTTGCCGAGGACGAACTCGTCGGAGCCCCGGTCCAGCGTCGCGTAGTAGCCGAGCTCCCGGAAGGAGGGCCGCGCGATGGTCCTCGACCACGCCCCCCGCAGGCTGAGGCCCTCGAGGGGCCGCCAGCCGAGACCCACCGAGGGGAAGGTGAACTTGTCCTCGATCCGGTTGCTGAGCAGCGCCCGGAGCCGGGCCACACCCGGACAGGCCTCCCCCACGAGCCCGTCGCAGAGGTAGTCGACGAAGCCGTTCTCGTCCGTGGGCAGCTCGATGCCCAGGATCTCGTCGTCGAAGGTGGGCGGAGGCTGGTCGGGGTTGGGCGTGAGCCCGGCCTCGAAGGGGTTCGCGGGGTTGTCGAAGCGATCCAGGTAGACGTATCGCCCCGGGAAGATCTGGGGTCCGCCGGAGTCGAAGGTGATCTCTCCCGCGGCATTGCGCTGGAAGGGGTCGTTGATGGTCTCGAGGACGAGCTTCTCGCGACGAAGGCTGCCCTGGATGTCGAAGCGGTCCCAGCCGGTCCACTTGCCCTTGATGTACCAGGCGTCGATCTCCCGGCGGGACTCGTTGGTCTGGAGCGTCAGCCCCGCGACCTGGCCGTCCTCGCGGAGCGTCAGGTGCCCGAACTGGTAGTCGGCGACGAGCTCCGGGGTCTCGCCGAAGCAGACGCGGTTTCCCGAGGTCGGATTCAGACAATTTACCAGCTCGTCGTCGTCGGGCGGACCCGCCACGCCCGGATTCTGCGTGAACCCGGAGAGCACGTTCCGCACCGCCCGCTCGCTCCACCAGCCACCGCCGACCTTCACCCGGGAGGCGGGACTCAGGTCGAGCTCGTAGTCCCCGTCCACCCGGGCGAAGCGCTGGCGCTCCTCGATGTCCACGGGGTTCACGATCAGCTCGGTGGTGTCGGAGACCCAGAAGCCGGTGCCGAGCAGATCCAGGTCCACCGCCTGGACGCCGGTGAGGTTGCGATCGTTCGCCGTGCCCCCGATCTCGATGAGCTCCGCGTTGGTGAGGGGGTCGACGCCCTCCGGGCAGGCCAGGGTCGCCGTGGCGGTGAGCCCGCAGGGCTCGAAGAACATGCGCGTCCGGAGGTTCACCTCCTCCTGGTTGGTCCGCGCCTTGCTGAGCAGCCAGCGCAGGTTGAAGCCCGGGAGCCCCTCCAGGCGGTGGTCGCCGCCCACCTGGTAGACCAGCAGGTCGCGGTCGGTCTGGAAGGAGACCTGCTCCTGCCGGGGCGCGATGGCCAGGGCGCCGGCGGAGGGGTCGAGGTCGATCAGCTCGCGGATGCTCCGGGCGATGTAGGCGTCGACGGCCGTGACGTCCCGGAAGTCCTCGTCGACCCGCGGATCGATGGGGACCGGGATCGGAACGTCGACGAACAGGGGATCGCCGGGTGGCACCTGCCGGGCGACGAGCCGCTGCACATCGAGACCCGGGATGAACCCGTTCTCGCGCAGCTGGGCGGTCTCGTCGATGTTCTGGGAGAAGAGCACGAAGGCGTCGATGCGGTGCAGGCCGTCGTCGTCCAGGTCGAAGCCGAAGGCGGCGTAGCCGGTGCGCTTCTCCTCCCGGGTGCTCTCGGTGAGGTCGAAGCGGCCCTCGCTCAGGCTGAGCTGGCCCAGATTGAGGTCGCCCGAGCGGACGAGCGTATCGGGCGTCTGGATCGAGATGAAGCGGGGCGGCGGGTTGGGATTGCGGATGATCTCGAATTCGCCGGGCAGGACGCCCGGGGCGCGCGGCTGTCGCTCCTCTCGAGTGCCCTCCAAGGTACTGAAGTCGATCTCCTGGGCGCCGACCAGCTTGAAGCGGAACTCCCGGTCGGCGAAGCGCCTCTTGCCGCTGAAGCTGAAGTTGAAGTCGCTCTCCAGCACGTTGTCCACGTCCTCGAAGAACTCGCCGCTCTTGACCCGCTCCCGGCCCACGGAGCTGCCCTGCACGAGACGGACCTGGGGGTTCAGGAAGATCTCGTCGAGCTGGAGGGCGGTGAGCGGGACATCGTTCTCCACCTCGACGCCCCGCAGGATCTCCTCGGCGCTCGAGCGGTTGACGAAGCCGATGAAGCGGTCCTCGGCCCGGTCGTTGTAGCCCGTGCCGGCGCTGAACTTGAACTCGAAGCCCTCCTCGTAGTCGAGGGTGCTGATGTCGATGCTGCCGCCCGAGGAGTTGCTCTGCTGATCGCCCGAGAAGGTCTTGCTGACGACCAGGTTGGTCACCACGTCGGCGGGGAACAGGTCGAGCTGCACCGACTGCCGGGTCGGGTCCGGGCTGGGGACCGGGGAGCCGTTGAGGGTGGTGCTGCTGTAGCGGTCCTCGAGGCCGCGGATGATGGCGAACTGGCCGTCGACGATGTTCACGCCGGAGACCCGCTCCAGGGCCTCGGCCACGTCGCCCGCGGCGAACTTGGAGAAGTCCTCGGCGGAGAAGACGTTCAGGAGCTCGTCGGCCTCGAGCCGGGTCTCGAGGCTGGTGACGATCTCCTGGGCGGTCTCCTCCGAGACGACGAACTCCTCGAGCTCGAGGATCTCGTCGGAGGTGCCGGCCGCCAGGGGCGGCATCGGGAAGTCCGCCCGGTTGAGCTGGTCCGCCTCCACCCGGAAGCCCGTCATGGTGGAGTTGCGGTAGCCGGAGCGGATGAAGCTCACGCTGTAGACGCCGGGCGGCACGTTCTCGAACTCGAAGTCGCCCTCGGGCCCGGTGGTCCGGACCTCCTGGCGGGGCGCGCCGCCCGTGGCCGGCGGCGGCCACTTGAGCACCACCGTGACCCGCGCCAGGGCGTTGCCCGTGGTGGCGTCGAAGACCCGCCCCAGGACGACGCCCGTGCCCTCGCTTCCGGGATCGGCGGTGGTGGCGGTGCCGAGGCCTTCGAGGACGCCCTCGACCTCCTGCTGGGCGCGGGCCTCGGGAGCGGTGACCCAGGCGAGCAGCAGGACGACGAGCGCGGCGGCGCGTTGCAGACGGGGGGGCACGGCCACAAGCTACTCGCTGCAAGCGCCCTCGGGTCCGACCCCGCGTGCCGAACCCGGGTCGATCTCGTGGAGAGGTCGAGAAGGGATCATCGCCTCGCCGCCTCTTCCACCCGGGCGAGGAAGCGCTGCACGCGGGGCTCGTCCTGGATCTGGAGCGCGCGACGCAGCAGGTCGACCGCCGCGGGGTACTCCTTCCGGCGGACCCGGATCTGGGCGTGGGCGAGGAGCGCCTTGCGCTCGAAGGCCTCCAGGTTCTGGGCCCGCTCGATCATGAGCAGGGCCTTCTCCTGCTGACCCTGCTCATCGTAGTAGGAGGCCAGCTCGAGCAGCGCGTCGCCGCGGGTGCCGTCCCGCTGCACGATGGACTCGAGCACCCCGGCGGCCTCCTCGGAGCGGCCCTCGGCCCGCGCCACCTTGGCCCGCAGGGTGAGGACCTTGAGCTCGTCGCTCTTCCCGAGGGCGGGGGCATAGCGCTTGTCGATGGCGTCGAGGATCTCCGCGGCCTCGCGCCAGGAGCGGGTGCGCACCAGCAGGTCGGCGGCGCGGTAGGCCGTGCTGAACTGGCTCGCCCCCTGGTCCGAGGCGATCACGTCCAGGTAGGCGAGCTTGGCGAACTCCTGCATGCCGTTGTTCATGTAGATGTCGCCCAGGAGCTGCAGGCTGCTGCTCTGGGCCTGGCCCATCATGCGCACGGCCTCGAGGTTCACCGCCGCCTCCAGCGGCTCCTCGAGACCCAGGTAGGCGTTGGCCTGGAGCAGCCAGAGGTTCGGATCGTCGGGATTCTCGGCGATCAGGCTCTCGAACAGGGACACCGCATCCCGGTAGTGCTCGGTGGCGAGCAGCGAGCGCGCCAGGCCGAGCTTCCAGTCCTCCACCTCGGGCTGCTGCAGGATGGCGTTGCGATAGGCCTGCTCGGCCGCCAGGTACTTCTCCTGCTGGATGTAGCCGTAGCCCAGCAGGCCGTAGGTGCGGCCGTCCCGGTCCCCCAGCTCGATCGCCTTGGAGAGGTGCCCGAGGCTGCCCTGGATGTCGCCCTTCTGGACCATCACCAGGCCGAGATTCTTGTGGGCCCGCCGGAAGTCCGGGAACTTCTGGATCGCGCTCTGGTAGAAGGTCACCGCCCGGTCGAGGTTCCCGTTCTGGAACTCGAGGTTGGCGAGCAGGAAGTCGAGGGAGGCGCTCGTCCCGCCCTCGACCGCCCGCTGCTGCAGCATGGTGGCGGCGGCCTGCGGGTTGGCCTTCATCAGCTCGATGACCTCCCGCAGCAGCGCCAGCTCGCTCTCGGGCGTCTTCGGCTCGGCTCCCGACAGGAAGCCGTAGCTGCCCAGGAAACGCTTCTGCCACTCGGGATCGTTCAGGACCGAGTCCCCGATCCAGGGCTGCTGCTGGGCGGATGCCGGCGGCGTCGGCAGCGCCGCGGCCAGCAGCAGTCCGGTCGCGAGGCACGGGGCAAGGCAAGCGGGTCGGATCATGGCGGGGGTCCTCGGGGGTGTCGAAGGGCTCAGGTGATGATGATGGGCAGGGGGAGCCGGGCCTTGGCCTTCACCGGCCGGCCCTGCTGGGTGGGCGGCGTGAAGCGCCAGTCCCGCACCTGCTCCAGCACCAGCTTGTCGAAGTTCGGCAGGTCGGAGGAGTCGACGCGCACGTCGAGCACGTCGCCGTTCTCGTCCAGGCGGATCAGGAGCACGATGCGGCCGTTGACGGGCTCCCGCTTCAGGCGCTGGGGGATCTTGATGCGCGAGCCGCCGATGGGACGCGGGATCTGGTCGAGCTCCGAGAAGTCCACGAAGTCCTCGGAGCCCAGGTCCTTGGCCGAGGTGCTGATGCTGGGCATGCTGAAGTCGCCCATCAGCGAGCCGCCGGTGCCGGGATTCAGGGCGATGTCGAGCTGGTCGAGGGAGAGCTGGGGCGGCTCGGGCTCGAGCTCCTCGGGCGGCGGCTCCTCCTCCTCGATCGGCGGCGGCTCCTCCTCCTCCAGCTCCTCGATCTCCGGCGCCACGTAGACCGCGAGGTTCTCCTCGATGGCCGTCTCGGGCGGCTTCACCCGGCCGATCATCTGGGCCAGCGCCATCACCACGAAGAGCGCCACGGCGAACGACACGCCGAGCACCAGGCTCAGGGGGACGTCGGCGTGGGACTTGCGCGGGCGGAAATCTTCCGAGGGCATCGCTGCGTCGTTCCCGTCAGTCGTTCCGGGTGGAGAGGCTGATCTTCTTGGCGCCGGCGTTCTTCACCGCGCTCCAGACGTCGGAGAACAGGCCGTGCTCGGCGCGCACGTCGGCCTGGATGATCACCGGCAGGTCGTCCTTGTTGAGGAGCTGGCGCACCCGGGCGCTGACGCCCGCCACCCCCACCTCCTTGCCGCCGTAGATCACCTTGTTGTCCGGCGTGATGGCGATGATGATGCTGTTCTTCTCGAGCTCGGCGTCGATGGTGGCGTCGGGCTTGATGATCTCGACGCCCGGCTCCTCGACGAACACCGTGGTGACGATGAAGAAGATGAGCAGGATGAACACGCAGTCGATCATCGGAGACAGGTTGATCTCCGTGGCCTCGTCCGGCTCGTTCATGATGCGGCGACGCGCCACGCCTAGTTCTCCCCGCTCGCCGGTGCCGGTGCGGGCGGCGCGGCGAGCGCGGCCGCCCAGGCCTCGGTCTCGCCCCGGGGATTGGTACCGACGCCCACCACCACGCGGCCGTCGGCGGAGACCGCCGTGGCCCGGGAGAGCCGCCAGCCCGACAGGTCCGCGCCGCGGGCCTCGAGCACGTCGCGCAGGCGGCGGAGGCCGCCCTTCGCATCCCAGACGAAGGCCTCGTCGCCGGCCTCGGTGCGGCCGCTGCCCACCACCACGGCGCCGTCGGCGGAGACGTCGAGGGCCCGGCTCTCCTGCCCGCCGCCGGGGAGATCGCCCAGGCGGCGCATGCCGCGGGCCCGGGTCCAGCGGAAGGCCAGCGGCCCCCCGCGCGCGGTGCCGTAGCCGACGACCACCTGGCCGTCGTCGGAGACGGCGGTGGCGGAGCTCTCGAACGCGCCCCCCCGGAGGTCGCCCAGGCCCACCATGCCCTCGGCCTCGGTCCAGCGGAACGCCTCGAAGCCGCGTTCCGAGTAGCCCTGGCCCACGACGACGGCGCCGTCGGCGGACACGTCCGAGGCGAAGCTCAGGATGCTGCCGCCCTCGAGGTCGCCCAGGTCGACCATCCCCTCCGCCCGGGTCCAGCGCCAGGCCCGCGACCAGGCCCGCGCGCCGAGGATCGCCTGGCCGCGCCCCACCACGACGCGGCCGTCGGCCGACACGCCGGCGGCGTCGCTGGAGAAGATGCCCTTGGGCAGGTCGCCCAGACCGAGCATCCCCTCCGCGCGGACCCAGCGGAAGGCCTCGCTGCCGGAGGCGGAGGCGCTGGCGCCGACGACGACCTGGCCGTCGGGGGTCATCCGCGTGGCGTGGCTGCGATGGGCGCCGCCGGGGAGGTCGCCCAGGCCCGTCATGCCCGTCTCGCGGGTCCAGAGGAAGGCCTCGGTGCGGCCCTCGGCGTCCACCACCGAGGCGCCGGACACGCGGGTGCCGTCGGCCGAGATGCCCCTCGGCTCGCTCCAGAACGCCCCGCCGGGCAGGTCTCCGAGTCCCTGGAACATGACCTCCGCCACCGCCTCGGGGACGGGCGCCAGGGCCAGCCCCAGCGCCAGCAGGTTCCCCGCCGCACGCCCCACCGACCGACCTAGCTCCGCTCGAACCACACCCGGATGAACTGATTCCAGGGCGTGGCCCAATCCTCGTCCTGCCGGATGTTGACGTCGCCCGAGCCCTCCTCGAAGGGGTGGTGGACATTGGGCAGCACCACGGTCTCGACGTTCAGCACGCGGCAGCTGCCGTTCTCCTCCACCCACTGGTTGCACTCCTGGAGGGCGGCGCCCAGCGACTCGAACTCCGGCTCTCCGAGCAGGCCTGCCTTGCCGATCATCCGGGGGACGAAATCCTTGTACTCGATCATGGGCTCTCCGTGGCTCTCGACAGCGGGCCGCATTCTCGGGCTGGCCGCATTCTCCGCTCGGGCTAGTTGACGGTGGTGAAGCTCAGGGCCTGGGCCCCGGCGCGCTTGGCCGCGTCCCAGACCGCGACGAAGACCCCGTGGGCGGAGCTCTCGTGGGCGCGGATGGTCACGGGCGTCTCCGGATCCTCGAGCCCCTCGCGCACCTGCGCGCCCACGTCGCCGACGCGGATCTCGCGGCCGTTGAGCAGCACCTTGTTCTCCGCGGTGATCTCCAGGGTGACGCTCTCGGTCTCCTCCTGGGACGCGGAGGCGGCGGCGTCGGGCTTGGCGGCCTGGAAGCCCTTCTCCTCGACGAACACCGTGGTGACGATGAAGAAGATGAGCAGGATGAACACGCAGTCGATCATCGGAGACAGGTTGATCTCCGGGCTGTCGTCCTCGTCCAGGATGCTCCGTCGCGCCACGGCCTACTCCACCTTCAGCTGGCTCAGGGTCAGGCTCTCGAGCCGGGCCAGCTTGGCCTCGAGCGCGTGACGCCGGCGCTGGATCAGCATCACCACGAACAGACCGGGCAGGGCCACCGTGAGTCCGGTCTGGGTCGTGACCAGGGCCTCGGAGATGCCCGAGGCCACCACCCCGGCCGTCTCGCTGCCGCCGCTGGTGGAGATGCCGAAGAAGGTCTGGAGCATCCCGAGCACGGTACCGAGCAGACCCATGAGCGGGGCGGCCGCCACCAGGGTGCCGACGAACTTGCTGCGGCGGTCGATGAGACTCACCACGGCGAGGCGGATCTCGTCGAAGCGGCGGCGGATCTGCTCCGCGGAGCGGCGGTCGAGCTGGGTGAAGCGGATCACCCGGGCCACCTGGCCCTCGGCCTTCTCCGGATCGCGCACCCACTCCCACCAATGGGCCTCCTTGCGCGTGCTCAGGTCGTTGCGCCGCATGAAGAGCACCAGCTGGAACGCCTGGGTGTACAGCAGCACCGCGAGCACGAAGAGCGGGATCATGACCCAGCCCCCGCTCAGCCAGATCTGGAAGATCCGGTCCACGGGTCCCCGCCTAGTCCGCGGCTTCCGACTCGGAGGCGTCCCGGCGCTCGCCGGCGCCGCCCGCGACCGGGGCCATGCGGATCGACGCCACGCCGTTGACGAAGGCCACCGAGAGCTCCTCGAGCAGACCGAGCTTGCGCTTGGCCATGCGCGAGAGGGCGCCGTGGAGGATCAGCGTGGGGATGGCCACGATCAGCCCCATGGCCGTCGTCACCAGCGCCTCGGAGATGCCGGAGGAGAGGCTCTTGGCGTCGCCCGTGCCGAAGATCGTGATGAGCTGGAACGTCTTGATCATGCCGGTCACCGTGCCCAGGAGGCCGAGCAGGGGCGCCGCGGCGGCGGTGATGGCGAGAAAGGGCAGGTAGCGCTCCAGGGCCGGGCGCACCTTCAACACCTTCTCGAAGAGCAGCTCCTCGAGGACGCCCCGCCGCTCCCGGGCGTGGCGGACGCCGGTCTGGAGCATCTCGCCGGCGACGCCGCCCACCTTGGAGGCGCGCTGCTCGGCGCTGATCGTATCGCCCCGGGAGAGGTCGTTCAGCACGCCGTCCACGTGGGAGGGGGAGCCCGTGCGGAAGCTCAGGATCTCGATGACCTTGAAGAGCGTCAGCAGCAGGGCCGCCGCGCCCAGGCTGGCGATCACGTAGCCCACCACGCCGCCGTCGTTCAGGTACTGGGTCAGGCCCTTGCGCGACTTCTCCACCTTGAGGGCCTTGCCCAGGCTGGCGTCGAAGGCCAGGGTGCCCGCGCCCTGGTCGGCCAGGCCGGCGAGATCCAGGGCGAAGGGCAGCGGCACCACCACCGGGTCCGCGGCGTTGAGCTGGTTCTCCACCAGGCCGCTCACGGCGCCGTCCTCGCTGGTGTAGAAGACGGTGGGCCCGATGCGGATGAACTTGCCCTGGGTGAGGACGCCGTCGGGGCCGAGGGCCTCGCCCGGGTAGACCTGGCCCCCGAGCTGCTCCCCGAGCCGCCCGAGCGCGGCCTGGACCACGGCGATCTGCGCCTGCCGCTTGCCGTCCTCATCGAGGTCGGGGTTCTTCTCCGCCAGGGTGGCCGTGGAGGTCACCTCCTCGAACCGGGGCAGCTCGCTGATGTCGAGCCGGCCTTCGAAGTCGCGCACGAACTCGTCGAGGCGGCTGTCGATGAAGTCCTCCTGCTCGCCGAGGGACTCGACCTGCCTGCGCAGGGAGGTGAGGTCGATGGTGCGGCTGTCCCGCACCTTGAGCAGGCCGTCGCGCTCGCGGCGCAGGCTGATGACCTCGTCCTCGAGGCCCGCCACCTCCCGGGAGAGCGGGATCTTCTGCTGGTTGATCTCGGTGCGGGCCTTCGCCAGCTCCTGGAGGGCCTGCTCCAGGCGGCGGTCGACGTCCCGCTGGGCGTCCCGGAAGGACTGGGCGCCGGCGGGGGCGGCCAGCAGGAGCGGCGCGAGCGCCAGGACCGCGAGTCGCGGCAGGCTCGTCATCGGATCACGACCGGCAGCTCGACGAACTCGATCACGTCGACGTTGCCCTCGTAGATGTCGAGCAGGAGCTTGGCCTCGCGGGCGATCCCGGGGTCATCGGTGAACGTCCAGCCCTCGGGACCCGGGCGACCGATGCCCGCCACCTCGCCCTTGGCGCCGACGTAGACCGCCTGGCCCAGCCCCCAGTACAGGGTCCGCACCTGCACCTTCTGACCGCTCTCCACCTCCCGGGTCTCGCCGACGAAGGTCGCGGTTCCGTTGAACTTCTCGGCCTGGGCCAGGACGCCGAGCACGTTCATCAGGCGCTGGCCCAGGGGCACGCCGACCCGCTCGGCCGACTCGGGGATCTGCACCAGCAGCGGCTCGAGCCGGTCGCCGAGGGGCTCGGGCAGCCGGGGCACCAGGGCGAGGACCTCCTCCTCCATGGCGCGGATCTGGTCCTCGAGGGAGCGGCTGGCGCGCTGGAAGTCGCCGCGGGCCAGGAGCAGGTCGCGGCGCTCGTCGTCGGAGGCGGTGTTGGACTCCTGGAGCTCGGCGATCTCGGCGGCGAGCGCCTCCTTCTCCTGGCGGAGCAGGTCACGGGTGGCCCGGAGGGTCTCCTTCTCCGCCTCCCAGTCGGACCGCTCCTTGGAGATCAGCTGCCGGGTCTCGACCCACTGGCCGATCTTGGCGCGGAACTCGTCGACGACGGTCTGGGCCCGGGCGCTCGAGCCCACGGCGAGCAGAGAGACGGCGAACGCGAGCGCGACGCACCAGGGCGCCACGGCCGGGGAGCGCGACATGGGGGGTCCTCCCGAAGCCCGGATCGGAGCGTACGAGCCGCGGAGTGTACGGAGGGGTCGGCCCCGCGCAAGCTCCGCCGAAAACGGTCGAAACCACGTGCGGTGCGGCCGGCACCCGGCGCGACGCGCGCGTCCCTCCTGTCTACCCCAGGCAGTGGCTCGGCTCGCATACGGGTGTTCGATCTTCACGAATTCGTAGCCGTTTCGTGACCGGCGCGCGGCGGCGACGCGGGCGGATCGCGGCTCAGCGGCGGCAGTCGGGGCGAGCGAGCATGGCGCCGAAGTTCCGGATCAGCGCCCCCTCGTCGACCGAGGAGAGCTCGAACCAGGCGCCGCCGGTGAGGGCGACGAGGGACTTCTGCCCCGCGTAGTCGGCGGAGAGACCGCGGCCGTTCTGCTCCGCGTGGACCGAGAAGAGCTGGATTCCGCGCTCCTCGAGCAGCTCCGCCACGTCGGCGTAGAAGCGGGTGGCCGGCGTGCCGTCGCTGAAGACGGCGGGGGGCTCGAGGAAGGTGTCGTCGGTCATGAGCAGCAGGTAGCGGCGGGCTTCGGGCCGGAACTCGAAGAAGCTCGCCGAGCGGTAGAGGGCCTCGAGCATGTTCTCCTCGCCCTCGAAGTTCAGGCGCTGGCGCGGGAGCTCCGGGTTCGGCTCCCAGGTCCCCTCCACCAGCTGGGAATCGAGCTCCGCGAAGAAGCTCTCGCGGTCGAGGAAGGCGCCCCGGCGGTGGAGCACCACGTCGTTCTCGAAGGTGGTCAGCCCGAGCCGCACGTCGAGGCCCTTGGACTCGACCTCGTCGAAGAGCGCCCGGATCGACTTCCGCAGGGTAGGGATGCGACGCATGGTGGTGGAGATGTCGACCACGAACACCATGTCGAGGGCGCCGACGGCGCCCGCGGGCGGCTCGACGGCGACCGCGGTGGTGGCGAGCGGATAGCGGACGGGCCCTTCGTCGGTCTTGAAGCGGACGAAGCCCGAGGCGTCGCCCGGCTTCGCCGGGGCGAAGCTCAGCTCGTAGCGCTCGGTCTCCCCGGGCTCGAGCGGCCGCGGGAAGGGCCCCCGCAGGCCGAAGGCGCGGCTGGGCAGGGTGGCCCCCGTGATGGCGATCGGCTCGCTGCCCGTGTTCTCGAGGCGGAGCTCCAGCTCGCGCACGCACTCGGGGTAGGTGTCCTCGAAGCGCGCCGGCGACGGGGTCACCGCGAGCGCGCCGGCGTACTCCACGGGGCCCGTCGGCGGCGGGGCCTCGGCGGCGCAGGCGGACAGCGCCAGGGCGAGCGCCGGGGCGAGCGCCGGGGCGAGGACGGCGGCGAGAGGAGGTCGGTTCGTGGGCATCGGGGGCTCATTCGATCTCGATCGGGATGGGCAGCCGCGCCACCGCCTCCACGGGGCGCCCGTCCCGCGTGGGCGGCGTGAAGCGCCACGCCTTCACCGCGCGGGCGACGTGCTCATCGAATTCGGGAAGGTCGGAGGAATCGACGCGGACGTCCAGCACCTCGCCCGTCTCGGAGATCGTCACCAGCAGCACGACCCGGCCCCGGGCCGGATCGCGCCGGAGCGACCGGGGCAGGTCGAGGGGCGTGGTCTCGAGCGGTCGCGGCGGCCGGTCGAGATCCACCACCTCGTGGGCGGCAGCCGTCTCGAAGGCCCGCGCGAGGGCGTCCCGGTGCCGGCGCTGCGCCCGCTCCAGGGCGTCCTCGGCGGCGCGGGCGGCGGCGCGGGCGTGGAGAGGCTCGGCGTGGGCCGGGTCGCAGCGGTCGTCGCGACAGAAGACTGCGGCGAGCGCCTCGGCGGCGACCCGCGAGGCGCGGGTGCGCACCGGCGGCCGCTCCACCACCACCGCGGCAACGGCGATCCGGGGCGACGAGGCGGGAGCCACGCCCACGAACCACTGGTAGCGACCCTCCGGATCCCGCCCGCTCAGGGTTCCGGTCTTGCCGGAGACGCGAATCGGCCCCAGGCGCGCACCGTCGACGTCCCGGAAGCCGCGCCGCGCGGTCCCCTCCTCGGTCACCTCCACCATGGCCTCGCGGAGCTCGTCGGTGAGGGCCTGGGACCAGATCCGGCGCGGCGCCTGGCGGCGGGGAATCCGCAGCGGCGCTCCCGAAGCGTCACGGATCCGGGCGATCCAGAAGGGCTCCACCAGCTCGCCCTCCGCCAGGGCGGCGGCCAGGCGCGCCGCACCCAGGGGCGTGATGAAGGAGCCCGCGAGGCCCGAGCCGAGCTCGCCCAGGTCGAGGTCGCTCCGCAGGGGCTCGACGTAGCCGGCCGGGTGCCCCGGCGCCGGCGCGTCGAGCAGGCCGAGGGTGCGGATCTCGCGCAGCAGCGCGTCCTCTCCCAGCGCGTGGACGGCCAGCTGGGCGAAGCACTGGTTGTTCGAGATCGCGATGGCGCGCTCGAAGCTCTGCTCCCGGCCGCCGCGGTCCGGATCGAGCTGATCCCCGCGCAGCTCGTAGGGGCTGCCCTCGTAGCGACAGGTGCGCTCCGCCGCCTCGGGCGCGGTCCGCAGCACCGCCGCGGCGGTCACCACCTTCATGAGCGAGGCCGTCGGGTAGGTGCCGGTGGGCGGAAAGGTCTCGGGATCCGTGGAGACATAGGCGAAGACCTCGCCGCGGGTCGGGTGGAGCAGCAGCACGTGGCCGAGGGCGACGCCCTGGAGCTCCAGCACGCGCCGGATCTCGTGCTCCAGGTCGGGATCCACCGTGTACTCGACCCGCAGGCCGCCGGGGGTGCTGGGCGCGCGCCCGACGGACTCGAAGAAGGCGGGACCGTACGGCCGCACCCGGCGCTCGACGCGGCCGCGCTCCGCCGCCGGTCGGGCGTTCGGGGGCAGACGCTCCAGCACGGGGGCCGGCGCCGGCTGGACCGTCGGCGGGAGTCGCCGGGCCACGCGAGGCGGCGCTTCGGCCTCCGTGGCGAGCGCCGCTCCGGCGGCGAAGGCGTCGAGCATGGCGAACGCGACGAGGACGCCGACGAGGACGGCCCCGAGGCGGCGAGACCGCGCGAGCCGGATCCTGTCCGCGCCCGGGGCGATCACGCGGAGCTAGCGCTCCACGTCGTAGCCGAGGAGGTAGAGGAGGCCCCAGCTCTCCTCGCCGCCGTCCCGCTCGTGTCGGAAGAAGGATCCGAGGATCGGCACCTTCAGGAAGTGGGCCTCGCTCTTGCGCTCGCTCTCCCGATCGACGCGCACGCCCGCGATCCGCAGGGCCTCGAGATCGGCCAGGCGGAACACGTGTGCCTGGTTGAGATGGCTGGTCTCGAAGATGTTGAAGAGGTTGTGGGCCTCGGCCAGGTCGACCATGTGGTAGTTGCTGCCGCCGCCCACCGCCATGAGCTTGAACACGTCCCGGATGTCGAAGAAACGGAGGGTGCCGCCGCGGCCATCGAGGTCGAAGGCCAGCAGGTCGAAGATCCAGAAGCCGAGCTTGAAGGTCCGCGCGCGGGGCTTGGGCCGGGCAGGCTTGGGCGGGGGCGCCGGGGCGGCGGCCTCCGATCCCACGCCGATCTCCACCTCGCCCGTGTCGCTGGCCTCGGCGCCGGGCTCGGGCTTGCCGGTGGAGGCGCAGCCCACGGCCAGGCTCAGCACCAGGCCGAGGACCAGGCACGAGAGCCAGGGAACCGGGGAGGAGGGATTCGAGCGGGGGGGGCTCGTACGCATGGGGGCTCCGGATGTGATCGGGCGCGCGGATCGAGGCGGTCGGCATCGACCGCCGAGAGCGCGCTGCTCGGAGGGCGGATCATATCACGCGCTCGGGGCGTCGCTGCTCCGACCCCGGCTCGCTGGGTGACGCTTCCGCGACGGAACGGCGAAGCTCCGCGGCCTCAGGGCGTCGCGGTGTCGGCCTCCGCCGCGCTCGGCGACAGGGTCGCGCCGCCGAACCCGGCCCGCTTCAGGCTCGTGGAGATCCGGTGGAACTCGGGCATGAACTCCTCGGCTCGGGTCGAACCCACCAGTCCCTGGGCCAGGAAGAACCAGGTTCCGTCCACGGCGATGGCCTGGAAGATCCGCAGGGGCGTCTCGGTGTTCGCCTCCTTCGCGTCCGCCGTCATGATGAAGGCCGGCAGGTCGTCGATGGTGACGCTCTGGCCGGTGATGTTGGTGAGCTCCCGGAGCCCGGCCGTGCGCGAGAGCATCCGGTTGGAGAAGTTGGGGAGGTCGGTCGGCGGCTCGTCCTCCCGGGAGGCCGCCACCATCAGCACGGGGTTCTCGGGATCGGTGTGGGGCGCGCCGCCCTGGGTGAAGACCAGCATGTTCGACATGCGCGTCATGACCTGGAAGCTCCCGGTCTGGCCGAGCCGGAAGGTGAGCCCCTCGTAGGGGTCGAGCTTGAGGTCCGGCTGCCAGCGCGACGACAGGACCGCCTTCCGCATCGGCTCCCGCATCGACTCGGCGATGCTGAGAGGGTAGGAGCCCACCACCGTCGCCGAGCGTCCCGCATCGCCGGTGAGCAGCATCCACTTCTCCATGGGCACGCCGCCGATGTTCTGGTGGATCCGCATCAGGAGCGAGCTGCGGCCGTCGACCTCGAGGTCGGTCGTGTCCATGACGGTCTGGCCGGCCGACGCGAGCCGCTGGGGCGTGAGGCCCGGGCGGATGTTCTCGATGGGCCCGGGGATCTCGTTCACGACGATGGACGCCTTGTTGAAGGGATGCTCGTAGCCGGGGAAGTTCGGCGAGCGCTCGAAGCCCTCCGGCGGATCGAGGGTCATCCGGGTTCCGAGCACTCGAAGCTGCCCGGCGGGCGCGGCGGCCTCGGCCGGCGCGGCGGCCTCGGCGGGCGCGGCGGCCTCGGCCGGCGCCGGGGCCTCCTGGGCGCGCACCGGCCCTGCGGCGAAGAGGGTCAGGCAGAGACTGGAGACGAGCGAGCGGGCGATGTTGGAGGTCATGGTCCTTCGTTCTCGTTGGAGGGATGGGAGGTGGCGCTCGGCGTACGGCGTCGCAGCGCCCGGCTCAGCGCTTCTCGGGCGACGGGTCGTTCCGCAGGCCCGCCAGCGGGCCGGAGGTGGCGATCGGCTGCTGGAGCAGGGGCGCATCCTCGGGCACGTCGCGCCCCTTGCGCTTGCCACCGCCCTTGCGGCGCTGCTTCGGCAGCTTGATCAGTCCCAGGTCCGCGAGCTCCTGCAGGTTGCGCTCCTTGCGGAGCTTCTGCACGTAGGGGACCCGGCCGAGCTTGCTCATCTCGGCGATGCTGAGCCCGGCGCGCGCCTCGTCGGGCTTGCCCTGCACCCGGCCGCTGAGCACCTCGTCCACGTAGTCCCAGTCCACGTGGTCGTAGTCGCCCGACTCGATCGCGGCACGGCGGATCTGGGCCCAGGCCTTCTCCTGGACGCTCACGACCGGAGCCGGCGCGCGCCGGTCCCTGGGCGCCACCTCGACGGGCTTGGGCTGTCGGGCGGTGTCGATGCCCTCGTCGAGCCAGGACGGGCCCGAGGAGACCCGAGCCGGGGGCGCGTTCCGCGCCGAGCGGGCCGCGGCGGCCTCCGACGCTTCCGGCCGGTCCTCGCCCCCACCCAGGAGCGCGAAGACCAGCGCGAGGCCCGCCACGACGGCGGCGGCAATGGCGATGTTCCGGCGACCCATGACGGAGACCTCCGAGGCGACCGGGGAGTATCGCCGATCGCCCGCTGGGCGTGGAGGCTTGCGCCGCAAATTCACCCCGCCTCCCCGGTCTTCTCACGAAGTCGTCACCGCAGTGTCAAGCGTGCGAGGCGGGCACCCTGACGGCGCGGGCACGGTCTCCCTGGGCCGCGAGGCGGCCGGCTTGTGGTAGAACGTGCCGAATGCCGGACCCCGCGCCCCGGCCCCGTCAGGGGAATCCCGGTCCGCTGGACCGGCGCATGCTGGCCCTGGCCGGCGGGCAGTTCCTGGTCGCCTACGCCGCGCTCGGCCTGGGCCTCTACGCCTTTCCGGAGCCGGTGTACGAGGCCCTGGCGCGGCTGGCCCGCGACGGGGTCGTGCTGACCAGCCCCGACGGGCTCGTCTCCGGGGTCGTCCGCCAGCCCCCGGACCGCTTCCTGATCCAGTCCGGAAGCCTGGGCCTGTCGGTGGACGCGCGCTCGCTCTCCCTGCCCTTCGTGCTCACGCTCCCGCCGGCGCTGGCGCTGGCCGTGCCCTCGCGCCGGCGCTGGACCCACGCGGCGGTCCTGGCGCTGGCCTGCCTGCTGCTGGGCGCGGCCATCCTGAGCCAGGACCTGCTGGCCATCCTCAGCCGCTCGCTGCGCGCCGAGCGGCTGGCGGTCCTACCGGCCTGGCAGACCGCCTTCTACCGGGCCTGGCTCCGGAGCGGCTGGGACTTCGCCATGATCGCCGTCCCCACAGGGGCCTGCGTCTGGGCGCTCCGGCCCCTGCTCGACGCCCCCGCGCCAGCCGGGGCCGGGGGCGGGGGCGGGCGAAGGCAGCGCGGAGGCCGCAAGCCGCGCACCCGTCGTGGCCGGGACCAGGCCCCGGCACGGGCCCGGCCGTCCTGGCTGGCGCCGGCGGCCGCCTGGTGCGCGCTGCTCGGGACGGGGCTGGCGCTGGACCTCTGGGTCTCCCGGCGCCTCGCCGACCCCGAGGCCGGCAACCGCTTCCTGCTCCGGATCGGCGAGCACGGGCCCGCCGTCCCTGCCTATTTCTTGCGGGCCGGCGAGCAGGCGCTGGCCCGGGGCAGCCTCCGGGACGCCGGCGAGTACTACAGGCGGGCCGCCCTGTTCCCCGAGGCCCGGGCCCGGGCCGAGCGCGGGCTGGCCATGGTCGAGAGCCGACGCTAGCGGGCGGCGGGAGACCGCGTCAGCGGGCGGCCCGGGCGCTGCAGAGGGAGCGCGACGGGAAGGCGATGCCCGCCCCCTCCGCCGAACGGAGCACCATGCGACCGCCCGGGTCCGGCCCGTAGAGCAGATCGTAGCCGGTGGCATCGGCGCCGGCGGGATCGAGGTCCAACGCGACCCGGGGCGGCACGTCGACGGGACCCGGCAGCACCCGCAGCCGCTCGTCCCCGCTCGCGCCGTACACCACCAGGTCCTGGATCCGCAGCATGGCGGCACCGCTGTCGCCGACGATCCAGCGGGCGACGAGCTTGGCGCGGTTGCCCTCCGTGGTGTGGACCACCGCGATGACGCCGCCACTGCGGGATCCGGACAGGCGGAGGGCGTCGCGCGGCAGGGCTTCGTAGCGCTCTCGCGAGAGCGCGCCGTCCAGGGTGCTCACGAAGCGCCGCGGGTTGCGGAGCACGTCACCGACGTACAGCGCGTCGAACTCGTCCGCGATTCCCGCGCAGTCGACGCGCTCGAGCGTCGCCGCGCGCGGCGCCACGCCCACGCCCCGGGGCTCGGGGTCCCAGGCACGCCCCCACTCCGCCGAGTCGCCCTCGGTGTAGACCCGCTGGTGCAGGGCCTCCAGGGCGCCGCCGCCGACCTCTCCCAGCAGGGCACAGCCGAAGCTGACGAGGGCGGAGAGCGTGGCGAGCGCGAGGGGAAGCGGAACGGAGCGGGTTCTCATGGCGCCTCCAAGCGGCCGGGGAGGCCAATCAACCTACCCAGGCGCCCGGGACAGCTCAAGCGAA
>CAYTZH010000014.1:0-99414 GCA_964442285.1 uncultured Spirochaetales bacterium | reverse complement strand
GGCATCGATGGCCTGCTCCACGTGACCGACATGTCGTGGGGCCGGGTCAACCACCCGAGCGAGCTCTTCAACGTCGGCGACGAGATCAAGGTGAAGGTGCTCAAGTTCGATCCCGAGACCGAGCGCGTCTCGCTGGGCCTCAAGCAGATCCAGCCGGACCCCTGGGTGGACGCGGCCATGCGCTACCCGATCGGCGTGCGGGTGCGGGGCAAGTGCGTGTCCCTCACCGACTACGGCGCCTTCATCGAGCTCGAGCCGGGTATCGAGGGCCTCGTCCACGTGTCCGAGATGTCCTGGACGAAGCGCATCAAGCACCCGTCCAAGGTCGTGTCCATCGGCGACGACGTGGAGGCGGTGTGCCTGGACGTCGACGAGGTGAACCGCAAGATCTCCCTGGGCATGAAGCAGATCGAGCCCAATCCCTGGAGCGTCATCGAGGAGAAGTACCCGGTGGGCACCCAGGTGTCGGGCACGGTGCGCAACATCACCAACTTCGGGGTCTTCGTGGGCCTCGAGGAGGGCATCGACGGCCTGGTGCACGTCTCGGACATCTCGTGGACGGAGCAGATCAAGCACCCGAGCGAGAAGTTCAAGAAGGGCGACGAGGTCGAGGCGGTCGTGCTCAAGATCGACAAGGAGAACGAGAAGTTCTCCCTGGGCATCAAGCAGCTCCAGCCGAACCCCTGGGACGACATCCAGAGGCGCTACCCGGCCGGCACCGAGATCGAGGGGCAGGTGACCAGCGTCACCGACTTCGGCGCCTTCGTGAAGCTCGAGGAGGGCATCGAAGGCCTCGTGTACAGCTCCGAGATCGCCAAGGAGCGGGTCGAGAAGCCGTCGGACCACGTGCAGGAGGGCCAGACCGTGAAGGCCATCGTCATGCGCGTCGACCCCGGCGAGCAGAAGATCTCGCTGTCGATGAAGGCCGTGAACGACCGGGAGGAGCGCGCGGCGCTCGAGCGCATCGCCCGGGAGCAGTCCACGAGCCAGCGCGCCACGCTCGGCGACCTGCTCGCCGAGAAGCTCAAGGGTCAGGGCGCGTCGGAGGAGTAGCCGAGGGTCGCCGGCGGGAGCGCTCCCGCCGGCGGCGGCGGCACATCAGGGAGACCCATGACGAAGAGCGGACTCATCGAGAAGGTTGCGGAGAGGACCCCCCACATCTCCAAGAAGGACACCGAGGTCGTGGTCAACACGATCTTCGATGCCATGACGGACGCCCTCAAGCACGGCGAGCGGATCGAGATCCGGGGCTTCGGCAGCTTCCAGGTCAAGATCCGGGAGGCGCGGGAAGGGCGAAACCCCAAGACGGGGGCAGAGGTCCAGATTCCGGCCAAGCGCACACCGTTCTTCAAAGTGGGCAAGGAGCTGAAGGAGATGGTGGATGGGGAGGACGCCGATCCCGACACGACGTCCGGCAACGACGGAGAGCCGGTCCGGGCCTGAAGCGCCTGGGCCGAGCCGCCCGCCAATGCACATCCTCCGCGCGTTGATCCTGGTTGCGATCCTGGGCGGCCTCGTGGCGGCCGGGGTCCTCTTCGTCCGATCCAACGAGGCGCCGGTGTCCGTGGATCTGCTGCTGACCCAGGTGCCCGACACCTCGCTGTGGCTCGTCCTGCTGGTCACCTTCGCCGCGGGCGCCGCGCTGGCGGGGCTGGTGGGCCTCTTCGAGGTGACCCGCTACGGGCTGGTGGCCCGCCGCTACCGCAAGACCGTGGCGCGCCTCGAGTCCGAGATCCACCAGCTGCGCAACCTCCCGCTCGCCGACGAGGTCCCCGCGCTCGGTGGGGAGTCCAGCGGGGGCCCCCTGGCGGCCGTGCCGCCGGGAGGAACGTCCCGCGGAGGGGGCTAGGCCCGGTGCGCTGGTTCCGCAGGGGGGCGCGAGAGCCGGCAGCACGGACGGTCGACGCGGCGGCCCGCCAGGCGCTGCTGGCCGTCCTCGACCGCGATCTGGCCCAGGCCGAGGCGCTGCTCTCGCGGGCCGTCCAGCTCGACTCCGAGGCCGTCGGCCTCTATCTCGCGCTGGCCCGGGTCTACCGGCAGCGCGGCGAGATCGGCCGCGCGATCCACGTCCACCAGAACCTGCTCCTGCGCCCCGATCTGCCGCCGGCCGACCGGCGCCACACTCTCGCCGAGCTGGCCGCCGACTTCCGCCAGGGCGGCTTCCTGCGCCGGGCGATCGCCGCCTACGAGGACGTCGCCGCCGAGGATCCCCGCAACCCGAAGGTGCTCGAAGCCCTGGGCCGGCTCTACCGCGACGCCCGCAATCCGGCGGGCGCCCTGGAGATGGAGCGGCGCCTGGGGCGCGTGCGCCGGCGCTCGAGCCGGGCGACCGAAGCGGCGCTGTGGGTGGAGATCGCCGACGCGGCGCGCTCCGAGGGACGCACGGCGGAGGCGCGCCGGGCGCTGAAGCGCGCCCTGCGCCAGGCGCCCGAGCTCGTGGCAGGCTGGATCGCCCTGGGCGACCTCGAGGCCGAGCGCGGCCGCACGCGCGCGGCCCTGTCGGCCTGGCGCAGGGTGCCCGGCCTGGACCGGCGCGCCGCGCGCAAGGTGTATCCGCGGCTCGCCTCGGCCTTCGCCGCCGATGGCCGCGCGCGGGAGTACGAGACCTTCCTGCGCCAGCGGATCGAGGCCGAGCCGGAGGACACCGGCGCGCGTCTGGCGCTGGCGCTCGCGCTGGCGGCGCGGGGCGGGTCCGACGAGGCCGTGCGCGAGGCGCGGGCGGCGGTGGAGCGGACGCCCGAAGACCTGGAGGCCCATGCGCTCCTCGGCCGGATGCTGCTGTCCCAGGGCCGCGAGGGCGAGGCGCTGAAGGAGTACGCAAGCTTCCTGGAGGTGCTCGAGCGGCAGGAGCTGCTGGCGCCGCGGGAGTCGAGCGGATGAGCGCTTCGGCCCTCGATACGCCCATGATGCGCCAGTACCTGGCGGTGAAGGCCCAGCATCCGGACGCCGTGCTCTTCTACCGCATGGGCGACTTCTACGAGATGTTCCTCGCCGACGCGGAGGTCGCGGCGCCGCTCCTGGACATCGCCCTCACGACCCGCGACAGGAACAAGCCCGACCCGGTCCCCATGTGCGGCGTGCCCGTCCACGCCGCCGAGCAGCACGTGCGCCGTCTCACCGAGCTGGGCCACAAGGTCGCCATCTGCGAGCAGGTCGAGGACGCCCGCAAGGCCAGGGGCAAGCGGCTCGTGCGCCGGGAGGTGATCGAGGTGATCACGCCCGGGCTCGTCGGGGACCCGGCGGGGCTCGAGGGGCATCGGGAGGTGCCCCTGGCCGCGCTCTGGCGCGACGAGGCCGGGGTGGGGCTGGCGCTGCTCGAGGCGTCGACGGCGGATTTTCGCGCGACATCGGTGTCGCTTCGGGGCGCGGGCGCGGAGGAGCCGCCGCTGCCGCGGGCGCTCGCGGCGGAGCTGGTGCGGGCGGCGCCGCGGGAGGTGCTGGTCGCCGAGGCGGACGCCGAGCGGCTCGCCGCAAGGCTCCGCGACGCGCTGCCGGGCGTGGCCGTCACCCCGCGTCCGGCCGAGGACTTCGCCCCGGAGTCGGCGCCGGCGCGGCCCGAGGGGTTCGACGGGGCGCTGCCCCCGGCGGCGCGGCGCGCGGCGGCGGCGGCGCTGACCTACGTGGCGGCCAATCAGCCCCACGCCCTCGACCAGATTCCGCGGCTGCGGCCCTACACCCTGGGCGATGCCATGGTCCTCGATGCGAGCACCCGCGCGCATCTCGAGCTCTTCGAGAACGGCGAGGACGGAGGCCGACGCGGCACGCTGATCGAGCGGCTCGATCTCACTGCGACGGCGCTCGGCGCGCGGCGCCTGGCGCGCTGGCTGGCCTATCCCCTGCTCGACCCCGGGGCCATCCGGGCGCGTCAGGACGGGGTGGCGTTCCTGGTGGAGGCGGACCGGGCTCGCGCGCGGCTGCGCGAGGCCCTGCGACCCGTCCGCGACCTGGAGCGGCTGCTGGCCAAGGCCGCTCGCCCCACGTCGACCCCGCGCGATCTGGTGGCGCTGCGGGCGTCCCTCGGGGCGCTGCCCGCGGTGGCGGCGGCGCGCGGCACCGACGCCGACGCGCTGCTGCCCTCGGAGGGCGGCGATTCGGCGCTGCGCTGGCCGGCTCCCGTGCCCGCGGCCGCGGGGCTGCTGGCGAATGCCCTGGTGGACGAGCCGCCGGCCCTGGCCCGCGGCTCGCGGGGCGCCGACCAGACCGGCTTCATCCGCGAGGGCTACCGCCCCGAGCTCGACGCGCTGCGCAGCGCCGCCCGCGACGGACGCGCCTGGATCGCGCGGCTCGAGGCCGAGGAGCGCGAGCGCACCGGGATTCCCACCCTCAAGGTGCGCTTCCATCCGGTCCATGGCTATGCGCTGGAGGTCACCAAGGCGCACCTGGCCCGGGTGCCCGAGGACTACGAGCGCAAGCAGACCCTCGCGAACGCCGAGCGGTTCACCACCCCGGCGCTGCGCCGGGCCGAGGAGGACGTCCGGGGCGCCCACGACAAGGCGGCCGCCCTGGAGCGCGAGATCTTCGAGGCCGTGCGCAGTGCGCTGCTCGAGCATGCGGGCCCCATCCGCGACGCCGCGGAGGCGGTGGCCGAGCTCGACGCCGCCGCGTCCCTGGCGGAGGTGGCGCGCCGCGACGGCTGGGTGCGTCCCGAGGTCCACCCGGGACTCGGCCTGGAGATCCGCGCGGGTCGACACCCGGTGGTGGAGGCGATGCTGGCGCGGCGCAGCGGCGAGGAGTTCGTCCCCAACGACGCGGACCTGGATCCCGAGGCGACGCAGCTCCTGATCCTCACGGGGCCGAACATGTCGGGCAAGAGCACCTACCTGCGCCAGGTGGCGCTGCTGGTGCTGCTGGCCCAGATGGGGAGCTTCGTGCCGGCGGCCTCGGCCGCGATCGGCGTGGTGGACCGCGTCTTCACCCGCGTGGGGGCGTCGGACCGGCTCGCCCGGGGCGAGTCCACCTTCATGGTCGAGATGCGAGAGACCGCCGAGATCCTCGGCGAGGCCTCCGCGCGCAGCCTGGTGATCCTCGACGAGATCGGTCGCGGCACGAGCACCTTCGACGGGCTCTCCATCGCCTGGGCGGTGGCCGAGTACCTCCACGACACTCCGGCGCTGCGGCCGCGCACGCTCTTCGCCACCCACTACCACGAGCTGACGGACCTGGCCCGCACCCATCCCCGGGTGCGCAACGCCCACTTCGAGGCGCGGGAGTGGGGTGAGGAGGTGATCTTCCTGCGGCGGCTGGTCGCGGGGGGCGCGAGCCGCTCCTTCGGCATCCAGGTCGCCCGGCTGGCGGGCCTGCCGCGCAGCGTTGTCACCCGGGCGCGGGAGATCCTGCGCAACCTCGAGGGCGGGGAGCTGGACGCGGCGGGCCGGCCGCGCCTGGCGCAGCACGCCGATGGCGGCCGGGCCCGGGCGCAGGCGGACCAGCTGGGCCTGTTCCCGGCCGGCGGATCGCCGACGCCGGCGGAGCGCGATGCCCTCGAGCGGCTGCGGGGGGTGGATCCGGAGCGGATCACGCCGGTCGAGGCCCTGAACGCCCTCCACGGGCTGGTGGAACGTCTGCGCAGCGGGGGGGAGGAGGCGTGAGTCCGAGGGGGGCTGCCGCGGCCGCGCTGCTGCTCGCGCTCAGCGTGGGCCTGCTCGGCGTCACCCGGCCGCCGGGGCTCGAGGATGTGGTGGACGTGCGCCACTGGTCCTACGCCGCCTACACGCGGGTGGTGATCGAGCTCTCGGGTGACGCCGAATTCGAGATCAAGCGCCTGGCGCAAGATCCCGAGGCGGGCCGACCGGAGCGTCTCTACGTCGATCTCCACGGCGTCTGGGTGGGGCGCCGCTTCGAGGCGCCCATGCCGGTCCGCGACGGGCTGCTCGAAGGGCTGCGGGTGGGACAGAACACCCTGCGCAAGAGCCGCGTGGTCCTCGACCTCCAGCGCTACGCCGACCACCGCGTGCTGCGCCTCCAGGGTCCCGAGCGGGTGGTGATCGACGTCTTCGGAGCGCCCTCGGCGGCGCTTCCCCGGCGCCCCGAGTCGCCCGCGTCGCCCCGGCCTCCGCGGTCGGGTCCCGGCGCGGCGCTGCCCCTCGAGGCCCGGGGCGTGAAGACCGTGGTGATCGATCCGGGCCACGGGGGTCGCGACCCCGGGGCCATCGGCGTGGGCGGGCTGGAGGAGAAGACCGTCACGCTTCGCCTCGGAACGCTGCTGGCGAAACGGCTGCGGGACCGGGGCTTCCGCGTCGTCCTGACCCGCAGCGACGACCGGACGCTGAGCCTGGAGGAGCGCACCGCGATCGCCGCCGGGGCCGACGGGGACGTCTTCCTCTCGCTCCACTGCAACGCCGCGCGGCGCCGGGATGCCCGCGGCGTGGAGACGTACTACCTCGATGCCAGCAACGAGCAGCAGACCCTGCGGGTCGCGGCGCGCGAGAACGGGATGCGCGTCGCGCAGTTCGACTCCCTCGATCGGACGCTCGCGGTGCTGCGGGTGGCCGAGACCTCCGGCTTCTCCTCGATGCTCGCGGGTCTCGTGCAGCGGGAGATGGTGGCCGGCCTGAGCCGCCGCTGGCGGGGCGTCGACGACCTGGGCGTGAAGACCGGGCCCTTCTACGTGCTCTTCCTCTCGAGCATGCCCTCGGTGCTCCTGGAGGTGGGCTTCCTCACGCACCGCACCGAGTCGCGCCGACTCCGCAACGAGGCCTACCTGGCGCAGGTGGCCGAAACCGTGGCCCGGGCGCTGTCCGCCTATCGCAAGCGGGTGGAGACGGTGATCGCGCGGGGGGAGCCGTGAGCGAGGCGCCCTCCATCGAGGCCCACGTCTCGGCCGATGCCGGCCTGCCCGAGCGGGAGATCGCGGGCGCGGTTCGCGCCTACCTGGAGCGGGGTCGGCGGCACCTGGCTGCGCTGCACGGAACCCGGGGCAGCGGTCGCGCGGTCAACGAGGCCAACGCCGACCTGATCGACGCGCTCGTGATCCGGCTCTTCGAGCGCGCGGCCGGCGAGGCCCTCGAGGAAGGGGTCGGCCGGCCCGAGGAGCGGCGCATGGCCGTCGTCGCGGTGGGCGGCTACGGCCGGCGCGAGCTCTCGATCCACTCCGACATCGACCTGCTGCTGCTGCATCCGGAAGGACGGTCGAGCTGGGTCGGCTTCGTCGCCGAGCGGCTCCAGCGCTGGCTCTGGGACGGGGGCCTGGTGGTGGGCAGCGCCACCCGCAGCGTGCGCGAGACCGCGGCCCTCGCCCGGGAGGACCACACCGTGCGCACCGCCCTGGTCGACGGGCGCCTGCTCGCCGGCGACCCGGAGCTCTCCTCGGCAGCGCTGGGGGAGGTCCGGCGGGAGCTGCAGGCCTGCGGCGAGGTGGCGATCGAGGAGCACATCGCCGACCTCCGCGAGCGCCATGTGAAGTACGGCGAATCCCTGTATCTCCTGCAGCCCAACCTCAAGGAAGGGGCGGGCGGACTGCGCGACTACCACACCGCCTTCTGGGTGGCGTGCGCCGCCGCCCCGGAGGTCTCGGCCCTGGCGGACCTCCGCACGGCGGGCCTGCTGACCGACGCGGAGATGCGCGCCTACGAGGTGGCCCTGGACTTCCTCTGGCGGGCGCGCAACGAGCTCCACTGGATCGCCGGACGCAAGGCCGACCAGATGAGCTTCGAGCTGCAGGAGCAGGTGGCGCGGCGCTTCGGGATCGGAGCCGAAGAGGGCGACGTCCTGCCCGTGGAGCGCTTCATGGGCGCCTACTACAGCCACGCCCGTATCGTGCGCAATCTCTCCGAGCTCGTCATCGAGCAGTGTCAGCGCCGGGTTCGCAGCAGCCCCCCGCCGCCGGCGCGGGAGGTGGAGGGCGGCTTCCGGGTGTCCGACGGCCACCTGGAGATCCCCGACGGGCAGCATCTCCGCAGCGAGCCGCTGCGGCTGCTCCAGGCCTTCGCGGTGGCCCAGGACGAGGACGTCCCGCTCTCGCGCCAGGCCCGCCGGCTCGTCCGCGAGAACCTCGACCTCGTGGACGACGTCTTCCGCGGCGCGCCCGAGGCGTCGACCTCGTTCGACCGCATCCTCGGCGGCCGGGAGCGCGTGACGCGCACCCTGATGGCCATGAACGAGGTCGGCCTGCTCGGCGCATTCCTGCCCGAATGGGCGCCGATCATGAACCGCTGGCAGCACGTGATCTACCACACCTACACGGTGGACGTGCACACGCTGTTCCTCGTGGAGGAGCTGCGCCGCCTCTGGCGCCGCGAGTTCGAGGAAGACGCTCCGGAGCTCACCGACCTCACCCGCGAGGTGCAGGACTGGCCGCTGCTGATCATGGGCGCGCTCTTTCACGACATCGGCAAGGGGCGCGGCGGCGACCACTCGACGATCGGCACGGAGCTGGTCCGGCAGGCCACCGGCCGCCTCGGCTGGCCGCCCGAGCGTCAGGAGCGGGCCGCCTTCCTGGTGCGGCACCACCTGCTGATGTCCCACCTCGCGCAGCGGCGGGATCTCTCGGATCCGCGGCTGATCGTCGAGTTCGCGAGGACCGTGGGCGACCGGATGAACCTGCGGAACCTGTACCTGCTGACCTTCGCCGACATCCGCGCGTCGTCGCGCGCCGCCTGGAACGAGTGGAAGGGCCAGCTCCTGCGGGAGCTGTTCGAGCGCACCTCGGAGTATCTCGAGGCCGGCGGCGACGACCCGCGGCTCGCCTTCGAGCAGATCGAGGCCCGGGTGGACCTGCGCCAGGAGGCCGCCGCCCGGGAGCTCGCGAGCCTGGGCCACTCCCCGGAGCAGGCGCGGGCCTACTTCGAGATCATGCCGCGGCGCTACTTCGTCTCGCACACCCCGCGGCAGATCGTCCGCCACGCGATGACGCTGCTCGCCTTCCGGGACGAGCGGGTCGTGGTCACGTCGGTGCGGGCGATGCGGGGGGACTTCTCGGAGCTGATCGTCTGGACCCGGGACGTCCACGGGCTCTACGCCAAGGTGGCCGGGGTGATCACCGCCCGCGGCCTCAACATCCTGGGCTCCCACGTCTACACCACGCGTTCCGGGCTCGCCCTCGAGGTCTACCGCATCACGACGCCGCCGGGCGGCGAGCCGGAGCGCCGGGAGGTGTGGCGTGGGGTCGAGAACGCGCTCCACGCCGTGCTCTCGGGCGTGCTCGGGGTCGACGAGCTGCTGGCGCGGCGCCGGCGGCCCGTGGGCAGGCCCGAGACGCCCTCGTGGCATCCGCCCGAGGTCTGGATCACCAACGCGGAGTCGGACTTCTACACGATCGCCGACGTGTCCGCGAACGACCGCCAGGGCCTGCTCTACGACCTGGCCCGCACCATCACGGACCTGGGCCTCGAGATCTACATCTCCAAGGCCTCGACGAGCCTCGATCAGGTGGCGGACACCTTCTACCTGAAGGACGAGCGCGGCAAGAAGATCCTGGACGAGGAGCGGCTCGGGGCGCTGCGGGAGGCGCTGCTGCAGGTGGTGGCGCGGGGAGACGGCAGGGCGGATGCCTGAGCCGGGCCTGCACGCCGCGGTCGACGCCTTCCTCGCCCACGCGGCCGTCGAGCGGGGTCTCGCGCCGCGCACCCTCGAGGCCTACGGCCGCGACCTGGCGCGCTTCGCCGCCTACCTGGAGACCTCGGGGCGGGGCCTCGACGCCCTGCGCCGCGAGGACCTGGCCGGCTTCGCCCGTGCGCTCGAGCGGGACGGGCTGGCCCCGCGCAGCCGGGCCCGGGTGCTGGTGGCGGTGCGGCGGCTGCTGCGGCATCGACGTCGCGCGACGGGCGGCGAGGACGTGGCCGATGCGCTCCCCGCGCCGCGCCTCGACCGGCCGCTTCCCCGGGTGCTGCGCCCCGACGAGACCGAGGCGCTGCTGGCCGCCGTGGACGACGACGCCCCGCTCGGGCTGCGCGACCGCGCCATGCTCGAGGTCCTGTACGGAGCGGGCCTGCGCGTGAGCGAGCTGGTGGGGCTGCCCCTCTCGGGCCTGAATCGGCGCGCGGGCCTGGTCCGGGTCGTCGGCAAGGGGGGGCGCGAGCGCCTGGTCCCCCTTGGCGAGCCCGCGCTCGCCGCGGTGGACCGCTGGCTCGAGGAGGGACGCCCAGTCCTCGTCCGGGCCGCGCGGCGCCCCGGCGAGGCGCTGTTCCTGTCCCGGCGCGGCACCGCCATGACCCGGCAGAACTTCTTCGCCCGCCTGCGCCAGCTCGCCCTCAAGGCGGGGATTCCCACGGACCGGGTCTCGCCCCACGTCCTCCGCCATGCCTTCGCCACCGATCTGCTCGAGGGCGGGGCGGACCTGCGCGCCGTCCAGTCGATGCTCGGGCACGCGGACCTCGCCACCACCCAGATCTACACCCACGTGAGCCGGGCGAGGCTGCGGGAGACGGTCGAGGTGCGGCATCCGCGGGGGAAGGGGCGGAGGCGCCAGCGGTGAAGGCGCCCGGCCTGCGGGAGGTCCTGCGGGCCCTCCCGGCGCCGTGTCGGCCGCTCGTCGAGGCGGTGCTGGGCGTCGCCCGGGAGAAGGACACGGACGTCTTCCTGGTGGGCGGCCCCGTGCGCGACCTCCTGCTCGGGCGTGCCGTCCGGGACGTGGACCTCCTGGTGCAGCCCGACGGCCACGGGGGGGCGGCGGAGCTGGCCGCGGCCGCCGCGGCGCCCGGCGACGAGGTGCGCCCCCACGGCGCCTTCGGCACGGTGAGCCTGCGCCGGGACGGGGCGCTGCTGGACCTGGCGACGACCCGCAGCGAGACCTACGCCCATCCCGGCGCGCTCCCGCGCGTCCAGCCCGGGACCCTGGAGGAGGATCTCCGGCGCCGGGACTTCGGCGTGAATGCGCTGGCGCTGCCGCTCTCGGCGTCGGCCCGCCGGGCCGGGCGCGGGATCGTCGACGCGGTGGGCGGCCTGGCCGACCTCGAGCGAGGGGTGCTGCGGGTCCTCCACAAGGCGAGCTTCCACGACGACCCCACGCGGGCGCTGCGCGCCGCGCGGCTGTCCGCCCGCCTCGGCTTTCCCGTCTCGCGGAGCTCGCGCAACGCCCTGCGGGATGCCCTGCGCGACGGCGCCTTCGCGCGGGTGAGTGGAGAGCGGTTCCTGCGCGAGCTGGAGCGGCTCTTCGAAGAGGCCCTGCAGGGCGGCGACCCGGCGGCCGCGCTGGCGCGCCTCCACGACTGGCACGTGCTGGCCGCCCTGGAGCCGGGGCTCGACCTCCCCCGGGTGGCGCGCTCCCCCCTGCGCCGCCTCGGGCGGGGGCTGGCCGAGCCGCCCTGGTCGGCGCCGCGCCTCCAGGCGCTGGGCGCCGGGCTGGCGGTCTGGCTGGCGCCCCACGCGGCGGCCCTGCGCCGCCGCACCCTCGAGCGGCTGGCGGTGCGCGGCGAACGCGCCCGGCGGATCGCCGCCTTCCCCAGGGAGCGCGACGGCTGGCTCCGGTCCCTCTCCCGGGCTCGGGGGCGGGGGGCGGTCGACGCCGCGCTCCACGGTGTCGACGACGAGCGGCTGCTGGCGCTCTGGGCCTGGGCTCCGGCGCCCCTCGGGCGGCGGATCGCGCGCTATGCCCGCGAGGATCGTCCCCGTCGCGAGCCCATCTCGGGAGGCGACCTGGTGGGGATCGGCCTCGAGGGCCCCGCCGTGGGACGCGCCCAGCGCCAGCTGCGGGCGGCCTGGCTCGACGGGAGCGTGCGGAACCGGGAGGAGGCGCTGGCCCTGGCGCGGGAGATCGCGGATCGGGCGTCCCGGGGGCACGCCCGGGCGCGATCGCGTTGATCGCGGACGGGCGATCCTCCATACTCGGGTTCCCCCCGGCCTCCCCGGAAAACGATCTCCTCCCGGGCCGGAGCATTGGAAGAGAACGTCGCGACCCCGTCGGCGCCTGCGTCCACGACCGCCTCCGCAGGCGGAGCGCCGGCGTATGCCGTCAAGCTTCCGGTCTTCGAGGGGCCGCTCGACCTGCTGCTCCATCTGATCAAGCTCAACGAGGTGGAGATCACCGACATCCCCGTGGCGCGGATCGCGCGGCAGTACGTCGACTACCTCGAGCTGATGCGCGAGCTAAACCTCGACGTCGCCGGCGAGTACCTGGTCATGGCCGCGACTCTCGCCTGGATCAAGTCCCGGATGCTGCTGCCGCCGGAGGGCGAGGAGGAGTCCGAAGAGGGACCGGACCCCCGGGCCGAGCTGGTCGCGCGGCTGCTGGAGTACCAGCGCTTCAAGGAGGCCGCGGGCCAGCTCGCCGAGCGCCCGCGCCTGGGCCGCGACGTATTCGCACCGCAGCCGCCCGCCGCGCCCAGGCGCGAGGCCGGCGAGCGCGAGATCGAGGTGGGGCTGCTCGAGCTGCTCGAGGCCTTCCGCCGGGTGCTCAAACAGACGCGGCACAGCGGTCACGCCCACGAGCTCGAGGTGGAGACGGTAAGCGTGCGCGACCGGATGCTCGCCGTCATGAAGGCGCTCGAGTCGGCGGACAGCGTGGAGTTCCTGTCGCTGTTCCGGGAGGCCGGCGGGGGCGTGGCGTCGCGCAGCGTGGTAGTGGCCACGTTCCTGGCCATCCTCGAGCTCGCCCGGCTCGCCGCGGTGCGCATCTTCCAGGGGCTGGGCGCCGACGGCGCGCCCGAAGGTCCGATCCGACTGCGGGGCGTCGGCGACGACGTCACCTGGCAGGAGCGGGTCGCCGAGATCATGTGAGGAGTGGGAAGCGTCCATGGACCGATCGCAGGAGCTCAGGATCGTGGAGGCGCTGATGCTGGCGGCGCCGGAGCCGCTCACCCCCCAGCGCATCGCCGACATCCTGCCCCGCGGCACCCCGGCCCGGGCGCGGGAGCTGGTCGAGGAGCTGGGGCGCGAGTACGACGCCCAGGACCGCGCCTTCGAGATCTGGGAGGTCTCCGGAGGCTACCAGCTGCGGACCCGCGCCGACTACGCCCGCTGGGTGCAGCAGCTCCACGCGCTGCGTCCGGCGCGGCTCTCCACGGCCGCGCTCGAGACGCTGGCGGTGATCGCCTACCGCCAGCCGCTCACGCGAGCCGAGGTGGAGCAGGTGCGCGGCGTGGACGTGGGCGCGACCTTGCGCAGCCTGGTGGAGCGGAAGCTCGTGCGGATCGCCGGGCATCGCGAGGTGCCAGGCCGCCCGATGCTCTATGCCACGAGCCGGCGCTTCCTCGAGGTGTTCGGTCTCCAGGATCTCAAGGAGCTGCCCACCCTGCGCGACCTGGAGGAGCTCGCCGCGGATCCGTCCCTGGCCGGGCTCGGGCCGGCGCCGGAGCTGGAGCCGCCGTCGGAGGCCGGGTCGGGCGATGCCGTCGAGTCGGAGGAGGCGACCGTCGAGTCGGCGCCCTCCGAGCCCGGGCCGGACCCCCGGGAGCTCCACTGAGCCGCTTCGCCGCGCCGTGCGCGAGCGACTCCAGAAGCTGCTGGCCGCCGCGGGCGTGACGTCGCGGCGGCGGGCGGAGGCGCTGGTCGAGGCCGGGCGCGTTCGCGTGAACGGGCGCGTGGCGGTGCTCGGCGATCGGGCCGACCCCGCGCGGGATCGCATCGAGCTCGACGGCGAGCGGGTCCGGGTCGCGGCGCCGGTCTTCTGGATGCTCCACAAGCCCCGGGGTGTGCTCAGCACCACCCGCGATCCCCGGGGCCGTCCCACGGTGCTCGACCTGCTGCCGTCGGAGGCCGCGGACGCGCGCGTCTTCCCGGTGGGACGGCTCGACCGGGACACCGAGGGCCTGGTGCTGCTCACCAACGACGGCGAGGTGACCCACGCGCTGCTGCACCCGTCCCGGGGCAGCGAGCGCGAGTATCGCGTCCACGCCCGCGGCCGGGTGCCGGCGTCGGGGCTCTTGCGCCTCGCCCGGGGCATGCGGCTCGACGACGGGCCGACGGCGCCCGCGGAGGTGGGCCCGGCCCGCTACGACGCGGGCGCCGACGAGACGGTCTTCTCGTTGACCATGATCGAGGGTCGCAAGCGCCAGATCCGCCGCATGCTGCGGGCCGTTGGACACCCGGTCGTGTCGCTGGTGCGCACCCGCGTGGGTCCGCTGCGGCTGGGCCGGCTGCCCGCGGGCGAGGCACGACGGCTGCGGCCGGAGGAGCTTCGGCGGCTGCTCGAGCACGCCGCCCGCCACGGCGCGCGGGGTCGGTCGCCGTGAACCTGGCCGAGACCTTCCTGGCGCGGCTCGCGGAGGACCCTGCGCGATCGTTCGTCGAGGGCGACGGCGGGAGGGCGAGTCGGGGTGAGGTGCGCGACCTGGGCCTGCGGGTGTCCGCGGCGTTGCAGGCGGCCGGCGCGGAGCCGGGGGACCGGGTCGCGCTCTCGCTGCCCAAGGGGCGCTGGCTGCCCGCCTGTCATCTCGGGGTGCTGGCCGCCGGGGCGGCGCCGCTGCCCCTGGACCCGGCCCACGCCGACGCGAGCCTCGGGGCGCTGGTCGCACGCGCCGGGGCGCGCCTGGCCATCGTCGACCCGGAGCTGGCCCGGCGAGGTCTCGGCTTCGCTCCGGACGTGGCCTGGTGGGTGCCGGAAGACCTCGCGCCGCCGGAGGGCGCCGCGCCGCTGCGCGCGGAGGGGGTGCGCGCCACCGGCGCGCTCGTCCGGGACGACACGGACCTGGCGCTGCTCGCGTTCACCAGCGGGACCACCGGCCGGCCCAAGGGCGTGCCGCTCTCCCACGGAAACCTGGCGAGCAACCTCGAGGCGCTGGCCCGCGTCTGGGCGTGGAGCGAGCGGGATCGATTGCTTCACGTCCTGCCGGTCTTCCACCTCCACGGACTCGGCGTCGCGCTCTACGGCAGTCTGCGCGCGGGCAATCCGCTGGTGTTCCACGAGCGCTTCGATCCCCAGCGGGTCCTGGCCGAGGCGGGGCCGACCGGAATCCGCCTGCTGATGGCGGTGCCCACCATGCTCCACCGTCTGGTGCAGGCAGCCGGCGAGCCGAGCCGGGCCCTGGCGGGGCTGCGCGCGGTGATCTCGGGCTCGGCGGCGCTGCCCCCGCCGCTCTTCGCGCGTTTCCGCGAGACCTTCGGGCTGGAGCCGGTCGAGCGCTACGGCATGTCCGAGACGGTCATGAACGCGAGCAATCCGGTCGGGGGTGCCCGCAAGGCGGGGAGCGTGGGGCCGCCGCTTCCGGGTGTGGAGGTGGGCCTGCGCGGCCTCGACGGCGCGGACGCGGGCGACGGCCCGGGAGAGCTCTGGGTGCGGGGCCCGAACGTGTTCGGGGGCTATTGGGAGGATCCGGAGGCCACCGCCGCCGCCTTCGCCGGCGAATGGTTCCGCACCGGCGACCTCGGGCGGCGGGATGCCGACGGCTATCTCTTCCTCACCGGGCGGGTAAAGGAGCTCATCGTGACGGGCGGATACAACGTCTCCCCGGTGGCCGTCGAGGCGGCCCTGGAGGCCGAGTCCGAGGCGGTGGTCCGGGAGCTCGCCGTCGGGAGCCTGCCCGACCCCGATCTCGGCGAGCGGGTCGCCGCCTTCGTGGTGACGTCCGACGCGGCGGACTGGGCGGCGCTGGTCGAGCGGCTGCACGCGCGGGCGGCGGCGAAGCTGCCGCGCTATGCCCGTCCCCGGGAGTACCGACGGCTCGCCACGCTTCCCCGCACCGCCATGGGCAAGGTGCAGCGCGCGCGCCTCGCCGATGCGCAGGCGGTAGAGGCAACCGCGCGCGGTCGCGACTGAAGGCCGGACCGGCGCTCGTCCGGATTCGGGGCTTGAGCGCTATCCTCTTGATCCCAATGGGGAATTCCGTCTAGTATGGGGCCCGGGAAGGGGGTGGAGAGACCGCCCATGGCCGCCCGTTCCCCGCTGGCACTGCTCGCGCTCTGGCTGCCGCTCGCCCTTCCGCTGGGCCTGCCGGCCGCCGCGGCGGCCGAGACCATCACCGGCGTGTGTCCCGACGGAAGCATCTTCCTCGTACAGACCGAGCGCGCGATCCCGTGCCGCGGCGCCAAGCGCATCGCGCCGGACGAGGTGCCGCCCCTGCGCCCCGAGTACCTGCCCCGACCCTACACGTGGCAGGTCTACAACGAGGGCCAGGACCCCAACAACGCCTACAACATGGTCGACGCGGCCCGTCAGGTGCGCTCCCTCAAGAACCGGCCCCCGTCGGCCGGGTCGGCGCCCGCGCCCGGGACCCCGGCGGTGTCCGCGGCGCCGCCGGCGGGCCGCCCCCCGCTCGGTCCCCGGGACCTGGGCCTCAGCGACGGCGAGCTGCGCGACCTGTTCCTGATCGTCGAGCTCTCCCAGGACCGCGCGCCCGCCGCCTTCTCCAAGGAGGGCGCCGACGGACGGGAGCGTCTCAACGTCTCCCTGGCCCACTCGAGCGCGTTCGCCCGCCGCTTCGAGCAGTCCCTCGGCGTCGCCGGGAGCGGCGCGGTGCTGCTGTTCACGACGGTGGCCCGGGATGCGGATGCCTTCTACGCCAACTTCACCTTCAGCCAGGGCCACCTGACCTTTCATCCCAAGGCCGACGATCCGGCCCAGCTCGGGATCCTGCAGGGTCACCTGGGGCCCCAGGCCCCGGACTCGGTGGCGCTGGGCTACGTGGCGCTTCCCGACGGCATCGACCTCACGCGGCCCCTGGACGTCTACTGGAACGACCGCCGGGTCGAGGTGGTGTTCCGGCCGCCGGGCAGCTGAGCGGGACGGCGCGGCACACCCCCGCGCCGCGCGCCGCTATCCCCACGCCGCGCGCCGCTACCCCCGCGCCGCTATCCCCACGCCGCGCGCCGCTACCCCCGCGCCCGGACGGCTCAGCGGGCGTAGAGCTGGGTGTAGTAGAGCGTCCCATCGGCGGCCCGGGCCACGCCGACGCCGGTCGCGTTGAAGGCCGGCGCCAGCAGGTTCTCGCGGTGGACCGGCGAGGCCAGCCAGCCGCGGACGATCTCCTCGTTGGGCCGACTCCGGCTGGTGAGCCCGACGTTCTCGCCGAGCAGGCGGAAGTCCTCGGCGCCGGCCGCCCGGACGCGATCCACCGGGGTGCGACCCTCGGGCGTCTCGTGGGAGAGGTAACGCCGACGCGCCATGTCGGCGCTGTGGCGGCGCGCCGCCTGGTCCAGGCGGGGATCCCGCTGCAGCGGCTCCCGGTGGTGCTGCAGGCGCACGGCATTGACGTCCCGATGCAGGCCCGCCTCGAGCTCCGCCAGGTCCGGGCCCGGGGGTGCGCCGCGGGCGGCGGGCGCCAGGGGGCCGAGCAGCGTGAGGGCCAGCCACAGGCCCAGCAGGAAGGCCAACGCCCGGGGAATCGTGGTGGGCATGCTCAGGAGCCCGGCGCCGGGCTCACCTCCGCGAGGCCGAGCTCCGGCGTCTCGGGGAGCCCGAAGCCCTCCAGGGCCGTGTCGCTCAGGAGCTCGCGCCGGACCAGCCGGCCGCCCTCGAAGTGGCTGCGCATGTCGACCAGACCGTCTCCGTCGCCGTCCTCGTCCCGCCGCAGGGGCTGGCCGGCGGCGTCGAACCAGGTGGTGAGGTCCGCGCGGCCGTCGCCGTTGCGGTCCTCCTCCCGGCGCAGCGGACGGCCATCGCGGTAGAGCTCCACTCGATCGCGGAAGCCGTCGCCGCTGGTGTCCTGCTCGTGGCGTGCGATCTGGCCGTCCCGGTAGAACATCCAGGAGTCTACGTTGCCGTCGGCGTTCCCGTCGAGGCGGCGGCGGGCCAGCTGTCCCGCCCGGTACTCCGTCCAGGTGTCGGCGCGACCATCGGCGTCGGCGTCCTCCTCGGCGCGGGCGAGATGGCCGTCGCCCCCGTAGAAGAGCGTGCGGTCCGGAGCGCCGTCGCCGTTGGCGTCGAAGACCTCTCGCAGCATGCGATCGCCCCGTCGGTAGGCCCAGTAGTCGGGCCGCCCGTCGCCATCGCGGTCCTCGACCCGATCGGCGGGGACGCGGTCCTGGGCGGGGCGCGTGACGTGGGCCGGCGGCGGGGCCGGGCGCGTCCGGGGTGCGACCGACGAGACCGGACCGGGCACCGGCGCCGGCGTCCGGCGACGCTGTAGCGCCGCCAGCTCATCGGCGATGGAGAGGGCGCCGCCGGTGCTGTCGCGCACGTAGCTCGGCTGCGCCGCGGCGCGCGGTGCGTGTCGGGGCGGCGGTGCGGAGACGGCGCCGAGCTGGCGTTCCAGCTCGGCGAGGCGCGCCGCCTCCTGGGCCCGGTGCACCTCCTCGCGGGTCGGCGGCGGGGCCTGGCGCCGCTGGGCCCGGGCAGCGGCCTCCGCCTGGGGATCGGGCTCGAGGGGGTCGCCGGCGATCGCCTCCCCCGCCTTCTTGAAGGGGTAGAGGAGCACGGCGAAGGGGGCGGTGACGTACTTCCAGAACGGGGGCTCGGCCCTCACGGTCCGACGCTGGGTGCGCTGGATCTCGGTGCCGCCCAGGGAGCTGAACCCGCCGCCGGCCGGCGGTGCGCCCGGCTGGCCCGCGGCGGGGTAGCCCGGCTGGCCCGCCCCCGGATGGCCGGGCTGGCCGGGCCGACCCGCCGGGTGCACGTACATCGGCGGCGGCCCCTGGCCCGGCATGATGACCGTGGCGCGGACGCCGACGTCGCGGACCGGGTTCTCGTCCACATTGCGGTCGACGTCGGCGAAGCCGATGCCACAGGCCACGGATCCGAGCAGCGGCGCCAGGGCGCCGAGGCGGAGGCAGGCGTTCATGGGGGACCTCGTTCTGGGAATCCGCAGCGATTCGATGCAAGAAGCGTGCGGACGGGAGCCGAAGCCGCGGCGCGGTCGGCGCCGCGCGGGGTTGCATCGCTCCGCTGCACCGGGTCTTCCGGTCTTCACGAGCCGGCAGGAAGGGAAGGAGAGTTCCCTGGCTGGCTAGGCGGCCTCCGCGTGCGGGTCGGTCTCGCGCCCGAGGCGGCCGATGAGCAGGGTCGCGCCGAGGCCCACTCCGATCAGCGCGACGGCGCTGGCCAGCTGCGCGCCCGAGGGGCGGAAGAACGCGACCTTCCAGTCGTCGGGCTCCACCTCCGCGGCCGTCTCGACGGTGAGCACCCGACCCTTGATGCGGTCCCCGGCCTGGGGCGGCACGCCCTCCTGGAAGGGCCAGAGCCCGACGATCGCGCCGAGGAGCAGGCCCAGCAGGGCTCCGAGCGTCGGCTTCTCGTAGTGCTGCAGCAGCCAGCCGAGCAGGTTGCTCACCCCGACCACGCCCACGACCACACCGATGGCCACGGGGATCACCACGCCCAGGGCCTCGCGGGCCGGGGCGAGGGCCGGGGCCGTGAGCAGCTCGCCGACGCCCAGCTCGCCGGCGCGCACGGCGGCGAGACCGTCGACGAGGCCCAGCTTCAGGCCGTCGATGGCCCCCAGGATGGGGACGTACTGTCCGAGCAGGAGCAGCAGATAGCCGCCGCTCACACCCGGCAGGATCATCGCGCCCGCCCCGGCCACGCCGGAGAGCAGCAGCAGCAGCGGGTTCGGACCGCTCCCGGCGCCGGCCGGGCTCAGGGTGGCCATCGCCACCATCACCGCGAAGGCGGCGCAGCCCCCCGCGACCACGCCGCGGGACGCGGGACGCGCCAGACGCCAGACCAGGGGCACACCGCCGAGGGTCAGGCCGATGAAGAGGCTGTACATGATCCAGCGGTGCTCGACGACGAGCGACTTGGTGGCGCCGGCGAGGGAGCCGATCGCCACCACCGCCGCCCCGGCCACGACGCCCAGGATCGCCAAGGAGCGCACCCGCAGACGAAAGGTGGTCACCTCGGCGATCGACTCGATGAAGGCGGGATAGATGCCGGTGGCCAGCAGCATGGTCCCGCCGCTGATCCCGGGGACAAGGTTGGCGAGCCCCATGAGCACGCCGCCCACCCCGGCGCGGGCCAGGACGGCCGGGCGGGGCGGCGGCACGATGTCGTGTTCGGGTCGTTCGGTTTCCGTCTCGGGCAATGCCGGTCTCCGCAGGGGGCGGCTACTGTAGCAGCGGCATGTGCGGTCGGTTCACGCTGCGGACGCCGCGGGACGGAGTGGCGGCCCACTTCGACCTCCCCGACTGCCCCGAGCTCGCGTCGCGCTACAACGCGGCCCCGGGCCAGGAGATCGCCACGGTCCGCGAGGTCGAGGGCACGCGCCGGCTCGAGCTGCGCCGCTGGGGTCTCGTCCCGCACTGGGCCGGGGATCCGCGCATGGGCAGCCGGCTCATCAACGCCCGCGCCGAGACCCTGGCCACGCGCCCCGCGTTCCGCAGCGCCTTCCGGCGGGGTCGCTGCGCCATTCCCGCCGACGGCTTCTTCGAGTGGTCGGGGACCGAGCGCCAGCCCCACCTCATCGAGCTCGACGGCGGCGCCCTGTTCGCCATGGCGGGCCTGGCGGAGGCGTGGGTCGGGCCCGGGGGCGAGGTGATCGAGTCCTGCGCCATCGTCACCACCGAGCCGAGCCCCGAGGTGGCGCGGCTCCACGACCGCATGCCCGCCATTCTCGACGGAGAGGCCCTGGCGGCCTGGCTCTCGCCCGAGGAGCGCGCGCCCGAGGCGCTGCTCGCGCTGCTCGCGCCGCGCGGCGCCGGTCGGATCCGGGTGACGCCCGTGAGCCGTCGGGTGAACCGGGTGGACGCGGACGACCCGCGCTGTGTCGAGCCGGTGCGGCCCGTGGTCCAGGGAGAGCTGTTCTCGTGAGGGGCGTCCTGCTGGGCGCCATCGCGGTGCTCTACGTCCTCTCCATCCCGTGGTATCGCACGCCGGGCGCGGAGCCGGGCTTCTGGCTCGGCCTGCCGGACTGGGCCGCCGTCGCGGTGGGCTGCTACGCGGCGATCGCGGTGCTCAACGCCGTCGCCTGGCTGGGCACGCCGGTCCGCGACGGAGCCGAAGACGACGAGGCCGAGCCGTGAGCTTCGGACAGCTCGGCCTCGTGGCGCTGCTCCTCTACTTCCTCGCCCTGGTCGCGGTGGCCGAGGTGGCCCGCCGGGCCCGCACGGACACCAGCCCCGCGGACCACTTCCTCGCGAACCGCGAGCTGGGCGTCCTGGTGCTCTTCCTGACCCTCTACGCCACCGCCTACAGCGGCAACAGCCTGCTCGGCTACCCCGGCGAGGCCTACCGGCGGGGCTTCTCCTGGATCATGGCCACCGGCTTCATGATGTCGATCATCGTGACCTTCCACCTGCTGGTGCCGCGTCTGCGCCCGGTGGCGGTCCGACAGCGGTTCGTCACGCCCGGGGACTGGATCCGCCATCGCTTCGGGGCGTCGCCCGCCGGTCGCAGCCTGCGGGTTGGGGTCGCGCTCCTCATGGGGCTGGCGCTGATCAACTTCCTGCTCGCCCAGCTCCAGGCCATGGGGGTGCTGGTGGAGCGCTTCACCGAGGGCCTGCTCCCGGCCTGGCTCGGGGTGGTGGGGCTCGCGGCGCTGATCCTCTTCTACGAGACCCTCGGCGGGATGCGGGCGGTGGCGTGGACGGACGCGGCCCAGGGCCTGCTGATGCTCGTCGGCCTCGGGGGGCTGCTGGCGTGGCTGCTCGGCCAGACCGGCGGCCTCGAGGCCGCCAGCCGCGAGGTCGCGCGGCTGCGGCCCGAGGCGGTCGCCGTGCCGTCCCGGACGGAGATGGTGAACTGGGCCTCGAGCCTGGTGCTGATGGGCCTGGCCAGCGTGGTCTACCCCCAGGCCATCCAGCGGGTCTACGCCGCCCGCGACGGCCCGACCCTGCAGCGCTCCTTCGCGCTCATGAGCTTCATGCCGCTGGCGACGACCCTCGTGGTGACGCTGATCGGGATCGCCGCGATCCCCCGCCTGCAGGGCCTGGGCGGGGTGGAGGCCGACTCGGTCATGCCCCGCCTGCTCGCCGCCTGGGCCGGGGAGGGCCCCACGAGCACGGCCGTCGTCACCCTGGTGTTCCTGGGCGCCCTGGCCGCCATCATGTCCACGGCGGACTCGGTCCTGCTCTCCTTCTCGTCGATCGTGGCCGAGGACCTGGCGGGCCGCGATCGCCGGGACCCGGGCACGACCCGCTTCGGCAAGCACGTCGCCGCGGCCACCATGGTCGCGACCGTCGGCGTGGCGCTGCTCCCGCGGCTGAGTCTCTGGCGCCTCATCGAGCTCAAGATGGAGCTCCTCATCCAGTGCGTTCCCGCCTTTCTGCTCGCCCTGCACTGGCCCCGGCTCCGGGCGGGACCGACCCTGGCCGGCCTGGTGGCGGGGACGGCCCTCGCCGCGACGCTCACCCTCGCGGGCGTGAAGCGGGTGGGCGGCGTCCACGGCGGCGTGCTGGGGCTCGGGCTCAACGTGCTGGTGTGCGGCGCCGCGCTCTGGTGGGTCGAGCGCCGCGCTCCGGGGGGTCGAGGGCCGCGCTCGCCGACGCGCCGAGGCCGCTAGCCTGCGACGCGGGCGGGCGGGGGGACCGGGATCCCGAGCGCCTCCGCCAGGTAGGGCAGGGCCTCGTCGGTGAGCGAGAGCCCCGGGGCGAGGCGCTTGCCGAGCCCCTCGGCCGTCATCAGCGCCAGGTTCACCATGGTCATGTGGGCGCGGGCCTGCACGTGGTGGCGGCGCAGGATGTCGAAGATGCGGCCGATCTCCAGGGTGAGCTGCACGTTGTCGAGTCCCTTGCGGCGCACGTCCTCGACGAAGGCGCAGATCTCGCGCTCGTAGGCGGCGTAGTCGGGCGTGGCGGTGAAGGGGGCGTTCTCGTAGAAGAGCCGCGCCACCGTCGCGCCGTCCCCGGTCGCCAGGGCGAAGAGCAGCCGGGCCAGGGTGAGGCGATCGGTGTCCTCGATCCGGCCCACCAGACCCAGGTCGAAGAGGGCGATGCGACCCGGAGCCAGGAAACGGAGATTGCCCGGGTGCAGGTCCGCGTGCACGAAGCCGTAGAGGAAGATCATCCGGCTCACGCAGCGCATGCCCGCCTCGACGACCCGCTCCACGTCGACGCCGGCGGTCTCCAGGTCGTCCTCCTGGACCCCGTCGATGAACGCCATGGTGAGCACGGCGTCGGTACACACCGCCTCGTGGAGGGCCGGGAAGACCACGTCGGTGTCGTCGGCGAAGTTGCGCCGGAAGCGGCGGTTGTTCTCGGCCTCGAGCCGCAGGTGGACCTGCTCCTCCACGGCGTCGCAGAACGCGCGCATGGCCTCCTCGAGGGCGACCAGCCGCAGGGTGGGCACGAGGCGCTGGAGGAGCCGGGCGATCCGCAGCAGGATCGAGCGGTCGAGGCGGACCTTCTCCAGCAGGTCCGGCCGGCGGACCTTGACCGCCACCACCGCGCCGCCCTCGCGCAGGCGGGCGCGGTGGACCTGGGCCACCGAGGCCGCCGCCACGGGGGTCGGCTCGAACTCGGCGAAGACCTCCTCCAGGGGACGCCCGAGCTCCGCCTGGAGGAGGGCGCGGACCGTGGCGAAGTCGAAGGCCGGAACCCGATCCTGCAGCCGCCGCAGCTCCTCGATCGCCGCCGGGGGCAGGAGGTCGCGCCGGGTCGAGGTGATCTGTCCGACCTTGATGAACGTGGCGCCCAGGCGCGTGGCCAGGTGGACGTAGGCCCGCCCGCCGGCCCGGGCGAGGCGACCGGGGCCGCCCCGGGTGGCGGCCGTCGCCAGCCCCACCGCCAGGGCCTCCAGGCCGGCCAGCAGCATGTGCGCGAGGCGCTCGACCACCCGGCCGCGGTGGGCCCAGCGGCCGGGACGCAGCGGAGCGGGGGAGGACGAGGCAGCGGGGGCCATGGGCCGCCGAGGGTACCGAACCGGGACCGTCCTCACGGCATCTACGAGAAAGCGTGACGAAGATCACCCGTGCGGGTTCAGGCCCCAGCGGGTTCGGCCGATGCTGAGGGGGAAAACACCCCGATCGGCCGAGGCCGACGGCGAGCAGGAGCGGGCCGCGCGTGGCGCACGAATCCCATCGAAGGTGCGGGCGAGGAACGGCTGCCCTGCTGCTGCTGGCCTCCCTGCTCGCGCCCGGCCCCGGCGGGGCCGACGGCGGACCCCGGCCCGCGAGCTGCTTCGATCTCGAGCGGGTCACGGCCTTCGCGCCCCGGGGCGAGGTCTACGTCGAGGTCAAGCCCTCCTGCGCAGACGCCGACTTCGCGCGCCAGAACCCGATCCTCGCCTATCTCGAGGTCCTGGTGGGCGACCTGCCGCCCGTGGGCGAGGACCTGCGCCTCTACGCCGACCAGTCCCAGCAGCGCCAGACGCACGTCTTCCGGGGACTCAGCCTCGTCTCGGGCGACGTGGTGCTCGTCCGGATCGAGGACGCGGGCGAGATCGTCGCCCTCCAGAGCGTCAAGGTTCCCTGAGCCCGCCCCAGGGGCTACGTTGCGCGGCGACGTGAAGGGATTCGCCGCGTTCGTCGTGATCGCCCTGGCCGGCGGGGCGCTCCTGTACTGGGTGTCGACGTCGCAGGCGGCCGCGGAGTGCGAGGCCTGCGTCGAGTGGAACGGCCGCCGGGTCTGCGGGCGGGTCGCCGCCGAGACCCGGGAGGAGGCGACCCGGCGCGCGGTCTCCCACGCCTGCGGAATCGCCACGACCGGCGTCACCGACACCCTCGCCTGCGAGAAGCTGCCGCCCGTGGGACTCGCGTGCCGGGTGCGTTGAGCCGATAGCGCCGGAGGGAGGGCGCAGCGTGGCCGAGATGGTGAAGCTCGCCATCGACTTCGAGAACCCGGCCTCGGGCTGGTGGGAGTCGGGCGGGCGCGAGCTCTGGGAGAGCGTGGCGGAGGGCTTCGACACGAGCCAGATCGTGCTCGAGCGCTCCCTCGCCGACTCGTGGCTGGCCCAGGCGGCGATGATCCCGGGCTGGGACGACGGTCCGGAGTACGCACCGCACCCCGTGGCCCTGAAGGACGTGGATCCCGACGAGGACCTCTAGATCCGCCGCCGGCGTGGGTTTCTTCCTGGGTTCGCAGCGCGGAAGGGGGTAACATCCCCCGCGGGACGGGAGGTTCATGTCCGAGGCGCCGAGGCGCAGCGAAGGGAACGTCGACGCGGGACGACCGAATGGGGCGCTGGGCACCGAGCTCGAGCTCATCGCCGACATGTCCCAGGACTTCGCCCGCTGCCTCGATGTGGACGCGACCCTGCGGCGCGCCCTCGCGCGCATCACCGACCACATCGATGCCCAGGGCGGCGCGGTGTTCCTGCTGGATGCCGAGGGCGAGCAGCTCGTGTGCCACGCGAGCGTCGGGCCGGTGCAGCTCGATGGCCTGCGCCTGCCCCTCAGCCACGGGATCGTGGGCCGCTCGGTCCGCAACGACAGCTGCGAGCTGGTGCGCGACGTCCTCCAGGACCCGAACTTCGACTCGGCCGTGGACGCCGACACGGGCTTCCAGACCCGCTCGATCCTCTGCGCGTCCCTCAGCGTGCAGGACCGCTCGTTGGGTGCCATCGAGCTGGTGAACAAGCGCGGCCGCGACCGGCTCTTCGACGATCGCGACCGACGCCTGCTGCGCACCCTGGCCGCCTCGGCCGGGCTGGCCCTGCAAAACGCCCGCCTGGCGGCGGACCTGATGGACCAGGAGCGGGTGCGGCGCGAGCTGGAGCTGGCGGCCGAGATCCAGCGCAGCCTGCTGCCCGAGCGGCGGCCGGCCCCGTTCCCGGCGGCCGGGGTCAACGTGGCGGCGCGCGACGTCTCGGGCGACTTCTTCGACTATCTGCCCCTCGAGGACGGGCGCATCGCCTTCGCCGTCGGCGACGTGGCCGGCAAGGGGATGAATGCGGCGCTGCTGATGGCGAAGACCGCCAGCCTGTTCCGCTGCCTCGTGAAGTCGGAGCCGCACCCGGGCCGGCTGCTGGCCCGCATCAACGAGGAGATCTGCGACACCGCCACGCGCGGCCTGTTCGTGACCATGGTCGCCGGCCTGTACGACCCCGCGAACCACCGCGTCTGCCTGGCCAACGCGGGTCACGAGCCGCCGCTCCTCCACCACCGGGACGGCCACTTCGACGCCTTCGAGGCCGAGGTGCCGCCGCTGGGCATCGCGCCCTTCCTCGGCGGCGACCAGGGCCTGCCGGTGGTCGAGATCGACCTCGACGGCGGCGCGCTCTACGTCTTCACCGACGGGGTCACCGAGGGCCGCTCGGATGCGGGCGAGATGCTCGGCGCCGAAGGCATCCGCGCGCTCCTGGCGAAGTACGAGTCGCTGCCCCCCGGCGAGCGGGTCGAGGCGACCGTGCGGCCCCTGGCGCACGATCCGCTCCACGACGATCTCACCCTGCTGGTGGTGGACGACGCCTGCGGATGAGCGGGGAGACGCTGCTCGAGCTCCGGTTCCCGGCCCGCGCCGACCGCCTGAAGGAGGTCCGCGCCGCGGTGCAGAAGGCGATCCGCCGGGCCGGCATCGAGTCCGGCTGCGCCCGCGACGTGGTCATGGCGGTGGACGAGGCCTGCCAGAACGTGATCCGACACGCCTACGGTGGCGAGTGCGATCAGCAGATCGAGCTGCGGATCGAGCGGGAGGCCCATGCGCTGGTGGTGTGGCTGCGCGACCGGGCTCCGGCCATCGACCCGTCGAAGGTGAAGCCGCGTCCCCTGGACGAGGTCCGGCCCGGCGGACTCGGCGTGCATCTGATCCGCGAGACCATGGACGAGACCGAATTCCTTCGTCCCCCCGACGGGGGCAACCTGCTGCGCATGCGCAAAGAGATCGGGTGAGCATGGAACACGACGTGCGAGAGGAGCGGGGACAGTTCGTAGTAGCGCTCCGCGGCGAGGTGGACCTGGGCAACAGCCCGGCGGCGCGCAAGGTGCTGCTCGACTGCGTCGAGCAGGGCAAGGGGGTCGTCGTCGATCTCTCCGGTGTCTCGTACATCGACAGCTCGGGGATCGCCAGCCTGGTCGAGGCATTCCAGAGCGCTCGGCGGCGCAAGTCCGGCTTCAGCCTGGCCGCGGTGAGCGAGCCCGCGCTGCGGGTGCTCCAGCTGGCACGCCTGGACCGGGTCTTCAGCGTGCACGACACCCTCGAGGGGGCCCTCGCCGATGGAGGCTAGGGCGGCGGACCCGCTGCTGCTGCGCATGGCCGAGCGCACGGGCCGGGGCGTGGTGCGGGCGGTGGACGAGTTCGGCTACGCGGCTTCGCTGCTCGCCCAGAGCCTCTACTGGCTGGCGGTGGGCTGGCGGCGGGGCCAGCCCGTGCGCCTCAGCGCGGTGGCGGAGCAGTCGATCGAGATCGGCGTCCAGGCCATCCCCATCGTCGCGGTGCTCTCGGCCACCATCGGGGCCATGCTCGCGATCCAGAGCATCGACGTGCTCCGGACCTTCGGGGTGGAGGACCAGGTGGTCCTCGGCGTCGCCATCCCGGTGGTCCGCGAGTTCGGGCCGCTGATCACGGGCATCGTCGTTGCCGGCCGTTCGGGCTCCGCGCTGGCGGCCCGGCTGGGCACCATGACCATCAACGAGGAGATCGACGCCCTCCGCGTGATGGGCATCAACCCCGTGCGCTTCCTGGCCGCGCCGCCCCTGGTCGCCATGCTGATCATGCTGCCGTGCCTGACGTTTCTGGCGAACGTGGTGGCCATCACCGGCGCCGGTCTCTACATCGGCGCGGACCTGGGGATGAGCTTCTCGGCCTACCTGGTCCAGACCCTCGAGAACCTGACCGTGGGCGAGCTGCGCCACGGCCTCTCCAAGAGCGTGCTGTTCGCCCTGCTCATCACGGTGGTCGGCGTGGTCAACGGGGCCGGCGTGACCGGCGGGGCCGAGGGCGTCGGGCGGGCCACGACCCGCTCCGTCGTGCAGTCCATCGCCGCCATCGTGATCGCCGACATGCTCGTCGCGTTCCTGCTGACCCGCTGATGAGCGAGACACCCCTCCGCCCCGACGTGCCGGCCATCGAGGTCGAGAAGCTGGTGACCCACTACGGGAGCCGGCAGATCCTGAAGGGCGTCGACTTCCGGGTCGAGCAGGGCGAGATCATGGTGATCATGGGGGGCAGCGGCTCCGGCAAGAGCACCCTGCTGCGCCACCTGCTCGGCCTCGAGCACGCGACGTCGGGGACCATCAAGGTGCTGGGGCAGGACCTGGCCACGCTCAAGTCCGACCAGATGATCGAGCTCCGCAAGCGCATGGGCGTGGCCTTCCAGGGGGGCGCGCTGTTCAGCTCGCTGCGCGTGGGCGAGAACATCATGCTCCCGCTGTTCGAGCACAGCGACCTCGACCGCTCGACCATGGACATCATGGTCCGGCTCAAGCTCGAGTTCGTGAGCCTCGCGGGCTTCGAGGACCTGTGGCCGTCGGAGCTCTCGGGTGGGATGATCAAGCGGGCCGCGCTCGCCCGGGCGATCATCCTGGACCCGAAGCTGCTCTTCTGCGACGAGCCGTCGGCGGGGCTCGACCCGGTGGTGGCCGCCGCCATCGACGAGCTGATCCTGCGGCTGCGGGACGCCCTCGGCATGACCATCGTGGTGGTGACCCACGAGCTCGAGAGCGCCTTCAAGATCGCCGACCGGATCGCCGTGCTCGACAAGGGGGAGATCCTCCTGATCGGCACGGTCGACGAGATCCGGAACAGCAGCAACGACCGGATCCACAAGCTCATCAACCGCCAGTTCGAGGACGAGCCGGTGGATCCCGAGGACTACCTCCGGCGGCTCACCGGAGAGGCCTGAGGGCCGCGGGGGAGGGGAGATGCGCGACAATCGCCTGAACTACGTCATCGTCGGAGGCTTCGTGCTGGCCGCCCTGGTGGGCCTGGTGGCCGCCGTGGCGGCGCTGTCGGGGCGGACCGGCGCGACCGAGACCTACTTCACCCACTTCGGGAACGTGATCGGGTTGAAGGTCGGGACCCAGGTGCTGTACGAGGGCTACCCGGTGGGGGAGATCGACGCCATCGAGCTGGGCCAGGGCGAGGACGGCCGGCCGCGCTACCGCCTGACCCTGAGCGTACTCTCGGAGGTCGGGCTGGACGCCGAGAGCGAGGTCCTGCCGACGGCCCCCGGCTTCCTCTCCGCGGTGGTGCTCGACATCCAGAGCGGCCGCTCGGGCCGCCTCCTCGAGCCGGGCGGTACCCTGGCCAGCCGGCCGAGCGCGGACGTGGTGGGGGCGCTCTCCGACGTGGCCGGGCAGGTGAACGTCGTCATGGAGGAGTCGCTACGGCCGATGCTGGAGGAGCTCTCCCAGAGCCTCCCGGCGGCGGCGGAGAACCTCGAGCGCATCACGGCCCGCGCCAGCGCCCTGCTCGGGGAGGAGAACGTGACCCGGGTGTCCAACATCCTCCGCAACCTGGAGGACACCTCGGGCGACGCGGCGGCCCTGGTGGCCGACCTGCGCCAGACCCGCCTGGCGATCGACCGGGTGCTCGGGCGGGTCGACGACCTGGTGGCGGGCAACGAGGCGTCCATCGACCAGGCCGTGCTGGACCTCCAGTACACCCTGGACTCGGTGGCGCGACGCATCGATGCGGTGACCCACAACCTGGAGGGGACCACCCGCAACTTCAACGAGTTCAGCCGCCAGATCCGCGCCAACCCGGGTCTGCTGATCGGCGGGCGCGAGCCCGTGGAGGGACCGAACGGAGATGGTCGCTAGTCGCACGAGACGCGTGCTCGCCGCCCTCGCCACGGTTGTCGCCGTGGCGGGCTGCGGAACGGCCGGCCCGGCGCCGGCCGACCGCTTCTACCGGGTCCGCGTGGACGCCGGGACGGGGGGCACGGGCGGGGCGGCGGTCGCCGGCTCCCTCGGCGTCCAGCGCTTCATCGCCGACGGCCTCGTGGGGGAGCGGGCGATCCTGTTCACGAACGGGGCGTCCGGGACCCACCTGCAGCAGCACCCGTACGACTACTGGGTGGAGCCGCCGCCCCAGATGCTCCAGGAGGAGATGGCCCACTACGCGAGCCGGCGGGACCTGGCCGAATCGGTGGCGGCCCCGGAGATGCGCCTGTCCGTGGACTATGTCGTCACCGGGCGCGTCCGCAGCTTCGAGCGGGTGCTGGGCGACGGCCCCGCCCGGGTGCGGGTGGAGCTTCGCCTCGCCCTGAAGGAGGCCCGGGGCCAGCGGCGGCTGCTCTGGACGGAGACCTACCGGGAGGAGGAGCCGGCGGGGGGCGGCGGCGTCCCGGAAGCGGTGGAGGCCTTCAACCGCTCCGTGACCCGGATCTTCGAGCGCTTCTTCGAGGACGCCCGGGACCGCTAGCCCCGGGCTCGCGGGGCGGCCACCACCGCCGCGGTTCAACTCCCGAGCCCGCGGAGCCGATCAGACCGGGGTCATGGACGACGCCCGAAAGCTGGTCCTCTCGCTCGAGCAGATCACGAACCGCATCGTGGGCGGACTCGACCTGGACGAGGCCCTGGACGGGATCGTCTCGGCCCTCACCGAGATCCTCCGGGCCGGTCGCTGCTCGGTCATGGTGAAGACCGCCCCGGGCGTGCTGCGCATGCGCGCGGCCGTGGGCATTCCGGACAGCGTCGTCGAGCAGACCATCGTGCGTCTAGGGGAGGGCATCGCCGGCGAGGTGGCGCGCAGCGGCGAGGCCCGGCTCCTGCGGGACCTCGATCCCGGGGCCGCGGACGGGCGCACCGCGCCCTACGCCACCGGCTCGGCGATCTGCGCCCCGCTGCGTCTGCGGGGCGACGTCCTCGGCGTGATCAACCTCAACGACAAGCGGGGCCGGGACGGCCGCTATCGGGAGTTCGACGAGGACGACCTGATGCTGGCCGTGGTCCTCGCCAACCAGGGGGCGATGGCCATCGAGGCCGCGCGCTCCATGGAGTCGGCCCGCGAGCAGGCCCTGCTGAGGAAGAACCTGGTCCACCTGGAGGCCCAGGTGGACGCCCTCGAAGGCCAGGCCGCCGCCCTGCAGGTGGTCCAGCAGGTGACCGACCTGGTGGTCTCGTCCCACGGGCTGGACGAGGTGCTGACCCGGATCGTCCGGGGCACGACCTCGCTGCTCGGGGCGCGCCGGGGGTCGCTGATGCTGGTCGACCCGCAGAGCGGCGAGATGCGGATGCGGGCCGCCGTGGGCGTGCCCGCGGAGGTCTTCGAGGGCGCCCGCAGCCGGGTGGGACGCGGCATCGCCGGCGGCGTGGCGCTGCGGGGCGAGCCCACCCTGATCCGCGACCTGAGCGGGGGAGACGGCGCCGCCCACCCCCGGCGCCGGGGCCAGTACCGGAACCACAGCGCGGTGTGCGTGCCGCTGCGGCTCGGGGGCGAGGTGCTCGGGGTCCTCAACATCAACGACCGCCACGACGCCCGGGACTTCGACCAGACGGACCTGTTCGTGGCCGAGCTCATCGCCAACCAGGCCGCGGTGGCCCTGGCCCACGCCCGGCTCCTCGACGAGTCGGTGCAGGCCGCCGAGACCCGCCGCGCCCTCGAGGTGGCCCGGGAGATCCAGCAGTCGTTCATCCCCGAAGACGCCCGCGTGGCGGGCTACCGGGTCTCCGGGCGCAGCCTCGCCGCCGACGAGACGGGCGGCGACTACATCGACTACGGCCCGCGGCGCGACCGCCACGGGCACCCCACGGGCGAGCTCTTCCTGGCGGTGGGGGACGTCTCGGGGCACGGCATCGGCGCGGCGCTCCTGATGGCCACGAGCCGCGCCTTCCTGCGGGCCCTGCTGGCCCACGGGGACCACCTGGCGGATGTGTTCGGGCGCCTGAACCGCCTGGTGCAGGCCGACCTCCGCCGCGGTCAGTTCATCACCCTGTTCGCGGGCATCGCGGACCCGACCCGCGGTCGGCTGGTCTACACCTCGGCGGGCCACGACCCGCCGCTGCTCCTGCACGCCGACACCGGCAAGCTCTCGGAGCTCGGCGCCACGGGTCCGCCGCTGGGCATCCTGGAGGAGGTGGCGTTCCCCACGGCGGACGTCGCCTTCCGGCCCGGCGACCTGCTCGTGCTCGGCACCGACGGGGTCTGGGAGGCGGCGAGCCCTCGGGGCGACTGCTTCGGCCGGGACCGCCTGGCCGAGACCGTGCGGGCCCATGCGGAGCTCGATCCTCGCGGTGTCGTCGACGGCATCCAAGCCGAGGTCTCGGCCTTCGCCGAGGGCCGCAGCCTCCGGGACGACTTCAGCCTGGTGGTGGTCCGGGCCGAGGACCGGGGCGCCCCTTAGTCCCGATTCCCCACGGAGGCGCAACCGACGCGCAAGGCGCCGGTTCCACCCCGGCAGGATGGCGCTTGGCGCAATATGGCCCGCTCCTGGCAGCAGAATGGGCCGTATTCTTCGTTTGACACGCCGGCGCCCACCCTGGAAGATGACCGTTCCGAGAAGTGCCATTCCCTGGGGGACACCCGATGCGCTCGATGCTTTTCCTTTCGCTGCTTCTCTCGCTGCTCCTCGCGCTGCCCTTCTCCGAGGCGCAGGCCCAGAGGTCCTTCGTCACCTTCGAGAGCGGTCCCACGACACCGCTCGCCCTCTCGCCGGACGGCCAGCGGCTCTTCGCGCTGAACGTCCCTGCGGGCCGGCTGGAGACCTTCTCGGTGCAATCGAGCGGCGGCATCCAGCGGGGGTTCTCGGTGGCCGTGGGCATGGAGCCCGTGGCGGTCGTACCCCGCACCAACGACGAGGTCTGGGTCGCGAACTTCCTCTCGGACAGCGTGAGCATCGTGGACGTCTCGGGGGTGGTGCCGCGGGTCAAGCGGACCCTGCTCGTCGGCGACGAGCCCCGGGCGATCGCCTTCGCCAACGGCCTGGCCTTCGTGACCTGCGCCCACCGCGGCCAGCACCGCACCCATCCCTCGATCGACGCGGCCCGCAACGCCGGGAGTGACGACGGCGATCCCGAGTTCACCAGCGAGGGCGTCGGCCGGACCGACGTCTGGGTCTTCGACACCGCCGACCTCGACGACGGCGCGGCCAACGAGGAACTCGGCGGCGTGCCCGTGGAGATCGTGGAGCTCTTCGGCGACTCGCCGCGCGCCCTCGCGGTGGACGGCAACACCGTGTACGTGGCCGTGTTCCACTCGGGCAACCAGACCACCACCGTCTCCGAGGGCGTGGTCTGCGACGGCTTCGCCGGCGCCGGTTCGTGCCAGGTCGAGGACGGGATCACCTCGCCGGGCGGCCTGGCCAACGGGATGGTGCCCGGCGGCAACCCGGGGCCGAGCGACAACGACGGCGGGGTCGGGGCGCCCGAGGTGGGCCTGATCGTGAAGTGGAACCAGGCGGCGGGTCAGTGGCAGGACGAGCTGGGGCGGAACTGGAACAACGGCGTCCGCTTCGACCTGCCCGACTACGACGTCTTCGCCATCGACGCCACCACCTGCGGCGACGGCGACGGCTGCGACCTGCTGCGCAGCTACGCCGGGGTCGGCACGATCCTGTTCAACATGGTGGTGAACCCGAGCAACGGGAACGTCTACGTCTCGAACACCGACGCCCAGAACCTGACCCGCTTCGAAGGGGCCGGAACCCACGGCGGCAGCACGGTGCAGGGCAACCTGGCCCAGACCCGGATCACGACCCTGACTCCGGGCGGCGCCGTGAAGCCGCGTCACCTGAACTCCCACATCGACTATTCGGTGCTCCCGGCGCCGGCCGGCACGAAGGACCACTCCCTGTCGACGCCCCTCGACATGGTGGTCTCGAGCACGGGCGACCTGTACATCGCGGCCTTCGGCTCGGGCAGGATCGGCAAGATCGCCACCGCCGACCTGGACAACGATGCGCTCTGGGACGGGCTCGGCGGCGACGACTTCGATCCCACTGCCGCGAGCGCCAGCTACATCACCGTGAGCGACGGCGGTCCGGCCGGCCTGGCCCTGAACGAGAGCGCCAACCGGCTGTACGTGTATACCCGCTGGAACAACAGCGTGACGGTGGTGGACACGGCGACCGGCACCGAGCTCGGCAGCATCGCGCTGCTCAACCCCGAGCCGAGCGAGGTCGTGGACGGCCGCTTCATGCTCTACGACGCGGTGCGGACCTCCTCCAACGGCGAGGCCTCCTGCGCGAGCTGCCACATCTTCGGGCAGTTCGACAGCCTGGCCTGGGACCTGGGAGACCCGGACGGCGCCGTCACCAGCAATCCGATCCCGATCAACCTCTCCTTTGCGGCCGGCGGGGCCGTGAACGGCGGTGCGGCGACCAACGAGTTCCACCCCATGAAGGGGCCCATGACGACCCAGACCCTGCGCGGCATGGCGAACTCGGGCGGCATGCACTGGAAGGGAGACCGCACCAACGGATTCTTCGGCGTCGACGCCTCCTACGGGGGCGGCGGTGACATGAGCGGCGACGAGAATCTCTCGTTCAACAACTTCATCGTCGCCTTCCCAGGCCTGGTCGGTCTCGACATCACGCTGGTGCCGCCGCCGGGCTTCAAGACCCAGGACCAGATCGACCTCGAGGCGGACATGCAGAAGTTCACGGACTTCATCCTGGAGGTGGCGTTGCCGCCGAATCCGGTCCGGGCGCTGGACAACAGCTTGACCCAGGCCCAGAGCGACGCCCGTCAGTTCTACGTGGGCAACGGAACGAACGCGTGCTCCGACGGCATCTGCTTCGGCAATCTCGGCTTCTCGTGCGACGGGTGCCACAGCCTGGATCCCTCCCAGGGCTTCTTCGGCACGGGCTCCCTGGCCAGCTTCGAGAACGAGACCCAGATCCTGAAGATCCCGCACCTGCGGAACATGTATCAGAAGGTCGGGATGTTCGGCATGCCGGACGTGGCCTTCAACAACGGCGGTGACAACGGGCACAAGGGCGACCAGATCCGCGGGTTCGGCTTCCTGCACGACGGCAGCACCGACACCGTGTTCCGGTTCTTCCAGGCCACGGTCTTCAACGACACGGGCACCGCCGGCTTCGACGGCGGCGACCCGCAGCGGCGCGACATGGAGGAGTTCATGCTCGCCTTCGACTCGGACCTGGCTCCGATCGTCGGCCAGCAGGTAACGCTGACGTCGAACAGCGGCGCGGACATCGGCACCCGGATCGATCTACTGATCCAGCGCGCGGAGGCCGCCTTCGTGTCGAAGTTCCTGGGCGGCAACGTCTTCGAATGCGACCTGGTGGTGCGGGGCGTGATCGGCGGCGCATCGCGCGGCTGGCTCTACGACCGCGCCCAGGACCTGTTCGAGCCGGACGACAGCGCGGCCCCCATGCTGACCGACGCCGGCCTCCGGGCCCTGGTCGCCGCGGTCGACGACTACCTCACGTACACCTGCGCGCCTCCGGGCTCCGGCGTGCGGATGGCGCTGGATCGGGACGAAGACGCGGTGCTCGATCGCGACGAGCTGACGGCTGGGACGGATCCCGACAACCATGCTTCTTTCGGCGGCGCCTGCAGCGACGGCCTCGACAACGACGGCGACGGGCTGACCGACCTGGCCGACCCGGGCTGCAAGGACGCGACCTGGGACGTCGAGAACCCCCAGTGCAACGACGGCTCGGACAACGACGGCGAGGGCGACACGGACCTGGCCGACCCGCATTGCTCCGCGGCCTGGGATGACAGCGAGGCGCCCAAGAGCTGCGGTCTGGGCTTCGAGCTGGCCCTGCTGCTGCCGCTGGCGGGCGCGCTGCGTCGCCGCGTGCGCCGGGCGTAGAGAGGGGCGGGACCGCCCCAGCCGTCGCCGCGCAGACTCGGTCGCCGGGAGCCGTCTGCTACGTTCCGCGGCTCCATGGCGACTGGGTCCATCGACGCGCGCGAGCGCGAGCCCGCGCTCGACCGGCTCGAGCGGGAGTCGTTCGACTGCGTCGTGATCGGCGCGGGCATCACCGGGGCGGGCGTGGCGCGGGAGGCTGCGGCGCGGGGTCTCTCGGTGGCGCTGCTGGAAGCCGAGGACTTCGCGTCGGGCACCTCCAGCCGCTCCTCCAAGCTCATCCACGGCGGTCTGCGCTACCTGGCGATGGGCGACGTCGCGACCGTCCGCTCCACCGCGCTGGAGCGCAAGGTGATCCATCGCCTGGCGCCCCACCTGGCCGAGCCGCTCTGGCTGGTGGTCCCCGTGCGATCCCGGGCGGGTCTGCTCAAGATGCGCGCGGCCATCACCACCTACGAGAAGCTCGGCGCCGTCGAGGGGGACGACCTCCACCGCAACTGGAGCCGGGACGAGCTGGCCGAGCACGAGCCGCTGATCGACCGCGAGCGGTACCCCCTGGCGTGCGTCTACCGGGAGTACCTCACCGACGATGCGCGCCTGGTGCTGGCCAACGTGCGCGCGGCCGTCGCCGACGGCGCAGCGGTGGCGAGCCGGGCGCGGGTCACGGCCATCCTCCAGGAGGGCGACCGGGCCGTCGGGGTGGAGGCCTGCTGCGGCCTGAGCGGACGCACCCTGCGGGTGCGGGCCCGCTGCGTCATCAACGCCGCGGGTCCCTGGGTGGACGCGGTCCGCGCCCTGGAGGACTCCGACACGGCACCCCTGCTCCACCTCTCGAAGGGCGTCCACATCACCCTGCGCCGGGAGCGGGTGCCGCTGCGCCACATGGTGCTGCTGAACACGCGGGACAAGCGGACGATCTTCGCCATCCCGCGCGGGCGCTGCACCTATGTGGGAACCACCGACACCACCTACGCCGGCGGTCACACCACCTGGCCCGAGATCGACGCAGAGGACGTGGAGTATCTGCTCGAGCCGGTCTCCGGGACGTTCGCGGGGGAGCCGCTGCGGCGCGAGGACGTGGTGGGCGCCTGGGCCGGCCTGCGCCCGCTGATCGCCCAGCCCGGTCGGGCACCGACAGAGATCTCCCGCAAGGACGAGGTGCTCGACGGTCCGGCCGGTGTGGTGACCATCGCCGGGGGCAAGCTCACGGGCTATCGGCCCATGGCGCGGCAGACGGTGGAGCACGCGGCGGCGCGACACGCGTTGACGCTGGCCGAGCCCGGCGAGGAGACGCCGCTCCCGGGCGGCGACTTCGACGGCGACCTCGAGGCCCTGGCGGCCTCGCTGGTGGCCCGGGCGGGTCTGTCGGAGACGAGCGCCGCGCGCCTGGCCCGGCTCTACGGGACCGAGGCGCCCGAGGTCGCGGACCGGGGTGCCGCGCCGCTGGAGGGCAGCGATCCGGACGTGCTGGAGGGCGAGGCGGCCTGGGCGGTGACCCGGGAGGGAGCCCTCGGGCTGGAGGATGTCATCTACCGGCGGCTGCGCCTGCCTCTCTACCACCCCGATGCCCGGGAGTCGGCGCTCGAGCCCGTCGCGAGACAGGTCGGCCGGCTGCTCGGCTGGGACGCCGCACGCACGGCGCGCGAGGTGGGCGAGGTCCGCGCACGGCTCGCCTCGGAGCTGGCGTTCCAGGCGCCGCCGTCGGGGGAGGTAGCGTGAGCGACGTGCTGGATCGACTGGGCGCGCTGCTGGGCGATCGGCTGCGCACCGACGAGCCCACCCGGGACGCCTACCGCCGCGACCGCTGGGTCCTGGGCGAGCTCCGGGCGCACGAGGGCCGGGGCGCCGGCCGCCCACGCGCCGTGGCCGAGCCCGGCTCCACCGAGGAGGTGGCGGCGGTCCTGAAGGCCTGTCGCAGCGCGGGCGTCCCCGTGGTCACCTACGGCGGCGGCTCGGGCGTCTGCGGCGGGATCCAGACCGGGGCGGGCCAGCTGGTGCTCTCCACCCGGCGCCTGTCCGGCCTGGTGGCGCTGGACGACCGCGATCTCACCGCCACCTTCCGGGCGGGCACCAATACCCAGGAGGCCGAGGAGCGGGTCGCCGAACGCGGCTTCACCACCGGGCACTACCCCCAGTCGATCGAGCTGGCGACCGTCGGGGGCTTCGTCGCCACCCGGTCCGCCGGCCAGTTCTCCACCGGCTACGGCAACGTCGAGGACGTGCTCCTGGACCTCGAGGTGGTCCTCCCGGACGGCGGGATCCTGCGGACGCGACGCACGCCGCGGGCGGCGGCGGGCCCCGACCTTCGCCAGCTCTTCCTTGGCAGCGAGGGCACGCTGGGCGTCATCACCGAGGTCACCTTCTCCCTGCGACCGAAGCCGCCGGCCCGGCAGGGACAGAGCTTCCACTTCGCCGGCATGGGCGCGGGCCTCGACGCGATCCGCCGGGTGGTGCAGGCCGGCTGGCGACCTCCGGTCGTGCGCCTGTACGACGCCCCGGAGAGCGGTCGTGGCTTCGGCGATCACTGTCCGCCCGAGCGCGCGCTCCTGCTGCTGGTGCACGAGGGACCGGAGCCGGCGGTGGCCGCCGAGGCGTCGGCCGTGGCGGCACTGTGCGAAGGGGAGGGGGGCGTGGCGGCCGGGGCCGCGCCCGTCGACCACTGGCTCGGGCATCGCAACCAGGTGCCCGGCTGGGCCCCGTTCCTGGAGAAGGGGATCATCCTCGACACCATCGAGGTGGCGGCGACCTGGAGCCGGGTGCTCGGGCTCTACCAGGCGGCGGTGGCCTCGCTGCGCGAGCTCCCGGACGTGTTCACGGCCTCGGCCCACTCGAGCCACAGCTATCGCGCCGGGACGAACCTCTACTTCACCTTCGCCGCCCGGCCCGAGGACCCGGCCCGACGGGAGGCCCTCTACTGGGAGGCCTGGAACCGCGTCATGGCGGCCACCGTCGCCGCGGGGGGAGGCGTCGCCCACCACCATGGGATCGGCCGGGTGCGGCGCGGAAGCCTCGCGGACGAGCTGGGCGCCACGGGGGTGGGGCTGCTCCGCGCGGTGAAGCGGGCCGTGGACCCGAACGATCTGCTCAACCCCGGCGTGCTGCTCCCCGACCGCTGACGTCCGGAAACCCGCTGCCCCGGAGGTGCATCCCAGCACGGCCGACGAGGAGGAACGATGAGCACACGCCCGGCCACCCACACGCTTCCCGCCTGGGAGGCGCTCGCCCGACATCGGCGCCAGCTGGAGAACGTCTCGCTGCGCGCGCTCTTCGCCGAGGATCCGAAGCGGGGCGAGCGCCTCGCCGCGGAGGCGGCCGGCCTCTACCTGGACTACGCCAAGAACCGGCTCACCGACGAGACCCTTGCGCTGCTGCTGCAGCTGGCCGAGCAGGTGGGGCTCCCGGCGCGCATCGAGGCCATGTTCTCCGGCGAGCCCATCAACGTCACCGAGGGTCGCGCCGTGATGCACGTGGCCCTGCGCGCGCCGCGCGACGCCGCGCTGGCCGTGGACGGAGAGCCCGTGGCGGCCGACGTCCACGCGGTGCTCGACCGCATGGAGGCCTTCGCCGAGCGGGTGCGCAGCGGGGCCTGGCGGGGGCACACGGGGCAGCGGATCCGGAACGTGGTGAACGTGGGGATCGGCGGCTCGGACCTGGGCCCGGTGATGGCCTACGAGGCCCTGCGCCACTACAGCGAGCGGGCCCTCACGGTGCGCTTCGTGTCGAACATCGACGGCAGCGACTTCGCGGAGAAGACCCGCGACCTCGACCCCGCCGAGACACTCTTCGTGATCTGCTCCAAGACCTTCACCACCCTCGAGACCCTCACCAACGCCCGGACGGCCCGGGCCTGGTGTCTGGACGCCCTCGGCGACGAGGCCGCGGTGGCCCGACACTTCGTCGCGGTCTCCACCAACGCGGAGCAGGTGCGGGCCTTCGGCATCGACACCGAGAACATGTTCGGCTTCTGGGACTGGGTCGGCGGTCGCTACTCCTACGACTCGGCGATCGGCCTCTCGCTGATGCTCGCCATCGGCCCCGGCGCCTTCCGGGAGATGCTCGCGGGCTTCCGCGCCATGGACGAGCACTTCCGCACGGCGCCGCTGGCGGAGAACCTGCCGGCGCTGCTCGGGCTGATCGGCGTCTGGTACAACAACTTCTGGGACGCCCACACCCACGCCGTGCTGCCCTACGACCAGTACCTGGCGCGCTTTCCCGCCTACCTCCAGCAGCTCGACATGGAGAGCAACGGCAAGCGCGTCGACCTGGAGGGGCGTCCCGTGGAGGTCCAGACGGGACCGATCGTGTGGGGGGAGCCGGGGACCAATGGCCAGCACGCCTTCTACCAGCTGATCCATCAGGGCACGAAGCTGATCCCCTGCGACTTCATCGGCTTCTGCCACAGCCTGAATCCCCTGGGCGACCACCACGACCTGCTCATGGCCAACCTGTTCGCCCAGAGCGAGGCCCTGGCCTTCGGCAAGACCCCCGACGAGGTGCGCGCCGAGGGGGTGGAGGAGGCGCTCGTGACCCACCGCACCTTCCCCGGCAACCGCCCGAGCAACACGCTGCTGGCGGACCGGCTCGATCCGGCGGTGCTCGGCGCGCTGGTGGCGCTGTACGAGCACAAGGTCTTCGTCCAGGGCAGCGTCTGGCAGGTGAACTCCTTCGATCAGTGGGGCGTGGAGCTCGGCAAGAAGCTGGCCACGCGCATCGCCGGCGAGCTGGCGGACGGCGGCGTCCTGGACCACGACTCCTCCACCAACACGCTGGTCGAGCGCTATCGGCGGGTCCGGGGCTAGGCATGGAGCTCGTCGCCCTCGCCCACGCCGAGGCGGTGGCTCGGGCGGCGGCGGGCCGGATCGCCGAGGCGGCGCGGCGGGCGGTGGCTGCACGGGGGCGCTTCGTGCTGGCGGTGAGCGGCGGCTCGACCCCCGCGCGGATGCTGGCCTGCCTCGCCCAGGAGCGCGTGCCCTGGGAGCGCGTCCACCTGTTCCAGGTCGACGAGCGGGTGGCCCCCGACGGCGATCCCGCGCGGAACCGGCAGCAGCTCGAAACCTGCCTGCTCGACCGGGTCGAGCCCGGCCAGGTGGTGCCCATGCCCGTCTGGGACGCCGCGCGGGGCGAGCCGCCCGATCTCGAGGGGGCGGCGGTCGCCTACCGCGACGCCCTGGCCGCGGCCGCCGGCGATCCCCCGGTCCTGGACCTCGTCCACCTCGGTCTGGGCGACGACGGCCACACGGCCTCCCTCGTCCCCGGCGACCCGGTCCTCGCGGTGCGGGATCGCGACGTGGCCGCCACCGGACCGTACCGGGGGCACCGGCGCCTGACCCTCACCTATCCGGTGCTCGAGCGCGCGCGGGAGATCCTGTGGGTGGTGACGGGTGCGGGGAAGGCCGACGTCCTGCCGCGACTCCTCGCGGGCGACGCCGCGATCCCGGCCGGGGCCGTCGCGCAGCGCGAGCGCGCCGTGGTGCTGGCGGATGCGGCGGCAGCAGCCAGCCTCTGAGGATGCGCACCTGGCTGACCGCCTTCGCCCTGCCGGCCCTGGTGGCCGCCCCGCACGATGCGGCCCTGGCCGCCCCGCCGGCCGCAGCCCAGGCGGCCGCCGCCAAGGAGATGGCGCGCTGGCTCGAGGCCACCCCGTTGGTGGACCGGGACGCCCCGGCCGTCCGCGAGGCGGCCCGGCGGATCGTCGGCGACGCTGCGAGCCCGCGGGAGCGGGCGGTCCGGATCCACGACTTCGTCCGCGACGAGATCCGCTTCGGCTGGACCCGCGGCTTTTACCGGCTGCGGGCGTCGGAGGTGCTCGAGGCCGGGGTGGGGTACTGCAACACCAAGTCGACGCTGTTCGTCGCCCTGCTGCGAGCGGCCGGCATCCCGGCCCGGCAGCACTTCGTCCAGATCTCCCGGGAGATCCTCTACGGGCTCGTCGAGCGCCCGGGGCCGTTCGTCGACCACTCGTTCAGCGAGGTCTTCCTCGACGGCGTCTGGGTGCGGGTGGACAGCTACGTGGTCGACCGACCCCTGGAGGAGGCCGCACGGGCCCGGCTCCAGCGCGAGGGTCGCCGTCTGGGCTACGGGCTCCACCTGGGCGGGACGACGCACTGGGACGGCCGCAGCGATGCCTTCTCCCAGCTGGCCGACGACGGCTCCGTGGCGGACCTGGTGGGCCGGGACTACGGCGTCCATCGCGACACGAAGGCCCTCTACGACGCCGGCTTCGGTGACGATCGCTTGACGGGGCTTCAGGGGTGGCTCATTCCCCTCTTCATCGGGAGAGCCGACGACCGGGTGGTCTCCCTGCGGGGTGCCGGGTCGGCCTCCGCTCCGTAGGCACCTCCGTGGCGCTCTCGAGAAGACCGCGTCACCAGAAGTTCTCACTCCTTTTCGCACGCAGAACGGCGTTCTTGTTCGGATCGGACCGTGTTCGCGCAGGGGATACGACGTTCTGGCGTCGATCAAACGCTGTGTGACGTCGGCCGTCACCGGTCCCGTTGATGCGACACGCTCGCGCCATCCGCAGCTTCTCGGCCTCGACACCGCTCCGGAGCCCCATCGACCTCGTCCGCGTCTCGTCACCTACCCCGGTTCGTGTCAAACTGCGCCCCGCGGGAGGTTGCGCTCGTGTTACGCACGCTGGCCGTCGGCCTCGGCGGCTTCCTCGTCCTGCTCGCGGCCCTGTTCGCCTGGCTGGCGCTGCGCCCGAACGGATCCCGGGTGGATCCCGCCTACGGCATCGAGACCTGGGACGTGGTCGCCGACGGCGAGCACAACTCGAACACCGACATGATCGCCTGGCGCGAGGGCTTCCTGCTGGTCCACGCGGCCTCGCCCTACCACCTGGGGACGCCCCGCTCGCGGCTGCTGGTGAAGCACTCCGTGGACGGCCGCGCCTGGGAGACCCTGGCCACCCTGCGGGTCCCGGGGCTCGACATCCGCGATCCGAAGCTCGTCGTCCTGGACGGGCGGCTCTTCCTCTACGCCCTGCCCAACGACAGCGTCTACGCCACGCCCGAGGGCACGGTCCTCGCCACCAGCGCAGACGGCGTCCGCTGGTCCGACTTCGAGCCGATCGAGCCCGAGGGCTGGCTCTTCTGGAGGCCCAAGACGCCCGACGGAGCCACCTGGTACGTGCCGGCCTACTGGCACGCCCACGGGGCCTCGATCCTGCTCCGCTCCACGGACGGCCGGACCTGGACCCAGGTCTCCGAGATCCACCGGGGCGACGCCAACGACGAGACCGCCATCGAGTTCCTGCCCGATGGCCGCATGCTGGCGACCGCGCGTCTCGAGGTGCGGCCCGACAGCCTGTGGGGGCACGAGGACGCCGGCACGCTGCTGGCGGTGGCGGAGCCGCCCTACGAGGCGTGGTCGACCGTCCGCAGCGACGTCACCCGGCTCGACGGGCCGGTCCTGTTCCGGCACGGCGACGAGGTCTACGCGGTGGCGCGCTTCCAGCCGGGATCGCGCGGTCCCTTCACCCGGCTCGGCGGCTCCTTCAGCCGCAAGCGCACCTCGCTGTTCCGGCTCACGCCCGAGCGGATCGAGTGGCTCACCGACCTGCCGAGCGCGGGAGACACCTCCTACGCCGGTGTGGTGAAGCGCGAGGGGCACCTCTACGTGGACTACTACACGAGTCGGGTCGACCGGGACTATCCCTGGCTCCTGGGCATGTTCCTGGCCACCGACATCCGGATGGCGCGCCTGCCCCTGGACCGGTTGCCGGCAGCGCCGTGACCGGGACCGCCCGATCGCGGAGCTGCTGGCTCTGGCTGCTCGCGGCCCTCACGGCCTGCTCCGAGCCCGGCGCCGTGGTCTACCGCGGCGGCCCGGTCGTCACCCTGGACACCGCCGGGCGGGTGGCTGAGGCCCTCGGCACCGCGGGCGAGCGCATCGCCATCGTCGGCGATGCGGCGGCGGTCTCGTCCTGGGGGGCGGCCCGGGGCGCGCGGGTGGTGGAGCTCGACGGCCGCGCGCTGCTGCCGGGCTTCATCGACGCCCATGGCCACTTCCCGGGCGCCGGCGTCTACGCCGTGGTCGCGAACCTGAACAGTCCCCCGATCGGGCCGGCGAAGCGGATCGACGATGTGGTGGCGCTGCTCGCTGCGCGGGCGGAGGAGACCTCGGCCGGGGAGTGGATCCTGGGCATGGGCTACGACGACACCCTGCTCGCCGAGGGCCGCCATCCCACTCGCCACGACCTCGACCGCGCCTCGACCGCCCACCCGATCGTGGCCTTCCACATCTCCGGCCACCTGGCCGCCCTGAACAGCCGCGCCCTGGCCGAGCTCGGCCTCGACGCGGACAGCGCCGATCCCGAGGGCGGCCGCATCCGCCGCGAGCCCGGCAGCGGCGAGCCCGACGGCGTGCTCGAGGAGAGCGCGATGGCGCCGGTGGAGGGGCTCCTCGAGCCGGGTCCGGTGGGCGCCTGGCGCATCGTGCGCGAGGCCTGCCGGCGCTACCTCGCCGCCGGGGTCACCACGGCGCAGAACGGCTACGGCACGCCGCTGCAGATGCGCGGTCTGGACTGGCTGGCGCGGCTCGGGCTCCTGCCCCTGCGGGTCGTGGTCTGGCCCGCGGAGTCCGTGGGCGAGCGGATCCTCGCGGGCGAGATGCGCTTCGAGCCGCCCGACCCGGAGCGGGTCCGCCGGGGCGCGGTCAAGCTGCTCGCCGACGGCTCGATCCAGGGCTACACGGGCTACCTCCGCAAGCCCTACCACGTGCCGCCCGGCGAAGATCCGGCCTACCGCGGCTATCCCCGGATCGCGCGCGAGGACCTGATCGAGCGGGTGATGCGCTTCCACGCCGCCGGCTGGCAGGTGGCCGTCCACGGCAACGGCGACGCCGCCATCGACGACATCCTCGACGCCTTCGAGGCCGCCCAGGCCGCCGCGCCGCGCGAGGACGCGCGCCACGTGATCGTGCACGCCCAGATGGCCCGGGAGGATCAGCTCGCGCGGATGGCGGCCCTGGACGTGGTGCCGAGCTTCTTCGTGCTCCACACCTACTACTGGGGCGACCGACACCGGACCCGGTTCATGGGGCCCGCCCGGGCGGCGCGGATGAGCCCGACGGACAGCGCGCTGCGCCACGGGGTCCGCTTCACGATCCACGCCGACGACCCGGTGGTGCCCCTCGAGCCGCTGCGCCTGGTGGCGTCGGCGGTGGAGCGCCGCACCCGCAGCGGCTTCGTGCTCGGTCCCGACCAGCGCCTGACCGTGGAGCAGGCCCTGCGGGCCATCACCATCGACGCGGCCTGGCAGCACTTCGAGGAGGCGGAGAAGGGCTCCCTCGAGGTCGGAAAGCTCGCGGATCTCGTGATCCTCGCGCGCTCGCCCCTCGAGACCGCCCCGTCGGAGCTGGCGGCGATCTCGGTCCTCGAGACCGTCGTCGGTGGACGCTCGGTGTACCAACGGGAAGAGCGCTAGCGCCCGCGCTCCCGCTGCGGTAGGAGAACGGCGTGTCGCGACGACCGTGGCTGCGCTTCATGCTCCTCTTCGCCCTCGCCCTGGCCGTGCTGGGCTTCGCCATCAGCACCCCGTGGACGGTGAAGCACCTCCGCGAGCCCCTCTGCGTGGGGCTGGCCCACGCCACGGGCGCCCTGGTGAACGGCCTCGGCATCGAGGCGCGGGTGGAGGGCAGCCAGGTGATCGCGCGCGAGGGCGCGGTGCAGATCGTGCCCGACTGCGACGGGATCTCCCTGCTCGCCGTCTTCCTCGCAGCGGTGCTGGCCTTCCCCGGACGGCGCTCGCCGCGGGTGCTGCCGGGGATCGTGGCGGCGCTCGGCGCCCTGGTCGCCCTCAATCTGGTGCGGCTGGTGGTGCTCACCGTGGTGGTGCTGCGGGCGTCCGAGCACTTCGAGATGGCCCACCTGCAGGTGGGGCAGGGCGTCATGGTGCTCACCACGGTGCTGCTCTTCGCGGCCTGGGCGAGCCGCGAGCGCAATCTCGTGCTGGAGGCGGTCGCCTGAGCGGCGGTCCGCTCCCCGCGTCTACAGCGCGCCCGACGCCTCCAGGAAGCGCCAGACCCGGTGCAGCGTCTCCGGGACGTGGTAGCCCATGGCGGCATCGAGGTGGGTGCCACCCTCGATCTCGATCACCAGGCGCGGTCCGCGGTGCTCCGAGCCCCGGAACGGCGCGACGGCCTGCGGCGGCGCGAGGGAGTCGGCCGTTCCCACGACGGCGGCCGCGGGGACGTCCGAGCCGCGCAGCGCCTGCACCAGGTCCACGTCGGCGAGGCGGGAGCGGGCCAGGACCGCGTTGCGCGCCAGCTCGAGAAAGACGCGCGGCGACTCGGGCTCCGCCGAGGCCAGGATCCGCGCCAGCGCGGGCGGCTCCGCCTGGGCGGGGTTGGCCAGGCCGGCGGCCCGCTGGAGCAGCCGGTGGCCGCCCCAGGTAGCCTCGCGGGAGAGCGGCCCGGAGAGCAGCCCGAGGAGGTGGTTCATCGGCACCCACCGACCGCGGGGCGCCACCGAGGCGAGGGGACCCGCGAAGACCGAGGCCAGGCGGACGAGCGGGCTGCAGGCGCCGATCTGCACCGGCGAGGCGAGGGTCGTGAGCGAGGCCAGGGCGGCCCCTCGTCCGAGCAGGGCGATCCCCAGCAGGCCGCCCAGGGAGTGGCCGATCCAGTGGACCCGCCGGCTGCCGCTCCAGTCGGCCACGCCCTCGAGCAGCGCCGGGCAGTCGTCGTCGAGCAGCTGGGCCAGGCTCCAGGGCGCCTGGCTCCGCGAGCGGCTCGCCCCGTGCCCCCGCAGCTCGGCCAGGAACACCCGCGCGCCCCGGGCCAGCAGCTCCCGGGGCAGGCCGCCCAGGGTGAAGCCGAGCCGGTTCTGGCCGAAGCCGTGCACCAGCAGGAAGACCGGGCCCTCCGCCGCCTTCTCGGCGGGCGTCTTCGGGTCGGTCAGCTCGATCAGGGCCAGGCGCTGCCCGTCGGCGGTCTGCACCGTACGCGGGTCCTGGTGCAGCCCGCGCGCGGCGTCGCGGAAGGGTCCCCTCACGTCTCTCCCATCGGCGGATGCCCCGGGAAGTGTAGAGCCCGGCGGGGGCTCGCGGGGACGGCCCGCAGACAGATCGCGCGGGGCTGCGCCGGGCTTTGCACCCGGGTGGAACGTGTTCTACCCATGCACGGCGCCTGTTGCGCTACCCGGGAGATGCCATGTCCGAGCCCCTCGTTCTCGTCGAGCAGGACGGCCACGTCCTCACCGTCACCCTGAACCGGCCCGAGAAGAAGAACGCCGTCAACTCCGAGATGATGTGCCGGATGTACGACGCCTGGGTGCGGCTCGACGAGGACGACGCGCTGCGGGTCGCGATCCTCACGGGCAGGGGCGACACCTTCTGCGCGGGCATGGACCTCGCGGAGATCGGCCGCCTTCGCAAGGGCGTTCCCGAGAACCCGTTCATGGAGCGGGTGATGAAGGAGCCCGCGGTGATCTACGGGGGCTGGCTCAAGACCTACCGCCCCACCAAGCCCGTGATCCTCGCCGCCGAGGGCTTCGCCCGGGCGGGCGGGACCGAGGTGCTCCAGGGCACCGACATCCGCGTCGCCGGCGAGAGCGCCATGTTCGGCGTGACCGAGGTCCAGCGCGGACTCTTCCCCATGGCCGGCTCCGCGGTGCGGCTGCGGCGCCAGATCCCGTACGCCATCGCGGCCGAGATGCTCCTCGCCGGCGAGGACATGCCCGCGCGCCGCGCCCACGCGCTCGGGCTCGTGAACCACGTCGTGCCCGACGGCCAGGCGCTGGCCAAGGCCCGCGAGATCGCCCGGCGCATCGCCGACAACGGGCCGCTGGCGGTGAAGGGCATCCTCGCCACCCTGCGCGCCACCGAGACCCTGTCCGAGGAGGAGGCGTTCGCCATCGAGCAGCGGCACGGCATGCAGGTCATGGCCTCCGAGGACGCTGCCGAGGGGCCGCGCGCGTTCCTGGAGAAGCGCAAGCCGGCGTTCCAGGGGCGCTGACCCGCGATCGCTGTTAGCGTAGGCGCACCGCGCGCGCCCGGAGGAGCCCCATGTCCATCGCGCGATTCGCCGCCTACGCCGCCGCCTTCGAGAAGGCCGTCGAGACCGACGACTGGAGCCTGGTCGAGCCGTTCTTCCACGAGGAGGCGGTGTACGAGGTCCCCATCGGCCCGCCCCTGGGCGGCCGCTTCGAGGGCCGTGCTGCCATCCTCGCCTACTTCAAGCGGGTGCTCGACGATTTCGACCGAAGGTTCGCCAGCCGCACGGTGGAGCTGCTCGAGGGCCCCGTCGAGAAGGGCAACGAGGTCTGGGTGAAGGGCGTGGCCCGCTACACCGCGGACGGCCTGCCGGGGCTCGCCTTCGAGCTCGAGGAGACGGTCCGCTTCGACGGCGACCGGATCGTCCACCTGGCGGACGCCTACGACGCCGAGACCGAGCGGGCGGTGCGCGAGTACCTGGCGGCGCACGGCGAGCGGCTCGGCATCCCGCCGCTCTGAGCTGCCGCTGGCGTCGGCAGTGCCCGTGGCGTCGATGCCTCCAGCAGACCCGGTCCGGGCGACCGGGTGGCCTGGAGGAGGCGGGCGATCTCCTGGCCCACCTCCCAGCCCCAGAGACCCAGGCTGAGGCCGCCGATGGGGGTGAGGTCGAAGCCCGGGAAGAAGAGGCCGGGCTCGACGCTCGACCGGCAGCGGAGGTTCGTGCGCGGCAGGTGGTCGCCCAGGCCTGCGTCGAAGGCGAGCAGGCGCTCGGCATCCGACAGGAACTCGCGGAGACCGGCGCGGAAGCCCGTCGCCAACACCACCGCATCGAAGCGCTCCTCGCGGTCGCCGAGCTGCAGGCCCCCGGGCGTGAAGCGGACCAGCGGGCGCTCGTTGCCGTCGACGACCCGGATCCGGCCGGCGCGGATGAGCGGCACGGTGCCCTGGTCGAAGACCGGCACGCGCCCCCGGGTGTACATCTGCACCATGGGACCGTCCGCGGGCTTGCGGATGCCGAAGCGCGCGAGATCCAGGCTCAGGTGTCGGAAGAGCCGGTCCCGCCGCTCCAGGGCCCGGCGGAAGGCGGGCTGGCTCCGGTCGATGGCGTGGTAGCGCAGCTTCATGCGCTCGCTGAAGTCCCAGCCCACCCAGCGGGCGATGGGGGCCAGCGCCTTGAAGCCGCGCAGCGAGATGAAGTGTCGGGGCGCGCGGACCCAGAGCGAGACCGCGGCCGCGCCGCGCTCCGCCAGCTCCAAGGCGATCTCGGCGGCCGAGTTGCCGCTCCCCACCACGAGCACGCGCCGACCCCGGTAGGGGTGGGCGTTGCGGTAGGCGCGGCTGTGGACGACCTCCCCGCGGAAGACCTCCCGTCCGGGAATCTCGGGCACGTGGGGCACGCGCTGGGCCCCGGTCGCCACGGCGACGAAGGGCGCGCGGAAGCGGTGGGTCGCGGTCTCCACGGTCCAGCGGTCGCCCTCGCGCGCCACCCGCTCCACCGCCTGGCCGACGCTCAGCAGCGGGTAGAGGTCGTGGTGCTTGGCGTAGGCCTGCAGGTAGGCAACCAGCTCGTCCCGGCGCAGGAAGGCCCGCCAGCGCCTGCGCAGGCCGCCGTCGTGGGGAAGGTCGTGCCAGGGAGAGTGGAGCTGGAGCCGGTCGTAGTGGCCCGACCAGAAGGCCGCCACGTCGGCGCCCCGCTCGAGCACGGCCACCCGGGAGACGCCGGCGGCGCGTAGGGACGCCGCGGTGGCCAGTCCGGCCAGTCCGGCACCCACCACGACGACGTCGGCGTCAAGGCCCTGGCTAGACGCGGTCCCGGCGGACGTGGAAGGACAGGCTGCTTCCCGTGACCCCACTCCAACCCGTATACAGGAACACGCCGAACCACGCGATCTGGAGTGTCAGGATGACGCCAGGCTGCCACAGGGTGCGCAGCCCCTCTTCGAGCCGGACGGCGACCGAGGGCGCGGCCGGGAGCAGCAACGCCAGCAGCGCTGCGAAGCCCGCCATGCCGAGCGCCAGCAGCTGGTAGGGCGTGAAGCGGCGGCCGGAGCGGTCGTCGGCGCGCAGGGTCTCCGAGTACGCCCTCCAGAGCTGCGAGAGCCCGAGCCCGACGAACAGGGCCACGCCCGGGTGGCCGCGCAGGAGGGAGAGCATCGCGGCCGAGCCCAGGGCGAGGTAGACGACCGACGTGATGGCCTGGATCGGCACCACGGCGATGCCCTCCAGCCCGGACACGTAGGCGATCTTCTTGCAGCTGCCGTGGAAGGTCATGGCGAAGCGACCGAAGAGCCGCCGCTCGAGGGGCCCCAGCGCGCTCACGGGCTTGCCCCAGCAGCAGCCGAAGCTGATGCACGCCAGGCGGCCCAGGGCCTCCCCGTAGACGTAGGCGACCGAGAGGGCGGCCAGGGTGCCCAGCAGAGGGAGGGGCGTCTCGTGCCAGATGAGGTTGAGCACGAGCATCGCCAGCGGCGCCACGAGCACCCCGACCGAGGTGGCGGCCGCCACGGAGAAGGCGTTGGGCACGCCTTCGATGTACTGGGCGAGGAACTTCGCCGCCGGCAGGCAGAAGAGCGCGATGCCGGCGAGCAGGGCCGCGGTGTGTCCGAGGGGGACGCCCAGGGCGGCGGTGAGCAGGAGGAAGAGCGCGGCGCCCAGCAGGCAGGCGCTGGCCGTGATGGCCCCGTACCAGGTGATGTTGGCGCCCCGCCAGGAGCCGTCCTCGGCCTTGGCGCGGGGGATCGTGGCCATGATCTGCCAGTGCTCGTGGTGCAGGCGCGCGACGCCCCAGCCCAGGGCGCTCGCCAGCACCAGGGCCAGCGTCAGCACGAAGATCAGGTCGAGCATCTCGGGAACTCCTCCAGATCGCGGCGCACCGCCAGGGGCGATCGCACGCGGACATCGGTCTCCACCAGCGGCTGCCGGAAGGCGCGGGAGAAGAGGCTCTCGGCGTCGTCCCGGGCCCGGTTGGCCACCAGGTCGTCGGCAAAGCGCACGCGGCCTCGCTGGAACAGCACCACGTCGGTGCTGCTGCCGGGACGGAAGAGGCTCTTGGGCTGCCCGCGCTCGAGGAAGTGGCCGGGCGCGATGGGTCGCGGGTCGTCGTAGCGGTGCGTGCTCGCGCACTGCACCACCTCACCCACCATCAGCGCCACCACCTCGATCATGGCGACGACCCCGACGCCCGTGCCGCCCGGAACGTCGCTGTCGATCACGGTGACCACGCGGCGGTTCTTCGAGTGCGGCGTCACCACCTCGACCACGGCCCGAGGGCTGCAGGCATGGTGGGCGCCGTCGAGCGCGTAGAAGTCGAGCACCCGGCCGGAGACCGGGCTGTGGCTGTAGTGGTAGCGGTCGGGCGTGAGCCGGAAGATGGCGGCGTCGCCGTCGCGGAAGGTGTCGAGCCAGCGTCCCTTCTCCGGGCCCAGCAGCTCGTCGTACTCGAAGAACTTGCCCTTGAGATGCAGGGGCGAGCCGGCCTGCAGGCCCCCGACCACCGCTCGGGCGTCCGCCGGCGAGACCGCCCAGCGCGGGTCCTCCGGCATGGGACGGCAGTCCCAGAAGCGGATGCGTCGCTCGAACACCGAGCGCGGGGTGGTGAATGTCTCCGGCGGGTCGAGGCACTCCTCGAGCGCCACGCCGCAGCGCTCGAGAAAGCGCCGGTTTCCGAGCAGTCTGGCGGTGAAGCTCCAGTCGTAGTTGAAGAAGGCGAGGGCCCGGGAGGCGCGTGCCGAGGTGAGGGTGCGGAAGAGGAAGTCCGCGCGCTCGCGCAGGGTGGAGTACAGGAAGCCGACGGCCCAGTCCCCGAAGAGCTCTTCGGTGACGAGGTTCCGGCCGTCGCGTTCCACGTACTGGTGCTGCACGTCTCGCCTCGGATCCCCGGTCCGCGGTCGCGGGGCCGCTGCCGGTGGGCCGAAGTGGGTTCGGGGGGCACTCGAAGCGATTTCGTGGAGGACGTCGCTGGCCGGTAGGTACCACCGGTGTGTGTGGATTCCGTTGCGAAACGGTCAAGAAAGCGGCCCTGGACTCGTCCGGGTCCCGCCGGGGGCGGCTCCGCCCCCCGAACGTGGGGCGGCCCCGGTCCGGGAAGGACCGGGGCCGCCCGGGACGGATCGCCGGAGTGCCTAGGGCACCGGGACCATGCGGTCGCCGGTCCCGAGCGGCTGCGGCCGCGGGACCTCCGGGTAGTCCACCAGACTGACGTTGGCGTTGGGCTGGGCGCGGATGAAGTTCTCCAGCGCCACCTTGTAGTCGGTGCCCACCACCACGCAGTCCGGCCGGGTGGGCGTGCCGCAGGCATCGTCCACCATGTCACCGGCGGTCATGTTCGGGAACGGATAGCCGTCCCCGCCCAGACCGCTGTCGGTGCGCTCGTCGGCCAGGAAGTTGATGGTGGCCATCTTGACCGTCGCGCCCGGCGTGGGGAGCGAGCCGCCGACCACCACCTGGGTGCCGTCGTCCAGGGTGAGGTCCCGGATCACGAGCGGGTCGTCGGCGCCGTTGCTGGCCAGGGCGTCGTCGTACTCCACGCGCATGCCGGCCACGTGGGGGTAGCGGCCTCCGCCCCGACCCTCGTCGATGCCGTACTCGACCAGGTCCACCAGCTGCTGGTGGGTGAGGGTGACCACCACCACGGCGTTGCCGAAGGGCGCGATCGCGCCCGTGTCGGCCGCCGTGATGGTCCCGGGCCCGATGATCGCCGTGGCCGGGTTGTCGTTGTTGCGGATGCCGCCGCCGTTCTGGAGCGCCACGAACCCGCTCTCGCCCAGGGCGGCCTCGGCGTCGGCCTTGAGGGCGTCGGCCAGCAGGCTGCCCAGAGCGGTCTCCTGGGAGCGGATCGGCGAGCCGCCGAACCGGCCGTCGTCGGCGCGGCGGCCGTCGAGGGCCACCTCGGTGGTGCCGATGATCTCGCCCAGGGTGGCGATGAAGGCCGCCACCGGCTCCTCGACGTTGGCGACCACGGTCGGATCGGCCTTCAGGAAGCGCCGCTCCCGGATCAGCACCGGGCCCGAGCGCGGGCTTACGAAGACGAGCTCGCCGTCGTCGAACCAGACCACCAGGCGGCCCAGGTAGCGGAGGTTGCCCGAGGTGGTCACCACCGGCACCTGGGTGCCGTCCGCGCGGGTGCCGAGGATCGGGTAGGGGAAGGCCGGCACGTCGCCCGGGAAGAGCCTGTCACCCGGGTTCGCCAGCAGCTCGTCGCCGCCGCCGGCGATGGCCACGTCCACCCCGTCCAGCTGGGCGAGGAGGGCGAGGTCGGAGTTCACGTCCTGGAGATGGCTGATCAGGACGATGATCTTCACGCCCGAGGCCTCCAGAGCGTCGATCTCGGCCTGCACCGCCGGCTGCACCGCGTTGATGATCGTGTCGCCCGGCGAGCTGATGGTGGCGATCGTCTCCGTGGTGGCGCCCACGATGCCCACCTTCTGGCCCTTGACCGTCACCACCGTCGAGGCGGCGATCCGCCCGGCGTTGGCGAGCGCCTGGAGCGGGGGCACGTTCTGGAAGTCGAGGTTCGCCGAGAGGAAGGGCGGGGCCGGGTTCGCCGTGCCGAAGCCGTTGCCGATGAAGTCGGCCAGCACGTCGGTCCCGAGGTCGAACTCGTGGTTGCCGAGGGCCAGGGCGTCGTAGCCCACGGCGTCGAGGAAGATCGAGTCGAACAGGGGGATCTGTCCCTGGTCGATGGAGGCGTCGAGCGCCGGGCTGGGGATGAAGTTGTCGCCCGAGCTCAGCAGGAGCGAGCCGTCGGTGAGGATGCGGGCGATCAGCTTCTCGAAGCGCACGTAGGTCGTGAAGAGGCCGGCGCCCCCGAAACTCTTGCCGTCGATCTCGGTGGGGACCAGCGCCGACTCGATGTCGTTGTTGTGCAGGATGGTGAGGCGCAGGAAGTCGTCGTCGCCGTCGGCGCCGGCGACCGGCGGCGCGGCCATCAGCGCGCCGAGCATCAGGCAGGCCGCCGCGCGGGAGGCCGTGCTCGGAACGAGGGAGAGCCCGATCTTTGCCACAGTCGTTTCTCCTTGGGTTGGGTCGAAGGGTTGCGGGCGGATTCTGCGCAAGGATCGAGCGCGGGGCGTCGACGCTTCCGTGACGTTCTGCCCACGAGCCTTCGAGACTCGTCGCGTTCGAGAAGAAGGGGTCGGCTGGGCGTCAGCTCCCCTTGGGGCCCACGAGCCCGGGACCCTGGCGGCGCCGAAGTAGAATGCGTTCTACTTTGGGGGCCGACGCGAGATCGGAGGAGCCCATGAGCGCGGAGACCTACAGCGACGAGCCCTACGTGGTCATCACGGCCGACACCCACGCCGGCGCGGCCATCGACGCCTACAAAGACTACCTCGACCCGAAGTACCGGCCGGACTTCGACGACTGGCGCGGGCAGTACCGGAACCCGTCGAAGAAACACATCGGGGGCAAGAAGACCAAGAACTGGGACAACGCGGTCCGCTTCGGCGACCTCGAGGCCGACGGCATCGTGGGCGAGGTGGTCTTCCCGAACACGGTGCCCCCGTTCTATCCGAAGGCCTTCCACGTCTCCCGACCGCCGGAGCCCAAGGACTACGAGCACTGGCTGGCGGGCATCCGCGCCCACAACCGCTGGCTCAAGGACTGGTGCGACGAGGCACCGGAGCGGCGCGCGGGCATCGGGCTCATCCACCTCAACGACATCGACGACGCCATCGAGGACGTGAAGTGGATCGCCGAGGCGGGACTCCGGGGCGGCGTGCTCCTGCCCATCCCGCCCGACGACATGAAGCACCTCAAGCCGCTCTACGCACCCGAGTACGACCGCCTGTGGGCCGTCATCCAGGACTGCGACCTGGTGATGAACACCCACTCCGGGGCGGGCTCCCCCGACTACGGGCCGTACCCGGCCGCCCATCCCTTCTGGATCATGGAGGTGCCGTTCTTCTCCCAGCGCGGCTTCACGCAGCTCATCTGGGGCGGCGTGTTCGAGCGCTTCCCCGACCTCGAGTTCATCCTCACCGAGGCGGGCTGCGCCTGGGTCCCGGCGCTGCTCGAGCGGATGGACGGCATCCACATGGGGATCCAGGCCGGCATGATGGGCGAGATGGACTACTCCCAGGTCGACAGCCTGAAGCAGCCGCCCAGCTTCTACGCCAAGCGCAACTGCTACTTCGGCGCGAGCTTCCCGGGCAAGCGGGAGATCGACGGCCGCCACGAGGTCGGGATCGAGCGGATCCTCTGGGGCAGCGACTACCCCCACTACGAGGGCTGTTTCCCCTATTCGCGGCAGGCCATGCAGCTCGCCTTCTGCGACCTCCCGGAGGCGGAGGTCCGGATGATGCTCGGGGAGAACGCGGCCCGGCTCTACCGGTTCGATCTCGAGAAGCTGCGCGGGCATGCGGCGAAGGCGGGCGTGATGCCGGCCGAGATCGCCAGGCCCCTGGAGGAGATCCCCGAAGGGGTGACGAGTCCGAACCTCCGCAAGGCCCTGTACGAGCGCAAGCAGGCCGGCCGCCAAGCCTGATCGAGCGGAAAAGCCGTTCCGGTCCGGGTGTTTGAGGCCCCAGGTGGAGGACCGCCCCGAGGGTTTTTCGGGACGCGGAGGCCCGGCGGTGGCTCGGGCGGGCGGCTCCGTGTCACTCCCGGCCCAGGCGCGACATCCCAGAGCCGTGCGGAAAGGCCCGTTTTGGACTAGGTGAAAGGGCGGGCAGCGTTCGCTGTCGCTTCGGGGGGGGGCGTGACCGAAACCCGGTTGAGGATGCTGGAGCGCCTGCTCTGGCGCTGGGTCGAGCTCGTGCGGCGGCGTCCGCGCACGGTCCTGGCCGGGGTCATCGCCAGCGGTGCCGTGTGTGCGGCCGTGGCGGCCGGGGGCCTCTCGGTCAACACCGACACCCGGGAGATGATCTCCAACGACGAGCCGTTCCGGCAGGCCGAGCAGCGCTTCGACCGCGAGTTCCCGAACCTCAAGAACGCCATCCTCGTCGTCGTCGAGGCCGCCACCCTCGACGAGGCGGACGCCTACTCGGCTGCACTGGTGGAGCGGCTCCAGGGCGCCGAGGCGATCCGGGACGTCTTCGCGCCGGCGGTCGATCCGTTCTTCGTCGAGAACGGGCTCTTGTTCCTCTCCGAGCAGGACCTGAACGACCGGCTGGACCGCCTGAACAAGGCGGCGCCGCTGCTAGGCGACCTGGTGGCGGATCCGAGCCTCGATACCTACCTCTCGAGCCTGGCCCGCAGCGTCAAGATCGCCGACCGGGTGGGCGTCGACGATCCCGTGCTCGACCGCGCCCTGCTGCAGACCGCGACGACGCTCCGGGGCCGGATGGACGGCACACCCCAGGCCTTCTCGTGGCAGGCGCTGTTCACGGAACCCGGGGAGGGGCCGGCCCGACGCCTCATCACCGTGGCGCCCGAATTCGACTTCGACGCCATCCAGCCCGCCAAGGCCGCGCTGGTGTCGATCCGCGCCGCGATCGCGGAGGCCCGCGCCGACGGCACCTTCGACGTCGAGGTGGGCGTCACCGGGATGCCCGTGCTGCGCTTCGAGGAGCTGCAGAGCGTCTCCCGGGGCATCGGGCTCTCGTTCGCCGTCTCGCTGGTCGTCGTCTCCGTGCTCCTGGTCGTGGCCTTCCGCTCGTTCCCGATGGTGGGCGTCTCGTTGCTGGTGCTGGTGCTCAGCCTGGTCGTCACGGCGGGCCTGAGCGTCGTGCTGGTCGGGCCCCTGAACCTGGTGTCGGTGGCCTTCGTGGTGCTGCTGGTGGGACTGGGGATCGACTTCGTCATCCACCTGGGACTGCACCTGCGGGAGTGCCAGGACCAGGGGCTTCCGCTGCGTCGGGGCCTGGCGCTGGCCATGCACGAGATCGGCGCTCCCCTGGTGCTGGCCGCGACGACGACCTCCCTGGCCTTCTTCGCCTTCATTCCCACCCGCTTCGCGGGCATGGCCCAGCTCGGCATCATCTCCGGCGTGGGCGTGATCGTGGCCTTCGCGATGGCCACGACGGTCGTGCCGGCCTTCATGGCGCTGGTGGGGGCGCCCCAGCCGAATCCGCTGCGCTCGGTGCTCGCGGCGCGGCGCGCTGGTCGGCGTCCGCTGCGCGCGCTGCTGGCGGTGGGGCTCGTCGCCACCGCCCTGCTGTGTCTCCCGCTGCTCCCGCAGGTCCGCTTCGACGCGGATCCCATGGCACTGCGGAATCCCGAGAGCCCCTCGGTCCAGACCTTCAACGCCCTGTTCGACCAGCAGCGCACCGCGCCCTACCGGCTGCACCTGATCCGCGACTCCATGGAGGAGGCCGAGGCCGTGGCCGGACGCCTGGAGGCGCTGCCCGAGGTGAAGCGCGCGCTCGTGCTCTCCGACTTCCTCCCGGGCGAGGACCAGGAGATCACCCTCGAGATGGTCGACCTGAGCACCGCCGGGCTGGCGGCCGCCCTGGCCACCGGGCACCCGCGCAAGGGCCTCCCCGGCGACGGGGCGGTGAAGCTCGAGGAGGCCCTGGCCGCCGCCTCCACGCCGGCGCGCGTGGAGCTGCGCGCGGCGCTTGCCGACTACCGCCGCGCGCGGGCGTCGAATCCGGCCCTGGCCGGCGCGGTGGAGGCCGACCTCTACCGGTTCTGGCCGTTCCAGCTCGATCGCATGCGCCGCCAGCTCCGGCCCGACTGGGTCTCGGTGGAGGACCTGCCGGCCCCGCTGCGCTCCCGCTACCTCTCCGACGCTGGCCGCTACCGGGTGGAGATCGTGTCCTCGCTGGATCTCCTGGATCTCGACGCGCGCCGTCGCTTCATCGAAGCCGTCGAGACGGTCGACGCCAACCCGGCCGGTCCGGCGCGCTCGGTCCTGAAGGCCGGCGACGTGGTCTCGCGTTCCATGCTCCAGGCATCGATCACGGCGCTGGTGATCGTGACGGCCGTGCTGTGGATCACCCTGCGCAAGGCCTCCCTGGTGGGCGTGATCCTGGCGCCCCTCGTCGTGGCGGGGGTGCTCACCTCGGCCGCGGGGGTGCTGCTGGGCCTGCCCTACAACTACGCCAACGTGATCGTGCTGCCGCTGCTGATCGGGCTCGGCGTGGACAGCGGGATCCACCTGGCCCTGCGACGGCTGCGGCGCCGCGCGGGCTTCGAGAGCATCTACGACACCACCACGGCGCGCGCCGTCCTCTTCAGCGGCCTCACCACGGTGGCCTCGTTCGGCAGCCTGGCGCTCTCGGAGCACCGGGGCACGGCGAGCATGGGCCTCCTGCTGATGATCGCCGTGGCGGTCACCCTGCTGTGTACGCTGGTGCTGGTGCCGGTGGCGCTGGGCTTCACCGAGCCCCCGCTCGAGGCCTCCGGGGAGCCGGCGCAGCAGGCCGAGTCGGCCAGCCCGGCCGGCGCCGGCTGAGATGGAAGCCGCTCAATCGACCTAGCTCAGTCGACGTAGCCGAGGGCGCGCAGGCGCTCGAGCTCCTCGGGGTCCGGTGCGCGGACCGCGGACGCGCGGCGGTCCCGCTCCTCCCGCCAGTGGGCGTCGATCCGGGCGGCGAGGGCGTCGGCGGCGGGGCCGGACGCCCCGTCGGGGCGTTCCGCGAAGGTGTCGGGGTCCAGGGGGATCGCCTGCGGGCCCGCCGCCGACGGGCCCAGCACCTTGAGCTCGCGATCGACGAGGGCCACCCAGGCCCGCAGGTGCTCGGGCCCGAGGAGCTCCGCGTAGTAGCCCGAGGGATAGCGCTCCGACAGCACGGGACCGGTCCCGGCGGCGAGCAGCGCCAGGTCCGCCCCGCCCCCCGCGGCGAGCCGACCCAGGAACGCATAGAGGTGTCGCGTGCTCACGGGCCCTTCGACGACGCCCGGCGCCACGCCGGGCGCGCGCAGCAGCAGCGGCACGTGGATGATTCGCTGGGCCAGGCCGTACTCGTGGCCCACGCGCCCCTCCTCGCCGAGCTCCTCGCCGTGGTCGGAGGTCACCACCACCACCGCTTCGTCGCCCAGGCGCTCGCGGGTCCAGGCCAGCAGCCGCGCCAGGTGGCGGTCGAGGAAGCGCAGCTCGCCGTCGTAGAGATCGCGCAGCACGGCCGCGCGGCCTTCGGGCAGCGAGGTCCAGCCCGCGTTCAGGGCCAGGTGGTGGTCGTAGCGGTCGAAGAGGCGCGAGGGCGCGAGCCCGAGCTCGTGGAGGGCCCAGGGCGGCGGGTTGTAGGGCGAGTGGGCGTCGAGCAGGTTGACGAAGAGGAAGAGCGGGCGTCCGTCGGCGCGGGCCCGCTCGCCCAGGCCGATGGCGAGGTCCACCACGCCCTCGGCGTCGAGGTAGGGGACGCGCCAGCGCAGGGCCTCGCTCCAGGGTCGGGTGGGGAAGGGCAGCCGGTGGCCGAGCCCGGCCAGGGTGGCCCCGTTCCAGGCCTCGCGGCGGGGGACGACCACCCGCTCGAAGCCCTCGACCTCGTCCGGCACCGCCAGGGCGTTGGCGCTGACTCCGACGGTGCGGTAGCCGGCGGCGCGCAGGCGCGCCGGGAGCCAGTCGATGCCCTCGCGGGCGCGGGTCCGGAGCAGCGGGCCCCCCGCCGGCCGGGGCCCGGCGTAGTGGATGCCGTGTCCCGACACGCTGCGCCCGCTGAAGAGCGAGGCGTGGGAGGGCGACGTCCAGCCGCCCGGCGAGACGGCCCGCTTCACGACCAGCGCGTCGCGGGCCCAGGCGCCGAGCGCCGGCATGGTGTCGCGCGCGTAGCCGTAGAGGGCCAGGTGGTCCGCGCGCACCGTGTCGAGCACGACGAGCACGATCGGGGGTGCGGTCGCCAGGCGTGCGGGCCCGGGCGTGGGCGGGAGCGGGGGGAGCGCCGGCGGGCGGCCGCCCGAGACCACCAGCGCCGCGGCGCACGCGAGCGCGAGCAGCGGGGGCGCGGCCACCGTCGCCCGCGTTCCTCTTCGCGACAGTCCCCCGCGCACGCTGACCGCCAGCGCGACGCACGCCAGCAGGGCGACGCCGACCGCGGCGCCGCGCCCGCTCTGCAGGGCCTCCGCGCCGGCGGCCGCCAGCACGGCCGGAAGGGCGGCGAACTGCTGGGTTGCGAGCAGCGAAGCGTCCGGCTTCCCGAGGCGCTGCAGCCCGCGCACGCCCGCGAAGACGCACAGGCCCACCGCGGCCAAGGTGACGGCCAGGGGGACGAGCGACGACGCGGAGAGCCCGTAGAGCCCGAGCCCGGCGCCGAGGCCGGCCAGGGCGCCCCCGAGCAGGGCGACGGAGACGCCCGCCGCGTCCTCGCTGCGCAGGAGGCGCGCGACGACGGGACCGCCGGCCAGCGCCGCGAGGCTCAGGAGCAGGGCGAGGGGCAGCGCGGCCACAGCGAGGCCGGCGAAGTCGCGGGCGCGGGCCTCCAGTGGCGGCCCCGGGCCGAGGAGCGCGCCCGGCACGGCCAGCGAGACCAGCACGTCCAGCGTCCAGAGCGCCGCCCCGGCCACCAGCAGCAGGCGCGCGAAGCGGATCGTCGGGGTCCGGGCCGGCACCGCGGCGAGCCTAGCCCAGCCGGCCCGCCGACTTGACCTGCCGGGGAATGGAAGCCGGGCCGGTCGCTCCGTAGCCTGTCCCCGCGCCACCCCACGGAGGACCCGATGACCGCACGACAGTGGATCTACCTGGCCCTGCTGATTCCCTTCCTGGCCCAGACCGGCTACGTGCTGGCCACCGCCGGCTTCGGCGGCTTCTACGCCGAGGCGTTGAGCAGTCCCTCGACCGTGCTGATGGGCATGGACCTCTTCATCGCCCTCGGCCTCGTCCTGCTCTGGATGGCGGCCGACGCCCGCAGCTCACGCACGCCACTCCTGCCGTACGTGGCCGTCACGCTCGCGATCGGCGTGGCGGGGCCCCTGGCCTACCTGATCCACCGGGAGGCGTCGCTGCGCCGCCGCGCGGCCGGGCTCGCCCCGGCCTAGCTACCGCCGGCCAGGGCCCGCAGCAGCGTCTCGGAGGCGGCGTCCGCGGCCATGAAGGCCTCCACGTGGAGCTCCTGGGCGGTGACGTCCTGGGGCGTCCCCACGCTGGTGAGGGTGGAGAACAGGCGCAGCTCGAGCTCTCCCATCTTGATGTGCAGGGGCAGCACCGGGAGCGCCGGCTCCTCGAGATCGGGAAACTGGAAGGCGTCGGGAAGATCCGGCAGGGCGAGGAGCTCGCCGCGCAGCCGGGCCACCTCGCTGTCCTCGCCGGCCATGGCGACGTCTCGGTGCAGGCGGCCGACCAGCGCGCCGGCAACCTGCGCCCAGTTCACGATGTGGGGCCGCAGCCCGTCCGGGTGCAGGGTCAGGCGGAGCAGGTTCGCGGGCTGCTCCCGCCAGACCGGCGCCTCGTTGCCCAGCAGGCCGAAGGTCCGGCCGCCGGCCGCGTTGGCGTCGAGCACCCGGTAGCAGCGGTCGATCAGGAAGGCGGGGTAGGGATCGAGCTGGCGCAGCAGGAAGCGCAGCATGCGGAGCAGGGGCCCCATCTCCGGCTGGTCCAGATCCGTCTCGCTCCAGGCGGCGGCGAAGCCCGCCGCGGTGAGAAGTGCATTGCAGTCGCGGAGGGGCAGCTCCAGCGTGGCGGCCAGGCGCAGCACCATCTCGCGACTGGGCCGGGAGCGGCCCGTCTCCACGAAGCTCAGGTGGCGGGTCGAGATCCCGGCCTCGGTGGAGAGGGCCAGCTGGCTGCAGCCGCGTCGCTGCCGGAGCTGCCGCAGCAGCGTGCCGAAGGGCGGGCGGGTACGGGCGGCCATGGGGCGACCTCCAGGGACGGGAGCCTGCCACAGGATGGCCCGACACGTAAACAGATCCATTCCCTGGTAGGTAATGGCCGAGGTGCGGGCGGGCGTCCGCCGGCCGGGCTCACTGCTACCCTGCCGCATCATGATGGCGTTCTTCCGCGGGTTTGCCGCTTTCCTGCTGCCTCTGTGCGTGCCGTGCCTCGCCGCGGCCTATCCCCTGGACGGCTACGAGCACACGGGCATCTCCCGCCTGCTCCACCAACGCTGGGTGCAGGAGGGCGAGCTCCCCGGCCGCAAGCGCCCCGCCGGCGAGCTCCTGCCGCTCGCGCAGGTGGACATCCGCCTCGCCGATCGGCCGGATCTCGAGATCCCCGAGGCCGACCCGGAGCTCACCGCGCGGCTGCGGGCGCTGCTCGGCCCCGAGGCCGACCGCTACGGCATGGCCTTGCTCGACCTCTCGGACCTCGAGCGACCCCGCTACGCGGAGTGGAAGGGCAGCACGCGCCAGAACCCGGGCAGCGTGGGCAAGCTGCTGGTGGCGCTGGCGATCTTCCAGGCCCTGGCCGACGCGCACCCCGACGACATCGACGCCCGGCTGCGGGTGCTGCGCGAGGCCACGATCACCGCCGACGTGTTCAGCGTCTACGACCACCACACGGTGCGCCTCTTCGATCCGACGACCCGCAATCTCGTCCGGCGCCCGATCCAGCAGGGCGACACCGCCTCGCTCTTCACCTACCTCGACTGGATGATGTCGCCCAGCTCCAACTCGGCGGCGGGCATGCTCCAGAAGCACCTGATCCTCCTGGCCCACTACGGCGCCGCATACCCCGTCTCGGCCGAGGAGGAGGCCCGCTTCTTCTCCGAGACTCCGCGCAAGGAGCGCTCGGCGCTGTTCGTGAAGGCGATCACCGAGCCCGTGACCCGCAACGGGCTCGACCTCGAGGCGTTGCGGCAGGGGAGCTTCTTCACCCACCAGGGCAAGCGTCGGGTGGACGGTACCTCCAGCTACGCGACCCCCCGCGAGCTGCTGCACTTCCTCCTGAAGATGGAGAAGGGCGAGCTGGTGGACGCCTTCTCGAGTCGCGAGATCAAGCGGCTCATGTACATCACCGAGCGTCGCATCCGCTACGGCTCCTCCGGGGTGTTAAGACAGTCGGCGGTGTACTTCAAGTCCGGCTCCCTCTACAGCTGCGAGCCCGAGGAGGGCTTCCAGTGCAGGAAGTACCACGGCAACAAGCGCAACTACATGAACTCCGCGGCGGTCATCGAGACGCCCGCCGGCCAGGACCGCCTCCTGTACCTGGTGACGGTGCTCTCGAACGTGCTGCGCAAGAACTCGGCCCAGGACCACCGCGACCTCGCACGGGCCGTGCACGGGATGCTGCTGGCGCAGCACCCCCCGAAGCCCACGCCGCCGGGCGCGCGGCCCGCCTCGGCCCGCTTCGGGGAGGGCTTCATCGGCTACGAGGCGGAGCGGGCCGAGATCCTGCTCAAGCTCGACACCCAGGAGGCCCTGGTGGCCCTGGGCTACGGCATCGGCGAGATCGACGGCGTGATCGGCAGCCGCACCCGGAAGGCGATCCGGAGCTTCGAGTCGGCCCAGGGGCTGCCGGTGACGGGGAAGCCGTCGCCGAAGCTCCTGGAGGCGCTCCGCAGCGAGGCCCAGTCCCGGGGCGCCCTGCGGCCGGACGCCGAGCCGGAGGCGCCGACCGGCGCGAGCGGGGGGCCCTAGCGCTGGCCCCGTGCGCGGCTCAGCGATGCAGCCGGGCCTCGGCCTCCCGCGCACACGCGACGCACACGGTGGTGCCGGGGAGCGCTCGAAGCCGCGGCATGGGGATCCCCCCCTCGCACTGGTCGCAGACGCTGAGGCGGCCCGCCTCGGCCCGCTTCAGGGCGTGCTCGATGGCCTCCACCCGGCGTCGGGCCCGGTCGTCCAGCCGGTCCAGGGCGAGGATTTCGCTCCGGTCGGAGGCCTCCTCGGCCTGATCGAGGGGCTCGTCGAGGAGGGTGCTCGCCAGCTCCTCCTCGCTGCGGCGGTGCCGCGCGAGCTCGGCGAGCAGCCGGTCGCGTTCGCTGCGCAGGGCGTTCACGAGCTCCACGAGCGGGCGGTCGCGCTCGCCGCGCTGCAGTCGCTCCGACCACAGCGCCGTGGCGAGGGCGTGCAGGAGGTCGGTCTCGGTGAGGATGGCCTCGAGACGCCCCGCCTCGTCGACCACCGGCAGACAGCCCACCCGCGCCCCGGCCATCTTCTCGGCGGCCTCCGCCAGGTCGGCCTGGGGCCCGATGCAGAGGGGCGCGTGGGTCATCAGGTCGCCCACGCACCACTCGAGCGCCCCGCCGCGATCCTCGGCACCGAGCCGGTTGCGCCGCTCCACCTCGAGGGGGAGCGCCGCCCGCAGGTCGTTCTGGGAGAGCACGCCGATCACGATGCCGCCGTCCTCCACCACCGGAAGATGGCGGATGCCCCGATCCACCATGAGCTCGAGGGCCTCGAGGGCGGACGCCTCCGCGGTGAGCGAGACGGGATCGCCGGTCATCCACTGCTTGACGGTCGTAGCCATGACACACCTCTGAAGGAGGTGGATTGCAAAGGATGGGCCAGCCCTGGAGGCATCCAGGCGATCGGGTGGTGCCAAACGAAGGTGGGGCGTGTCGGATTGTCCCGACCCCGGGGCACAACGCCGCACCCTGCGCGCCCGGGCGAGGCGTCCGAGCGAGGCGTCCGGGCGTGGGCTACCCCTCTCGCCCATGGCGGACGGGCTCGCACGCTGGATCGCCCTGGAGGGCTGCTTCAACTTCCGCGACCTGGGCGGCTACGCCGCCGCGGACGGCCGGCGCCTGCGCACGGGCCAGGTCTTCCGCGCCGACGGCCTCCACGCCCTGACCCCGGCGGACCTCGACCAGCTCCTCGGCGAGATCGGCCTGAGCGCGGTGATCGACCTGCGCTCGGACGAGGAGGTGGCCGAGACCGGCCGCGGTCCGATTGCCGAGCGCGTGGAGGTGCACGCGGTGCCGCTCTTCCAGCGCACCCGCACCGCCGACGGCGAGTCGGTCCGGCCGCCGACCATGCCCACGAACATGGGCGACCTCTACTTCGTGATGCTGCTGGCGGCCCAGGCGCCCATCGCCCGGGTGGTGCGGCTGCTGGCCGACCTCGAGCGGCCGGCGGTCTTCCACTGCGCGGCCGGCAAGGATCGGACCGGCCTGATCTCGGCGCTGCTCCTCTCGCTCCTGGGCATGTCGGACGAGACCATCGTCGCCGACTACGCCTTCAGCCGGGAGAACCTGGACCGGGTGAACGCGCGGCTCGAGGGAAGCGAGACCTATCGACGGCTGATGGCGGACCTGCCCGAGGGCGCCTGGGATGCCGATCCGGCCGCCATGGAGCGCTTCCTGGCGCAGCTGCGCGACCGCTTCGGGGGTGCGGAGGGCTGGGCGGAGGCCGCCGGCGTGGATGCTGCGGCGCGGGGCCGCCTGCGCGAGCGTCTCCTGCGCTAGCCCGCCCGGGTCTCGCGCGAGCGCGCTCGGCGGAGGCCGGCGAGACCGAGCGAGAGCAGGCCGCAGGCCACCAGCGCGCCCGCCGCCGGCTCCGGGACGAGGCTGATGTCGCCGGTGGCCGTGATCAGGACGTTGCCCGCGGTCGGCCCCTGGAACGTCACCGTGCCCAGGCTGGAGGCGAGGGGAGCGCCCACGTCACAGCTCGTCGTGGTGCTCGTCGAGAGCAGCCCGCCGCCGGGCACGACGCCGCCTCCCCCGATCACGATCACGCCGCCGCCGCCGATCGGCCCGCCGCCGCCGCCCATCCCGCCGGTGGTGTCGACGTTGCCATCCAGGTTCACCACCGGGGAGCAGATCGTGATGGTGTCGGCGAGGAGCGTCGCACCGGCGCCGATGGAGACGCTGCCCAAGGCGATCAGCTCCACGGAGGTGGCGGACAGGCTGCCGCTGTCGAGCTCGATGAGGATGTCGCCGTCGACCCGCAGCTCGACGTCGTCGCCATCGCCGACGATCAGGCCGAGCGGAGGAGGGGACGGCGGCACGCTGATGATGACGCTGGCCGGGGCCGCGGTCGGAAGGAGGACGAGGGCCAGCAGCAGGGCGTATCGGGTCAAGGGGTGCTCCCGGGTGAGCTTGGACCTGCCTCGGAAGTGACCGCGAGCGGGGTCTGCGTGTCAGTTGGGGCCCAGGCGCGGACCGAACGCGCGGGAGGCCCCGCGGGGGTTCGGTGCGCTGGTTCACAGTGGCCGCCCCGGCGCTGCGGCACCGTCCCGATCTCCAGCGGAGGGAGGGTCGCCGTGAGACCGCGCCGAGAGGACGCCTTCAGCACCTACAAGATGGGTCGGGCCCAGAAGTCCCTGGACGCCATCTGCGCCCGGCTCCAGGTGCTGCTCCCGCTGGCCCGTCAGTCCAAGGACGTCAACAAGATCGATCCCGTGAAGGACGAGATCGCGGACCTGCTCGGCCAGGCCTACAAGGCCGTGAACGCGATCAGCGGCCGGGACCGGCGCCGCGCGAACTTCAGCGCCAAACGCAACCTCGAGATCTCCGCGGCCCGGCTCTACGCCCTGGCCAAGGAGATCCGCGGCCTGGCCCCGCCGACGGCGAAGACGCTCGCGGACATGCTCGGTCAGCTGGGCAAGCTCGACAAAATGGCCGAGGAGATGGAGGCCCTGGTCCAGCAGGACGTGGAGGGCCAGATGACACCGGACCAGATCCTGGACGCCGGCACCAGCCTGCTGGCGATGCTCGCCGTGATCTACCTCTGGCTGAAGCAGGACCGCTAGGCGTTCCAGCCGCTCGGGATCCTCGGGCGTCCCAGCCGTTCCCGACTATGGCCGCAGGGCCGCGGGCGGCGGTGCGCGACCCTCGGGCCGGTTCAGGGGACTCTGGCCCCAGTGGATGACCTCCTGCATGTTGGCCTCGAAGGTGTTGTCCGAAGGCCCGGCCACCAGCTGGCCCCGGCCCAGGCTATAGGCCAGGAGCTGGTTGCTGTCGTCGATGATCCGGCCGGCCTCGCCGTAGCGGTGGAGGGCCAGGCTGCCGAGGGTGGCGCTGCGCCGGATCTGCTCCGGCGGCAGGCTGCGGTTCGCGCCGGGGCGTCGCAGCCCGGGCCAGAACGTGCCGAGCCAGCGGCGTCCGGGCGTGCGCCGGCCGAGCAGGATCCCGGTCCCGCCCTTCGGATCGATCCACAGCAGGGCGTCGGGGAAGGAGGCGACGAAGGTCCGCGCGATGGCCTGGGCGTGCTCGACGGTCACCAGGTGGAACGGCAGCCACTGGGCCACCACGCCCTTGGGCGAGAGCCGCTGCGCCACCAGCTCGTAGAACTCCCGGCAGTAGAGCGAGTTCACGCCGGCGAAGTAGGGCGGCATCGGCTCCAGGGTGACCACGTCGTAGACCTCGTCCACACGGCGTACCCAGGCGCGCCCGTCCATCAGGGTCGTCCGCACCCGGGGGTCGTCGAGCACGCCGCGGTTGGAGGCGAAGTGCCCGGCCACCGAGAGGACCGCGGGGCTGAGCTCGACCACGTCCAGGTGCTCCGGCCCCTCGTCGAGCACCGCCGCGGCGGTCTGGCCGGTCCCGAAGGCGATCACCAGGGCGCGACGCGGTGCGGGATGCAGGAGCATCGGCAGCCGTCCCATCCAGGCCATGTAGTGGCTGTGGTCCTGCCGCTCGGTGGTGGCGATGAAGCCGTCGATCAGCAGGCGACGCTGGCCGTCCTCGGGCTCGACCACGGAGACGGTGGCGTCGGGGCCCTCCTCGAAGGCCACGATCTCGTACTCGCCCAGGCTCGTGTGGCTGGTCTGGATGCGGTCGCGTCCCAGGCTCGAGGTCCAGACCATGGCGACGGCGAGCCCCGCGAGCCCGGCCCCCCCGAGCGCGACGGCCAGGCGCGGCCGGCGGCGGGCCAGCGCCACCGCGACCCCGAGGACGAGGGCGCCCACGAGCCAGCTGCTGCGCGCCACGCCCAGGCTGGGGATGAGGAGCCAGGAGCCCAGGCTCGCGCCGAGGACGGCGCCCACCGTGTTGATGGCGTAGAGGCGCGCCACCCGCGTCGGTGTCGTGGCGGCATCGAGGTAGAGGGGCAGCGCGGTTCCGATGAGGAGCATCGGCGGACCCACCACGGCGAGGGAGAGGCCGAACCACTGGGCGAGCAGGCCCAGGTAAAGGGTGTCGGGCCGGTAGAGGCGATGGGGCGCGAGCAGGTCCACGCGCTCGACCAGGGGCGTGGCCAGCAGGATGGCGACCGCCGCCAGGCCCAGGAGCCAGGCCGGCTGGGCGCCGACGCGGCGCAGCCAGGGCGCCAGGTTCGCGCCGACCGCCAGGGGCAGCAGCACCGAGGCGAGCATGATCGCGAAGCTCTCGCTCGTGTTCTGGAAGGCCGCGAGCAGGGAGCGGAACCAGACCACCTCGAGGGCGAAGGTGGCGAAGCCGGTGACCAGGACCACGAGGCCCGCACCGCGCAGGTCGAGGCCGGTCGTCGCCGCCGCTGCGGCGGTCGCTGGCGCGGTGGCGGCCGCTCCCCGCGGCATCGCGAAGGCGGCCGCCGCCACGACCCCGTTCACGCCGGCGGCGGCCATCACGGCGCCGGCGACACCGAAGCGGGGCACCAGGAAGAAGGCCACGGCCAGCGTCCCCACCGCGGCGCCCAGGGTGTTCAGGCCGTAGAGGCGCGAGACCGGCGTGCCGTAGCGCTCGGCGATCCGCTCGAAGACGGGGATCGTGGCCCCCATGGCCATGCTCGGAAGACCCAGCACCCCGGCGATGCCGAGCACGTGGATCCAGGGCGCCGCGGCCGGGGACCAGGCGTAGGCCTGGGTGTCCCAGGCCTCCACCCAGCGGAATCCCGGTCGCATGGCCAGGCCGAGCAGGCCGATCGCCAGCTCGAGGAGCCCGTAGAGGGCGGCGGGGCGCGCGAGCGCGCGACGCTCCAGGAAGCGGCCCATGAGGAGCGAGCCGGCGGTCATCCCGGCCATGGTGGTAGCCAGGGTGAGGGCCGCGCCGAAGGCCGAGACCCCGAGGGAGAGGGCCGCCTCCAGCTGCCAGAGGGTCTCCCAGGAGAGGGCGGCCAGGCCGCCGAAGGTCACCAGCACGGAGATCGCCACGCGACCGATGGCGCGGCTCCGCCGGGGCTCGGGGGTCTCGTCCGGAGCGGTGGTGTCGACGATCGGCTCGGCCATGGAGGGAGTGGGTCCGCCTGGGCGGGCCCATCCTAGCGTCCCCACCCCCCGGAGACTCCCCCCACGCTCCCGGAGACTCCCCCCGCGTCCGCGGGCGGACTAGAATCAGGGCGCTCCCTACCCGGCGGAGGCCATGCGTGCCCTATACCCATTACGACCGCCTCACGGCGCTGGACAGCGCCTTCCTCGACCTGGAGTCGCCGAGTGTGCACATGCACGTGGCCTCCGTGGGGATCTTCGAGCGGGGGCCCCTCGCGAACGATGGCGGGGTGGACTTCGAGCGGATCCTGGCGGTGGTGGAGGCGGGGCTCCGGCGCGCGCCGCGGTTCCGCCAGAAGCTCGCGCGGATCCCCATCTCGGGCCGCCCGGTCTGGGTGGACGACGAGCACTTCAACCTCGCCTACCACGTTCGCCACACCTGCCTTCCGGTGCCCGGCGACGAACGCCTCCTGAAGCGCCTGGCCGGGCGCATCCTGTCCCAGAAGCTCGATCGCTCGAAGCCCATGTGGGAGCTCTGGGTGGTGGAGGGTCTGGAGGGCGACCGCTTTGCCCTCATCACGAAGGTGCACCACTGCCTGATCGACGGCATCTCCGGGGTGGACCTGCTGGCGGCGTTCATGGGGCCCGATCCGGAGCACCGCTTCGAGCCGAGCGACGGCCGCTGGATTCCGCGTCCCCGGCCGGGGCCCGCGGGCCTGCTGGCCGACGAGGTGGCCCGGCGGGTCTCGCTCCCGGGCCGCGTCGCGCGGGGCGTGCTCCAGGCCGCGCGGCGACCCGGAGCCAGCGCCGAGGCCGCGGGCCATGCGGCCAGCGGCGTGGCCGAGAGCGTGGCCAAGTCGCTCTCGCCGGCCTCGGAGACTCCGTTCAACGTCCCGATCGGACCCCACCGGCGCTTCGACTGGGCGCGCTCGGACCTGTCGGTCGTGCGCGAGATCAAGTCCCGGGTGGGGGGTACCGTGAACGACGTGGTGCTGGCGACCGTCGCCGGCGCCGTCCACCACTACCTGAGGGCCCACCACATCCCGACCGACGGGATCGACTTCCGGGTCTTCGTGCCGGTGAGCACCCGCAGCGACGAGGAGCGGGGCAAGCTCGGCAACCGGGTGTCGCTGATCGTGGCCTCGCTCCCGGTGGACGAGTCGGATCCGAACCAGCGTCTCGAGCGGGTGGTGGCGGAGAAGCAGCAGCGCAGGCGCTCGGACCAGGTGGCGGGCACGAACGCGATCGAGGAGGTCGCCGACTGGGCGGCCCCCGGGCTGCTCACCCGGTTCAGCCGGATGGCGGCCTCGGGACGCGCGTTCAACCTGGTGGTCACCAACGTGCCCGGACCGCCCATCCCGGTGTACCTGGACGGTGCCCGCCTGCTCGAGAGCTATCCCCTGGTGCCCCTGTACGAGGAGCAGGCGCTCGGCATCGCGCTCTTCAGCTACGACGGCGTGCTGCACTGGGGCTTCAACGCCGACTGGGATGCCCTCGACGACCTGCACGAGTTCGCCCTCGGGATCGAGGAGGAGCTCGAGCGGCTCCGGAAGGGATGAGGACGCCATGGCCACGCTCTACGACCGCCTCAGCCAGCTCGACAACTCCTTCCTCGTCTACGAGGGGCCGCAGTCGGGCATGCACGTCGCGTCGACGTCCATCCACGACGCCGCGCCGCTGCGTCGGGACGACGGGGCACTCGACTTCGACCGGGTCTGCGAGTACGTGGAGTCCCGCCTCGAGCGGATTCCCCGCTACCGCCAACGGCTCGCCCACACGCCCATCGAGGGCCACCCGGTCTGGGTGGACGACCCGAGCTTCAACGTCCGCTACCACGTCCGCCACTCCCGGCTACCGCACCCGGGAGACGAGCGCCAGCTGAAGCGGACGATCGGGCGGATCTTCTCCCAGCTTCTCGATCGCGGGAAGCCGCTCTGGGAGCTGTGGGTGATCGAAGGGCTCGAGGGCGACCGGCTGGCCATCCACTCGAAGGTCCACCACTGCATGGTCGACGGCGTATCGGGCTCCGAGCTGATCGCCACCCTGCTGACCGCCGAGCCCATCGACAAGCCCGAGGCGCCCGCTCCCTGGGAGCCGCGGCCGACCCCCTCCGCCCTCGAGCTCGGCGCGGGCGAGGTGGCCCGGGCGGCCCAGGCCCCGCTGCGGGTGGGGGAGGGCGTCTGGCGCGTCCTGCGCAATCGGGACGGCGCCCGCGGCGAGCTGCTCGAGCGGCTGGCGGCGGCGGGGCGCATCGTGGGCGACAGCCTGGGAGACACCACCCCGGTGCCCTTCAACCGGCCCGTCGGTCCGTATCGGCGCGTGGACTGGACGACCCTGCCGATCGACCGGATGCGGGCGGTGCGGCACGCCGCCTCGTGCAGCCTGAACGACGTGGTCCTCGCCACCACCACGGGGGCCATGGCGCGCTTCCTCGAGCGACACCGGGGTGTGGATCCCGAGGGCCTGCACTTCCGGATCATGGCCCCGGTGAGCGTCCGCACCCAGGAGCAGCGCGGGAGCTACGGCAACCGGGTGTCGGCCTGGATGGTCGAGCTCCCGGTGGCCGAGCGCGACCCCCGGAAGCAGCTCGCTGCGATCCGGGAGCAGACGCGGCGCCTCAAGCAGTCCAAGCAGGCCCTCGGCGCCGAGGTCCTCACCCAGATGACGGAGTGGACCGGCTCCGGCCTGCTCTCCCTGGGCGCGCAGCTGCTGAACCTGAGCACGCCGTTCAACATGGTGGTCACCAACGTGCCGGGCCCCCAGACCCCGCTCTTCCTGCTCGACGCGCCGATGCGCGAGATCCACCCCCACGTCCCCCTGATCGGCACGCTGGGGCTCGGCATCGCGCTGTTCAGCTACGCCGGGACCCTCTCCTGGGGCTACAGCGCCGACTGGGACCTGGTGCCCGACCTCCACGACCTGGTGCGCGCCACCCACGCCGCCTTCGACGACCTCTGCGCCGCCACCGGCGCCTAGCGCCCAGGCCCGAGGGGCCCGCAGGGCGGGAGCCCTGCGGGTGCTATACGCAGGGCATGGAGCGCCAAGCGGACGAGCGGGCCGCCTTCGCGGCCCTGCAGGAGCAGCTGGCCCAGCGCTGGGCGCCGGTCAGCGCCGAGACCCCGGAGGCCCGCGACCTGGTGGTCATCCCCTCGCTCTCGCTCGAGGGCATCGACCGGGTCTCGATCGACGGGGTGAACCACTACGAAGAGCGCATGCTCTTCACCCTGAATCTGCTCCGCAACCCGCGGGCCCGGGTGGTCTACGTCACCTCCGAGCCCGTGCATCCGGCGGCGATCGACTACATGCTCTCGCTGATCAGCGGGATCCCCACCGAGCACATGCGGCGCCGGCTCAGCGTTCTCTCCCTCTACGACGCGTCGCTCGTCCCGCTGAGTCGCAAGCTGCTGGCGCGGCCGCGGGTCATCGAGCGCATCCGCGAGCTGATTCGACCGGAGCGGGCCCTCATGACCTGCTTCACCGTCTCGCCGGCCGAGCGCTCGCTGGCCGTCGCGCTGGGGATTCCGCTGTACGGCGTGGATCCGGACCTCCTCTGGCTGGGGACCAAGAGCGGCTCGCGCTGGGCGTTCCGCAAGGCCGGGGTGCCGCTCCTGCCGGGGGTCGAGGACCTGCGGTGCGCGTCGGACCTGGTGGAGGCGGTGGCGGCGCTGTGGGCGGAGGAGCCTGCGCTCCGGGGGGTGGTGGTGAAGCAGAACGAGGGATTCAGCGGGCTCGGCAACGCGATCCTGGAGCTCGACGCCCTGGCGCACGTGGCGCCCGGCAGCGAGGCCTCTCCCGCCCGCCGCAGGGCGCTGCTGGCGGAGGCCCTGCGCGAGATGCGCTTCGTCGACCGCGCGCAGACCTGGGAGGACTTCCTCGAGGGCCTGGAGGAGCGCGGCGGGGTGGTCGAGACGCTCCTGGAGGGCGCGGTCCGCCGGGCGCCGAGCTGTCAGCTCCGCATCTCGCCCGGCGGCGGCATCGACCCCTTGTCCACACACGACCAGCTCGTGGAGGGGCCCGACGGCCAGGTCTACGCCGGCTGTCGCTTCCCGGCCGACGGGGGCTATCGCCAGACGATCCAGCGCGACGCCCTCCGGGTGGCCGAGGTGCTCGAGGCCCAGGGGGCGATCGGCCGCCTTGCCGTCGACTTCCTGTGCGTGCGCGGCGCCGACGGCGGCTGGCGCCAGTTCGCGAACGAGACCAACCTGCGACTCGGCGGCACGACCCATCCCATGATGCTGCTGCGCATGATGACCCACGGCCGCTACGAGCCGGAGACCGGTCTGTACCTGACGCGGCGCGGCGAGCCCCAGTACTATGTCGCCACCGACTCGCTGCAGAGCGAGGGCTACCGCGGTCTGCTGGTGGACGACGTGCTCGATCTCGGCGCGGTGCACGGACTCCACTACCAGCCCTGGTCCGAGTCGGGTGTGATCTTCCACTTCACGGGCGCCCTCAGCGCGTTCGGCAAGCTCGGCCTGATCGCCATCGGCAAGAGCGCCGAGGAGGCCGATCGCTGGTTCGCGCGCACCCGGGCGGTGCTCGACCGCGAGGCCGCCGGAACATCCTGAGGAGCAGACGAGCGGATGCGGAGCGAGCCCATGGCGGAGGGAGTGATCCGGCTGTCGCGGTCGGAGGGGTGGCCGCGACCCTGGGTCGGGGTGTGCGGCTCCATCCACGGCAACGAGCCGTGCGGCGGCGAGGCCGTGGCAGACCTCCGGCGGGAGATCGAGGGGGGCGGCCAGGCGCTGGAGGCGGGCACCCTCTGCCTGATCCACGCCAACCCCGAGGCCTCCCGGCAGGGGCTTCGGCACACCGCCGACGGGGCCGATCTCAACCGACTGTGGGATTTCGCGTTCGAGACCGCTCTCCGCCGCGATGCCTGGGGCTACGAGCACCACCGCGCCCGGGAGCTCGCGCCGGTCCTCGAGACGCTCGACGTCCTCCTCGACGTGCACTCGGCCTTCGCGCCCACGCCGGCCTTCGCCGTCACCAACGGCCTCGCCCGCGCCGACCGTCTGGCCCGGCAGATCGGCGCGGCCTTCGTGGTGCGCGCCTGGGACGACCTGGCCGACAAGGTGATCGTGGGGGCGCTGGGCCGGCGCGACGTGCCGGCCCTCTCGGTCGAGTGCGGGGCCCACGCCGATCCGGGCACCGTCGACGTGGCCCGACGCATGATCCGCCACTTCCTCGAGGCGACCGGCGTGCTCCGCGCGGACGAGCCGCCCGCGCTCGAGGATCCGGTCGCGGTGCGGGTCGTGGAGACCATCACCCGACCGAGCGAGGCGTTCCGCTTCAGCACGCCCTGGCGCGGCTTCCAGAAGCTGGATGCCGGCACCGTGCTCGGCCGGGACGAGGTCACCGAGATCCGCGTCGGCCGGGCCTGCTACGCGGTGCTTCCCAACGACACGGTGGCGGTGGGCGAGGACACCGTCTACCTGGCCGTGGACGACGCCCCGGACGAATCCGTGGACGACGCCCCGGACGAGTCGCCCAGCGGACTCCCGACGGCTCGGCGCGGGACCTAGAATCGAGGCGCTCCGGGATGGAGGCCCCAGCATGGACAAGTTCGCCGAACGGGCCCTGCGGACGCGCATCGCCCGCTCCGTCGAGGCCCTGGGGCGTTCGTTCGTCGACAACCTCTTCTACGTCACGGGTCGCACCTTCGAGGACGCGTCCACGGTCGACCACTACATCGCCCTCGCGCACACGATTCGCGATCGACTCCTGGCTCGCTTCGTGCCCTCCAGCCAGTACTTCCGGCACACGGGGCCGAAGACCGTCGGCTACCTGTCCGCCGAGTACCTCCTGGGGCCCCAGCTCGGCAACAACATCCTGAACCTCCGCCTCTGGGACGGCGTCGAGGAGGCCATGCGCAAGCTGGGGCTCGACCTGGAGACCATCCTCGAGGCCGAGGTGGAGCCTGGACTCGGCAACGGGGGCCTCGGCCGCCTGGCGGCCTGCTACATGGACTCCCTGGCCACGCTCGAGATTCCCGCCATCGGCTACGGCATCCGCTACGAGTACGGCATCTTCGAGCAGTCGATCAAGGACGGCTGGCAGGTCGAGGTCGCGGACAAGTGGCTGCGGGACGGCAACCCCTGGGAGCTGCCGCGCCAGCTGCGGTTCCCGGTCAAGTTCGGCGGCCACGTGGAGCGCCACAGCGACGACGAGGGCCGCCTGCTCGTGCGCTGGGTCCCGGATTCGATCATCCACGGGATCGCCTACGACACACCCATCCTCGGCTACGACGTCCTGAACGTGAACCTGCTCCGGCTGTGGAAGTCGGAGGCGCGGGAGTCGTTCGACTTCCAGGCATTCAACATCGGCGACTACTACGGCGCCGTCGACGAGATGGTCGCGGCCCAGAACGTCAGCAAGGTGCTGTACCCCAACGACGAACCGGAATCGGGAAAGGTCCTGCGCCTCCGGCAGCAGTACTTCTTCGTCTCCTGCTCGCTGCAGGACATGATCCGGGTCACCCTCGCCAGCCGCGGCAGCGTGGAGCACTTCCCCGACCGCTTCGTGATCCAGCTCAACGACACCCATCCCTCGGTGGCGATCCCCGAGTTCATGCGGCTCCTCATCGACGAGCACGGACTGGGCTGGGAGCGCGCGTGGGCGCTCACCCAGGAGAGCTTCGCCTTCACGAATCACACGCTGCTTCCGGAGGCCCTCGAGACCTGGCCGGTAGACCTGTTCGGCCGCCTTCTGCCGCGGCATCTCGAGATCATCTACGAGATCAACCAACGCTTCCTGGACGACGTGCGGGTGCGTTTCCTGGAGGACCCCGCACGGATGGCCCGGATGTCGCTGATCGACGAAGGAGGGGGTGGAGCGGGGCGCTCGGTGCGCATGGCGCACCTGGCGTGCGTCGGCAGCAAGGCGATCAACGGCGTCGCCCCCCTGCACAGCGAGCTGCTGAAGCGCAAGGTCCTGAAGGACTTCTACGACATGTGGCCGGAGAAGTTCCAGAACAAGACCAACGGCGTGACGCCCCGTCGCTTCATCGTGCTCGCGAACCCGCCCCTGGCGAAGCTGCTGGACGAGACGCTCGGCGAGGACTGGCTCCACCATCTGGAGCGGCTCCCCCAGCTGGAGGCGCATCTGGAGGACGCGGCGTTCCGCGAGCGCTGGGTCGCCGTCAAGCGCCGGGCCAAGGAGCGGCTCGCCGAGCACATCCAGCGCAGCTGCGAGGTGCGACTCGATCCGGACAGCCTCTTCGACATCCAGGTGAAACGGATCCACGAGTACAAGCGGCAGCACCTGAACGTGCTTCGGATCATCCGGCTCTACCGGAGGCTGAAGCAGGACCCGTCGCTCGACGTGCCGCCCCAGAGCTTCATCTTCGGAGGGAAGGCCGCTCCCAGCTACCACATGGCGAAGCTGATCATCAAGTTGATCAACGGCGTGGCCGACGTCATCCGGCGCGATCCCCAGGTGAACCAGCTCCTGAAGGTGGTCTTCGTGCCGGACTTCAATGTGAAGACCGGTCAGCGGATCTATCCGGCCGCGGATCTCTCGGAGCAGATCTCGACGGCCGGGACCGAGGCGTCCGGGACCGGCAACATGAAGTTCACCATGAACGGCGCCCTGACGATTGGAACGCTGGACGGCGCGAACACCGAGATCCGCGAGGCGGTGGGTGCGGAGAACTTCTTCCTGTTCGGCAGGTCGATCGAGGAGGTGGAGGTGCTCCGGGAGGAGGGGTACCGGCCGCGCGCGATCTACGAGCAGGACGAGGAGCTCCGCGGGGCCATCGACCTCATCGAATCGGGCCTGTTCTCCCGAGGCGACCGCGCGCTCTTTCGCGGACTGACTGCGAACCTCCTGAACGCTGACCCCTTCCTCGTCTGTGCCGACTTCGGAGAGTATGTCCGCTGCCAGGACCGGGTGGCGGAGGCCTATCGGGACCGAGCATCCTGGGTGCGGATGTCGATTCTCAATGTGGCACGCTGCGCCCGCTTCTCGTCCGACCGCGCGATCCGGGAGTACTGTGAGGACGTCTGGCAGGTGGCCCGAACGCCCGTGAAGTTCGAGGATTGAGACGGGCGATCTCTCGCACGCCGAAGACGACTTTCGAGGGCGCCTGCGCGCCCTCGAAAGCAGCGCTTCGACCAACGCTGGTCGACAGCCTCCGGGTGGGTGGATCTAGCGCCGGGGAAGTCCCAGCCGGCTCTGCGTCCCGTGGCGGGCGGTGCCCCGCGAGAACGCGGACTGGCCGGGCTGCTCGATGGACCGGAGGGTGCGCCAACGGGAGAACAACGCGAGAACGACGCTCATCGAGAGCGTGAACATGGCCATGAAGAAGATCGGGCTCGGGCTGGGCATCTGGGCTCCTCTCGTCTGGGTGGTCAGGTGACTGCGTGTCTAGATTTGTCTAGGTCTTGTCTAGTCATTTTCTAGACTAATCCTCGATCTGGGGCCGTCAAATCCCCGCGCGGTCGAGCCGTGCAGGCGCGGTCCGCTGAGCCCGCCCACCCCGAGCCAGCGGCCGGGCCGGCGGTTACGCTGGGTGCCATGACAACGTCACCGACTGCGCTGGAGCGGGCACCGGCGCCCCTGACGCCTCGACGCATCGCCATCGCCGGCGCCACCGGCTTCGTCGGCCGCGCCCTCGTGCCGAGGCTGGCGGAGCATCATGCGGTGGCGGCGCTGGGTCGCGGCGTCGCGGAGGTCTCCGAGCCGGCCGGCGGACCGACGACCCCCGGCATCGGCTGGCGACGTTGCGACCTGTTCTCGCTGTACGAGACCGAGCAGGCCCTCGAGGACGTGGAGGTGGCCTACTACCTGGTCCACTCGATGCTGCCCTCGAGCCGGCTGATGCAGGGCCACTTCCAGGATCTGGACTTGCTGCTCGCGGACAACTTCGGCCGGGCCGCAGCCAGGGCCGGTGTGAAGCGCATCATCTATCTGGGCGGCCTGGTGCCTCAGCTCGAGCGGGACCTCTCCGAGCATCTGGCGAGTCGCCTCGAGGTGGAGGGCGCGCTCGGCGGGTATGGCGTGCCGGTGACGGCGGTGCGCGCAGGCCTGGTGGTGGGGCGCGATGGGTCGTCGCTCGAGATCCTCACGCGGCTGGTCGGTCGACTGCCCGCCATGGTGTGCCCCGCCTGGACGGGCTCGCTCTCCCAGCCCATCGCCCTCGACGACGTCGTGGAGCTCCTCGCGCGCTGCCTCGACCTGGAGGAGACCACAGGGCGGGTGTGCGAGGTGGGTGGTCCCGACGTCCTCTCCTATCGGGATATGATGCGCGAGACGGCCCGCATCATGGGAAAGCGCCGCCTCATGCTGCCCGTACCGCTGGTCACGCCCGGGCTCTCGCGACTGTGGGTGTCGTTGGTCACCGGAGCCCCGAAAGCCCTGGTGGCGCCGCTGATCCAGAGCCTCCGGCACCCGATGGTGGCCGAGGACCGCTGGCTGCAGGAGAAGCTCGGGCTGCCCGGCAAGCGCTTCGCCGAGGCCCTGTCCCAGTCGCTCCGCGCCGAAGGCCTCGCGCGGCAGCCCACCGCGCGGTCGGTGCAGCGCCTGCCGCTCCCGCCCGGCCGCGACGCCACCTGGCTGGCGGCCGAGTACGCCAGCTGGCTCCCCGGCGCGCTTCGGGGCTTCGTGCGGGTGGAGCGCAACGAGACCGGCCTCGCATTCCTGGCCGTGGGCGTGAGGCGACCCCTGCTGACACTCAGCTTCCGACCCGATCGCAGCGGCCACAACCGCGCGCTCTTCGAGGTGACCGGCGGGCTGCTGGCGGGCGCCGCCATCGGCTTCCCCCGGCTCGAATTCCGCACCATGCCGAGCGGAGAGGACGCGCTCGGCGCCGTCCACCAGTTCCGGCCCCGGCTGCCCTGGTGGCTCTACGTGCGCACCCAGGCGTACGCCCACGAGTGGGTGATGTGGCGCTTCGCGCGACACCTGGGCCGCGTCGCCCAGGGCGCCCCGCCGACGTCGAGCGATCTCGAATCGACCCTCTGGGCGGGCAACAGCCCCGGCCTCGGCCCCGGCGCCAGCACCGACGAGGGCTGAGCCGAGGCTCCGGGCACGGCCGCCTGGGCCACCGCCGATCGGCGGGCGACCACGGCGCGGATGTGTCGCCCCGGCCCGAACCCCTCCACGCGCTCGATCGCGAAACCGGCCTGCTCCAGGAGCGTGGGGAGGTCCTGCAGGAAGTCGCCCAGGGTCTCCCAGAGGCGGGCGAAGGCGGTGCCGAGGCGATTGCCGTCGTCGGGCAGGGCGATGTCCACGACCACCAGCCGGCCGCCCGGACGGCAGACCCGCGCGATCTCCGCCAGGATCGGCTCGAGGTCGCGAAGGCCCGAGAGCGCGAAGGTGCTCACGACGCAGTCGAACTCGCGATCGGGGAAGGGAAGGGCGGCCGCAGTCCCGCGCACGATCCGCGGCGGGAGGTCGGCGCGGGCCAGGCGGCGCTGGGTGAAGGCACACATGCCGCGGGCCAGGTCGAGCCCGACGGCCAGGGAGGCCCGCCGCGCGAGCGCGAGGTGAAGCCTTCCCGGTCCGAAGCCCACCTCCAGGACGCGCACGCCGTCGGGAACGAACTCCAGGGCGCGGCGGACGAGCCGCCACCAGACGCCGAGGGTCAGCCGGTCGAGGGCGCCGTAGGCCCTCGGCAGCTCGTCGTAGACGACCTCGTTGAAGAAACGCAGCCAGCGTTCCTGGGATGCGCTGCGTTCCCGGCGCTCCATGGGCTCAGTGTACGGTCGCTGGGGCAGGGCGACACACCCGGGCGGCATCCCGACCGTCTCCGGCCCTGGAGCGCCGGCATGTCGCTTGCAACTCCTCGCGAAGATGCTGCGAGAACGACTCCGCCGTGGCTGCCTCCTCCTCGCGTCCATGCTGCCCGCCGGTGCGAGCGGGGCGCCGCCGGGTGGCGAGGAGCCCGACGCCTGGACCCGGCGACGCGAGCGCATGGTGCGCGAGCAGATCGAGGCGCGCGGAGTCTCGGATGCACGGGTGCTGGGGGCCCTGCGCGGGGTCCCGCGGCACCTCTTCGTGCCCGAGGCCGTGCGGGGGGTCGCCTACGAGGACCGCGCGCTGCCGATCGACCACGGCCAGACGATCTCCCAGCCCTACATGGTGGCGGTGATGACGGAGCTGGTGCGGCCCGCAGCCCGGGACCGGGTGCTCGAGGTGGGCACGGGCTCGGGCTACCAGGCCGCCGTGCTCGCGGGCCTGGTCCGGGAGGTCTACTCGATCGAGCGGATTCCCGAGCTGGCCGCCGACGCCCGGCAGCGTCTGGCCGCCCTCGGCTATGGAAACGTCCAGGTGATCACGGGCGACGGCTACCGGGGCCTTCCCGCCCATGCGCCCTTCGACGCCATCGTCGTCACGGCGGCACCGCCGGAGGTCCCCCCGGCGCTCGTCGAGCAGCTCGCCGTGGGTGGCCGGCTCGTGATCCCGGTCGGGGAGCGGTCGCAGCTTCTTCGCCTCGTCGAGCGCACGGCGGAGGGCCTGGAGGAGCAACGGCTCTTCCCGGTGGCCTTCGTGCCCATGGTGCCGGAGGAGGGCGGGACGAAGCCTCCGCCCTAGGGCTCGCGCCGCCGGGCGCCCGCCACGAGCAGCCCGCTCGCGATCAGCCAGCCGGCGCTCGGCTCCGGCACCTTCTGGATCTCGAACAGCAGCGGGGGACCCTGGTTCGTGACCAGGAACTGGTCCGTGAACGTGAGGTGGATGCTGTCGTCGGTCCAGCTCGTCACCACCGTGCCGTCCTGGGGGCCGTTCGTCAGCACCACCGCGTCGATGACCGCGCTCGGCGTGCCCACCCACTGCAGGCCCTCGAGCCACACCCGGTACTCGACGCCGAGCGGGATGGGCATGCTGATCGGGAACGGGACGCCGATGGAGACGGACACGCTGCTGTCTGCCACATCCGCGGTGAGCCCCGCTCCGCCGGGCGGGACCCCGAGGCTCGTGAACTCGATGCCGCCGCCCACGCTGGCCGCCACGGGCGACGTAGTCCCCGTGTCACTGAACAGGTTCACGTTGCCATCGCCGTCCCGGTTCAGGGTGCCGAAGACCTCGTCGCCCAGCAGCGTGGCCTCGGCGGTCGAGGCGAGAAGACACAGCAAGCCCAGACACAGGCTCGTTCGCAGGGTCGTCCGCATGACACTTCCTCCCGACGCGATCCGCTTCGCGCCTCTCGAGAGGAAGTGGTGCGGATGGCGGGCGCGTGGCGGGCGGTGTCGCACCCGCGACAAGCCGTTCCCACGGCCAGGCCGTCAGAACGTGTAGCGGACGCGCATGAAGAACTCGTCGCGGTCGCGGATGGGCGAGAGCCCGTTCTCGACGAAATCGGTGTTGGCCTGGCGCCCGGTCCGGAAGGGCGGGTCGCCCACGGTGGTGACGGCGCCGGGCCGCGGCTCGAAGCGTCCGTAGAACATGGCCATGCCGACGATGATGGCGAAGTCCTCCGTGTAGCGGAACGTGACCTGGGGCAGGACCGCACCCGAGTTGGACTTGAAGTCGTAGACGAAGGTGATGGCCTGCAGGAGCCGGTCCTGGAAGTAGCCCGTCTCCACGGTGAGCGTCGCGAGCACGTTCCAGGGCCCGCCGCTGGTGAAGCCGCGGGTGTAGCCGTCCACGTACTGGATGAACCACTGGGTGTTGATGAAGAAGGTCCGGTTGGCGTTCAGGAAGTTGATGAAGGTGGGGCGGTCCACCGAGATCGTGAGGTTGTAGAGGTCGACGGCCGAGAGCCCGTCCTCCTGCAGGTTGTCGTCCCGCAGGACGTTCTCGAACCAGGTGGCCTCGATGCTCCAGTTGGTCTTGGTCCAGTCCTCGGCCACGTCCAGCGAGAAGCCGAACACGTTGCGCTTCTGGTAGCGGAGAACCCCCGTGCCGCCGACGTGCCAGTCGAAGTCGGTGCGGCCGAAGCGGCCGTTGCCGCCGGCACGCACGGTGCGGACCGTGGTGTGCGCCACCGCGTAGATCGCCTGGATGTTGGAGCAGAACTGGGGCTGGCGGAGCGAGCAGGCGCCCTTGCGGAAGGGGTCGCTGGTCTTGAACTCGTCGATGGCCTTCTCGGCCTCCTCGACCCCGAGGCCCGAGAGGGCGCGACCAGGGAGACGAGATAGTTCCAGGAGAGGGCCGCCAGCTCGTTCTTGAAGGGCTGGCCGGTGAAGGGGTGCAGGATGCCGGTGGGCGAGCCGTCGATGTCCGGGTCGTAGCCCTCGTCGCCGGGACCGCGGCAGCCGGGCAGCACGAAGGTGCGGCCGCGCTCGACGCGCGTACACAGGGCGCCGCCGTCGAAGCCCACGGTGCCGGGCTGTGCCAGACCCGCATCGAAGGTGTCCCAGGGGGTGCCGAAGGTCCCGGGGAAGCCGGGCCAGGACTGGATCAGGGCGCTCATCTCGGCGTTCAGCAGGTCGATGCCCGCGACGTCGCAGCTGACGCCGAAGAAGGGACCGCAGCCGAGCAGGGCCTCCTGGGCGTCGGTGAGGAACTCCTGGAGGCAGGTGGCGCCGTCCCCACCCCCAGGGATGCCGAACAGGATGCGAACCGCAGGATCGGTGCAGAAGATGTCCCCGGAAGGCGGCCCGCCGTCCAGCGGGTCGACGTTGAGCGGCGCGAGCACGGAGCCGCCGAAGGGGTTGGGGATGGCGGCAAAGAGCGGGAGCCCGACCAGGCCGCCGAGCACCAGGTCGCCCGCGAGCTGTCCGGCGAAGATCCCCCCGAAGGCATCGGTGGGCGCGATCGGAGTGCCCACGAAGTCAGCCACCTCCCGGCTGCTGTTGAACACGCTCTGGGCGCAGACGCTGCGGTCGAGGTCGCTGAAGCCGACGCTCGAGGAGCAGATCACCGCGAAGCGCTGCTGATTGGCCGAGTGGTTCTCGAGGGCGTCGCGTCCGCCGTCGAGGCAGGCCCGGGTGTCGCCGTCGAACAGGCCCTCGGGATCGCAGCCCGCGCGGCTGTTGAGCCGCCGCGGACGACCGGTCCGGGGGTCGACGTTGCGCTCGAAGAGGAACTCGGTCTCGATGTAGGGGATGTCCTCGAAGCCGTAGAAGTCGACGAGGGCGAAGCTGAAGGGCCCCGTGCGCCACTCGACCCGGACGCCGCCCTCGAGCCCCTCCCAGCTGTTCCAGGGGTTGGCGGGTCGGACCTCGCCGGCCAGGCCGAAGCCGGCGACGCCGTGGGCGAACAGACCGATGGTCTTGTTGCAGACCGGCAGGGGCGAGTAGGGCTCGCCGCAGCGCCCCAGGTCCGTGGGCTCGAACTGGTCGAAGTTGGCCGCGACCTCGAAGCGGAGGTCCTCGATGGGCCCGAAGCTCCCGAGCGTATAGACGGCGCGGCCGGCCCACAGGGCGATCCGCGACGCCTCGAAGGTGGGCAGCGAGGACAGGGCGAGATCCTGGGGATTGAACTGGTCGGTGGTGCGGAACAGCTCGGTCTTGCCCCAGACGATGCTCTGGCGGCCGAGCCGGACCCACAGCCGCCCCTCGATGGCCTCGATGTCGAGGTAGAGCTCCTTGAGCTCCTTCTCGTCCTGCTGGCTCGCGCCGCGGTTCCAGGCGAGGGTGGACTGGCGGAAGTTCTGGTCGAAGTCGTCGAAGCCGTCCTCGCGGGCCAGCTGGGCGACCACGGCGTTGGGCATGTAGAGGCCGCGGGCCGCGCCCGGGTCGAAGCTCGTCTCGGCGGCCCGGAACAGGGGCGAGGGCCGATAGGGGCGCGCGGTGGAGCCCCCCAGGCCGTTGGTGGGGTTGATGTCCTTCGGGTTGAAGGGATTGGCGCGGTCGGCGAGGGCGCCGAGGGGGATGATCTCGTTGCGGGGCTCCCAGGGCCCGAGGAACTGGTTGTCGCCGCCATCGACGGATCCGCGGACCCGGCGGGTGGCCCAGCGATACTCCCGATCGGGCTCCACGAAGCGGGCAAAGGTGTAGAAGGCCGGGTCGTCGTCGGTGCCGACGATGGCATCGCCGCCCGGCACGCCGAAGAGAGTGGAGATGCCCGGGACGTCCCAGATGTTCGTCGGTCGACGCTGGTCGCCCACCTCGACGTTCTTGAAGGAGAAGTCGAGCCGCTCGATGTCCTCGCGCTCGACCGCGACCCCGTGGCGCGGCCGCACGTCGCCGGTGAACTGGGCGCCGTCGAAGCCGTTGTTGCGCGCGCCGGCCAGGCGCTTGGGCAGGTGCTCGGCGCGGTTGCCGAAGGTGTCCAGGGAGTTGAAGAGGCCGCAGCGGAACCAGATGCAGTCGAAACGGGCCTCGATCCGCGCGAAGAGGGACAGGTAGTCCACCGGTCCGTAGCCGTCGGGCAGCAGATCCAGCTCCACCTCGATGTTGAGGACCGTGTAGAGCTGGGTGAGGTCCAGGTCGTCCGAGAAGTCGTAGTCGTTGGCGATGGAGCGGATCTGGAGCTCGCCGAAGCCGTGGACCTGGAGCTGGCCGTCGAAGGCCTCGAAGGCGTGGGCGGCGGGCGCCCCGAGCGCCAGGACCAGGCCGAACAGGAGTCCCCTACCGGGTCGGGGTCGACCCCAGGCGCGCGCATCCATGCTTGTCTCCCCGGCGGGACCCGCCAGCCCGCCCCACACTGTGTCGGGATTAGCAAGCTGCGTGCCGCCCGCGTGACGCCGATGTGACGGGAAGCCGGCCTCGCCGCGTGGTGGGGTGCCACACCCGCGGCGAACTGTCCCATCGGTGTTGCCCCGCTCGGGGCCGGACCGATCGCGGCGAGGGGCTCGTGGAACGGCACTCTGGTGATCGAGCTGCGCGGCACGCCGATCACGGCGACCGACATTCCTCGCCGCGAGATGCCACTCCACCTCCGGTCAACGAAGCAGCCAGGAGGTGGCACGTGCAGACGACGACCCGGCTCTCCAGACTTCTCGTCGCGGGGGCACTCGCGCTCGCCCTGACCGGGCCGACTCCCGCATACGCGGTTCGCGTCTTCGACCTCGCCTCGGGCAGCTACCTCGTCCCGAGCTGGTTCGAGAGCCCGTCGAGCCCCGCCGGGGGTACAGTCGTCACCGAGGATCCCGGGGACCCGACCAACTTCGAGATCCGGGTTGGAGCGGCCGAGTTCGGCAGCCGGGAAGGCGACTTCCAGACGCCGGCCATCTACGGAGCGGGCGCCCTGTTGCCCGCCAACGGCGGCGCGGGCTACCGCGTCGAGTTCGCCACGGAGGTCTTCGGCTGGGATTCCTACAACGGGACGGTGCCCGTGCCGGGGAGCCGCGGCTACTGGGACGTCTTCGCCGTCAACCTGAACCAGGGCAGCGCGTACTACTGGGATCAGGTGGATGGAGGAAGCGGCGCGCTGCCGGATCCCATCCTCGACGTCGACCCTGCAGGGGGCTGCATCATGACGGGGGGCGGGGGCGGAGATCCCTGCACGGCGGCCGCCGGCGGGGCGGGCTTCCTGGCCGGGGAGACCTGGGCCTGGGGGGCTGCCGACTTCGGCAACGGCACCTTCGAGTCGAACGCCGGGACCTACTCGCTCACGCTCGCGGGGCTGCCCGGCAACGCCTACTTCCTCAGCGTGGTGCTCGACACGGCCACCTTTCCCGATGCCGACGACCAGTTCCCGTCGTTCGGCTCCTTCAATCCGCTCTCGCCGGTGCCGCCACCGGTGCCGGAGCCGGGGCTCCCCTGGCTCCTCGGACCGAGCCTGCTGGTGCTGCGGTTCGCGGCGGGGCGCGGCGCACACTCCGTGTGAAGCCGCGCGTCGAGCGCCGAGCGCGCGCGCCCCATGCGTCTCGCCGCGAGCACGCACAGGATCCCGGGCGCCACGAGCCAGGCCGCCGCGGGCTCGGGGACGAGCTCCAGGTCGAGCAGGATCACGAAGTCGATGGTGCCGAGGCCGCCCACGGAGCCCGCCTCCAGGCGCACCGGCGTAACCAGGAGCAGGCCGCCGCCCGCCAGCGCCGTGCTCGACGTCGCGCCGCCCGGGCCGCTGCGCGCGCCGGAGAAGAAGCTCACGAAGCCCGGGCCGGAGAGCGTGAGGCTGCCCGTGCTCCAGGCCGCCCCGCGAATGCGCAGCGTGAGTCCGCTCGGGGTCACCCGGGTGGTGGTCCCGCCCGCGCCCACCACGTCGAGCGGGAAGCTCAGGTCGAGCAGGGGAGCCGCGTCACAGGTGCCGAGGAGGCACAGGCGTGCGTTCCCCAGCAGGGGCATCGCTCCGCGGAAGCCGCTCGGCGTCTCGAGGAAGCGGCCCGCCCCGTTGCGTGCCGTGATCCGCAGCTCCTGGCTCCCGTTGACGTAGGCGGCGGTGGTGGCGAAGCCGCTGGCGGGGAGCGCGAGGCCGCTGAGGTGACCCGCGGGCGTGGCGTCCACCACCACGTCGCCGCCACCGCTGAAGAACACTGCCGGGAGGCTCGTGCTGAAGATGGCGAGGGTGCCCTCGTAGCGCGTGGGCAGCGCGCCCGCCTCGGGGGCCGCAGCGGCCGGAGAGAGCCCCACGCCCGCGATCGCCAGCGCCGCACGGAGCCTCCCGGCCGCGCCCCGCCTTGCCCTTCGGCCCATCCTTCGGCCCATGTTTGGGAGGTGGACGCGGGTCCCGCCGGAGTGTCACGCCGCGCGGCTGGCCTCGGCTCCACCGCGGCATCGGCCGGACGCCCAAGGACCTGCGAGACACCGCCGCCGGGGCCTGAAACGGCGAAGCCCCCGGAACCTTTCGATTCCGGGGGCCTAGGTGGTAGCGGGGGAGGGATTCGAACCCCCGACCTCCGGGTTATGAGCCCGACGAGCTACCAGACTGCTCTACCCCGCAGCAATGCTGGACTGCGGACAGTATTTCCTTTCGCGCCGCTGTCAACGGCCTGTGCTTGCCGCTGAGCTGCCGCTGCAAGTATCTGATCTAATGACACTTTTTGCCGCCCCGGCCCACTGACTCCATGACGGACGAGGGTTGAGGAGCGGACATGGACATGCGGAAGTCGATTCTGGGGAGTCTGGTCGGTGCGGCGCTGGGCGTCGCGCTCGCGGTGCCGGCCGGGGCGGGGACGATCTACCACTGGCGCACGGACGAGGGCGGCTACGCCTTCGCCGACGACCTGAAGCGGGTGCCCGCGCGCTACCGCGATCGGGTGGAGACGCGCGAGACCGCCAGCATCCAGGACTACGCCCGCTTCACGCCGGTAGATGGCGCGATCGAGGCGGCCGAGACGGCGCGGCTCGAGGCCGAGGTCGCCCGGCTGCGGGCCCGCAACGCGGAGCTCGAGGCGCGGGCGGCGGCACCCCTCGCGCGGGGGGCCGGCGAGGTGGAGATCCGGGCCACCGCGTCCGGCGAGCCGCTGCTGCGCCTGGGCGGCACGGACGCGGGCGCCGAGCCGGTGGTGATCGAGCGCAAGCGCCTGCGCACCAAGGGCCTCACCACGCGCACCACCACCGTCGTGCGACAGGGCGATCGGGTGCTGGCGGTGATCCAGCCCTTCCCGAACGACACCGAGGACCTGTTCTTCGAGGGCTCGCTCGAGGACGCGCTCGAGGCCGAGTAGGGCGGCGTCCGCCTACTCGTAGGTCGGCGATGCCGCGGCGTCGTCCAGTCGGATCCAGCCGGGGAGGGCACCCGCCCGGCGCGCGTCCTCCCAGAGGCCTTCCTCCTGATACGTCAACGCCGCCTCCAGGGCGGCGCGGGCGTCTTCGCGCTCCCTGGCAATGGCGCCCGCCGCTGCACCCCGGGGATACCGGCGCTGCCGGAAGTCCTGGTAGGCCTCCTCCGCGACGGCGACCCGCTCCCGGGCTGCGGCCACGGCCTGCCGCGCCGCACGCGCGCGCTCCCGCCAGTACTGGCGTCGGGTCTCCTCGGGCGCGTCGGGCCCGGGGGGCGGCGCGAGCTCCGTCTCCGCGCGCGCCTCCGCCGCCTCCGACGCGGGCTCGCTCTCGTCCTCGTCGCCGGCCTCGAGCTCCGAGGCCTCAGCGGGCTCGTCGGCGTCGAGCTGGGCCAGCACCGGCCAGCTCGGGCCGAGGGCAAAGACGGCCGCCATCGCCAGCAGCCCCGCGCGAAAGCGCTGCCGGCTCATGTGGAGGTCCGGACCTGGGGCCGGGGCAGGGCGGTGCGCTCGTGGATGTAGTCGTCGAGCCAGCGGGCCACCCGGCCGTCCAGGCCCAGGAAGCGCAGGCCCATGCCGAGGGTCCCGCCCCCGTCGTCGCGCTCCAGCCACACCACCTCCGCGGTCGGCGCCACCGGTCGCTCGTCGGGCAGGCGGAAGGCGAGCCGCACCTCCGAGCGCGGGGCCAGCTCCTTCTCGGCCTCCACGAAGATCCCGCCGCGCGAGAGATTGCGCGCGCGGGCGGCCCAGTCGGTGCTGCCGGCGTGCACCTGGACGTCGGCGCGGTAGGGCACCCGCGGCAGCCCGCGGACGCCCGCGAAGCGCAGGAAGCGCTGCACGCTCTCGTTCAGGGCCATCCGGTTGACCGGCTTCGGGAGCACGTCGTCGGCCCCGGCCCGCAGGGCCCGGGCCCGGTCGGCGGGGTCGTCGCTCGAGGTGAGGATGATCACGGGTGTGTGGCCCAGCTCCGGATCCGCCCGCACGGCCCGACACACGGCCTCGCCGTCCATGTGGGGCATGTGCAGATCGAGCAGGATGATGTCCGGGCGCAGGCGCTGGGCGAGGCCGATGCCCTCCCGGCCGCTGCCCGCCGTGAACACGTGCCCCGCGCGGGCGAGGAAGAGCGACTCGATCTCGCGGAACATGGCCACGTCGTCGACGATCAGGATCTTCTTCGCTCGGTTCTTCATGCCCGCCCCCCTCCCGGTTTCCGGGTCGCGCAGGCCGGCCTACGGAGCGAGCTTCGCCAGGCTGGCCTCGAGGTGCTCCAGGTCGGGCCGCACCTGCCAGCCGGCCTTCCCGCGGTACCAGGACTGGGTCTCGTAGACCTTCTTCTCGATGAGCGAGTGGACGTGGTACGCCAGGTAGCTCACGCGGAACTCCGCCTCGGAGACGCCGTCCTCGATGTCGACCCGGCGCACCTGGTAGTCGCTGAAGCGCACCATCTCCCAGCCCTCCATGTGGTCGAGGAACTCGGAGCGGATCTCGGGATCGACGTAGTCCGAGGCGGCCAGGTACTCGCCCCAGCGCACCAGCTGGGTGTAGCGGCGCTGCGACTCTTCCAGCGCCTTGCGGCTTCCGATCAGGTCGAGATTGCCCAGGGTCGAGCAGCCCGAGGCCAGCAGGCCCAGGGCGAGCAGCCCGGCGAGCGCGGTGCGATGCATGTGCGGTTTCCCCCTCCGGACGGGCCCGCGGGCAGAGGGGGCGCCGAGCGGACCGTCCGCTGGAGTCATCGGCCGTTCGGGCCTTCAGCTTTTGGCTTTTGGGGCCTGTGATAAGCTCGCGGCGGGCGCCCCCAACATCCTGCGGAGAAAGGGTTTTCATGGCCCGCGCGGAGCTGGTGCTCGGCATCGACCTCGGCGGTACCAAGGTGGCCTTCGCGCTGGCCGAGGCCGGGGGCGCCATCCGCGCCCGCCACCGGCGTCCCACCGAGGCCAGCGGGAGCCCCGAGACGGACGTGGCGCGAATGGCCGACGAGCTGCGCCGGCTCATGGATGAGGCGGGCGTCGACCCGGCGGAGGTCTCCGCGGTGGGCGTGTCGCTGCCGGGCCCGCTCGACTACGAGACCGGCCGCGTGGATCCGCCCAACCTGACCGGCTGGAAGGACGTGCCGATCCGCGACCTCCTGGCGCAGGCGCTGCCCGGCCAGCGGGTGGTGCTCGAGAACGACGCCAACGCGGCCGCCCTTGCCGAGTGGCGCTTCGGAGCCGGTCGCGGGGCCCGCGACGTGATCTACCTGACCATGTCCACCGGGGTCGGCGGGGGGCTGATCTGCGACGGCCGCCTGGTGCGCGGGGCCCGCGGCGCCGCGGGCGAGGTGGGCCACGCGCCCGTGGAGTGGGACGACGGGGAGCTCTGCGGCTGCGGCCTGCGGGGCTGTGTCGAGGCCTACTGCGGCGGGCGGATCTGGGCGGAGCGGCTGGCGCGCACGGCGCCGGCAGACTCCCGAGTGGCGGCGCTGGCCGGCGGCCGCGAGCACGCCACCCCGGTCCACGTGGTGCAGGCGGCCCGCGAGGGCGACGCCTTCGCCCTGGCCGAGATGGCGCGCTTCAACCACTACCTGGCGCGCGCGATCGCGATCCTGACGGTGACGCTCAACCCGTCGGTGGTGGTGCTCGGCACCATCGCGGTGGCGGCCGGGGAGGAGCTCTGCCTGCGTCCGGTGCGCGAGAAGGTGGCGAGCCACGTCTGGCCGAGCTTCGCCCGGGCGCTGCGGATCCTGCCGGCGGAGCTGGGCGCGGAGCTGCCCTACTACGCGGGCGTCTGCGTGGCGCTCGACGCGCTCTCCATCGAGCCCGAGCCTTCCTGAGCGGCCTCGCCGCCCCGGAAGCGGCCCACCTCGGACTCCAGGGCTTCGGCGTCGGCGCGGAGCTCCTCGACGATGCCCACGATCTCCGGCACCCGCTCGCTGGTCTTGCGCGCCACGTCGAGCACGCGGTGCACGGCCTCGGAGACCGACTCGCTGGCGCGCCCGTGGTCGGTGATGTTCTGCTGGATCGAGCGCATCATCTCGCCCACCTGGGCGATGCTCTGGGTGATGAAGGCGCCCGACTGGCGCTGCTCGTCGGCCGAGCGCTGCACCTGACGGCAGACGGAGAGGGCGGACTCCGAGGTGGCGAGCATCTGCTCGCTCGCCCGCGACTGCTCGGCCATGGCCGCCGAGATCTTCTGGACCATGGTGGAGGTGCGGTTGGCCGCGTCGGCCACGTGCTTGGAGTTGCGCCCCTGCTCCTCGGCGGCGCGGCTGATCTCCGAGACCCGGGCGTTGGCGTCGGCCGCCTGGGCCCGGATGGTGGAGAGCGCCTCGCCGGCCCGCCGGCTGCGCTCGACGCCGGTCTCCACCGAGCTCATGCCCTTGGCCATGGCCTTGGTGGCGTTGGCCGACTCGTCCTGGATCGCGTGGATCAGGCGCTCGATCTCTTGGGTGCTCATCGCGGTGCGCTGAGCCAGGGTCTTCACGTGGTTGGCCACCACGGCGAAGGCCTTGCCCTGCTCGCCGGCCTGGGCGGCGATGATGGCCGCGTTCAGCGAGAGCAGATTGGTCTCGTCGTTGATATCGCCGATCACGTTGAGGATCGCGCCGATCTCGCCGATCCGGGTGTCGAGGCGCTCGAGCACGTCCTTGGCATCGCCGGTCTGGATGCGGATCTCCTGGATGCCCTCGATGGTGGCGTCGACCGCCTGCTGGCCCTCCTCGGCGCCCTCGCTCACCTTCTGGGCCAGGGCCGAGGCCTGCTTCACGTGCTCGCCCACCTCCTGGATGGCGCGGTCCATCTCGGTCATGGAGGCGGCGGTCTCCTCGGCCATGCGCTGCACCTCGTCGGCGCTCTCGGCCACCTGGCGGATGCTGGCGCCCATCTCCTGGCTCGAGGAGCTGGCGGACTCCACGGCGTCGTTCAGGCTGGTGACGCTACGGGCCACCTCCTCCACGGAGCTCCCCATCTCGAGGATCGACGAGGAGGCCTCCTCGGTGGAGCTCGAGAGGGTCTCGATCTCGCCGTGCACGCGGCGGATGGACTCGTTCACCCGCGCCAGCATGCCGGCGGTCTCCTCGACGGCCTCGGCCTGGGTCTGGCTGCCGGTGTCGATCTCCTCCATGGAGCTGGAGAGGCGCTCGGTGACCCCGCGCACGCGGCCGGTGATCCCGCCCACCCGAGTGGCCAGGCTGGCGAGGCCCAGCCACATCTCGTTCAGGGCGTCGCCCACGTCGGCGAAGGCGCCGAGACCGCCGCTGTCGATGCGGGCGTCGAGGTTGCCGTCTGCCATCTGCTGCACGCCCTGGATGAGCTGCTCCATGGGGCGCAGGCCCTGGCGCAGCAGCAGCAGGTAGACCGCGAAGCCGATCAGTCCGGCCACCGCGAGGGTGGCCGCGGTGGCGATGCCGACGCTCTGCCAGAGCGCGGCGGCGGCGCGGCCGTGGGAGACGCGCAGGGAGACGCTGCCGAGCAGGGGCCGTACGCCCGTCGCGGAATCGGGATCGCCGAGGACCGGGCGGAGCAGGAGGATCGCGTCGGGACCCGCCTCGGGGCTCCCCGCCCCGTAGAGGGTGACCTGGGTCGAAGCCGACACCCCGCGGTGATAGGCGGGCGCGTCGCTGTCCACGAGGGCCTCGCGCGAGGCGGCGAAGACGCGCCCCCCGGTGTCGGCGACGATCACCTCGACCACGTCCATCTGCTCGCCGACCGACGCGACCAGGGCCGCCGCGCTCCGCGCGTAGCCGCCCGAGAGGGGGCCGGCCAGGTTCGCGGCCAGCGCCCGCAGATCGGAGCGTCCGCGGCGCTCGATCTCCTGGCGGATGAACGAGCTGGCGCTCAGGGCGAGGATCAGGATGGCCGCGCCCGCGGCGACCAGAACCCCCCCGACGATGCCCCCGACGGCCGCGCGGCGGACCCTCGCGATGGCATGGCCGCGTGTGCCTCCACCCATGTCGCCCTCCGAATGCCCCTGTGAGGCTCCGCCCGAGCGCCCGGCCGGATCCCGTGGTGCTCCGCCCGAGCGGATCGGTAGGCGCGCCGGCGGGCTTGAGGGCGAACCCGTTGAAACCCGCGGGCTTTTCCCGCTTGGTCAGCGTCGGCGATCGGCCGCGGCGACGGCGCTGCGGAGGGCCTGGAGACGGCCTTCGGCGATGGCCTCCCGGGCGCGCTCGAGCAGCCGGAGGGTGAAGCGCAGGTTGTGGAGCGTGGCGAGGCGGGCGCCCAGCGCCTCGCCCACGCGCAGCAGGTGGTGGAGATAGGCGCGGGAGGTGCCGGCCCGGCAGGGCGGGCAGTCGCAGGCGGCGTCGAGCGGCTCGGGGTCGCTCCGGAAACGGGCGTTCTTGAGGTTCAGCTCACCGGTCTCGGTGTAGACCAGCCCGTGGCGGGCGTGGCGGGTGGGGACCACGCAGTCGAAGAGGTCGACCCCCGCCGCGGCCCCCTCCACCAGGTCGAGCGGCCGGCCGAGCCCCATCAGATACCGGGGGGCTCCGGGCGGGATCAGGGCGTGCACCTCGGCCACCATGGCCAGGCGGGGTGCGAGCCCCTCGCCGAGTCCGAGGCCGCCGTGGGCGTAGCCATCGAAGCCCAGGTCGGCCGTGGCTCGGGCACTCGCCCGGCGCAGCCCGGTGTCGGTACCCCCTTGGACGATGCCGAACAGGGCCTGATCGGGGCGCCGGTGCGCCTTGCGCGCCCGCTCCGCCCAGCGCAGGGTGCGCTCCATGGCGTCGCGGGCCTGGCCGGGCGCGGCGTGGGCGGTGGGCAGGCACTCGTCCAGGATCATGGCCACGTCCGCCCCCAGGGCCTCCTGGATCTCCATGGCCCGCTCCGGGGTCAGCAGCCGCCGCCGGCCGTCGAGGGGGGACGCGAAAGCCACGCCCTCCTCGTCGACCCGCACCCGGTCCGCCAGCGAGGTCACCTGGAAGCCGCCGCTGTCGGTGAGCCAGGGCCCCGTCCAGCCGGTGAAGCCGTGGAGGCCCCCGAGCCCGGCCACCACCTCCTCGCCCGGGCGCTCGTGCAGGTGGTAGGTGTTGGCGAGCAGGATCCGGGCGCCGAGACCGGCGAGCTCCGTCGGCGCCACGCCGCGGACGGCGCCGTAGGTCGCGACGGGCATGAAGGTCGGCGTCTGGATCGCGCCGTGGGGCGTCTGCAGTCGACCGGTCCGGGCGTCGCCGTCCCGGGCGAGGATCTCGAAGCCGAAGCCCGGCCGCACCCTCAGCGCACCAGCATGGCGTCGCCGTAGGAGTAGAAGCGGTAGCCCGTGCGGATGGCCTCGGCGTAGGCGTCGAGCACGGGCTGGCGCCCGGCGAACGCGGCCACCAGGAGCAGGAGCGACGAGCGGGGCAGGTGGAAGTTCGTGAGCAGGGCGTCGACCACGCCGAAGGGGAGGGCCGCCCCGTCGGGGCCCGGACGCAGGAAGAGCCGCGTCTCGCCGCGCCCGGCCTCCACCCGTCGCTCGCCGCGGGCGCAGTGCTCGAGCACACGGGTGGTCGTCGTGCCCACGGCCACCACGCGGCCGCCGCGGGCGCGGGTGCGGTCGATGGCCGCAGCGGTGGCCTCGGGCAGGGTGAAGGGCTCGGCGTGGAGCGTTCCCGAGGCGAGGTCCTCCGGCCGCAGCGGCCGGAAGGTGCCGGGGCCCACGTGGAGGATCACCTCGGCGCGCTCGACGCCCCGCTCGGCGAGGGCGCGGAGGATCGCCTCGTCGAGGTGCAGGCCTGCCGTGGGCGCGGCCACCGAGCCGGGCTCGCGGGCGAAGACCGTCTGGTAGCGATCCGCATCCTCGGCGCGCGGCGTCTCCCGGCGGATGTAGGGCGGCAGGGGCGTCTCGCCCGACGCGTAGGGATCGACCGAGCCCGAGAAGCGCAGCAGGACCTCGCCGTCTTCGAGAACCGCCGTGATCTCGGCCTCGAGCGGCGGATCTCCGAGGATCAGCTTGAGCCCCGCGCGCAGCCGGCCGCCGCAGCGGACCAGCGCCCGCCGAGCCCCCGAGGCGCCGGCCCCGAGGAGCAGCGCCTCGGCGCTCCCGCCCGACGCCTTGCGCCCGCGGAGCCGGGCGGGCAGCACCCGCGTGGCGTTCACGACGAGCAGGTCGCCCGGCGCCAGCCAGCGGCGCAGCTCGCCGACGCGGCCGTGGGCCCGCTCCCCGGTGTCGCGATCCAGGACCAGCAGGCGCGCGGCGTCGCGGCGGGGAGGCGGCTCCTGGGCGATGCGCTCGGGGGGCAGGGCGAAATCGTAGGCGTCGAGGTCGGTGGGCCTCACGGCGTGTCGGGGGCGGCCAGGGCGTCGCGGAGGGCGGGCGCCAGCGCGATCGAGTCCCAGGAGAAGAGCGCGACGCCCGCCGGCGCGAGGCCGCCCACATGGTCGAGCTGGGCCCGGGCGCGCGAGGGCTCGTGGGCGAACAGCCAGGCGCCGAGGCCGATCCAGACCCGCTCGCCGCCCACGCCGCCCACGTAGGCCGCCGACTCGTAGCGCAGCAGGCGGTCGTCGCGGGAGTAGAGCATGGCGACGGCGAAGTCGAGGAGTTCCTGCTCCAGCCAGCCCCGCCAGTCCTGGAAGAGCGAGAGGTAGGCGCGCTCGGGATAGGCCGTCACCGCCGCGGAGAGCTCGAGGTCGCGCTCCTCGGCGCGGGTCGCGGCGCGCAGGTCGCGCACGATGGCGGTGACCTGGTCGCGGCGCCAGTCGTCCCAGGCGTTGGCGGCGCCCGCGGCCTCCCCGAATGGGGCCCGACGTCCGGTCTCGGCCTCGAAACGCGCGCGGGTGGCCAGGCCGTAGCCGAAGTCGACGCCCACCCGAAAGCGCGCGCCGGGCGAGAAGGGCAGCACGTCGGGATAGCGGATGTAGTCCAGGTGCAGGCCGTCGAGCCTCGGGTAGAGCGCGAGCAGCTCGTCGAAGGTGGCGACCAGCCGCTCGCGCACGCCGGGCGCGCCGGGGTCGAGCCAGACGGCCGGCGTGCCCATGCGCACCCAGCGCCGGGCGGGCGCCGGGATCTCCAGGTCCGGGCTCTCCAGCATGGAGCGGCCCTGGCGGTCGGCGTGCACGATCTCCGGCCCCAGGGCGCCGAGGATCGGGGCGTCGCGGTTGCCGGCCAGGGAGAGCACGTTCACCCAGGCGTGGACGCGCAGGCCGGTCTCGTGGGCGCGGGCGATCAGCGTGGCCAGGGGATCGGCGCCGCCGTAGGCCGCCAGCGCGCGCTCGTAGGGTGCGGTGTCGGCCAGGGAGGACGGGAACCAGGCGCGCCCGCCGCGGTAGACCTGGACGAAGAGGTCGGTCGCGCCCAGGGCGCGGGCGTCGGCCAGGAGCGTCCCGAGGCGGTCCGGATGCTCGAGCACGCGCTGCGCGCCCTCGCAGAGCACCCACAGCGCCCGCCGCGGAGCGGGCGGGCGTGCGGGCTCGGCGGGCGAGGGGGACGGAGCCGGCGCGGGGGCGGGGGCCGCCGCAGCCGAGGGCTCGGACGCGGCGGGCGCGACGGGGGGAGCCGACGCGTCGCCGCAGGCCAGGGCCCAGCCGAGCAGCGGGAGCAGCGGGATGAAGCGGGCGGCGCGCAAGGGAGTCGAAACCTAGCGGGGCTTCGGGGGGTCTCGCACACTGGAGGGCTCTGGGGGCGAGGGCGAGTGCGAGCCAAGAAGGGCGAGGTGCGATCCACGAAGGTAGAGGCCCGGGCAAGGCGGAGGCGCGACGTCGGTTCGTGCCTGGCGCCGTGGCTGCTCCTGATCTGCGCGGGGCTGGTGGTGCCGGCGGAGGGCGCCTCGGTGCCCGACACTGCCGCCCAGGCAGGCTCGCTCGACGGTCTGGCCGCCGACCCGATCCGCGGGGCGGCCCAGGCGCTGGCCGCCGGCCTCGACGCGGGCCGCGCCGGCGAGCTCGAGCGGGCCAGCGCCCTGCTGGCGGAGGCCGCCCGCGACCACCCGATCGTCGCGGACTACGCCCAGCTCGAGCGTGCCCGGCTGCTCTTCGCCGGCGGGCACCTGGACGGAGCCATCGCCGCGGCCCGGGAGGGCCTGGCGGGGGACCCGAGCCCGTCGGTGCGGCGGGCCCTGCAGCGCCTGGTCGGCGACGCCTTCGCGGCGGCAGGGCGCGAGTCCGATGCCCGCCGGGCCTGGGAGCAGGCGCTCGCGGCGAGCCCGCCCAGCGATGTGCGCGCGGCGGTGCTGCTGGAGCTGGCTGCCTCGCTCGAGCGCAGCGCCGACCTCGGGGCGGCGGCCGAGCGCTACCGGGAGCTCTGGATCGAGCTTCCCACGCGCCCGGAGGCGCGGACAGCCGCCGCGGCGCTGGAGCGGCTCGAGGCCCGGCTGGGGCGCTCGCTGCGCGACGCCCGCGACCTGCGCCGGCGCGCGGACACCCTGCTGCGACGCAACCACAGCGGCGAGGCCCTCGTAGCCTACGACGCCGCGCTGGCGCAGGGCCTCCCGGCGCGCGCTGCGCGCCGGGCGCGGGACAAGCGCGCCCACTGCCTGTTCCGGCTGCGGCGCTACCCGGAGGCGGTGAAGGCCTTCGAGGCCCTCGGCGACGGCGCCGAGGCCCGCTTCTGGCGCGCCCGCTCCCTGGCCCGCTCGGGTCGCATCGACGAGTCGGTGGCGGCCTTCGAGGCCCTGGCGAAGGATCGGACGGCGGGGCCGCTGCGTTTCCGCGCCCGCTACCTGGCGGGCCTGCTGCTCGAGGACGAGGGCGATCCGCGCGCCCGGGAGGCCTTCCGGGCCGTCCTCCGCGGCGCGTCGGGGGTGCCCTCGCTGCGGGGGCTCGCCAGCGGCGCCCGCTGGCACCTGGGCTGGGCCGACTACCTGCAGGGTCGCAACGCCGAGGCGCGCAGCCACTTCGAGGCGCTCTCGCGGAGCGAGGCGGACCCGGTCGAGCAGCTGCGCGCCCGCTACTGGCTCGCCCGCACGGTGGCGCGCGACGATCCGGAGCGGGGACGCGAGCGGCTGGCGGCCCTCGTGCGCGAGTTCCCCATGACCTACTACGGCTGGCGGGCCCACGCCCTGCTTCCGCCGGACGAGCGCCCCACCTCGCCGGGCCTGCGCCTGCCCGACGGCAGCCGCGCCATCCCGCCGCGGGCGCTGGCGCGCCCCCGGATCCTCCTCGGGGCCGGCCTCCAGGAGGGCGCCCACGACGAGCTGAGCGGCCTGGCCCGGCGCGCCCGCGGCCTGGACGATCGCCTCGCGCTCGCGGGGCTCTACGCGGGAAGCGGCGACTTCAACCGCGCCCAGCGGCTCATCGTCGACGCCTACAAGCGCGAGCTGGCGCGGGGACCGGCCTCCGGGAGCAACGCCACCCCGTGGCGCGTGGCCTGGCCGACCGCCTTCGACGGACTGGTGCAGTCCTCCCGTCCCGGAAACGTCGAGCCGGCCCTGGTCTGGGCGATCATGCGCGAGGAGAGCGGCTACCGCCCCGAGGTCGTCTCCATCGCCGGGGCCCGGGGCCTGCTCCAGATCATGCCCCAGACCGGCGAACGCCTGGCCCGGGACCTGGGCCTGAGGCCGTTCACGCCCGACGACCTCTTCCGCCCCGAGATCAACATCCGGCTGGGCGCCACCTACCTGGATCAGCTCAAGCGGCGCTTCCCCGGCCGGGCCTCCGCGGCCATCGGCAGCTACAACGCCGGCCCCGAGGCCGTCGCCCGCTGGCTCGGCGAGCGGCCCGACCAGGGCGATGACGAGTGGGTCGAGTCGATGCCCTACCAGCAGACCCGCACCTACGTGAAGCGGGTCCTGCGGAGTCTTCACGCCTACCGCGAGCTCTACTGACCCGGCCCCCCGCGCGCACACGCAATTCTCCCCTCCGGTCCCCGAGGCGTTGCGCCGAAACGGCCCGGAGGAGTCCCGAAGGGAGGTGCGCGCCGATGAAGACCCTGATCGGCATCCTGGTCCTGCTCGGCCTGCTGGGCGGGGTGGGGTACTGGAACTACGAGCGCAACGTCGAGGCCGAGGAGCAGGTCTACCGGCCGTTCCGCGGCTACTCGGACGGCGACGTGGAGTCCATGGCCCGTGCCTACCGCGCGGAGATCGAGCGCTATCGCAAGGAATGGCGCGAGGCGCGCGAGGTCCGCACCCGCGCGGCCGGAACGGGCCACGTCGACGACCGTGCCCGCGAGTTCGAGCGCGTTCAAGGGAACAGCACCCAGATCCGCGCCCTCAAACGGGAATTGGCCGAGCGACAGGCCACGCTGGCGGAGCTCGACCAGGAGCTCGGCCACCGCGCGGCCGAGCGCGACAAGATGAAGCTCTTCCTGCGCCGGGTGCTGACCTTCTCCTAAGGCCCGCGCCGGGTGCCGGGCGTCTCCTAGAGCTCTTCCTCGAGATCCTCGATGGGGTCGGCGTCGCCGTCGTCGTCGTCCCCCACGCCGCTGCTTCCGCCGCCCAGGCCCAGGTCCAGATCGTCCGTGAAGCTGAGCTCGTCGTTGGTCGTCGTGGCGTCGTCGTCGTCGTCGAGGCCGTAGAGCGGCGTGTTGCTGCGCCCCTTCGGCTTGGGCGGGGGCGGGGCCTCCTGGGCCGGCTCCTCCTTGGGCCGCGTGCGCTGATCGGCGCCGCAGCGCGGGCAGATCGGCTCGGGCTGGTTCAGATCGTAGAACTTGGCGCCGCAGGAGTAGCAGCTCCACTTGATGCCGAGCTTGCTCCTGCGCTCGCCGGCCGCGGGGGTGCCGGGCGGGAGGGTGACGCTGCCCGAGCCCCGGCTCGAGCGCCTGCTCTTCTTCCGCGGCGCCGGCTTGGGCTTGACGGGAGCCGCTGCCGCGGGCTTCTCCGTCTTCGGCTCCCCCTTGGCCTTTCCGCCGGCCGCCTTGCGGGAGCGCGGCGCGGCCTTCGCAGGCGAGGCCTTCTTCGCGCTGGACGCCTTCTTCGCGGTGGAGGCCTTTTTGGCGGTGGCCTTGCTGGCCGGCGCCTTGCGCTTGCCGGTCTTCTCCGCGGTCGGCTTCTTCCTCGCGCTCGACTTCTTGGAAGCGCCGGTCTTCGACGCCTTGGACGCCTTGGACGACTTCCGCGCCGGACTCATGCAGGCCCCCCGGACGGACGGTTCATGTCTGGCGGTTCCCCCCCCGAGCCGGGCGCTTAGCACAGCTGTGGCGAAAGGCCAGGGGTGTGTGGCGGCCCGGGGTCCGGCCGCAGTCTAGTTGACATAATAATACTTATCGGACATTAAAATTGTAGGCGCAAAATGGAAATGTCGGGTTTGAGCAACTTAGAAATGTCGGGTTCCAGGCACCGTGTCGGGCCGGGAGGCCGACATGGACGGTGCGAGAACCTGGACGATGAGCGCGAAGGAGCTCGACCGGCTGGAGGTGCTGGGCCGCGTGCTCGAGCGGCGGCTGACGCAGCGCCAGGCCGCGGAGCAGCTGGAAATGAGGACCGGCTCGTGAAGGAGCTCCGTCTGCGCGGGATCTCGCCGCCCGAGGCCGGAGTTCCGAGCGGACTACAACGTGCGCTTCGGTCGAGAGCCGCGAAGCCTCCACGATGCCCACCGCCCCGTCCGCGCTGACGAGGACCTCGAGCGGATCTTCACCTGGCAGGAGGAGCGCAAGCTCTCGAAGAACCTGACCCTGCACTACAAGCGGGTCACCTACCTCGTCGAGCCCGGCCCCGAGACGCTCCCCCTCGCCGGCGAGCGCTGCCGCGTCCACGAGCACGCCGACGGGCACATCGAGGTCTTCCACGGCGGCGAGCGCCTTCCCTGCCGCGTCTTCTTAGACAAGGAGCCGCGGGTCACGGACGCCGACATCGTCGCCAACAAGCGCCTCGGCGCCGTGCTGACCCGGATCCGGGCGGACCAGGAACGGGATCGCCAGCGTCTCGCCAGCCCCAAGCTCACCCTGCGGCAGAAGGAACGGATCCGAGCCGCCTCCTCATGACCTGCGGGGAATGCCCCACCCGACATTTCTAC
>CAYTZH010000013.1:0-108925 GCA_964442285.1 uncultured Spirochaetales bacterium | reverse complement strand
GCCATGCTCCTCGTGACCGGCGCCGCCATGCTCCTCGTGACCGGCGCCGCCATGCTCCTCGTGACCGGCGTGCCCCGGGTGCGCGCCCCCGGCGCCGAGGGCACTCGAGCCGGCGAGCAGCAACGAGACCAGGGCAAGCCCCCAATGCGCCGGCGTTCCGTGGCTCACGACGGCCCCCGCGCGCAGCGGAAGCCCAGGTTCCCGACTGCGTAGCTCGCCTCCAGGCTCGAGCGCATGGCGTAGCGCAGGAAGGCGGCGTAGTTGCGCGCATCCCTCGAGCCGACGGCGGCCCCCGCGCAGTAGAGCTGCCGGTCGAGGCTGCCGTCGGCCCGGGACTCCCCCGTCACGAAGACCGAGTTGAAGTCCTCCACCCACTCCCACACCAGCCCGTGAAGGTCGTACACCCCGTAGGCGTTACGGAACGTCGACCCCACGGGCGGGAGCGGCTTCTGCTGGGGCCGGGCGTACCAGTCGAGGATGCGCTGGTGGAAGCCGGGATCGTCGGTCCCATCCGTCTGCGACGCATCGGCCAGGGCGACGAGCTCCCACTCGTCGAGGGCAGGCAGCCGCTTGCCCCGCCAGGCGCAGAACGCCCGGGCCGCGAACCAGGAGACATGGGTGACCGGCCCGTCGGGATGCGGCGCCCCCTCGCCATCGCCCAGCTGCAGGGGCCCCGCCCAGTGGCGAAGGTAGCCCCGCCCCATGAGCAGGGAGGGGGCGTCGGCCCGTCGCCAGCGCGGATGCGCCCGCACGAAGGCGAGGAACTCCGCGTTGGTGACCAGATGCGCGTCCAGCCGGAACGGGGCCACCTCCACCGGGCTCCCGTCCCCGTACAGGGGCACGTATCGCCCTCCGCCGATCGCGGCCATCGGTGACGCGCCGGCCTCCGCGGCCCGACCGTCCTGGACCCATACCGCCGCGACCACCAGCAGGAGCACGGCGCCCGCCCTCAGCGCTTCGACAGGACCTCCGCCACCCGCTCGGCCGTGACCTCCCCGCCGTCGTTCCCCCAGCTGTTCAGGACGAACGTGATGACGTTGGCGATCTGCTCCTCGCCGAGGCCCAGCCGTGGCATCACCGTGTTGTACGCCTCGCCGTTCACCGTGATCGGCCCCTCGAGACCCTCCGCGACGATGAGGATGGCGCGGTCGACGTCTGCGTTGAGGTAGTCGGAGCGGGCGAGCGGCGGGAAGGCGCGCGGGATGCCCTGCCCCTCGCCCTGATGACATGCGAGACAGTTCATCTCGTAGACCAGGCGGCCCGCCGCGATCCGCTGCTCGCGCGTGGCCGCCGGAGCCGGCGCCTTCGCCGCTCCGGGATGCGCGCCGATCTGGGCGCCCTCGGGCAGGTAGATGCGCTCGTCCTGGCGGCCCGAGTAGACGACCGCGTTCTCGGGGCCGGTGGCCTTGATCATGCCGATTGCGCCCTTGTTGAAGGCCCGGAAGATGGAGTGATCGACCAGGATGTAGGTACCCGGCACGTCCACGGCGAAGTCGACGATGGCCGCGCCGCCGGCGGGAACCAGCGTGGTCTGCACGTCGTGGTTGATCAGGTCGCCGGCCTCGACGCGGACGTCGTCGAAGATCTCCCCGATCACGTGGAACGAGGACACGAGGTTGGGGCCTCCGTTCCCGAAATAGAGCCGCACCCGATCGCCGACCTCGGCGGGCAGGGCGTTGTCGCCGCTGATCGCCCCCACCGAGCCGTTGAAGAGTACGTAGTCCGGATGCTCGTCCAATGCCTTCTCCATGTCGAAGGGCTGCAGGCCGGGGTCCCCGTAGCGGCCCGCGGTGTAGAAGTCGCCCTGCATCACGTAGTACTCGCGATCGACCGGGGGCAGACCGCCCTCCGGCTCGACCAGGATCAGGCCGTACATTCCGTTGGCGATGTGCATGCCCACGGGCGCCGTGGCGCAGTGGTAGACGTAGAGTCCCGGGTTCAGGGCCTGGAACGAGAAGATCGCCTCCTGGCCCGGTGCCACGAAGGAGGACGTGGCGCCGCCGCCCGGACCCGTGACGGCGTGGAGGTCGATGTTGTGGGGAACCGTGCTGCTCGGGTGGTTGCGGAGGTGGAACTCGACCACGTCGCCCGAGCGCACCCGGATGAAGCTTCCCGGCACGGTGCCCCCGTAGGTCCAGAACGTGTATTGGACGCCGTCGGCGATGTCGCCCACCAGCTCGCGCACCTCGAGCTCCACGATGAGCTTCGTCGCGTGGCGACGCTCGATGGGGGGCGGGACGTGGGGCGGCGCCGCGAGCACCGCCTTCTCCTCGCCTCGCACCTGGGCGTTGGCGGCTCCCGCGAGCGCGCCGCAGCCCAGCAGCAGCGCAGCTCCAGCGAGCCCTCTCCCGATCGATTCGAATCCTCTCACGGCCCCCCCTGGATCATGGCTTGGATGTACGGCTCAGAGCCGTCCGACCAGCTCGGTCAGGACGGCGGCGCCCCCGCTCGAGGCGAAGGCGATGCGTCCTTCGGCGTCCACGACGTACACGAGCGGTGGGTGGATCACGTTGCCCGTCGTCCGGTCGCGCTGGCGCGTCACGTTCCAGCCCGTGAGCACCGCCTCCACCTCGTCGACCGGGCCGGACAGCACGTGGGCGTCCGACGCCAGTTGCCAGTGCTCGGCCAGCCGGGGCAGGCGCGACGGCGTGTCGCGCCACGGGTCGAGCGTCACCACCAGCAGGCGCGGCGCCCCTGACTCGGCGGCACCCCTCCGCAGGCGATCCTGGGCCTCGACGCAGTCGCGCACCACCGCGGGACACACCGTCTCGCAGTGGCCAAAGGCGAAGGTCACCAGCACCGGCTGTCCGCGGAGGTCCGCGAGGCGGACGCGTGCGCCGCGCTGGTCCATCAGCGCCAGCGGGGGAGCGGGTCGATCGAGCCGCGGGTAGGTGTCCGGCAGCGGCGCCTCGGCCCCGGCGCGTGCCCACGGGGGCGTCGCGCCGGCGGCGACCACCCGCCAGCCGGCGCTGCCGAGTCCAGCAAAGACGAGCGCGCCGACCCCGGCCAGGACGGCGCGACCCGCCCCCGCCGAGGCGAGCCGCCGGATCCCCTGCCGCAATGCCTCCCCGGAGACCGCCACCAGTGCGGCGAACATGCCGACGGGCTGACCCACCAGGAGGAGCCAGCCGGAGGCGTCGGGCAGCCCGTCGGATGCGGCGTTGAAGCACACCTTGCGCGCCCGCTCGAGCCACAGCGGTGCGTCGGCGGACGTCGGCCAGAGCGCCAGGGCCCACCAGGCGGCGCTGGCGAGCAGGAGGAAGCAGAGCGCGGCGAGGGACACGGCCTCGGCCCGGCGCACTCCGCTAGCCCACCTTCCAGACGAAGGACAGCAGCATCCAGTTGACGAAGTAGTAGACGACGAAGGCCAGCAGGAAGATGCCCACCAGCACCATCGTCCCGGGTGCGTTTCCGAGGGGACCCTCCCGGAGGTTCGCCTCGTCGCCCTCGGTCAGGGGGCGGGGCGGTCGAACGAGACCGGGCGGAATACCCCGCCGCTCGCCGCCGAGGCCGCCCTCATCGGGCGCCAGCCGCTTGCCGAAGAAGACCGACACCACCGTGATCAGGATGTAGATTCCGCCCCCGGCGATCGCGACGAGGCCGCCTACGGCCATCACGCCGAGCAGCAGATCGACGGCCGGCGAGAACTCTGCTGCGAACGGCATGCCGCCGAAGGTGATGTCCCAGTGGCGACGCGGGACGCCGAAGGTGCCCGTGAAGGTCATCGCCATCGAGAAGACCAGCATCCCGCCGGCGAATAGGTAGGGCTGGATGCGCGCCAGGGGCCAGAAGGCGACCTCCCGCCGGAAGATCAGCGGGATCACGTAGTAGGTCACGCCCATGAAGGCGAGGGCGGTCCCGGCCACGACGGTGGCGTGGAAGTGCCCCGGGATGCGGAGCGTGTTGTGGGCGATGATGTTGATCTGCTCGGTGCCGAAGGTCACGCCGGTGATGCCACCGACGAAGCCGAAGATGACCAGCGAGAAGACCAGGGCCGAGAATCCCGGGTCGCCCCACGGCGCCCGGGACAGCCAGCCGAACATGCCCTGGGTCACGCCGCGCAGGCGCTGGCCGAGCTCGATCCCCGCCGGCACCGTGAAGCCGTGGATCATGGAGGCCAGCACGGCCATGTACATGAAGTAGCTCGTGTTCCACACCTTCCAGGCGGGTCCCATCCCGGGATCCACGAGGAGGTGGTGGGCCGAGGCCATCGAGATGAACAGGATGTAGAGCACGAAGGCGAGTCGGCTGACCTTCTCGTTGAGGACCACGCCGCCGACGGTGAAGGCGCCGAGCAGGTACCAGATGGAGACCATCGCAGCGACGTTGATCTGCTGCGAGGAGTGGCCGAGCCCCCACCACACCAGGCGATAGAACTGGGGATCGATCTCCATCACGCCCATCGACCAAAGCCACGTGGGGACGTAGACGAGCGCCCCGTGGAGCAGGGTGATCGCGGCGATGATCGCCGCCGTGATGGCGCCGAAGGTGACCAGGGGCACCGAGCCCTCGTACGTACCCTCCCGCTTCGCCACCACGAGGGTGGCGAAGAAGTGTCCGACGATCACCAGGGCGCCCACGGCGAACAGGATGATGCCGAGATAGAAGGGGGGCTCGGCCCGCAGCGGGACGTAGGACGTGAAGAGCACGTCGGCCTTCCCGCTGAACATCATCCACTCGACCAGCAGGGCACCCACCACCATCAGGGTGAAGGCGAACCAGCCGACCTTCGGCGCGGGCAGCCGCGCGTTGAGGAGGACGGCCGAGGCGAAGTAGAGCACGGCCATCTCGAAGAAGATGATGAAGAAGATCAGCATGTTCATGCCGTGCACCGTGAGCATCCGGTAGAACCAGACGGCGTCGAGCAGGTGCACGGCCTGCCAGCGGGTGAGCATCACGAGCAGGGCCGACACCCCGCCCACCAGCAGGGCCACCGTCGCCACCACCGCGTGCCACTTGATCAGGGCATCGGCCTGGCGGTCGACGCGCAGGCCGGTCGACGGGCAGATGCGGAACGACGCGGCTGCGCTCATCCCTCACCCCCCGCTGCGCCGGGCTCCACGACCTCGATCTTGCCCACCATGAGGTGGTGGCCGATGCCGCAGAACTCGTTGCAGATGATCTGGAACTCGCCGCTGGCGGAGGGCGTGACCCGGAGGCCGTAGTCGTAGCCGGGGACCACCTGGAAGTTGATGTTGAGCGGGAACAGGCTGAAGCCGTGGTTCACGTCGAGGGCCGAGAGGTGGAGCACGTACTGAGCGCCCCGCTCGAGGCGCAGGATGGGCGTCCACTGCCACATGGTGGCCTGCAGGTACACGTCGCTCCCCGGCGGCGGCGCCACCACCGGGATCCCGTTGTCCGTGCCCACCTGATAGTCGGCGATGAACTGCTCGACGCGCGCCCGGAAGGCCTCGGGCTCGACCCGGTGCCGGATCCCCGACGGGTTCTGCCCGCCCCGGAGGTGCCACAGCGGCATCATGGCGAACAGCACCATGCACCAGACGAAGGCGATCCAGACCCACACCTTCTCGGCTCCGTGCACCGGCTTCCACCAGATGCCCCGGGGCGACTCGATTCCCGAGTGGTACACGCAGCGCTCCCTCGCTCAGGGAAGCGGGGCTTGCGTGAGAGAGGCGATCTCCCACAGGCCCCAGCCGGTGAAGAACACGAACATCACGATCAACCCGGCCACCAGGAGCAGGAACGGGTTGTCGAGCAGGCGCTGGCCGAGGGGGATCTCCGAGGGCTCGGGGTCCGGGCCGCGGGCTTCGGATGCGCTCGCCGGATCATCGGGCACGTCGCTTCTCCTTCTTGCGGGACCCGCCCTCCGGCCCGCGTGCCAGCAGGTCGGCAAGGGTCGTCTCGTGGAGGAACTGGCGCAGGTGATCGGTGACGGCGCGCCAGTGCTCGTGGACGGCACAGGGATCGTCGTCGCGACAGGCGGGGCGGCCGAGCAGGCAGTCGACCTCTCGCAGCGAGGGCACCACGGGATCGATCACCGCCTCCAGGCGCAGCTCGTCGGCGGACCGGGCTAGCCGGAAGCCGCCGTGGGGACCGCGCGCGGAGGTGATCACCCCCGCGCGGCCGAGCTGGTGGAGGATCTTGGCCAGATAGTTCGGCGGGATGCCCAGCTCGCCGGCCAGCTCCGCCGCGCGCACGGGCTCGGCCTCTGCCGGCCCGGCGTCACGCCCCCGCCGCGCGATCTCGAGTGTGGCCATCAACGCGTACCGACCCGTCTTGGAGAGCAACATGGAGCGCACCCATGCAGAGCATTCGCCGGCTCCGCAACCCCCCTGGCTCGCCCACACTAGTTCATCATGATAATATCAGGATTAACGGAATGCCAGGGGTGCGCGGCGTCAGGGGGGAGATGTGAGCCTCGGAATCGGGGGCACCCCGGGCGAACGGGTCGGGGGCACCCCGCACGACCGGACCCGGGGCACCCCGGGCGACCTGCTGCGGCGTCCCCTCGCCTCTGTGGACGGTCTCCTGAACCAGCTCGCGGGGTGGCGGTACAACCCCCTCTACCAGTCGGGCTCGATCGCCGTGGTCAGCCTCGGCGTCGTGCTCGTGACAGGCCTCTATCTCCTGCTCTTCTACCGGATCGGCGCGCCCTACGAGTCGATGCAGCGCATCGACGCGCAGCTCGCGGCGGGCCGCTGGATCCGCGGGATGCACCGCTACGCCTCGGACCTGGCCGTCGCGGCCGTCGCCGTCCACGCGCTGCGGATGCTCCTGCAGGGGCGCTGCTGGGGGCCGCGGGCCCTCGCCTGGCTCTCCGGCCTCGTTCTGCTCGGCCTCGTCTTCGTCTGCGGCTGGACCGGCTACGTGATGGTCTGGGACACCCAGGCGCAGCTGTTCGCCGTGGAAGGTGCGCGCCTGCTCGACGCCCTGCCTCTTTTTTCGCAGCCCATCGCGCGCACCTTCTCCGGAGAGCGCCCGCTTCCCGGTGCGTTCTTCTTCCTGAACCTGTTCGCGCACATCGCCCTCCCGATCGGCCTCGCCCTCCTGCTCTGGCTCCACCTCTCCCGGGTGGCGCGACCGGTGCTGCTCCCGCCCCGGCCCCTGCTCTGGGCGATGCTCCTCGCCCTGTTCGCCGCGTCGTTGCTGGCGCCGCCCGCGCTCAATCCGCGCGCAGACCTGTTCTACGTCCCCGGACGCGTCGAGATCGACCTCTTCTACGGCTTCTGGCTCCCGGGCGTGCGGCGGCTCTCTCCGACGCGCGTCTGGCTCGTCCTCGGGGTCGGGCTCGCGATCGCCGGCCTCGTGCCGTGGTGGGCCCGGCCCCGGCGGTCGGCACGCCTCGCCCGCTCCCGGGGCGAGGAGTCGCTGTGTACGGGCTGCCTCCAGTGCGCACTCGACTGTCCTTACGACGCCATCGACATGATCCCGGGCGCGCGCGGCCACGCCGTGGCGCGGGTGGATCCGGCCCGCTGCGTGGCCTGCGGCATTTGCGCGGCCTCCTGCGCGCCGATGGCGATCGGGCCGCCGGGGCGTACGGGTCGCGACCAGCTGGCCGCCGCGCGGGCCTTCGTCGAGAGCGGAGGCTGCGACCGTGGCGTCGTGGCCATCGCCTGTCGCAACGGCGCCGGGGGGCTGGCGGCCGCTGCGGCTCCTGGAGCCCTGGCGGACGCGGGTGCCGAGGACGGAGCGGCCGACGGCGCCCCGGTCCTCGCCGTCTCGTGTGCGGGCAACCTCCACACCTCGGTGATCGAGCTGCTGCTCCGATCGGGCGCCGCGGGGGTGCTGGTGGCCACCTGTCCCCCGCGCGACTGCTGGAGCCGCGAGGGGCCTCGCTGGCTCGGGGAGCGCGCGTTCCATGGCCGCGAGGCCGAGCTCCACGACCGGGTCGACCGCCGGCGCCTGCGCCTGGTGCACGCCGGCGCGGGCGAGCGCGGTCGCGTGCGGCGCGCGCTCCGCTCGCTCCGCGACGAGGTCGCCGCCCTCGAGCGGCCGGCGGCCCGGCGCGAGGTCGAGATCGACACGGCGTGCGAGGGAACGGAGCCGGCGAGGCCGGGAGACGCCCCGTGAGCGCGGCGCGGCGCCTTCGCGGCGGCGGCTTGCTCGTCGCGCTGGTCTTCACGTCCGCCCTGATCGCGCTGTCGCGGGTTCCCTGGACGGTGTCGGGCGGCGACGGGGGACGCCTTCGCCTCTCGTGGCAGGCGGCGAGCGCGCGCGTGGAAGCCTGCCGTCCGCCGACGGAGGAGGAGCTCGCTGCGCTGCCCCGCCACATGCGGATGTCCGAGATCTGCGAGGGTCGCCTGCTGCCGTTCCGGCTGCGTCTGTGGATCGACGGGGACCTGGTGCTCGACGAGCCGGTCCGACCCCGGGGAGCCCGAGGCGATCGTCCCCTCTCGGTCCTTCGCGAGCTCCCCGTGGCGGCGGGACCCCACACGCTGCGGGTCCGCTTCGAGCCGGCTGCGACGGGCGACCCGCCGGCGTCCGGCGATGCGCTCGACGCCGCCGCGTCGTTGGCCCTGCGCGCCCAGGTGGTGATCGCCCCGCGCGAGGTGCTGCTGGTCACCCGGTACGCCGGCGGGCTGATCCTGCGGCGGGCCCCGTAGCGCCGGCCGCCGGCCCGGGGCGGCGTGGCGGACTTCCTGGACGCGATCCCGGAATCGGCGCGCTGGGGCCGGCCGCGGGCGTCAGCGCCGATCGTCCCCCGCCGACAGCGAGCCCATGAACGCCGTGAAGCGCGGGAAGGCCTCCTCGGGCTCGGGGAGCTCCCGGTTCCAGATCTTCTCCCACTTGAACGTGTAGAAGCCGCGGAAGCCGGCGGCGTCGAGCGCCGCCACGGTCTCGCGCAGGGGGACGTCGCCTTCGCCGGGATAGACCCAGCGGTGGCCGTCGCCCTCGCGCACGAGGTCGGCGATGTAGACCTCCCGGGTCCAGCGCCGGATCTCCGCGAGGAGCGCCTCGTCGGTGTCGGGCTCGAAGAGCACGGTGTGATCCGGGGAGTAGACGAGGCCGAAGCGCGGACTGTCGAGGCGGCGGGCGATGGCAACGGCGTCCCGGGCGGTGCCGAAGCCCAGGTGGTTCTGCATCACCACGCCCACGCCCGAGGCGTCGCGCGCCAGCGCCCGGCCGATGGCGTCGGCGGTGTCGGGAACCAGCGCCTCCGACGCCTGCCCTTCCGCCGGCCGCACCCCCCAGACCCGGATGGCGTCGGCGCCCAGGGCGGCTCCGATGGCGAGGTGCCGGGCCACGTGCTCGGTGTAGGCCTCGCGCCAGTCCTCGGCGTCGGCGCGGATCTGGTGGTAGCAGAGCAGGCCCGGGATCGAGAGGCCGGCCCGCTCGAACTCCCGGGCCACCCGCTCCAGGTGGGCGGCGTCGGAGCCGGGGGCCACCTCGCCCAGGAAGTCGGCGCAGCGGAGGTCGACGCCCTGGAAGCCCAGCGCCCGGGCGAGGGCGATGGCGCCGGCGTGGTCGAGGTCGGGGGTGCCCATGGTCGTGAAGGCGAGCCGACGCTCCATGAGCGGCGGAGCGTACGGCGATCGGGCTACTCTCGCACGCCATGCGCATCCTCAGCGTCACCAACGGCGGACGCATCCCCCAGGTCTGGACCGAGGCCTTCGTGGAGGCCCTCTCCGCCCTGGGCGAGCTCCACCTCGCCGAGAACGGCGCGGCGCTCTCCGACGAGGACTTCGCCGAACAGGTGCGCGGCCACGAGATCGCCATCGTGGGCTGGGACGCGCGACCGCTGCCCGACGAGCTCGCCCGGGACCCCGGCGCGCTCCGCTACATCTGCTGCTACTCGGGCACGATCCGCAGCCTGGTGCCGCGGTCGCTGGTCGAGGCAAAGCTGCTGGTCTCCAACTGGGGCGACCACCCCGCGGACGGCGTCGCCGAGGCCGCCATGGCCCTTCTGCTGGCCATGCTCAAGGAGCTGCCCAAGGCGGTGGACGCGTCGCGGGCCAGGCGCTGGGGCGTGCAGACCCGGATCCGGGGCACCCTGGTCGGAACCCGGGTCGGCCTCTACGGCTGCGGGGCCATCGGCCGCCGCTTCATCGAGCTGCTGGCGCCCTTCGGCGCGGAGATCGTCGTCTTCGATCCCTACGCCGCGTCGGTGCCCGCCGGCTGCGCGCGGGTGGACTCCCTCGAGGCGCTCTGCGAGACGAGCGAGGTGCTGGCGGTGCACGCGGGCCTGACCGACGAGACCCGCGGCGCCATCCGCGCGGAGCACCTGGCGCGGCTCCCGGACGGCGCCGTGGTGGTCAACACGGCCCGCGGGGCGATCTTCGACCAGGACGCCCTCTTCGCCGAGATCGTCTCCGGGCGGCTCCGGGCCGGGCTCGACGTCCTGGAGCCCGACTACCTGCCTCCCGAGCATCCGCTCCTCGGCCGGGACAACTGCTTGCTCACGTATCACCAGCTCGACACCCTGACCTGGCCGCCTCGGCCGGGCCTGACGCCCATGCAGCAGCGCTGCGTCGACAACGTCCGGCGCTTCGTCGAGGGCCAGACGCCGGAGTGGCTCTTCGACGTGGAGCGCTACGACCGCAGCACCTGAGGAGCGGAACCCGGGCTCTCCATGGCGGGCTACTTCGAAGACCACGCGGGACGTCCCACCGCCGCCACCCTGGCCGACGCGCTGGTGGACTTCGTCGCCGGCCAGATCGAGGCCCTGGCGGCCCGCCACGCGCCGGCGCTGGTGCTGCCCCGGGTGTTCGCCGGCCATCCCGTCGGCCCCGACGCCCGCAGCGACCTGGCCTACACCGCGGGGCTGCTCCTCGAGGCGGGCCGCAAGGAGCTGGCCGGTGTGCCGCTCGAGCGGGCGATCCTCTCCACCCTGTGCGCCCTGGACGGCGCCGCCACCCACACCTTCTACAGCTACCGCGCGGCCGAGAGCCTGGCGCGGATCGGCGGCTACCGGGACAACCCTCTCCTCGCCGAGCTCGGCCCCGAGGCGCTCGCGAACCTGCGCCGGGCCTTCGACTCGAGCGCGTCGGCGGAGGCCATCCGCGCCGGCCAGCTCCCGCGCAACTACGCGGTCGTCGTCGCGCGCTGCGAGCACGCCCGCGACCAGCTCGGCCTCCTCGAAGACCCCGCGATCCTCGACGAGCTGCTCGCGCGCTGTCGCGCCCTGATCACCCAGACCGAGGCCGGCTGGATCGACGACAGCAACGAGCAGCGCGGGCAGCACGACATCTATACCGCCGACGTGTTCCTGTTCGCGGAGCCCCTGGCGGAGCGGATCGGCGAGCCCTGGACCGCCGGCCTGCGACGGGTGCTGGCGGACGTCGACGCCCTGGCCCTCCCGGGCGGCGCCATCGTCTGGGGTCGATCCATCGGCGCCCTCGGCCTGGCCATGAGCGTCGAGCTGGCGGCGCTCGGCTCTAGCCGGGGGCTCGTCGCGAACCCCGCCGACTGGCTGGCCCGGGGCGCCTGGGCCTTCGACGAGCTGCGCCGCTGGTACACGGACGGCGTGATCCGCGCCCATCAGCACCGCTCGACCATGTTCTACCGGGGTCCCGCGCGGCGGCTGCAGATGAGCCTCGACGTCCTGGGCAAGCTGGTGGCCGCGGCCCTCGAGCTGCGCCGGGCGCCCGCGCTGCGGGCCGGCCCGCCCGTCGACGCCTTCCGCCCGGTCGACCGCTTCGTCGGAATGGGGGCGCCCGGGCGCAACGCCCACGAGGGGGCCTGGGGCTTCCGCAGCCGGCGACTCTCCTTCGTCCTGCCCCTGGTGGACGGCTACTCGAGCGACTACCTGCCCGGCCCGCGGGCCCCCGGCACCTTCGAGGTCCCGACCAGCGGACCCATCAGCCTCGTCCCCGTGGTCCATCGCCGCGGCCAGCCCCTGGTGGCGGCGGGCGCGCCGGTGTGTGTCGAGCACACGGGAGACGGGATGCTCGAGGTGGAGTACCGGGGCTGGCGCAAGGTCGGCGCCGGCCCCGAGGAGCCGGCGAAGATCGAAGGCGGGCGGACCGCCCGCTACCGGGTGGACGGCCGGCGGCTGGTCGTCGAGGAGGCGCTGGTCCTCGACACCGATCCGGACGCGCTGGACGCCCTCTCGCTCCAGGTCCCGGAGGTGGCGCGGCGCCCGCTCCGGGTGGACTTCGAGGCGGACGTCCCCCTGCGCGTGGATCGGATCGACGTGGGGGGCCTGGCCGAGTACCGCAGCTTCTGGTCCGAGCTGCCGGTCGTGCACCAGGCGGACCTCGCGCCGGCGCGGCGGGTCTCCCTGCGCTGGCAGGTGACGCCGCACCTGCGCGTCTCCAGCTCGGCCGACGACGCCCAGTACAACGAGGCGCTCTACGCGCCCCTCGCCGACCGGGTGGTCACCCGCCAGGCCCCGGGCGACCTCCCGCAGCGACCGCGGGAGCTGGCCAGGCTGGACGTGCTGCACGTCCACTGGCCCGAGTGGTGGCAGGGGCTCGACCTCGAGCGCCATCGCCGCGCCCTCGCGCGCCTGGACGAGGCGGGCACGCGCATCCTCTGGACCCAGCACAACCTCGTGCCCCACCGGACCCGGGGCGCCGAGGTGGAGGCCCTCTACCAGCTCTGGGCCGAGCACGCCCACGCCGTCATCCATCACACGGCCTGGGGCCAGGAGCGGGCCCTCGCCGCCTACCGCTACCGCGACGACTGCATCCACCGCATCCATCCCCACGGCCACTGGGGTCCCCAGCTCGACTCGCTGCCCCACATCGACCGGGCGGAGGCGGAGGCCGAGCTGGGGCTCTCGCCCTGCGCCATGCGCCTCGGCGTGATCGGTGCGCCGCGCATCGAGAAGGATGTGCAGCTGGTGCTCGACGGCTTCCACGCCTGCGCGAACCCGGACCTCCAGCTGCTGGTGGTCTGCCTCGAGGGCGAGGAGGTCCCGGACGACCCGCGCATCCGGGCGCTCCCGGCCCGACACGAGAACGCCTACGTCTACCAGCGGCGGCTCGCAGTCCTGGACGCCGTCGTGTTTCCCTTCCGGGAGGGCATGCTGATGACCGGGACCGCCTTCGACGCCATCGGCGCCGGCAAGGCCGCGATCGTCTCGGACTGGCCGGTGCTCGGCGAGGTCTTCGGCGAGGCCGCCATCGCCTACGGGTCCACGCGGGACGACCTGCGCGACTGTCTGGAGGCGCTCACGCCCGAGCGGCTGGCCGCGTCGGCCCGTGCCGTGACCGCCCTTCGGGCCGAAACCGAGTGGGCCGACATCGCCGAGCGTCACTACGCCCTGCTGGAGGAGCTGGTCGAACGCCGATGACCCCGCTCGGGACGCGCGCGCTGGCTGCCCTGCTGCTCGCCGCCGTCGAGGAGGCCCGACAGCACTACTCCCGGATCCTGGCGGCCCCCGAAGCGCCGTAGCCCGGCGCCGGCTGGCCAGGCGTCAGCGCATGCCGCCCGCCACCCGGAAGTCCTCGCCGGTGACGTAGCTCGAGGCATCGCTCGCCAGGAAGAGCAGCGCGCCGACGATCTCGTCGGGATCGGCGATGCGCTTCAGAAGCGTGGCGCTGGCCGTGGCGTCGAGGAAGCTCGCCTGGTTGGCGGCGGCGCCGGCCATCATGTCGGTGTGGAAGGGGCCCGGCGCCAGGGCGTTCACGCGCACGCCGAGGCCGGCCCACTCGAGGGCCATGACCCGGGTGAAGTTCAGGAGCGCGGCCTTCGAGGAGGTGTAGGTGCCGATGCCCGGGCCGCCCTCGTAGGCCCCGACGGTGATCACGTTGACGATGCTGCCGCCGCCGGCCTCGCCCATGCGCGGCGCCACCTGGCCGGCGAGGCGCACGGGGCCCTTCACGTTGACGGCGTAGCCGTCACGAACACCCGCGCCCCGGCCTGCAGGAGCCCCCGGGCCATCGCCCGGCCGAGCCCCCGGGTGCCGCCGGTCACGAGGGCCACCCGGCCCGTCAGGTCGAAGCGGCTCGCAGCCCCCGTCTCATCCATCGCGCGCCTCCTCGCCCCTGCGGCTCGCCAGGTAGTCGAGGGTGCGCTCGCGGGCGCCCTCCTCCACGGGCACCACGACCGCCTCGAAGTCCGTGACGCCCACCCCGCGCAGCCGCTCCAGGCCGGCGTCCAGCACCTTCTCGTCCCCCACGAGGGCGAGCTCGACCGGGTGCTCGATCCCCTCCTTGTCGAGCATGGCCCGGTAGCTCGGCATCTCGCGATACACTGCTACGCGACGCGCCAGGCGCTCGCGGGCCGCCTCGGGCTGGCCGGTGAGCACCATCTGCAGCCCGGCCACGATGCGGGGATCCGGCCGGCCCGCGTCCCGGGCCGCCGCGCGCAGCCGCGGCGCCGTGTGGCGCTCGATGGTCCGGGGACCCGTCATCCAGAGGATCGTCCCCGCCGCCCGTCGCCCGGCGATCTCGAGCATCCGCTCGCCGAGGGCGGCGACCAGGAGCGGCACCGGGGGCGCGTCCGGCACCGCGAGCTCAAGCGAGACCCGGAACTCCTCGCCCTGGAACCGCGCCGGCTCGCCGGCGAGCAGGGGCGCCAGCACCTCGAGGTACTCGCGCATGTGTCGTGCGGGACGGGCGGAGGAGAGCCCGAGCAGGTCCTCGATCACCACCGGGTGCGAGAGCCCGATGCCCAGGGTGAAGCGACCGCCGCTCGCGACGCCGGCGGTGAGGGCCTGCTGGGCGAGGGCGGTGGGATGCCGCGGCCGGGTCGGTACGACGGCGGTGCCGATCTCGATGCGCGCCGTCTCCCGACCCACCAGCGCCCCCGCCGTGACGGCGTCGAGCCCGAAGACGTGGGGCAGCCAGGCCGTCGCGAAGCCCCGGGCCTCGAGGTCCCGGGCCTCCGTCACCAGGGCGTCGAGGCCGCCCTGGCCGCGCGCGACGCCGATCATGGCTCCGATGCGCATCGAGACCCATCTCCAGCCCCCCTCGGGGAGTGCAATTCTGGCCGGGCCCGATCGTACCAGGTAGTGATGAGCGAAGATCGACGGCAGCCCCACGCGATGCTCCGGCTCGCCCTCGTCCCGGCGGGTCCCCTGGCCGCGATCGAGACCTGGCTGAGCTACCGCGGGGCGGAGAGGGCGGACGCCATGAACCCAGCCGGGCCGGACGAAGCGGCGCGCGCCCTCGCCGCGGATCCCGAAGGCTTCGCGGCCCTCTTCGCGCACCACCGCGAGGACCTCCGCCGCCTCTGCCGGCGCATGCTCCACGACGCGGCCTCGGTGGACGACGCCCTGAGCGAGATCTTCCTGCGCGCGCACCGCGCGCTCCCCCAGTACGACCCCCGGCGGCCCTTCAAGCCCTGGCTCCGGACCCTCGCCACCCACCACTGCATCGACCTGCTGCGGCGCCGCACGACCGAGCGCGGGATCTTCCAGCCCGTCGACTTCGGCGAGCAGCCCCCGGCCGACGACGCCCCCGGCGCGCTGCGCGGGATCACCCAGCGCGAGGCGCGGCGGGAGGTGCTCGACGCTCTCGACGCGCTGCCGGAGAAGTACCGGCTGCCCCTGGTGCTGCGCTTCTACCGGGACCTCGACTACGACGCCATCGCCGAGATCCTGGGCGTGACCCGCAACCAGGTGGGCACGCTGCTCTTCCGCGCCAAGCAGCGGCTGCGCCGCGAGCTCCTGGCGCGTTCGGAGGCGGACGATGCGTGAGGATCCGGCCGTGACGCCGCAAGAGCGCGACGAGGCCTGTCCCGCCGAGTGGACCCTCTCGGTCTACGTCGACGCCGAGCTCGAGGCCGGCGACGCCCGGGCGCTCGACCTCCATCTCGTCGGCTGCCGCACGTGCCGGGAGCGGGTCGTCGCGCTGCGGGACGAGGCGGCCGCGCTGCGGGCCGCCCTGGCCCTGGAGGACGCGGTCGCGCCCGCGCCGCTCCCGGCGGAGCCTCCCCAGGGCCTGCTCTTCAGCGCCGGCACGGCCGCCACGGCGACCGTCGTCTGTCTCACCGCCCTCGCCTGGCTCGTGGCGCCCGCGCTCCCGCCCGCCCTGGCCTGGCTCAACCCCTTCGACCTGGGCTCGCTCATCGGCCTGTGCTTCGACGCGGTCTCCCTGGTCCGGGACCGGGCGCTGGAGCTCTACCGCTTCGCCCTGGGCGCGGCGGCGGTGCTCAGCGCCTCCCTGCTGCTGACCGGCTCGCTCGGAGCGGTGACCCGGCGCCTGCTGCCCTCGCGCGGCGCCGCGGCGCTGCTGGGCGCCCTGGGTCTCTCCGCGGCCCTGCCCGCGCCGGCGGCGGCGGTCGAGCTGCTCTTCGACACCGAGAGCGCCCGGGTTCCCGCCGGCGAGGTCGTGGAGCACACCTGGGTGACCACGGCCCGCTCGGTGGTGATCGACGGGACCCTCCGCGGCGATCTCATCGCCGTGGGCGACCGGGTGGTGATCGCGGGCGTCCTCGACGGCAACCTCTACGGCGGCGCCCGGCGGGTGGAGATCGAGGGCGAGGTGACCGGCTCGGTGCTGGCCCTGGGCGAGCGCGTCCGGGTCGCGGGCACGATCGGCGGCAACCTCTACGCCGGCGCCGACCAGACGACCCTGACCGAGTCGGCCCGGGTGGCCCGCGACGTCGGCGCCGCCGGCGACGGGCTGTCGCTCTCGGGCGCCGTCGGGCGCGACCTCTGGGCCTACCTCTCCTGGGTGGAGCTGCGCGGCGCGGTGGCGCGAGGCGTGGTCGCCTACGCCGAGCACGCCGACGTGCTCCCGTCCGCGCGGGTCGGCGACGACCTGCACGTGGTCCACCGCGAGGAGCCGGGCCAGATCGTCATCGATCCCGCGGCCACGGTGGGCGGAGAGACCCGCGTCGTCCCCGAGTCCGAAGAGCCCTGGAGCCGCTGGGACCGCTACGGCTCCGTCGAGTTCTACATCTTCTTCCTGCTGTTCCTGGCCGCCGCCTTCCTGACCGGGATCCTGATGTTCCGCTTCGCGCCGTGGCTCTTCGGCTCGCGGTTCCGCACGGGCTCCGACCTGCTGCGGCCCCTGGGCGTGGGCTTCGTCACCGTCGTCGCCACGCCGATCGCGATCCTGCTGGTGGCCATCACGGTCGTGGGTATCCCCATCGCCCTGGCCGCCGCGGCCGCCCTCGCCGCCTGCCTCTACGCCGCCAGGATCCTCGTCGCGGGAGCGGTCGGCATGGCGATCCTCGGGACCCCCGCGGAGGGGCAGTGGCGCGAGTTCGCCCTGCCCCTGCTCGTGGGCCTCGCCCTCGTCTCCGTCGTCCTGGAGATTCCCTACCTCGGGGGTGTCCTGGGCGTGCTCACCCTGCTCGTGGGCAGCGGCGCCTTCGTGCTCCGCGTGCGGGCGCAGCTCGGAGGAGAGCACCGTGACTGATCCCGCGCGCTTCTGGGACGCCGCCGCCGACAAGTACGCCCGGGCCCCGATCCGGGACCTGGCCGCCTACGAGCGGACCCTGGAGCGGGTCCGGCACTACCTCACGCCGCGCGACGAGGTGCTCGAGGTGGGCTGCGGCACCGGGACCACCGCGCTGCGGCTGGCACCGAGCGCGAAGCGGATCAGCGCCCTCGACATCGCCCCCCGGATGATCGAGATCGCCCGGGAGAAGGCCGCGGCCCAGGGGGTGGAGAACGTCCGCTTCGAGCGCGGCACCCTCGACGACGCGAAGCTCGAGCCCGGCTCCTTCGACGTGGTGATGGGCTTCAACTTCCTGCACCTGCTCGAGGACCTGCCCGGCGCCGTGGCCCGGGTGCACGCCCTGCTGAAGCCCGGCGGGACGTTCGTCTCCAAGAGCGTCTGCCTGAAGGAGCACAGCCGCCTCTGGGCGATCCCTCTGGCCGTCCTGCGCGCCATGGGCCGCGCCCCCTACGTGTCCCTGCTGCGGATCGCCGAGCTCGAGGGGATCATCACCGACGCCGGCTTCGAGATCCTCGAGACCGGCTCCTACCCCGAGAGCCGACGCTGGCCGCCCTCCCCGCCCAACCGCTTCGTGGTGGCGCGGCGGTCCGCTCAGAAGACGGTGTAGCCGCCGTCGACGCGGATCGAGTCGCCCGTGTGGAAGGCAGCTTCGTCCGAGGCCAGGTAGGCGGCGATGCCCTCCAGGTCCCGGACCTCCCCCCAGCGGCGCAGCGGGGTCCGTCGCACGATCGCGTCGGAGAAGCGCTGGTTCTCCTGGCCGGCCTGGGTCGCCTCGGTGCGGATCCAGCCCGGCTCGAGGGCGTTCACCTGGATCCCGTGTCGCCCGAGGCGCACGGCCAGGGAGCGGACCAGCGCCCCCACGCCGCCCTTGCTGGCGGCGTAGTGGGGCTGGTTGGGCGAGCCGAAGTGCTCGACCATCGACGACACGGCCACGAGCTTGCCCGGCGTGCCGACCTCCACCATGTGGCGCGCGAGGTCGCGCAGGGTGAGGAAGACGCCGTCCAGGTTCACGGCGAGCACCTCGCGCCACTGGGCCAGGCTCATCTCCAGGGGATCGACCGTGGTGGCGAAGCCGGCGTTGGCGAAGCCCGCGTGGATCGGGCCGAAGCGTTCGACGCTGGAGGCCAGCGCCCGCGCCACGTCCTCCTCGCGGGAGACGTCGCAGACGAAGCCGGCGGCCTCCGCGCCCAGGCCCGCCAGGGCTTCCACGGCCTCCACCGTACGCGCCTCGTCGCGGGCCCAGAGGGCCACCCGAGCGCCGGCGCGCGCCACCCCTCGGGCCAGGCCGAGGCCGATCCCGCGGTTGCCCCCGGTGACCACCACCGTCCGGCCCGAGAGGTCGATCATCGACGCCTACTCCCGGGGCCAGGGATGGACGCGCACCGGGAGCCGGGCGAAGCCGCGCACGAAGCTCGACTTGATCCGCACCGGCTCGCCCACCACCTCGACGAAGCGGAACCGCTTCATCACCTCCTCCCAGAGCACCCGGAGCTGCATCTCGGCCATGCGGCTGCCCATGCAGAAGTGGATGCCCCAGCCGAAGGAGAGGTGCTGCTTCGAGTTGTCGCGATCGATGCGGAACCGGTTGGCGTCGGGGATCACGGACTCGTCGCGGTTGGCCGAGAGGTACCACATGACCAGCCGATCTCCCGCGCGGATCTGCTTGCCGCCGAGCTCCGTGTCCCGGGTCGCGCGCCGGCGCATGTAGGCGAGCGGCGTCTGCCAGCGCACGATCTCGTTGACCATGTTCGGGATCAGCGACGGGTCGGCCCGGAGCTTCTCGTACTCGGCGGGATTCTCGTTCAGCGCCAGCACGCCGCCCGAGATCGAGTTCCGTGTGGTGTCGTTGCCGCCGACGATGAGCAGCACCAGGGTGCCGAGGTACTCGAGGGGGCTGAAGCTCCGCATCGCCGGCGCGTTGGCCATGGCGGTCACGAAGTCGAGGCTCTCGGTCTGCCGGCCCTCGCGCTGGCTCCAGAGGTCCTTGAAGTAGTCGAGGCACTCGCGCATGGCGTTCTCGCGGTCCTGCTCCGTGAGGCCCGCCTCGACGAGCTGGTCCTCGCCCATGGTGGAGACGTCCGACCACCAGGTGAGCTTGCGGCGCTCCTGCCACGGGAAGTCGAACATGATGGCCAGCATGCTCGTGGTGAGCTCGATGGAGACCCGGTCCACCCAGTCGAAGGTCTCGCCCACGGGCAGGCCCTCCAGGATCTCCACCACCCGCTGGCGGATCACCGGCTCGAGCTTGCGCAGGTTCCGCGGCGAGGCCACCGGCTGCACCACCTTGCGGTGCTCGTTGTGTCGGGGCTCGTCCATGGCGATGAAGCCGGGAGAGAGAGGAAACTCCGGGTCCGGATCGGGGATCACGATGGTGGGCTCGGAGGAGAAGAGCTCCGGACTCTTCTCGACGTACATCACGTCGTCGAAGCGGGTGACCGACCAATAGGCGCCGTCGGGATGGTTCGCGCAGTAGTGGACCGGGTCCTCCTTGCGCAGGCGCTCGAGAAAGGCACCGACGGTGTCGGTCTCGAAGAGCGCCGGGTCGGCGACGTCGATCCGCTCGAGCGGGATCGAGTAGGGGTCGGCACCGGCCTGGCCCTTCGACGGTAGGGGGGGCAGCGTCTGGCTCATGACATCTCCTCGTGGGGACAACGCGCGATCCAGACCGTAGCGGGTGCGAGGGGGGCGAGCCGCAGTATGCTGCCGGACGCGCGCGGCCGACGCCGCTTCAGAGCACCACGTGGAGCCGCGCGTCACCCGGGCCGTCGCCCTCGATCTGCCAGCGCCGGGTGCCCAGCCGCTCGAGGAAGGCCTCGTCGTGGCTCACCAGCAGCAGCGCACAGGGACAGCCCGAGAGCGCTTCCTCGAGGCACTCGATGGAGGGCAGGTCCAGGTGGTTGGTCGGCTCGTCCATCACGATCAGGTGGGACGCCCGCGCCATGCCCAGGGCGAGCAGCAGCTTGCGGACCTCGCCCGGGCTCGGCGCCGCACTCTCGATCAGTCGCGCCGGCCGGGAGCCCAGGCGGCTCACCACGTTCATGGCGCGGCCGAGGCGCTCGGGGTCGAGCCCCCGCGCCTCCTCCAGGATCCGCGCGCCCAGGGCGGCGTCGACCTCCTGGGGCATCGACGTGCGCTTCTCCTCCGCCACGTTGGCGTGGGCCAGCACGTGGCGCACGAGGGTCGACTTGCCGCTGCCGTTGGGACCGGCGAGGGCCACGCGGTCCTCTGCGCCCAGGCGCAGCTCCGGGAAGTGCAGGCGGCGCCCCGGGCCGAGGGGAATCGAGCCGGGCTCCAGGTGCAGGAGCGTGGCGCGCGGCGAGCGGGAGCCCGGCAGCCAGATCCCCAGGTCGTGGGTCTTCGTCACGCGGGTCGCCTCGAGGCGCGCCTGCACCTGGCGGCTGCGCCCCGAGAGCTGCTTCAGCAGGCGGCCCGCCTGGCCGTCCTTGCCGCTGACGCGGGCCAGATTCTTCCTGAAGCGGGCGTCGTGGTCCTTGGGGGCGAGCCCGCGCTTGGAGCGGTCGCGGTGGGAGCGGGCGGCTTCCTCGCGCCGCTTCGCGACCTCCCGCTGCAGCCGGTCGCGCTCGCGGCGGGCCTTGTCGCGCTCGCGGACGGCCGTGGCGCGATCGGACTCGCGCTGGGCCCGCACCTCGGTGTAGCCCCCGGGCACGAGCTGGGCGCCGGGCGGCTCGAGCCAGAGGCACTGTCGGCAGAGCGCGTCGAGGAGCGCGCGGTCGTGGCTCACCAGCAGACCGACGCCGCGGTAGCGCTGCAAGGCGCGGACCAGCAGGTCGCGGGCATCGGCGTCGATGTGGTTCGTCGGCTCGTCGATGGCCAGCAGCGCCGGCGCGCGCCAGAGGGCCGCCGCGATCTGGGCCCGCTTGCGTTCGCCGTGGCTGAGGGACGGCCAGCGCGCGGGGAAATCGGGCTCGACGCCGAGACGCCCGCGCAGGCTCCAGGCCTCGGCGTCGTCGGCCCCGAGGAAGGACGCCAGGTCGTCGGGCGGCGCGTCCGTGCGCTGGGGGCAGTAGACCGCGTCGCCGGGCGACTGGACCGCGCCCGCGTCCGGCGTGAGGGCGCCGGTGGCGAGCCGCAGCAGCGTGGTCTTGCCGGCGCCGTTGGCGCCGATCACCCCGGTGAAGCCGCGCGGGAAGTGGACCGAGAGCCCCTCGAACAGGGGCTCGAGGGAACGCTCGTAGCGGAAGCCGACGTCGTGGAAGACGACGGAGGAGTCGGAAGGCATGCACACGTCTCCGAGAGAGGAGGAAGCGCGACGCGGCCCCGCGGATCCGGAGATCGCAGGGACCGGGACTTCGGGGTCTCAGAGGGTGTGCTCTATCATTCCTCTCGGCTCCGATCGATCGGGTGAGCGTACGCTGGACGCCGGAGAGCGTCAACGTCGGCACCCGCCATGCACTACCGCTGGGACTACAGCCTGGATGCCCGGCACCTGAGCCGCGTCCTCGCCGACGAGATCGGCGCGAGCGTGCCGGTCCCGGAGCTTCTCAAGCGGCACTTCATCCGCAACCGCCAGCGCCTGCTCTTCACCAAGGGCGACGGCGTGACACCGGCGACCTGGGACCACGTGGAGAAGGTCTCGCCCGCGCCGGCAGACGGACGCTGCGCTGCCGACCCGGGTCCCCGAGGTGCGCCAACGCCGAGGCCTGGAAGGCCGGCCGGCGCCACTTCGACGTCGACATCGAGGGCGCGCCGTATCGGCAGATCCGCACCGCCCGCTATCGCGTCTGGTGCCTGGAGGAGCTGCGCCGCCACTTCGAGGCGCTGGCCGAGACGGACCGGAGCGAGGTGCGCACCCGCCTCGAGGCCCACGGCTGCTGGGAGCCTCTCTGGCGCGTCGAGCACCCCGCGTCGGGCATCGACCCGGAGGGCAAGGCGCCCTTCTCGCCCGGCCACTCGATGACCGGGGTGGACCCGCGCGACGTCTCGAGGCCTCGTTGGCTTCCGGTCCGGGCGCCCCGCCGCGGCTGAAGCGGCCCGTCAGCGCCGCCCGTACCGGGGCTTGCGCTTCTCGAGGAAGGCGCGCATCCCCTCGCGGGCATCGGGGTGGCGTGCGCACAGGAGCTGGTTCCGGTTCTCCACCGCCATCGCGGCCTCGAGGCTGCCGGCGTCGATGCCCAGGTTGAGGCCCTCCTTCGTCAGGCGCAGGCCCATCGGGGAGGCGTGGAGCATCTCGTCGAGGTAGGGCGCGGCGGCGTCCGCCAGCTTCTCGTCGGGGACCACCTCCGACACCAGCCCGGTGGCAAGGGCGCGCTCGGCGTGGATGAAGCGGCCGGTGAGCATCAGCTCCGAGGCGAGCGAGGTGCCCACCAGGCGCGGCAGCAGGTAGCTCACGCCCATGTCGCAGGCAGAGAGGCCGATGCGGATGAAGGCCGCGTTCATGCGCGCGCTCTCGCCGGCGATGCGGATGTCGGAGGCCAGCGCGAACGCGAAGCCGCCGCCGCAGGCCGCGCCGTGGACCAGAGCCACGATGGGCTGGGGGCAGCGACGCATGCGCACGTAGACGTCGGCCAGGTAGCCCTGGAAGCCGAGACCGCCGCCGAAGGGTCCGTCGGACGCGCCGGTGCTGGCGTCCTTGATGTCGAGTCCGGCGCAGAAGGCGCGCCCCGCGCCGCGCATCACCACCACGCGGGTGTCGGGGTCCTCGGAGAGTCCGCCGAAGAAATCCCGCAGCTCGCCGACCATCGGCGTGTCGATGGCGTTGAGGGCCTCCGGGCGGTCCAGGGTGAGCCAGGCGACCTGGTCGCGTTGCTCGACCCGGATGGTCTCGTAGGTGGGCTCGCTCATCGGATCCTCAGCGGGGCTCGAGCACCACCACCGGGATGACCCGATCGCCGGCGTTCTTCTGGTAGGTGTCGTAGGGCGGGTACATCTCGGCCATCTGGCGCCAGAGCCGCTCGCGCTCCTCTCCTTCGGCCACCCGCGCCCGGGCAGAGACGGCCTTGGGCCCCACCATCAGCTCGCACTCCGGATTCGCCTGCAGGTTCAGGTACCAGAGCGGATGGCTGGGCATGCCGCCCTTCGAGGCGATGACGACGTAGCCGTCGCCGGCCGGGCCGTAGAGGAGCGGGGCCGGGCGCGGCTCGCCGGACTTGCGGCCCCGGGTGGTGAGCAGGAGGGTGGGCAGCGGCCCGGGACCGCCCGCCATCGACGAGTCCCACATGTGGGCGGCCGCGGGGTCGGTCTTGTAGAGCTCGATGTGCTTCTTGATCCAGTCGATCTCGGCGAAGTTCGTCACGGCGTCGCTCCTCGTCGCATCCGGGCCGGGGAGGATAGGGGAACCCGACTGCCCGAGCCCCATTGGACGGCGAGGGACGGCGATGGAGCCGGCGGGCGTTCCGCGCCATCCTGGAGGGGCCGGCGGGCGCAGCGGAAGGGGAGCCCGATGAGCCAGAGCGGAGCCACTCCGCAGACCGAGCGGCCCGAGGACGTCCACGCGCAGTACCGCCGCCTGCGTCGTCAGGCTCCGGTGTCGCGCGTGTCTGCGCAGAGTCCCTGGCGGGTGGCGCGCTACGAGGACGTGCGCGCCGTGCTCAAGGACCACCCGCGCTTCTCGTCGGCCGTCTCCCAGCGGGTGCTGCGGGACCCCGACGCGGTGCCGTCGATGCTCTTCAGCGACCCGCCGCTGCACGACCGCCTGCGGGGCCTGGTGAGCCGCGCCTTCACGCCCCGCCAGGTCGGCGCCCAGGAGGAGGCGATCCGACGTCGCTGCGACGCGCTCGTGCAGGCCCTGGCGAGCGAGAGGCAGCCGGACCTCGTCACCGGGCTGGCCGCACCGCTGCCCGTGGGCGTGATCGCCGGCATGCTCGGGGTCGAAGACGGTGACTTCGACGCCTTCAAGCGCTGGTCGGACGCGATCTTCGGCAACATCGGCGACATTCTGCTGGGGACGCCGAGCCCGGCCGCGACCGCCGCCGCCGCCGCCATGGACGCCTACTTCCTGGAGCGCATCGAGGCGCTGCGGCGTCGGCCGATGCCGCACCTGCTCTCGGGCCTGGTGCACGTGGAGACGGAGGACGGGCGCCTGAGCGACGCCGAGCTGCTCATGTTCTGCCGGCTGCTCCTCATCGCCGGCAACGAGACGACCACGAGCCTGATCGTGGGCGCGGTCCGGGTCTTCCACGAGCGGCCCGAGACCTTCGCGCAGCTCCAGCGCCAGCCCGCCCTCGTCCCGACCTTCATCGAGGAGACGCTGCGGCTGCACTCGCCCTTCAAGATGACGATCCGTCGGGCCCGCTGCGACGTGGCGCTCGGCGGCGCGTCCATCCGCGCGGGCGAGCTGGTGCTGCCGCTGATCGCGTCGGCCAACCGCGACGAGGCGGTCTTCGAAGGGCCGGACGAGTTCGTGATCGACCGCGACCCCAATCCGCACCTGGCCTTCGGCCTGGGGATCCACGCCTGCCTCGGCGCCTCCCTCGCGCGACTGGAGGGGAGGATCGCCGTGGAGGCGCTGGTGGATCAGCTGGACGGGATCGCCATCGCCGACTTCGACCCGGTGGCGCTGGAGCGCTTCGGCGCGCCGGCGTCCGTGCGCGTCGAGGTCCAGCCCTCGGCCTAGTCCCTCAGCACGCCCGAGAAGAGCTCCACGTAGCCGCGCGGGAAGACCGTATCCTCGTAGATGCCCTTGCTCTTCAGGAACTCGTGGAAGGCCTTCAGCCGGTAGCAGGGCACGTCCGAGCGGAAGTGGTGCTCCAGGTGGTAGTTCAGCTGGAAGGGCGCGACGAAGGGTCGCTCGTACCACTTCACGTAGGTGGTGCGCGTGTTCTTGCGGGGATCGAGGTCGTAGAGGTCGGGCGTGGCGCCGTGCTCGGCCACCTGGCGCAGGCGCGCGATCAGCATGTAGGTGGTCAGGAACGCGATGGGCCACAGCAGGTAGAGCCAGCCGTTCCCGGTGGCGAGGAGCACCCCGAACAGCGCGCCGTTCACGATGGCGTGGCCGAGGAGCGCGTTGCCGTTCCAGGGCGCCTTGCCGAGGTCCTGCTTGCCCCGGCGCCAGGTGGCCTTCACGGCCTTCCAGCCCGTCTGGCCGGTGATGTCGCGCCAGAGCTTGCGGCGGAAGCTCTCCCGGGTGATCGGGTAGGCGCGATAGTTGGGCAGGTCCGGATCCTTGTCGGTACCCGCGTAGGCGTGGTGCTTCTGATGGCCCTTCGCGTAGCGCGGCTGGTCGGAGAGGATGGGGTAGGCGCACAGCCACTGGCCGACGTGCGTGTTCGCCCACCTGCTCTCGAACAGCAGCCCGTGGCCGCAGTCGTGCATCAGCGCGGCGAAGCCCATCATGCGACCGCCGAGCAGGCAGAGGGCCGCCAGCACCGTAAGCGGGTTGGGCCAGACGGCCACGATGGCGAAGATGAGCGCCACGGCCGCCCAGTTGAACGCGACGAGCTTCGCGCCCTCCCAGTTGCTGCGCGTGTTGAAGCGCTGCATCTCCTCGCGGGTGACGATCTCGCTGATCTTCATGCCTGGCTCCGTGATCCGTTCCCGCCCTGCGGGGTTCAGGCCAGCGCGGCAGCGAGTCCGCTGCCCTCGCTGGGCGTCTTCAAGAGCTCGACCGCCTCGCCGGCCCAGCGCCTCCAGTAGTGACGGCCGAGCCGGTCGTAGCGACGCATGGTCTCGACCAGGTGGGATCGCTTTGCGGTGTCGACGATGGGGGCCGGCAGCAGCGGGTCGAGCACGATCTGCCGCACGGCCTCGCCGCCGACCCGGAACGACTCGGCCATCGCGGCCTCCGGCGAGAGCGTCGGCAGCCGCGCCTCGCTCGCCTCGAGGGCGGCGACGCCCGCCGCGTAGCCCCGCTCCAGGGCCGCGGCGTCCCAGAGGCCGCGGGCTCGGGCGTCGCGCTGGGGATCCAGCTCGGCGAGCCCGAAGACGAGCGCGTCCGGGTCGAGGGAGGCCAGCCGCGCCCGGACGCCGGCCACGCCACCCGACAGGTTGTCGGGACGCACATGGAGCGGCCCCGCCAGCGGGCGGAAGCCCAGCAGGCGCAGCGCCGTGCCCAGGGGCCGGGCGCCGGCCCGACCAGCCGACCCCCCCACCTGGACCCCGGCCCAACGGCCGTCCCAGGCGCGCACCTCCTCCTCCACTCCGCGCCAGGAGCGCACCTCCCGGTTCACGGCGTCGGCGGCCGCGCCCATGCAGTAGAGCCCGCGCCCGGGGGAATCGACGAGCCCGCGCGCCCGCAGCCGGGCCAGGGAGACGCGGACGCTGTTCTCGCCCACCCCGAGCACGCCCGCGGCCCGGACCAGGGCCCCGACCGACACCGCCCGGCCGGCGGGCAGGGTCGAGAGCAGGTCCAGGATCAGTCGCTTGGAGGTCAGGGCCAGGGGCACGTTGCTCGATCCTTCATGGGTAGCTTCCGCTGCGATCAAGCTGTTATTACATCATAGCCGGATCTCGATCAACCAATGAAATCATCGACTCCGGCCCCGCGGGGCGAGTCACTCCCCGTAGCCCAGGGCCTCGAGGCGCTGGCGCTCGGCCGGCGTGAGCTCGGCCTGACCCCGGTCCACGGGCGTGAAGGCCGGCACCGCCTGCTGCAGCTCCGCCAGCAGGGCGTCGTAGTCCCCCGTCGCCCGCGCGTCCCGATGCTCCGGCAGCAGCAGGTCCCGTCGCTCTTCGGTGTCGCTACGGATGCGGAACAGGGCCCGCTGCTTGCCATCGGGACCGCCCTCGGGCTGCCACAGGAGCTTGTACTCGCCCTTGCGCAGCGCCCGGTGGCTCGGGTGGTGCATCACGCCCTCCGCCACGAGCGGGCGATCCGCCGGCACCGGCTCCAGCAGGCTGCGGCCGAACCGGGGCTCGGGCGGCGCCACGCCCAGGGCCGCCGCCAGCGTGGGGAGCACGTCCACCAGGCCCGCCGGACAGTCGCTGCGCGCGGGCGCGGCTCCCGGAAGCCGGATCAGCAGGGGGATGGCCACCTCGTCCTCGTAGAGCGCGCTGCCGTGATTGCCGAAGCCTCGGTGGTAGAGGGACTCGCCATGGTCGGAGAGCACCACGAGCAGGGTGTCGTCGAGGCGCCCGCGCGCGCGCAGGCCGTCCACCAGCACGGCCAGGCCGGCGTCGAACTGCTCGACGCCCGCGCGGTAGCCCTCCTCCACCAGAGCGATGGAGGCGCCCAGCACCGCGGCTGCAGGCCGCCCGTCCTCGAGCTCCACCAGCAGCGACATGTCGTAGAGCGCGTCCTGGTCGAGGGCCGCGTGCTCCGACGCGAGCGCCCGGTGGCGCGCGCCGAGCGCCTGGGCGCGGGCGCGCAGCCCGGCCTCGGGCAGGCGCGGGTAGGGCCGGTGGGCGTCCATGTAGTGCACGTAGAGGAAGTGGGGCTGCTCCGACGCCGCCTCCTGGGCGTCGAGCCAGGCGAGCGCCGCCCGGCTGAGCTCGGTGCCGGGGACGTCCCAGGCCGCGAAGGAGTCGTCGTAGCGTGCGAAGCCCTGGGCGAAGCCGAAGCGCGAGCGCAGCCAGGGATTGCCCACCAGGGCCGCCGTCCGGTAGCCGGCGCCCGCCAGCAGCTCGGCCAGGGTGGTGAGGCTCTCGGGCAGCCGGTCGACGCGGGTCCGGGCCTCGGCCTCCCCGTCCCGCTCCCCGCGCTTGCGGGTCTCCGGATGGGAGAGCACACCGTGCTGGGACGGATAGAGGCCGGTGAAGAGCGTGGCCACCGACGGCGTCGTCCACGGGGCCTGGGACATGGCCTGGGTGAAGAGCCAGGACTCGGCCGCCAGGGCGTCGAAGGCGGGCGTCCGCGCCGGCCCCCCGTAGGCCCCGAGGTAGTCGCGCCGCAGCGTGTCGCTCAGGACCAGCACCGCGTCGAGCCCCGGCCGCGGCCCGTCCCAGCTGCCGACCTCGCAGACCTCCGCCGACGGCGTCGGCGGCGGCGTCGGCGCCTCGCCGCAGGCGACGACGGCGGCCAGCAGGAACCCGGCCAGAGCCCGCACTGCGTCGGTGGCGGCCCGGTGGCGAGAATGCTCGGGGCGACCCATGGCGCGGGAGGGTAGTGGCCGCCGCGCTGCTACGCCGTTGCGCCCCGTGCTGCGGCCCGAGATCCTGGTCCAGGAGATGCTCCAGGCGCCCGCGCTATCGACGTCTGCCGGGACACGGATAGGATCCTCTCGGAGGACCGATATGGAGCTGGCAGGCCCGTCGACCGAGAAGATCGTCCGTATCCTCGACGAGATCGTCGCCTGCGAGCTCGCGGGGGTGGTGCGCTACACGCACTACGCACTGATGATCACGGGACCCAACCGGCTCCCCCTGGTCGAGTTCCTGAAGGCGCAGGCCGCGGAGTCGCTCGCACACGCCCAGGCGGCCGGTGAGATCCTGACCGGGCTGGACGGCCACCCCACCATGCGCGTCGGGAAGATCGAGGAGAGCCACGAGCACTCGGTGCACGCCATTCTCGCGGAGAGCTACGCCCACGAGACCCGGGCGCTGGGCCTGTACAAGGAGCTCCTGTCCGTGGTCGCCGAAGAGAGCGTGTACCTGGAGGAATACGCCCGCGGCATGATCGGGCAGGAGGAGCTTCACACCCTGGAGCTCCGGAAGATGCTGCGGGACTACCGCGACAAGTAGGCCGCCGCTCGATGCCTCGGCGAACCCTGCTCCTGTGCAGCGGCAGCCACTGCCGCAAGGCGCTCCGCGAGGACGACCGCCTCGAACGGGTCGTGAGCCGGCTTCCGGTGGAGGTCATCCGCGTGGGCTGCCAGAAGGTCTGCCGGGGGCCGGTCATCGGCATTTCGGTGGGTGGAGAGTGGCAGTGGTTCGGGCGGATGAGCTCCAAGAAGGCCCTGCGGGCGCTGGCCGACCTGGTGGAGAGGGACGCGCTCGCCAAGCCCCTCGCGAAGCGCCGCGACGCGAAACGTGCCGGCAAACGCCGCTAGCGTCCATTGCATAGCTTTTGTCTAGATATTCGCTCCAACTGTGCCTCATTTGTCTAGGACTTAGCTAGATTCCAGCTAAGTTTCGGGCATCGGAGGTATTCGATCGTGCCGCGCAGAAAGTGGTTCCAACTCCCCTTGATGGTCCTGGCCGGACTTCTGCTGTTCAGCCTGATCTCCTCGGGCTTCCGCCCGGTCGAGGTTCCCTACAGCGAGTTCGTCGGCCTGCTCGAGTCCGGAGGCGTCGAGGACGTCGTCGTCTCCGGCGACCGCATCGGCGGACGGCTGGTGGAGCCCCAGGAGGGCCGCCGTCGCTTCACAACGACCCGCGTCGAGCCCGAGCTGGCGGACCTCCTCGAGCGCTCCGAGGTGTCCTACACGGGACGCATCCCGAGCGGCTTCGGGGCGTTCCTGGTCTCGCTGCTCCCGTTGCTCCTTCTGGTGGGCTTCTGGCTCTTTCTGTTCCAGCGCTCGCGGGGGGGCGCCCCGGGCCTGATGTCGGTCGGGAAGAGCAAGGCGAAGGTCTACGTGGAGGACGACACCAAGGTCGGCTTCGGAGACGTGGCCGGTGTCGATGAGGCGAAGGAAGAGCTCGCGGAGGTCGTCTCCTTCCTGCGCGATCCGGAGCACTACGGCCGGCTCGGTGCCCGCATGCCGAAGGGCATCCTGCTCGTGGGTCCGCCGGGGACCGGCAAGACCCTGCTGGCCCGTGCCGTGGCCGGGGAGGCCGGAGTGCCGTTCTTCTCGATCAGCGGCTCGGAGTTCGTGGAGATGTTCGTGGGCGTCGGGGCTGCTCGGGTGCGCGATCTGTTCGTGCAGGCCCGGGCCAAGGCGCCCTGCATCATCTTCATCGACGAGCTCGACGCCCTCGGGCGCGCCCGGGGTGCGAACGGGTTCGGCGGACACGACGAGAAGGAGCAGACCCTGAACCAGCTCCTCGTCGAGCTCGACGGCTTCGACGCCGCGGGGGGCATCGTGCTGCTGGCGGCCACCAACCGGCCGGAGGTGCTCGACCCGGCCCTGCTTCGCGCAGGCCGCTTCGACCGGCAGGTCCTCGTCGACCGCCCGGACAAGCACGGGCGTGCCGCCATCCTCGAGGTCCATCTGCGCCGCGTGCGGGTGGCTCCGGGCGTCGGTGCGCTGCAGGTCGCCGAGCTGACGCCGGGCTTCAGTGGCGCCGATCTCGCCAATCTGGTGAACGAGGCCGCGCTCATGGCCACGCGCCGCGACGGCAGCGTCCTCGAGATGCGCGACTTCACGGCGGCCGTCGAGCGCATCGTGGCGGGCCTCGAGAAGAAGAACCGCCTGCTCAACCCGCGGGAGCGAGAGATCGTCGCCCACCACGAGCTGGGCCACGCCCTCGTGGCCAGCGCGCTGCCGGAGGCAGACCCGGTGCACAAGATCTCGATCATCCCGCGCGGCATCGGCGCGCTCGGCTACACGCTCCAGCGCCCGACCGAGGACCGATTCCTGATGACCCGGGAGGAGCTCGAGAACAAGCTGGCCGTGCTGCTGGGGGGTCGGGCGGCCGAGAAGGTCGTCTACGGGCATCTGTCCACCGGAGCCGCCGACGACCTGGCCCGCGCGAGCGACATGGCCCGCAGCATGGTCACCCGCTACGCGCTGGTGCCCGAGCTCGGAAACGTCACCTACGCGGAGACCCGCCCCCAGTTCCTGGGGACGCCCAACGTCGGTGCCGCGCAGGGGCCTTTCGGGAACGAGACGGCCCAGCGGATCGATCGCGCCATCCGCGAGCTGGTCGATGGCGCCCTGGCTCGCGCCGAGCGCATCCTGCGGTCGAACCGCGGGCTGCTCGACGCCGGCGCGCGCCGGCTGCTCGAGCAGGAGACCCTCGAGGAGCACGAGCTGCAGGAGCTCTTCCGGGGCATCCACCCCGTGAGCGAGGCCGCCTGAGCCGCCTTCCCCCCAGCTGCGAGGCCGCCTGAGCCGCCTTCCCCCCAGCTCTAGCGCGCCGCTGCCGGGACGGGCGGCGGCGGGGACGCGGGGGTCTGTCGGAACAGGCCGCGCGGCACGGGCGCGCCGGCGCGCACCAGGGCCGCTTGCCAGGCGGGCGACGAGCCGAGCGCCCAGCGCAGCGCGCGTACCGCGGCGATACCGAGCTGGACCCGGGGCTCGGAGACCCGCAGGCCCATCTCCCGGAGCATCTTCGGCCCGATCGTCGAGAGGGCCGACTCGAACAGGATCCGGTAGCCGAGACCGGGGCCGAGGGGCACCGGAGGTCTTCGCAGGAACGCGACCACCCGGGCCTGGGCCGTCGACGGGGCCGCGTCCGGATGTGAGCGCACCCAGCGCGCCAGCGCGTCGGCCGACTCCGGCAGGGGCGAGGCCCCGAGCAGCGCACCGATGCGGGCCTGCTCCGACACGAAGCGGTCGGCCTCGGCCTCGGGGAGCGGCTCGGGCCCGAAATGCCGGTAGGCCGTGAGGAAGGAGTCCGTGAGCACGTTGTGCACCCAGGCGGCCAGGGGCGGGTCGCTGGCGCGATACGCCCGTCCCCGCTCCGACTGGCCCTGCACCGAGCGATGCGCGTGCTGCACCATGGTCACCGCCTGGTGGACCTCGGGCATCGCACCGTAGGTCGTGGCGGTCACGTAGAAGGAGGTCCGGGTCAGGCGGCCCAGGGGATCGGTGCGAAACTTCGAGTGCTGCTCCACCCCGGCAACGACCTCCGGGTGCGCGGTCTGGATGAGCAGCGCGCGGATCCCGCCGACGAATGCCGCGACGTCGCCGATGACCCGCCAGGACACGGAAGCAGGACCCAGCAGCCCGGGATCCCCCGGAAAGTCGAAGGTCCGCCGGAGGGGCTGCGGCCCGTGGGAGAAGAGCGACGAGGTCGTCGCGACGACCCGGTCCTTGAGTCGCGTGGCCAGCATGCCGGGGCGTTAGCTGCCCGCCGGCGCGGGGTCAAACCGCGGCGGCGCAGGTGCGCGGCGTGCCCGTCTCGTCTACGTTGACTCGCCAGTCAACCCAGGCGGGAGCTCCCCATGGCGATCACCGACGGCAAGGAACTGCTCGATCCCCGCGGGTACGGCCTCCACGGCCCGCCCCACGAGCTCTGGACCCGGCTGCGCCGCGAGTCGCCCGTCCACTGGTGCGAGGGGCCGGGCTTCGAGCCCTTCTGGGCCGTCACCCGCCACGAGGACATCCGCGAGATCTCCAAGAACCCCAGCGACTTCCTGAGCTGCCACGGCATCGTGGTCACGCGGCCCAGCGACCGCGTCTTCCGCGAGGGCAACCAGGGCTTCGGCGCCATGCGCGTGCTGATCGAGACCGACCCGCCCATCCACCGCGACCTGCGCAAGGTGGCGAGCGGCTGGTTCACGCCGCGCGCCCTGGCGCGCCTGGACGACGCCATCGACGCCAGCGCCCGCAACCTGGTGGACCAGCTCGCCGGCGAGACGGGCGAGGGCGAGTGCGACTTCGCCACCGACGTGGCGGCCGCCCATCCCCTGCGCATCCTCTCCACCATCCTGGGCGTACCCCGGGAGGAGGAGCCGCGCATCCTGCGCCTCACCAACCAGCTCTTCGCCAGCGACGATCCCGAGCTGCAGCGCAAGGCCGAGGACCGGCAGAAGGCGATCATGGAGCTGGGGCTCGAGCTGGCCCAGTTCTTCGGCGGGATCATCGAGGACCGCCGGGCCAACCCCCGGGACGACCTCGCCACCGTGCTCGCCACGGGCCAGATCGGGGGAGAGCCCATGAGCCCCATGGACACCCTGGGCTACTTCCTGATCACCTTCACCGCCGGCCACGACACCACCAAGAACGCCCTGGCCGGGGGCATGCGGGCGCTGATCGAGCACCCCGACGAGCTCGCCAAGCTGCGCCGCGACCCGGATCTGGCGACGTCGGCCGTCGAGGAGATCGTGCGCTGGACGAGCCCCGTGAACTTCATGAAGCGCACCGCGGCGCGCGACGCCGAGGTGCACGGCCAGAGGATCAAGGCCGGCGAGGCCCTGGTGATGTTCTACGCGTCGGCCAACCGCGACGAGGACGTCTTCGAGGACCCGTTCGCGTTCCGGGTCGACCGCAATCCCAACCCGCACCTCGGCTTCGGCATCGGGGAGCACTTCTGCCTGGGCGCGCACCTGGCGCGACGCTCCCAGCGGGCGCTCTTCCGCGAGCTGGCCACCCGCCTCGAGTCCGTGGAGCTCGCGGGGGAGCCCGAGCAGATCGAGGCCAGCTTCGTGGTGGGCCTCAAGCGCCTCCCGATCCGCTACCGGATCGCGACCTAGCCGGAGCGGTGCGGGGACCGCCGGCCCTGGACCCGGGGGCGCCTCGCACGCAACGCGACGGCGGCGGCGAGCAGGACGGCGCTCGACGGGACCCGCCCCGACGGGCTCAGGCGGTCTTCCTGCGGGCCTTCTTGCGCGTCGGCCGCACCGCCTCCGAGAGCTCGGTGAGAGCGTGGGACAGGTCCCGCCGCCGGTGCCGCAGGAACTTCATGAAGTCCGAGCCGCCCTTGAGCTCGAGGTCGTTGAGCCGCTTGCGCGCCTCGCGGAGCACCCGCGAGGCCCCGCTGCCGGCCTTGCGCTCGGCCTTGTCGAGCTCCTGGCGCAGCGGCTTCAGGCGCTTCTCGATGTCCTTGGTGAGATCGGCGATCTCCTTCTCGACGCGCTGAGCCAGGTTCGAGGCCGCCTTCCGGCGTGTCGCCTTCTTCCGTGTCGCCTTCTTCCGCGTCGCCTTCTTGGTCGTCGTCTTCTTCCTGGCGCTCTTCTTGGCTGCCATGTCCGTCCTCCCTTCCAGTGCCGAGTGCGGCCCGGAGGCGCCGCAGGCGGTGTCTGTCCCCGGAGGATGACGCGTTCGTGCGCTCTCGACGAGTCTGCCGCGTGACATCGCGGCGAACGGGCCTAGCGCTCGTTCGGGAGCAGCCAGCCTCGCTCGCGGAAGAACGGGTTGCCCACCAGGGCGGTCGAGAGGGTGGACGTGGGGGCCTTCGCATCGGAGAGCGGGAAGACCGCGCTGGCCGGAACCCCGCAGTGCTCGGCCACCAGCTGGTAGATGAACACCACCAGCTGGGAGCAGAAGAACGGCCTCCCGCGGCCCGCCAACACGCGATCGAAGAGCGCGTCCATGCCGCCACGGCTCGCCGCGCGACCGCGGCTCCCGAAGATCGAGACCAGGGCGCCGCCCAGGTTGTAGCGGAAGCTCCCCGAGGCGAGATTCATGTCCAGCATCATCTTGGCGCAGCTCGCGGCGCCGCGGGCCATGTCGAGGCGGGTGCAGCGGTAGACGTAGTAGCCGTAGCCCTTGTTCTGGACCCGCAGATCGTTCGCGGCCACGCCCGTCGCCTGGGCCTCGATCATGGAGACCGGGTCGAACATCAGCCCGGCGTGGATGATCCCCGGGTTGCGACCCCCGGTGAGCGCCTGGCCGAGCTGGATGGCGTGGTGGATGAAGGAGCCGTCCGAGACCTTGAGGAGGATGTCCCCGGGCTGGAGGTCGCGACAGTGGAGCTGGCTCGGCTGCATGGCTTCTCCTCGGCAGGGTCTGCGCCGTAGGTCTCCGCGACCGCCGAGGAGGTTCGATCCGCAGCCGGGGGGCGCGGGCAGCGGGGCGGCACGCCGGCCCGCGGGGGCAGCACGCCGGCCGCTCCGGTATATTCGGGGAGCGCTCCAGGGCGATGCATGCCTCCCGAAGCCACCGCACCGTTCAAGGACCGACACCCGGGCCCGCCGCCGCGAGACGCGACGCGCGCCTTCCTGCCCCGCGACCGCCTCCAGACGCTGATCGACACCCTGCGCGAGCGGGGCTACCGGGTCGTCGGACCGGTCCCGCGGGAGGGCGCCGTCGTCTACGACGAGGTCACGCGGGTGGAGGATCTGCCCGTGGGCTGGCGCGAGACCCAGGAGCCCGGGGCCTACCGAATCGAGCGCGGCGGTGGCGATGGCTGCTTCGACGTGGTCCACGGCCCGGGCTCCCTCAAGCGCTTCTTCTTCGCGCCGCGCGAGGAGCTGCTCGAGATCGAGATGGGCGAGGGCGGCTTCACCGTCGCCGAGCGGCGCCCCGAGGTGACGCCCACCGCCTTCCTGGGAGTGCGCGCCTGCGACCTCGCCGCCCTGCGCATCCAGGACCGGGTCTTCATCGAGGACCGCTTCCCGGACGACCACTACGCGGCCCGGCGCCACGGCATCCTGCTCGTCGCGGTCAACTGCACCCGGTCCGCCGCCACCTGCTTCTGCACCTCGATGGACACCGGTCCCGAGGTGAGCGGCGGCTTCGACCTGGCCCTCACCGAGCAGCCCGACGGCTTCGTGGTGCGTTCGGCCAGCCCGGCCGGTGACGAGGTCCTGGCGGCGCTCGGGCTCGCAGCGGCGGAGCCCGAGCGGGTGGAGCGGGAGGCGGCCGCGCTGCGGACCTGCGCGGAAGGCATGCAGCGCGCTCTCGACACCAGCGACCTCCCGGATCTGCTCTACGACCGGCTGGAGCACCCGCGCTGGGACCAGGTCGCCGAGCGCTGTCTCTCCTGCGCGAACTGCACCCTGGTCTGCCCCACCTGCTTCTGCCACGACGAGCGGGACGAGCCGTCCCCGGACGGACTGCGGTCGCTGCGGGTGCGCGAGTGGGACTCCTGCTTCAGCCGCGAGCACGCCCACATCTTCGGCAAGAACTACCGCCCCGAGATCCGGCACCGCTACCGGCAGTGGCTCGTCCACAAGCTGGCGAGCTGGATCGACCAGTTCGGCACGTCGGGCTGTGTGGGCTGCGGTCGCTGCATCACCTGGTGTCCCGTCGGCATCGACCTGACCGAGGAGCTGGCGGCCCTGCGCGGGGAGCCCTCGTGAGCGGGTCGGTCTCGGCCCTGCGCCGGAGCTACCTGGCGCCCGAGCCCGCAGAGATCGCGGAGAAGCACTCCTTCGGGCCGGAGCTCCACGCCTACCGCCTGCGGCTGCTCGAGCCCGACGCGCGGCCGCGCTTCGACTTCCGGCCGGGCCAGTTCAACATGCTCTGGATGCCGGGGATGGGCGAGGTGGCCATCTCGATCTCGTCCGACCCCGACGAGCCGCTGCTCGAGCACACGGTGCGGATCGTGGGGCGCGTCACCCGGGCGATCGCCCCGCTGGGCGTCGGCGACGTGGTGGGCATCCGGGGACCCTACGGCAACGGCTGGCCTCTCGACGAGGCGCGCTTCAAGGACGTGCTCGTCGTGACCGGGGGACTGGGCTGCGCCCCGGTCTCCGGCGCGATCGACTACATGTTCCGGCGAAGGAGCAACTACGGCCGCATCACCATCCTCCACGGCGTCAAGAAGCCGGCAGACCTGGTGCACCAGGAGCGCTTCGAGGCCTGGCGGCGGCACCAGGACGCCCAGGTGCTGCTGACGAGCGACGACCCGGACCGCCACTGGAAGGACCGCACGGGTGTGGTGACCGAGCTGTTCGACGAGGTCGCGTTCGATCCCTCCCGCACGGTGCTGCTGATGTGCGGCCCCGAGGTGATGATGACCCACGCGGTGCGCATCCTGCGCGCGCGCGGCCTGCCCACCCACAAGATGTTCGTCTCGCTGGAGCGCAACATGAAGTGTGCCGTGGGGCTCTGCGGGCACTGCCAGTACCTGCCCTACTTCGTCTGCAAGGACGGGCCGATCTTCCGCTTCTCGGACGTCGAGCGCCTGTTCGCGGTGGGTCACCTGTGAGCAACCCGGGACTCCTGCGCGTCGGGGTCTTCAAGTTCGCCTCCTGCGACGGCTGCCAGCTCCAGATCCTCAACCTGGAGGAGAAGCTCCTCGACCTCGCCGAGCGCGTCGACTTCGCGCACTTCCTGGAGGTCAGCAGCCGGATCGAGCCCGGCCCCTACGACCTCGCCTTCGTGGAGGGGAGCATCACCACCGAGCGGGATGCCGAGCGCATCCGGGAGATCCGCAAGGCCAGCCGCACGCTGGTCACGCTCGGCGCCTGCGCCACCGCCGGGGGCATCCAGGCCCTGCGGAACTGGGCGGACGTCGAGGACTGGAAGCGGCAGGTCTATCCGGATCCGCAGTGGCTCCGGGTGCTCCCGCGCTCCACCCCCATCCGCGAGCACGTGCGCGTGGACCAGGAGGTCCACGGCTGTCCGCCCAACGAGAACCACCTGCTGCAGGTGCTCCTGGACGCCCTCCGGGGCACGTCGGCCGCCCTGCCCGCCTACAGCGTGTGCGCGGAGTGCAAGCGGGCGGGCAACGTGTGCGTGCTCGTCGCCCGCGGCGTGCCGTGCATGGGGCCCGTGACGCGCGCGGGCTGCGGTGCCCTGTGTCCCTCGCTGGGCCGCGACTGCTATGCCTGCTTCGGCCCCAGCGAGCAGCCCAACCCCGACGCCCTCGCGAGCCGTTTCCAGGCCCTCGGCCTGCCCGCGCGGGACCGGGTGCGCCGCTTCCGCGGCGTGACGGGCAGCAGCCGCGCCTTCCGGGAGCTCACCGAGCGCCTCGAGCGGGACGGAGATGGCTGAGCGGCGCACCATCGAGGTCGGGGAGCTCGCGCGGGTCGAGGGCGAGGGCGCGCTGCACGTCACCCTCGAGGGCGACCGCCTGGTCGACCTGCGGCTCGAGATCTACGAGCCGCCGCGCTTCTTCGAGGCCTTCCTGCGCGGGCGGCGCAGCGACGAGCTGCCCGACCTGATGGCGCGCATCTGCGGCCTCTGCCCCGCCGCCTACCAGATGAGCGCGGTCCACGCCCTGGAGCAGGCCTACGGCGTGTCGATCCACCCGGGCACGCGCGCCCTGCGCCGGCTCTACTACGCGGGCGAGTGGATCGAGAGCCACCTGGCGCACATGCTCTTCCTGGCCGCCCCGGACTTCCTGGGCCTCGACGACGCCTTCGCGGTGGCGCGCCTTCACCGCGCGGAGGTCGAGCGCGGTCTCGCCCTGCGCAAGCTCGGCAACCGCATCCTGTCCCTGCTGGCGGGCCGGCCGGTGAACCCGGTGGGCGTGTGCATCGGCGGCTTCAGCCGCACGCCCCTGCGCAGCGAGCTCTCGGCGCTGGCCGACGACCTGCGCCGCGCGCGCGGCGAGGCCGAGACCCTGCTGCGCTGGTTCGCGTCGCTCCCGGTTCCCTCGCGCCCGCAGCCGGTCGAGCTCGTGTCCCTGCGCCATCCGGACGAGTACCCGATGAACGAGGGGCGCCTGGTCTCGTCCGCCGGGCTCGACATCGCCGCCGAGGAGTTCGCGGAGCACTTCGAGGAGCGCCAGGTGCCCCACTCCACGGCGCTGCACTGCCGGCTCCGGGAGCGGGGGGACTACCTGGTGGGACCCCTGGCCCGGGTGCTGCTCAACGCGGACCAGCTCTCGCCGGTCGCGGGCGAGGCCCTGGCGTCCCTGGCGCCGCGCCTCTCGAGCCCCGACCCGGCGGCCTCGGTCTTCGCGCGCGGCATCGAGGTGATCCAGGCCATCGACGACGCCGTGGCCGCCATCGACGGCCTGGAGCCGCCGCCGGGACCGGCGCCGTGGGAGCCGCGCGAGGCGGTGGGCCACGGGGCCACCGAGGCGCCTCGCGGCACGCTCTACGTGCGGGTGGCGACGGACGCCCGGGGCGACGTGGCGGAGATCCGCATCGTGCCGCCCACCGCCCAGAACCAGGCCCGGATCGAGGAGGACCTGCGCGGTCTGGTGCCGGGGCTCGTGCGCGCGTCCCCGGACGAGGCGCGCCGGCGCTGCGAGATGACGATCCGCGACTACGACCCGTGCATCTCCTGCGCCGCCCACTTCCTCCGCCTCGAGATCGAGCGGCGGCCGGACCCGTGCGCGGGCTCGTGATCGGCGTGGGCGGCCCGCTGGGGGACGACGCCGTGGGACTCCACGTGGCGCGCCGACTGGCCGCGGCGCCGCTGCCCGAAGGCGTGCGCGTGCTGGCCCGCGAGCGCGCGGGCATCGACCTGGCCCTCGACCTGCGCGAGGCGGAGGTTGCGGTGATCGTGGACGCCCTGCGCGCCGGGGGGCGTCCGGGCCAGGTGCGGCGCCTGCCCCCGGCGGCCCTCGCCCGCAGCGCGGCCACCTCCACCCACGGTCTGGGTGTCGCCGACGCGCTCGCCCTGGCCGAGGCCCTCGGCACCGGCCCGGCCCGCGTCGGGATCGTGGGCGTGGAGATCGGCACGCTGCGCGCCGAGACGCTCTCGCCACCGGTGGCTGCCGCCGTCGAGCCGGCCTGCGCGGAGGTACGTGCGCTCCTGGCGGAGCTGGGCGTCGCCCCCGCCCCTGGGCCGGCCCCGGCGGCGGAGACCCCTCGTGCATGAGGCGCGCATCTGCCTCTCGCTCCTCGACCTGGCCGAGGCGCACCGGGTGCGCGCGGGCGCCGAGCGCATCCTGGCCCTGCGCATCGAGGTGGGAGAGCTCTCGGGCGTCTTGCCGGAGGCGCTGGCTGCGGCCTTCCCGATCTGCGCCGCGGCCACGCCGGCCGCGGGAGCCGACCTGCGGATCGAGCGACTGCCGGGCCGCAGCCTGGTGCTGCGCGACATGGAGGTGAGCTGATGTGCGGAACCTGCGGCTGCGGCGCCGGGACGGGCGCCGGCCCGGCGGTGGGCGGGCCCGACGCGACCCACGCCCACGGCGGACACGAGGCGCGGCGCATCGCCGTCGAGCAGGCCATCCTGGATGCGAACGAGCGCCACGCGGAGATCCTGCGCAACCGCCTCGCGGAGCGGGGCATCGAGGCCACGGGCCTGGTGGGCGGCGCCGGCTGCGGCAAGACGACGCTGCTCGAGGCGACGCTCCGCGCCCTCGACGAGCCCGGGCGCGACGCCGTGGTGGAGGGGGACTGCGCGACCGCCCTCGACGCCGAGCGCATCCGCGCCTGCGGCGCCCAGGCCGTCCAGATCGAGACCGGGAGCCTCTGTCACCTCGATGCCCACCTGGTGGGTCACGCGCTCGAGAAGCTCGACCTGGCACGGGTGCACCGGCTCTGGATCGAGAACGTGGGCAACCTGGTGTGTCCGGCGCCCTTCGCCTGCGGCGAGTCTCGGCGCGTCGCCCTCGTGTCGACCGCCGAGGGCGACGACAAGCCGCTCAAGTACCCGGCGCTGTTCGCCAGCGCCGACCTGCTCGTGATCACCAAGGCCGACCTCCTGCCCCACGTGGCGTTCGATCCGGAGCGCTGCATCCGCGAGGCCCGGGGCGTCCGGCCCGGGATCCCCGCCCTCCTGCTCTCGGCGAAGACCGGCGACGGGCTCGCGGCATGGCTCGACTGGGTGCGCGGGGAGCGGCGCTGATGGTGCGCGGGGAGCGGCGCTGATGTGCCTCGCGGTCCCGGGACGCCTCGTCGCGCAGGAGGCGTGCGAGGGCCTGACCATGGGCAAGGTCGACTTCGGCGGCGTCCGCAAGGAGGTCTGTCTGGAGGGCGCCCCCGAGGCCCGGATCGGCGACTGGGTGCTGGTGCACGCGGGCTTCGTCCTGCGCGTCCTGGATACCGCGAGCGCGGAGGCGACGCTGGCCTTCTGGGACGCGGCGCCCCCGGCGTCGTCACCGGGCGGGAACGGGCCCGCGTGAGGTGGGTCGACGCCTTCCGCGATCCGGAGCGCGTCCGGCGCGCCGTGGAGCACGTGCGCCGCGCGGCGTCGCGCCGCTGGACCCTGATGGAGGTGTGCGGCGGCCAGACCCACGCCATCGTGGGTCACGGTCTCGACGCGCTCCTCGAGGACGCCGTCGCGCTGCTGCACGGCCCCGGCTGTCCCGTGTGCGTGACGCCCGTGGAGACCCTCGACGTCGCCCTGGCCCTGGCGGAGCGCCCCGAGGTGGTGCTGTGCACCTTCGGCGACATGCTGCGGGTGCCGGGCTCCCACGGCGACCTGCTCGGCGCCCGCAGCCGGGGCGCCGACGTGCGCGTCGTCTACGCGCCGCTCGACGCGGCGCGGCTCGCCGCCCGGCTCCCCGAGCGCGAGGTGGTCTTCCTGGCCGTCGGCTTCGAGACGACCGCGCCGGCGGTGGCCCTGGCGGCGCGCTTCGCCCGCGCCCGGGGCCTTGCGAACTTCTCGCTGCTGGTGTCCCACGTCCGTGTCCCCCCGGCGCTCGAGGCCATCCTGGAGGATCCCGGGTGTCGGGTGCAGGGCTTCCTGGCCGCAGGCCACGTCTGCGCCGTCATGGGCACCGGCGAGTACGAGCCCCTGGCCGCTCGCTACCGCGTCCCCATCGTGGTCACGGGCTTCGAGCCCCTCGACCTCATCGAGGGTGTGGCCATGGCCGTGGCACAGCTCGAGGCGGGCGAGGCGCGGGTGGAGATCCAGTACGACCGCGCCGTCCGCCCCGAGGGCAGCCCGGCCGCCCGGGCCCTGGTGGAGGAGACGTTCGAGATCGTCGACCAGCGCTGGCGGGGGATCGGGGTGCTGCCGCGCAGCGGCCTCGCCCTGGGCGCCGGCTACGACTCCCTCGATGCGTGCCGCCGCTTCGCGGGCGCGCGCGAAGCGGCGGCGGTCGGCTCACCGGAGTCGCGCGGCACGGGTGACTGCCGGGCCGGGGAGGTGCTGCGGGGCGCCCTGCGGCCGGATCGCTGCCCGGCCTTCGGCACCCGCTGCACGCCGAGCCGTCCCCTGGGCGCGCCGATGGTATCGGCCGAGGGGGCGTGCGCGGCCTACTGGCAGCGGGCGCCCGAGGCGTCGCCGTGAGTGACCGCGGCGCCCGCCTCGTCGGCGCGAGCTGCCCGCTCCCGGTCGGGTCGGAGCGCGTGACCCTGGCCCACGGCGCGGGCACGCGGGCCAGCACGGAGCTCTTCGAGAGGGTGGTGCGCGCGCACCTGGCCAATCCCGCCCTCGACGCCCGGCACGACGGCGCGCTGATCGAGCTGGGAGACGAGCGGCTGGCCTTCACCACCGACACCTTCGTCGTGCACCCGCTCGAGTTCCCGGGCGGCGACATCGGCAGCCTGGCCGTGCACGGCACCGTGAACGATCTCGCCATGTGCGGCGCGGAGCCCCTGGGGCTCTCGTGCGCGCTCGTCCTCGAGGAAGGCCTCCCGATCGCGACCCTCGAGCGGGTGATCGCATCGATGGCGAGCGCCGCCCGGGAGGCCGGCGTCGCGATCGTGACCGGCGACACCAAGGTGGTGGAGCGCGGCAAGGGGGACGGCCTGTTCGTGAACACGGCGGGTGTGGGGCGGGTGCCGCCGGGGCGCGACGTCCGACCCGCCCGGGTGCGCGCCGGCGACGCGGTGGTGCTCTCGGGCCCCCTCGCCAGCCACGGGGTGGCGGTGCTCTCGGTGCGGGAGGGCCTCGCCTTCGAGACGACCCTCGAGAGCGACTCGGCGCCGCTCCACGGGCTCGTGGCCCGCGCCTTCGAGACCGTGTCCGAGCTGCACTGCCTGCGCGATCCCACCCGGGGCGGGCTCGGCGCGGCGCTCTCCGAGATCGCGGGCGCTGCCTCCGGGGTGGACGTGGTGCTCGAGGAGGAGGCGCTCCCCTTCGAGCCCCCGGTGCGCGCCGCGTGCGAGCTGCTGGGCCTCGACCCCCTGTACCTGGCCTCCGAGGGCTGCTGCATCGCCTTCGTGCCCGAGGGAGACGCGGACCGCCTGGTCGACGCGTGGCGTCGGCACGCCCGGGGGCGCAGGGCCTGCCGGGTGGGACGCGTGGAGGCGGGCAGCGGACGCGTCCTCGTCCGCACCGGCGTCGGGAGCACGCGGCGCCTGGTGCTGCCGGCCGGCGACCCCCTGCCGCGCATCTGCTAGGGAGCAGGCGTGGAACGCGAGCGACGTGAGCTCCGGCTGCGCGGCATCGTACAGGGCGTCGGCCTGCGGCCCTGGGCGGTGCGGCGGGCCCGCGCGCGCGGGCTCGCCGGGAGCGTGGAGAACGACGGCTGCGGCGTGCGCGTGGCGCTGGAGGGGCCGACCGCGGCCGTCGAGGCCTGGCTCGCCGAGCTGCGCGAGACGCCGCCGGCCGGCACGAGACTGGAGGCCGTCGAGTGCGCGCGGGCGCCCCTCCGCGGGGAGCGCGACTTCTCCATCCGAGAGAGCGGGCCGCGCGCCGCGGGTCCCGCCACGCGGATTCCGCCCGACGTGGCCGTGTGTGGCGCCTGCCTGACCGAGCTCTTCGACCCCGGGAGCCGGCGCTACCGGCATCCCTTCGCCCACTGCGCCGACTGTGGTCCCCGCGCCTCGGTGCTCGTCGAGCTGCCCTTCGACCGCGCCCGGACCAGCCTGAAACGCTTCGCGCCCTGCGCGCAGTGCGCGGGCGAGTACGCCGACCCCGGCGACCGGCGCTTCCACGCCCAGACGATCTGCTGCCCGGACTGCGGTCCGCGCCTGGCGGCGGTGGATGCGCGCGGCACGCCGCTGGCGGGCGACCCCGTGGAGCGCGCGGCCGAGGCGCTGCGCCGCGGGGCCGTCGTCGCGCTGAAGGGCTACGGCGGCTACCACCTGGCGGTCGACGCGTGTTCGTCGGAGGCCGTCGCCCGACTGCGCAAGCGCAAGCACCGCCCGCACAAGCCGTTCGCCCTGCTCGTTCCGGACCTGCCGACCGCGTCCCGGCTCGCGGCGTTGGCGCCCGCCGATGCCGCCCTGCTCGCGGGACCGGCGCGGCCGGTGGTGATCGCGCCGCGCCGGGCCACCGACGGCGACGCCACGGGCCTGGCGCCGGAGGTCGCCCCGGGCACGGACGACCTGGGCCTGCTCCTGCCCCACGCCCCGCTGCACCACCTGCTCCTCCACGCGCCCGGGGCCCGGCCCGACCGGGACGCCCCGCGTTTCCGGGCCCTGGTGCTGACGTCGGCCAACCGCTCGGGCGAGCCCACGGAGCACGAGGACGAGGGCACCCGGGAGCGGCTCGCCGGCATCGCGGACCTCTTCGTCGTCCACGACCGCGGCGTGGCGCGGCCCTGCGACGACAGCGTGTTCCGCACCGCCCCCGGCGGGCCGATCCCGATCCGGCGGTCGCGCGCGACCGCGCCCCTGGCCCTGCCCTGGCCCGTCGCCGCCGGGGCGCCGCCGATTCTCGCGGTGGGGGGCGACCTGAAGTGCGCCCCCGCGCTGCTCGTCGACGGCGAGATCCACCTCGAAGCCCACGTGGGCGACCTGGAATCGCTGCGCTCCCTGGCCGCCCTGGAGCTGCGGGTGCACGCGCTTCGCGACCAGGCGGCCTTCGCCCCCGTTCGCATCGCCCACGACCTGCACCCGGACCAACTCGGCACGGCCTTCGCCCGCGAGTCCGGTCTGCCCACCCTGGCGGTCCAGCACCACCACGCCCACGCCGTCTCGTGTCTCGTGGAGCACGGGCACCCGGGGCCGGCGCTGGCCCTGTGCCTCGACGGCATGGGCTTCGGCCCCGATGGCAGCCTGTGGGGCGGCGAGCTGCTGCGGGTCGAGCTGGCGCGGTTCGAGCGGCTCGCCCACCTGGAGCCCGTGTTCCTGCCTGGCGGCGACCGGGCCGCGCGGGAGCCGTGGCGGGCCGCGGCCCGCTGGCTCGCCCGGGCGTTTCCGGAGGGCGACGCCCCGCCCCTGCCGTGGCACGCGCGCCGCGAGGCCTCGTCGCTCGCGCTCCTCGAGCGGATGGCGGAGCGCGGCGTGAATGGCGCCTGGACCTCCTCGTGCGGCCGTCTCTTCGACGCGGTGGCCTCCCTCCTCGATCGGGGCGACGTCGCGAGCCACGAGGGCGCCCCGGCCATGGCGCTCGAGTCGCTCGCCGCGCGGGCCCCCGCGGACGCTTCACGGCCGCCCGCGGACGACGCCTGCGCGACCTCGGAGGCACCCGCCGGCGCCGACCCCTCGACGATCCCCGCCGCCGACCTGGTCCGGGCGCTGGCGGTCGGCCACGCCCGGGGAGAGGACCCGGCGCGGCTCGCGCGCCGCTTCCATCTCGCCCTGGCGCGGCGGCTCGCGGACGTCGCCCTCGACGCCGAGCGCCGCCACGGCCCCCTGCCCATCCTGCTGACCGGAGGCTGCTTCCAGAACCGGCTGCTCCTCGAGGCGGTGCGCGCGCGGATCACCGCCGCCGGCCGCTGCGCCTGGACCCACCGCCGCGTGCCGCCGAACGACGGCGGCCTGGCCGTGGGCCAGGCCGCGGTCGCCGCCGCGCGGCTGGCGTCCGCCGCTTGACAGCCCTCGGTGAGAGTGGAACTCTCACCTCGATGAGAGTGAGACTCTCAGGCCATGGCACGCGCCGCCCGGGACCCGGGTAGATGTCCGACCCGGCCGTCCGCGAGACCACCCGCCCCGACCGACGCCCGGCCCTCAGCGAGCGCCGGGTGCGCGCTGTCGATGCCTTCATCGACCTCGTGCTCGAGGGCCATCTCCCCCCGAGCTCCGAGCAGGTGGCCCAGCGCACCGGCATCTCCATGGCCACGCTGTTCCGCTACTTCGCGTCCCTCGACCAGCTGCGCCAGGATGCCGCCCTCCGGATCATGCGACGCTTTCCCCACCTGGTGCAGGTCCCCGACAGCGGCGTGGGACCCCTCGAAGAACGCATCGCGCGCTTCGCCGCCGTCCGCGTCGAGCTGTGGGAGCAGACGCACCTGCTGGCCCGGCTCCTGCGCAGCTTCACGCTGCGGGATCCGGGGGCGGCCGAGTTCGTCGACGCCGCGCGCCAAGCCATGTGCCAGCAGATCCGGGCCCACTTCGCGCCCGAGCTTCGCGCGCTCACGGCCGCCCAGCGGGAGGACGCGGTGGCCACCATCGCCTCCCTCACCTCGGTCGAGTCCTGGGAGCAGTTCCGGCTCTCCTACGACCGGAGCCCGCTGCAGACGCGCCGCGCCTGGTCCCACGCGATCCCCCACGTCCTGGAAGGCCACTAGAGACCTGGACCCGTCCGAGGAGCCCCCATGCTCGCCGACACCCGCTCCCCCGATCTCGCCCCCGCGGACGTCCCCCTGGACGTCGAGACCGTCATCGTCGGTGCGGGCATCTCGGGCATCGGCACCGCCATCGAGCTGCAGCGCGAAGGGATGGGCTCCTACGTCATCCTCGAGAAGGCGCACGACCTGGGCGGCACCTGGCGCCAGAACACCTACCCCGGGATCGCCGTCGACATTCCCAGCATCTCCTACAGCTTCTCCTACGAGATCGACTTCCCCTGGTCGCGGGTATTCGCGCCGGGCACGGAGATCCACCAGTACGTCCATGCCGTGGCCGAGAAGTACGGGGTGAAGCCCCACATCCGCTACGGCGCCGAGGTACGCCGCACGGTCTTCGACGAAGAGACCCACACGTGGACCACGCACCTGGCGGGGGGCGACGTCCTGCGCTCTCGCTATCTCGTCGCCTGCACGGGCTTCTTGAGCGTCCCGAAGCGGCCCGACATCGAGGGGCTCGAGCGCTTCGAAGGGACCACCATGCACACGGCGGAGTGGGATCACGACGTTCCCCTGGCCGGCAGGCGCGTGGGCATCATCGGCACCGGCGCATCCGCCGTGCAGGTCGTCCCCTCGATCGCGCCGGAGGTCGGGCACCTCGAGGTCTTCCAGCGCACGCCGATCTGGGTGGGCCCGCGCCGGGATGCGCCGATCCCCCGTCGGGGAAGACTCGATCCACGCAGCACCCGGGCCTTCCGACGCCTGCGCCGCTACGCGACCGAGACGTTCCTCGAGCTGGGCACCTACCTGACCGTCAACTACGCGCGCTCGAAGAATCTCGTGAAGCGCGTGGAAGCGGCCCAGGCCGCCTATATCCGCAGGTCGGTGAAGGATCCGGCGCTCCACGAGAAGCTCGTCCCGAAGTACGGCTTCGGCTGCAAGCGCCCCGCGCTCTCCAACGACTACCTCCAGTCCTTCAACCGCGACAACGTCGATCTCGTGACGGAGTCGATCGAGTGCATCCGACCCGAGGGAATCCTCACGAGCGACGGCGTCCTGCACGCGGTCGACGTCCTGATCCTCGCCACCGGCTTCAGGACCCTGGAGCCCGGCAACGCACCCAGCTTCGACGTCCATGGCCTCGGCGGGGTGGAGCTCGGCAAGTGGTGGTACGAGAACCGCTACCAGGCCTACGGCGGCGTGTCGGTGCCGGGGTTCCCGAACTTCTTCCTGACGGCGGGACCGTACTCGGGCGGCTTCAACTGGTTCGCCATGCTCGAGCCCCATGTGAAGTACATCCTGCGCTGCATGAAGCACGCCCGGGCCCGGAAGGCCACCTGGGTCGAGGCGCGCCAGGAGGCCCACGACCGCTACATGGCCGACATGCGCAAGCGCTCCCGGAACGCGGTCTTCACCGACGCCGCCTGCGTCGCCGCCCACAGCTACTACCTCGACCACCATGGCGACGCCTCGCTGCCCTTCCCGCGGACGCCCTGGTGGCGCTGGTTCCGGGTGCGGTTCAGCTCCATGGACTCGTTCCGGTTCGAGCCGGGACCGCAGACGGGCCGACCGGCGTGACGACCGGAGACCTGCGACTGGTGGGCGTGGGCGCCTCGCCCTACACGCGCAAGCTGCGGGCCGCGCTCCGCTACCGGCGCCTCCCGTACCGATTCGTGGTCATGGGGAGCCAGGAGGCGGAGGACCTGCCGAGGCGACCCCGGCCCCTGCTGCCGTACCTGGTCCTGCCGGGGCCCGACGGCGAGCCCACCGTGGCGATGTCGGACACGACCCCGATCCTCGACCGTCTCGAGCAGGTCTACCCGGACCGACCCCTGCGCCCGACCGATCCGGCCCTCCGCTTCGTCGACGCGCTGATCGAGGACTACGGAGACGAGTGGCTCAGCAAGTGCATGTTCCACTATCGCTGGGCGTATCCGCCGGACACGGAGAAAGCCAGCGCCTACTTGCCCTACGGGCAGTGGATCCAGATGACCCGCCCGCAGGGAGAGCAGGCCCGGAAGGCGATCGCCGAGCGGCAGATCTCCCGGATCGGCGTGGTCGGCTCGAACGAGGTCACGGCGCCGGTCATCGAAGCCAGCTGGCGTCGCTATCTGGAGATCTTCGACGCCCACATCCAGAACCAGCCCTACCTGCTGGGCCAGCGGCCCGGAGCCGGCGACTTCGCGTGCTACGGGCAGATGACGATGCTGGTGATCACCGATCCCACGCCCGCACGGATCGCGCTGGAGGTGTCGCCCCGTGCCTACGCGTGGACCGAGCGGCTCGAGGACGTGAGCGGGCTGGAGGTGAGCGAGACGGACTGGATCGATCTGGCCGATCCGGCCCCCACCCTTCGGGCACTCCTGTGCGAGATCGGGCGGGTCCACGTGCCCTTCCTGCTCGGCAACGCGGCGGCGATCGAGCGGGGTGCCGAGCGGGTCGAGTGCGAGATCGACGGCCGGCCCTGGGTGCAGCAGCCGTTCGCCTACCAGGTGAAGTGCCTGCGCTGGCTCCGCGAGGCGTACGCGGCCCTCGACGGCGGGGCGCGGTCGGGGGTCGACGAGGTCCTCGACGGGACGGGCTGCGAGGCCCTCTGGAGGACAGGATGAGTCGAGGCTTGAAGTGGGCGGGCGGCATCCTCGCCGGACTGCTGCTGCTCGGAGCCGTGCTCTTCGTCAACCGCATACCGATCGCGCTCGGCCTGATCGGCTTCCTGATGGAGCGTCGACTCCCGGTCGGGCCCAACCAGGACATCACCTGGGCCTCCGGGACCGATCCCCTCGGACGCGCACCCGGGGAGCGGCCGCCCAACGTGGTCCTGATCCTCGCCGACGACCTCGGCTGGAACGACCTCACCTTCGGCGGCGGGGGCGTCGCCGGGGGCACGGTCCCCACGCCCCACATCGACTCGATCGCGGCCGAGGGCGTGAACTTCACCAACGGCTACGCGGCCAACGGAACCTGCGCGCCCTCCCGCGCCGCGCTCATGTCGGGCCGCTACGGCACCCGCTTCGGCTTCGAGTTCACACCCACGCCGCCGGGCATGATTGCCCTCGCGCCGCTCGCGCCGACGCCGGAAGGACGCCTGCGCACCTCGGTCACCGTCGAGGGGGCCGAGGCGATCCCCTACGACGAGATGGGCATGCCCACCTCGGAGATCACGATCGCCGAGCTGCTGGCCGGGCAGGGCTATCACACCGTCCACATCGGCAAGTGGCACCTGGGCCGGGCGAACGGCATGGCGCCCCGGGACCAGGGCTTCGCCGAGAGCCTGCTGATGGCGAGCGGCCTCTACCTCCCGGAAGACCATCCGGACGTGGTGAATGCCAAGCAGGAGTTCGATCCGATCGACCGCTTCCTGTGGGCCGCCATGCGCTTCGCGGCCACCTTCAACGGGGGACCGGCCTTCGAGCCCGACGGCTACCTCACCGACTACTACACCCAGCAGGCCGTCGAGGTGATCGAGGCCAACCGGGACCGCCCTTTCTTCCTCTATCTCGCCCACTGGGCGCCCCACACGCCGCTGCAGGCGACCCGCGAGGACTACGAGGCCCTCGGGCACATCAAGCTCCATCGCGAGCGCGTCTACGCCGCGATGATCCGCAGCCTCGACCGCGGCGTGGGGCAGGTGCTCGAGGCCCTGGAGCGCAACGGACTCGAAGACGACACGCTCGTGCTGTTCACGTCCGACAACGGCGGCGCCGGCTACATCGGCCTGCCCGAGGTGAACCGCCCCTTCCGGGGCTGGAAGATCACCCTGTTCGAAGGCGGGATCCACGTGCCGTTCTTCGCCAGGTGGCCCGCGCGCATCCCGCCGGGAAGCGTCGTACGGGCGCCCGTGCATCACTTCGACATGTATGCCACGGCGGCGGCGGCCGCGGGGGCGCCCCTGCCCGACGACCGCGTGGTCGACGGCGTCGATCTGGTCCCCTTCGCCACTGGCGAGGCCCGGGGCGTGCCCCACGAGGCGCTCTTCTGGCGCAGCGGCGCCTCCCAGACGGCGCTCGTGAACGGCTGGAAGCTGAACGTGAGCGATCCCCCGGGCCGGACCTGGCTCTTCGACCTGAGCTCGGACCCCAACGAGGAGCGCGACCTCTCCCGCGAACGTCCCGAGAAGCTGGCCGAGCTGCGGGCGGCACTCGCCGCCTACAACGCCGAGCAGGCCGAGCCCGCCTGGCCGAGCCAGGTGATGGTACCCATCAACCTCGACAAGGATCTGTCCCGGCCGGACGCCCCGGACGACGAGTACATCTACTGGTCGAACTAGGGACCCCGCGAACCGCACGGCCGTGCCGGGATCACGATATTGACATGGAGCGTGCCACTATGCGACGCTCCGTCGGCGGGATCGGAGGAGAACCCCTTGGACGTCTCGATCGACCTGCAGGATGGCGTCGCCGTCGTCGCGATGGACGACGGCAAGAAGAACGCGATCACCCAGCAGGCCCTGGCCCACCTGAACGTGGCTTTCGACAAGGCCGAGGCCGACGCCAAGGCTGTCGTGATCGCGGGACGGCCGGGCTCCTTCTGCGCGGGCTTCCATCTGCCGACGATGACCGGCGGCGACGTGAAGGCGATCGCGGCGCTGGCCCGCGGAGGCGCGGAGCTCGCGCTGCGCCTCTGGTCGTTCCCGAAGCCGCTCGTGGCGGCCTGCACGGGCCACGCCTTCACGATCGGGGCGATCTGGATGTGCACGTGCGACACCCGCATCGGCGAGCAGGGCCCGTTCAAGATCGGCATGACCGAGACGCGGATGGGCATGCGCCTCACCCCCTGGGCCCTCGAGCCGCTCAAGGCGCGCCTCTCCCAGCGGCTCTGGATCCCGTCGATCGTGCAGGCGCGCGTCTACGATCCCGACGGCGCGCTCGAGGCGGGATTCCTCGACGAGGTGGTGCCCGCGGGCCAGGCGCTGGAGCGGGCCCGGGGCCTGGCGGCCGAGCTCGCCGCGCTGCCCGCGAAGGCCTACGCTGGCAACAAGCTCGTCACGCGCAAGGAGTCCATCGCCATCATGCAGGCGGACCTGCCGCGGGGCTGAGCAGGAGCTGCTCCCATGACCTCGGCACAGGCGCCGCAACGCGGGTTGGTGGCGCGCACGACCCACGCGGCGCGGGTGTTCCATCAGCTGGGCGTGCTGTCGCCCAGCTTCTTCGTCTCGCTCGTGCGGGGCGGCCTCGCGGCCGGCGCGGGCAACCCCGCCGCCGGGGTGGTGACGGGTCGGCACTACCGCGGCGACCAGCCCGCCATCGTCGACGAGGCCGGAGGGACGACCTTCAACGAGCTGTACGACCGCACCCAGCGCATCGCCCAGGGTCTGCGGGCCGTCGGCGTCGGGCCCGACCACAACGTGGGCATCCTGGCCCGCAACCATCGGGGCTTCGTCGAGGCCACCGCGGCCGCGAGCGCGCTCGGTGCCGACGCCCTCTTCCTGAACACGGGGTTCTCCGGCCCGCAGCTCGGCGACGTGCTCGAGCGCGAGGGCGCGAAGACGATCATCTACGACGACGAGTTCGAGGCGATCGTCCAGGCGGGCGCGGCGCACCTGCGACGCTTCCGCGCGTGGATCGATCGCGACGGGTCCGAGGTGCCGACCCTCGACGAACTCGTCCGGCAGAACGAGCCGGGCCGCCTGCCCAGACCCGCGAGGCCCGGCCGCACCACGATCCTCACCTCCGGGACCACCGGCACGCCCAAGGGCGCCAGTCGCTCCAAGCTGGAGCTCGACCTCGACAGCATGGTCGGCCTCTTCGAGCGGCTGCCCTTCCGGGTAGGGGAGACCATGCTGCTCTCTGCACCCACCTTCCATGCCTGGGGGCTCACCAACTATGCGATCGGGAGCTCATTCGCCAACACGCTCGTCATGCACCGCCGCTTCGATCCGGAGCGCGTGCTCCAGGCCATCGAGGAGCACCGGGTGAACAACCTGGTGGTCGTGCCCGTCATGCTGAGCCGCATCCTGGCACTCGGCGCCGAGGTGATCCGGAAGTACGACACGTCGTCGCTGCGCATGGTGGGCTGCAGCGGCTCCGCACTGCCCGGCGAGCTGGCCCTGCGCTGGATGGACACCTTCGGCGACAACCTCTACAACGTCTACGGCTCGACGGAGGTCAGCCTCGCGTCGATCGCCGTGCCCGAGGAGCTGCGTTCCGCGCCGGGCACCGCGGGCAAGCCGCCCCTCGGCGCGACCGTCCGCATCTTCGATCCGCAGGGCAATCCCGTTCCCGATGGCACCACGGGCCGCATCTTCGTCGGCAACAGCGCCCAGTTCGAGGGCTACACCGGCGGCGGCACCAAGGAGCAGATCGAAGGGCTGATGTCGATCGGAGACGTTGGCCACTTCGACGCGGAGGGGCGCCTCTTCGTGGAGGGCCGCGACGACGACATGATCGTCTCGGGCGGGGAGAACGTCTTCCCCTCGGAGGTCGAGGACCTCCTGTCGGACCACCCGGCGGTGATCGAGGCGGCGGTGATCGGCGTACCGGACGAGGAGTTCGGCCAGCGCCTGAAGGCCTTCCTGGTGCTCCGCGAGGGCGCGTCCTTCGACGAGAGCGCGGCGAAGGACCACGTGAAGGCGAACCTGGCGCGGCACAAGGTTCCGCGCGACGTGGTCCACCTGGACGAGATCCCGAGGAATCCCTCCGGCAAGGTCCTGAAGCGCGTGCTCCGGGAGATGTAGCGGGCGCCCGGCCCCGGCTACATCTGGATCGCCTTCTGGAACGCCGGTCGGCTCTCGATCCGCTGGATGTAGCCCTTCAGGTTCTCCAGCTCGTCCGACACCTGTCCCAGGCGATTGGCCATGAAGAGCGAGTGGCCGAGCATGATGTCCGCCGCGGTGAACGGGCCGACGAGGTACTCGCGCCCCTCGAGGGCCGCATCCACCGGCGCGACGGCCCGCGACAATAGGCGCTGGGCCTGGGCGAGGGCCGTCGGATCGCGGCGCTCCGGCGGCAGCAGCACGCTGTGCACCATGATCGTGTTGATCGGCGGCATCACCATGCCCTCGCAGTAGTGGAACCACTGGAGGTACTCGGGGAACTCGGGCGCATCGACGGCCGGCTTCAGCCCGCCATCCCCGTGGCGCGCCATGATGTACTCGACGATCGCGCCGGACTCGAAGATGGAGACCTCGCCGTCCTCGAGGACCGGCACGCGGCCGAGCGGGTGCCTCGCCCGATGCTCCGGTGCCTTCAAGTCCTTCGGGTGGAAGGCCATCTTGTTGAGTTCGTAGTCGAGCCCGAGCTCCTCGAGCAGCCAGACGATGCGACCGGCGCGCGAGTTCGGGGCGAAGTGGAGCTTCAGCATCTCTCTCCTCGGGGTCGGGAAGGCCGGCGCGGCCTCGCCCATCAGAGTTTCGCGATCACCTGGTCGGCGAGGCCGTCGAGGGCCTCCACCGGGCCCTCGCCGCCGAGCGCCTGGAGCGGGACGATCAGGCGCGAGACGCCGAGATCCTGGAGCTGGCGCAGGCTGTCGAGCCCCATGGCCGGGATCCACATCGTGGAGATCTCGACCGTCTTCGGGTCGCGGCCCTCGGCCGCGCAGGCCTTCTCGAGCGGCTCGATCAGGGGCTTCAGCTGGTCGGCGGCGACCAGCGGGGCGAACCAGCCGTCGCCGTAGCGGGCGATGCGCTCGAAGGCCTTGCCCTTCGAGCCGCCGATCACCACCGGGAAGGGCTTCTGGAGCGGCGCGGGGTGGCTCTGGAAGCCGCTCCAGGAGAGATGCTCGCTCTGGTGCTCGACGGTCTCGCCGGACCACACCTTCCGCATGGCCGCCAGGTAATCGTCGAAGCGGGCGCCGCGCCGCTCGAAGGGGGTTCCCATGGCGTCGTACTCCTCCCGCAGCCAGCCGATCCCGACGCCGAGCATGAATCGGCCGCCGGAGACGAAGTCGAGGCTGGCGGCCTGCTTCGCCAACAGCAGGGGGTTCGTCTGGGGCAGGATGTTGACGCCGGTGCCGAGCCGCAGCCGTTCGGTGGCCTGGGCCACGACGCCGAGCGCGACCAGGGGATCCACGAAGTTCGTCTCGGGCGTGACGCCCATCTTGCCATCGGCGCTGTACGGGTATCGGGACTGGTAGTCGTTCGGCACGATCACGTGTTCGAAGGTCCAGACCGACTCGACGCCGACGGCCTCCGCCTTGCGGGCCAGCGCGACCATGGCGTCCACGCTGGGGACGGCGACGTTGACGGGGATGAGTCCGATCTTCATGGGGGGTCTCCTTGCACTCGGGGTGCAATAATGACAGACTCGGAGTCACCGGGCCAGGGCCCTCCGCCCTGGCCCCACCCAGGGAGTCCGTCCCATGAGCGCATCCGACGCCGGTCCGCCGCCCGCCTTCGATCCCGACGCCCTGCGTCGCCGGTACCGCGAGGAGCGCGACAGGCGCCTCCGGGACGACGGCAACGAGCAGTACGTCGAGGTCGCGGGCCGGTTCGCCCACTTCCTGGACGACCCCTACGTCGAGCCCGGCTTCCGCCGCGAGCCGCTCACGGACGAGGTCGAGGTGGCCATCATCGGCGGGGGCTTCGGCGGGCTCCTGGCCGGCGCGCGGCTGCGCCAGGCCGGCATCGAGGACATCCGCATCATCGATCCGGCCGCGGACTTCGGCGGGACCTGGTACTGGAACCGCTACCCGGGCATCGCCTGCGACATCGAGTCCTACACCTACCTGCCCCTCCTCGAGGAGGTGGGCTACACGCCCAAGCAGAAGTACTCCGACGGCGACGAGATCCTCGCCCACAGCCAGGCCATCGCCCGCAGGTTCGATCTCTACCGGGACACCTGCTTCCGGACCCGGGTCGAGGAGCTCCGCTGGGACGAGGACGCCGCGCGCTGGATCATCGCCACGAACCACGGCGACCGGATGCGGGCGCACTACGTCTGCCTCGCCACCGGCCCCCTCAATCGGCCCAAGCTCCCCGGAATCCCCGGCATCGAAGACTTCCGGGGCCACTCCTTCCACGCCAGCCGCTGGGACTATGGCTACACCGGGGGCGATTCGAACGGCAACCTCACGGGCCTGCGGGGCAAGCGCGTCGGCATCATCGGGACCGGCGCCACGTCCGTGCAGTGCGTGCCCCACGTGGGCGAGTGGGCCGAGCGCCTCTACGTGTTCCAGCGCACGCCCTCGTCCATCGACGTCAAGCACAACCCGCCGACGGACCCCAAGTGGGCGGCGGCGCTGGATTCCGGCTGGCACCAGAAGCGGATGGACAACTTCAACTGCCTGGTCTCGGGCGTCCCCCAGGCCGAGGATCTCGTCAACGACGGCTGGACCGCCATCATCACCAAGCTGCTGCTGGGCATGCGCGAGGGCCGAAGCGCCGATCTCTCGCCCGAGGGCATCGCGCGGGCGGTGGAGCTCGCGGACTTCGAGAAGATGGAGGAGATCCGCGCCCGGGTGGACGCGGAGGTGAAGGACCCGGAGACCGCCGAGGCGCTGAAGCCCTACTACCGGCAGTTCTGCAAGCGCCCCTGCTTCCACAACGAGTATCTGGCGGCGTTCAACCGTCCGAACGTCACCCTGGTGGACACCCACGGCAAGGGCGTCGAGCGCATCACGGCCACCGGCGTCGTCGTCGAGGGCCGGGAGTACGAGGTCGACTGCCTGATCTACGCCAGCGGCTTCGAGGTGGGCACCGACTACTGCCGGCGCGCCGGAATGCAGCTCTACGGCCGCGACGGAGAGAGCCTGAGCGAGAAGTGGACCGGAGGCGTACGCACGCTCCACGGCATGCACGTCCACGGCTTCCCGAACTGCTACATCATGAGCAACGCCCAGGCCGGCTTCACGGCGAGCTATCCGCACCTCCTGAACGAGCAGGCCAAGCACATCGCCTATCTCATCCGTCGCGCCACCGACGAGGGCCTCGAGGCCCTGGAGGTGACGCCCGAGGGGGAGCAGGCCTGGGTCGACCAGTGCGTGGCCAAGGCGCGCAATGCCGGCGACTTCTTCGAGAACTGCACCCCCGGCTACTACAACAACGAGGGCAAGGTGGGCGAACGCAGCGCCCAGGACGGCTTCTACGGCGGCGGCTCCGTCGAGTTCTTCAAGATCCTCGAAGGCTGGCGCGAGGCCGGCGCCCTCGAGGGCATGGCGCGCCGCTAGGAGGGTGAGCATGGCGCGCAGGGCGACGGCCGACACCGGCCGCCCGGCCGGTGCGGAGGGCCGGGTGGCGCGCTCCCGGCGCGCCATCTGCGAGGCCTGCCTGGATCTCGTCCAGGAGGGCGTCCTGCAGCCGAGCGCCGACCAGATCGCCGATCGGGCCGGCCTCTCGCGCCGCTCGATCTTCTACCACTTCAAGGATCTGGCCGAGCTCTACGACGCGGTGAACGAGGCGGGCATGCAGCGCTACCACCCGCTGCTCGTGGAGATCCCGCCCGACCGCCCCCTGGCCGAGCGCGTGGCCCTCTTCGCCGATGCGCGGGCGAGGTTCTTCGAGGCCACCGCGCCCGTGGCCCGCGCCCTGACGGCCCAGGTCCTGGTCGGCAGCGCCTGCGACCAGGCCTGGCGGGTCTCCCGCGAGGCCCTGAAGCGCCAGCGGACGGACGTGGAGCGGATCTTCGGCCCCGAGCTCGAGGCGCTCCCCGAGGCCGAGCGCGGGGAGGTCCTGGAGGCCCTCTTCACGGCCGCGAGCCCTCCCCAGTGGGAGCTCCTGCGCCGCAGCCGGGGGCTCTCGGTGGTGCGGGCGCGGGGCGTCATGGTGCGAACGCTCTCGGCGCTCCTGCGCGACGCCGGGCTCACCCTCTAGGAAGCCGGAGGAGACCGATGGCGCGAGCCTTCCTGCCCGAACCCGTCCGTCTCGAGGCGATCTCCGGCCGCCGCGCCCCCATGTTTCTCTACATGCTGCGCTGCGCCGGCGGCGCCGACGAGACCTTCGCGGCGGCGGTCCGCGAGGCCGGCGGCACGCTGCCGTGGCGGGCGCGCTGCGAGTACACCTTCATCGGCGACGATCCCGATCACTGGACCCACGCGGCCATCGTGCGGTTCCCGGACGAGGCCACGCTCGTCGCCGCGGCCGGGCGCAAGCCCTCGGTCGCCGGGCTCGAGGACGTACAGGCCCACGTGCTGCGGGCCCCGATGCCCCCCTTCTTCCTGCCCGGCGTCGCCGCAGTCCTGCGCAGCGTCGGCGTGCTCCTCGAGCCCAGGCCAGCGACGCTGGAGGCCGTGCTCGAACGCGGAAACATCGACGAGATGGTGGCGGACACGATGGGCGCGTACGGCGGGATCAATCCCACCCGCGCGGAGATCGAGCGACATCTCGACAACGAGCGCGACACCCCCGCCTACATGATCAACTTCCTGAAGGTGCGCGACCGGGCCACCTACGACGAGCCGGTCGCGAAGCCCGACGTCAGCGGCGACGTGGCCTACAACCGCCGCTACGGGCTCGTCGCCATCCGCAGCGTGATGATGCTCGGGGGCCGGCTGACCTACGCCGGCCGCACGGGACCCGTCGTGGTCGAGCCGGCGGTCGAGACGTCCGCCGGAGGCGACTGGGACAGCGTGGCCGTGCTGGAGTACCCGACGCCGCGCTCCCTGTTCGTGCTCGAGTACATGCCGGGCTACCGGGCTGCGGTGAAGCACCGGCGTGCGGGTCTGGAGCGCACGTCGCTCTACATCGCGGAGTAGGGCCCTTTCGGGAGGAAGCCCCATGAAGGCCGTGAAGTGGGTCGCGATCGTCGGCGTCTCCTACGCAGGACTCGTCGTGCTCTTCGAGGTGTTCCTGGGGGTCTGCCAGCCGACCCTGGACCGGACGAAGATCCCCATGCTCGTCCTCACCACGACGGATGCGTCGGGTACGTCCCACGAGCGCCGGCTCGCGCGGTTCGAGAGCGGCGGGAAGCTCTACGTCTCCGCCCACCACTGGCCCCGGGCCTGGTACCGGCGGGCGCTCGAGAACCCGGAGGTGCGGGTCGCCATCGACGGGTCCACCGGCGACTACACCGCCGTCGCCGTGGAGGGCGAGGAGTTCACGCGGGTGGCCGCCGAGTACCCGATCCCGCTGCCGGTCCTGTTCCTCATGGGCTTCCCGCCCCGGGACCTGCTGAGGCTGGATCCGCGCTCTTGAAGGTCGTGGCGATCGTCCTGCTGGTCGTCGTCCTGGGGGCCGCCTCCGCGATGCTCTGGCAGCACCAGCGCTACCTGCGCGCGCGGCGGGACGTCGTCCAGGATCGCCAGCCCATCTTCCACGCCTCGGGTGCCTTCCACGTCCTGGCCTTCCTCAGCGTGGCCCCGGGCGACGACGTCGTGGAGGAGGTGCGGGCGCTGAAGCGCGCCAGCGAGGGCTCCGAGGCCCGCTGGATCTACGCCGGGAAGGTCGTCCTGGCCGGCCTCGCCTCCGCGCAGATCGGGGAGAAGGACTGGAGCGCCATCGTCCTCCTCCAGTACCCCTCGCGCGCGGCGTTCGACCGACACGTGCAGTCGGAGCCGATGCGCAGGGCGGTCGACCGTTTCCAGGAGGTCTACGTGCAGGGGTTCCGGCGCTGGCCCGTCGTGAACGCCCTGATCCCCCAGGGTCTGCTGGCCCTGCGCGCGGGCCAGATCGTGCGCGGCCGACCGTCGTACTTCCCGTTCACGCGGGCCGCGCACCCCGAGGCGTTCCCCGAGTCCCAGGCGTACGCGGGACGGCTCCTCGAGGAGCGGGAGCTCGGGGCCGACGCCGTGGTGATCGTGAACCTGCTCAGGGGGGGCACGCCCGAGCAGCAGGCCGCCGATCGCCGCTACGGGATGTCCATGTTCGGCCCCATGGCCGAGGGCGGCTACGGCCCCATGCACGTGGGCCAGGCGGTCCGCGTCGAGCGCGACTACCAGTTCGACACCGTGGCGATCGTCTACTACCCCGGCGTCGCGTTCTTCGCCGACATGGTGCGCAGCGAGTTCTTCCAGGGCATCTACGGCGACAAGCAGCCCGGCGACTCCCAGGCCAGCATCACGGTCCCGATCCTGGACCGCCTGTAGCGGCGCCCGCCGCCGGCGCCCACCGTCCACCGCGCTCCCGCTGAGAAGCGCTTCAGCTGGCCTCAGCCTCGTCTCAGGGCCCCTTCGTCACGTTCCTCGCACCGATCGCGGGAGGAGCGATCGATGCAGAAGTTCGGCGCCTGGGTCTGGCTCGCGGCGGCCCTCGCCTGCGCCTACGGCCCCCTCGGCTGCGCTGCGCTGGCACCGGAGTGGGTCTCCCGGCGCGTGCCGCTGGGGGAGGACGCGAAGGCGGGACTTCGCGTGGTACAGACGGTCGCGGCCGTCGTTCGACGCCGAGGGCGTCGCCGCCTCGTCTCGCCGGCGGCCGGCCTCGGCCAGCCCCCGGCGCCGGGCTCACCCCGCAGCGCGCGCCGGATCGACGGGAAGCACTACCACGAAGCGGGCGCCGCCCATGCGACCCTCTTCGATCCAGATGTTGCCGCCGTGCTCCCGGACCAGCCCCCGGGCCAGGGAGAGACCGAGCCCGGCGCCGCCGGAGGCGCGGCTCCGGCTCCAGTCCAGGCGCGTGAAGCGTGCGAAGACACGCTCGCGCTCCTCGGGCGGAATGCCCGGGCCGTCGTCCTCGACCTCGAGGTGGGCCTCCTCGCCCTGCTGGGTGAGTGAGACCTGGATGCGCCCCTTGCCGTAGCGCTCGGCGTTCTCGAGCAGGTTGCCCACCACGCGCCGCAGATCGGACTCGATGCCCCGCACCCGCACGGGCGAGACGCCGAGGAGCGACACCTCGGCCTCGCGCAGTCCGGCGGCCTCGAGGCGGACCAGGTCGTCGAGGTCGATGTCCGAGACGGGCCGGGGCCGCGCGTCGCTGGAGCCCCCCGGCTCGTCGAGGCGCGCCATCCGGAGCAGGTCGTCGACGAGGCGCTGCATGCGGATCACCTGCTCGCTGGCCTCCCGGGCCCGCCGGGGCCAGTCCGCCTCGTCGGGATGCGCCAGACCCACCTCGAGCTGCGCGCGCAGCGCCGCGATGGGGCTGCGCAGCTCGTGGGAGGCGTCGCCGACGAAGGCGCGCTGCTGCGCCGCGCCCTCCGCCACCCGGTCGAGCATGCGGTTCAGGCTGGCGGCGAGCCGGCGGACCTCGTCGTCCGCGGGCGGCAGCTCGAGTCGCCGCTCGAGGCTTCCGAAGGCGATCTGCTCGGCCTCGCGCTGGAGATCGCCGACCACGCGCAGGGAGCGTCCGAGGAGCAGCCAGGCAAGGCCCGCCACGAAGGCGATCAGCACCGGTCCACCGAAGAGCAGGCTGCGGGCGATGACGCCGAGGGTGGCGTCGATGGCATCGAGCGGCGAGTGGAGGGCGAGCGCGTAGGGCTCCGCCTCCCCGGGAAGCTGGACCACGATGGCGGTCTGCAGGCGGCGTCCCCCGTCCGGCATGTCCGCCACCCGCTGCGGCCACTGGAGCGCCCCCGCCCGCTCGCTGGCCTCGGCGCGTGCCGCGTCGACGACCTCGCGGCAGGCTCCCCCGGCGTCGCCACCCAGCCGCGGGAAGCGCAGCAGCCGGCCTTCCCCGCGCTGGTCGAGGAAGGCGCCCCGGACGCACTCCCGCACGGCCCGCTCGGCCTGCCGGATGATCTCGCCCATCTCCCGGGCCGCTGGCGCGAAGCGGGGGGCCTCGCGCTGGGCGGCCAGCCACGCCTGCAGGTCGGGGTCCCGCAGCGCCGGGTCTCCGGTGAACTCGACGTCTCCGCCGGGCGTGATCACCACGAGGTCGGACTCGGGGAACGGATCGACAGGGAGCGGCCCCACGATCTTGACCCGGACGAAGACCTGGCGGAACGCCCGCTCCCGGTCGCGCTCGCGCAGATCTTCGAGCATCCGGTACTCGACGGCCCACACCCAGATCGCACCGCCCACGAGGAGCGCGGCCGCGACCGCGCCAGCCGCGAGCCCGCTCAGGCGCACCCGCAGACCCCAGCCCCTCGCCGTCCGAGCGCCGTCCGCCACGGGCGCTACCCGTCGGCCTCGAGCCGGTAGCCCAGCCCGCGCAGGGTCTTGATGCTGTGGCGCTGGAAGGGCCGGTCGAGCTTCTGGCGCAGGTAGCGGATGTAGACCTCGACGACGTTGTAGTCGCCCTCGTAGTCGAAGCCCCAGACCGCGTCCAGGATCGCCTGCTTCGAGTGGACGGCGCCCGGGTTGCGCATCAGGAACTCGAGCAGCGAGAGCTCCCGGGCGGTGAGCTTCACGACGGTCTCGCCCCGGCGACACACGCGGGTGCGCGTGTCGAGCTCGAGGTCCCCCACCCGCAGCACGGGCCAGCTCTTCTCGCCGCCGCGGCGCAGCAGGGCGTGGACCCGCGCGACGAGCACCGGATAGGAGAAGGGCTTGGTCACGTAGTCGTCGGCGCCGAGGTCGAGACCGCGGCGCTCGCTCTCCTCCCCGTCCCGGGCCGTGAGCATCAGGATCGGCGTCTGGACGCCCTCCTCCCGGAGCCGGGTGCAGACCTGGAAGCCGCTCATGCGGGGCAGCATCACGTCGAGCAGGATGAGGTCGTAGCGGCCCTCCTGGGCCTTGAAGAGGCCGTCCGTGCCGTCGTGGGCGAGGTCCGCCTCGAAGCCCTCGGCCTTCAGGCCGTCGGCGAGGACGCGCGCCAGGCCCTCTTCGTCTTCCACGATCAGGATCCGCACGCGATCCAGCATAGGCAAACGCCCGAGCGCCTCCTGAGCGACCTCTCAGGAAGCCTCAGCCTGGGCTCAGCTCCCCTTCCGTAGCTTCCGAGTCGTCCGGACATCCCCGGAAACAGGAGGACCCACATGACCCACGCAGCGCGACTTCTGATGGCCCTGATCGCCATGGCGTGCCTGTTCGCGGCAACGAGCGCCCTGGCGGAGGACCGCCCCGCCAGCCCCGACGAGCGGCGTTCGCAGTTCCTGGAGCGCTTCGACACGGACGGCGACGGCGTCCTCAGCGAGGCCGAGCGCTCCGCGGCGCGGGACGAGCTGCGACGCGAGCACGAAGCGTGGCTGGAGAAGTACGACAAGAACGGCGACGGACGCTTGAGCCCAAGCGAGCGGAAGGAGGCGGGCCTTCCGCCGGGACCGGGCGTGCGCCGACGCCTCCGCTGACCCGGGGGCGGGCCCGCCGCCCCCGCTCCCCCGCAGCCTCCGAAGGAGATCCAGCATGCCCCGCCTCGCTCCCCTGCTCGTCCTCGGCCTCGCGGCCGTCCCCGCCCTCGCCCAGGAGGACGCCGGCGTCGGCGCCGTCCCCTTCCAGGAGGGCGACGCGATCCCCTTCGGCCAGGTGGATCGCCTCAAGCCCTACCTGCCCAAGCCGTTCTGGGACAACCGGGACTTCTTCTTCTACGAGGGCATGCAGCTCGACATCGGTCCGACCCAGGCCGACTACTCGCCCGCGCAGATCTACCGGGACGCCACCGAGCGCTTCCGCGGCCAGGCGCGCATCGGCCCGGACGGCAGCCTGGAGAACTACACCGCCGGCCAGCCCTTCCCCATGGAGGAGATCGACTGCGAGGGCGATCCCCATGCCGGCGTGAAGATCATGTGGAACCACGACTACCAGTGGGGTGGAGGCGGCGGCGGGGCCCGCTTCCACTACTCCTACTGGGATCGCGGCGAGCAGCTTCCCCTCTACTACCGGGGCCACTCCCAGGGCATCCGGCTCTCCCACCGCTCGGAGCCGGAGTACCTGGAGAACGACGGCGACGTCTTCCGCAAGGAGCGCCGCAAGTTCGCCACCGGGCCCACCGTGGAGGCGCCTTTCGACGCCCGCGGCATCACGATCCTCACCTACCTCAAGGACATCTGGATCGACAAGCAGACCCTGACGGCCATGTACTCCTTCGCCTACGACCACAAGGAGGAGCTGTGGAAGATCATCTGGCACAACAAGCGCTGGAGCGAGGATCACTCGCTCACCGGCGCCTGGTACAAGGGCTGGGAAGGCGTTGCGGAGCCCCGCGACCTGCTGATCGTGAGCGACATCATCGTCAACGCGCAGACCGGGACGGGCAACCGCATCGAGTTCTGGGACGTCCACGGCACGCCGCCCAGGAGCAAGGGCCGGATCCGGCGGTTCATCGACGTGGGCCGACTCACCCGCGGCCGCTGATCGGCTAGGATACGACCCATGCGACTCGTCTTCTCCGCACTGTTCTGGCTCGGCCTGGTGCTGGCGTCCGGCGCCCAGGCGGAGGGCGGCTCCGCCGCGGAGCGCCCCGACCGCACCGGATGGATCGGCGTCTGGGTCCTCGACCGCGAGGCCTCCGACCCGATCCGACCGCTGCTCGAACGGATGGGGGCGCCCGGAGCCGCCCGGCGGATGGCCGACCGGCTGACGCCGACCCTCACGGTCACGGCGATTCCCGACGACGGCCTGCGGATGGTCACCGAGAGCCGCGTCCGGACCACCCGACAGGACCTCGTTCCCGACGGCGCGGCGCGCGAGAGCGAGGACGGCCGGGGACGCAAGGTCGTCTCCCGCGCGGCCTGGGACGAGGACGGCCGGCTGGTGGTCCGCCAGCAGAACCATCTCGAGGCCGACCGGATCGTCGAGGTCCAATCGTCGTGGGCGCGGATCGAGGACCGCCTGGAGCTCACGATCCGCGTCGACGACGCCGACGCGCCGCTCGAGATCCGCCGGGTCTTCCGGCGGAAGTCCTAGCCGGCTTCGTCGCGCCGGCGCGCCCGGCGCCGGCGGAACCCCCAGCCCAGCCGGACCAGTACCAGGATCGCGACGGCCGCCCAGAGGAGGGGACGCAGTCGAGACCCGGGAGGCCCCCGGCACCCAGTGCATCAGCGGGGCCATGAAGGTGGCCACGCGCAGCACGATCACCGTGCGCAGGCCCCGCTTCGCGAGCTGGTCGTCGTAGCGGCGGAGCCGGGGCGGCAGGTTCGTCCGCGCCCAGTCCCCCACCAGGAAGCGCGCCACGCAGAAGACGAACATCGCCGCCAGGACCGACCCGGCGTAGGCCATGCCGATCGCGATGGGGAGGGGCCAGACCAGGGGCGCCGCGACCATGAACAGGATAGACGGCACGTGGAGGAGCTCGCACACCGCGAACGCCAGCAGGAAGAGGGGCGGACCCCGGAGGCCCGCCGCCTCGACGAGGGCCCGGGGCTTCTCCTGCTCCAGGAGACCAGCCTCGTACAGCTGCCAGGCGCCCAGGGCCAGGCCCAGCACCAGGAGCAGGGCGCCGGCGCGCAGGATCCACTGCAGGCGCTGGGGAACGAGGGTGGGCTCGGAGCTCACGGCGCGACTGCCCCTCGCCACCGACCCTCGGGCCTCGGGCGCCTCAGACGATCCGGCTGGTCTTGTCGCCCCAGTAGCGATCCTTGAGCAGCCGCTTGTAGAGCTTCCCGGTGGGGAGACGCGGGAGCTCGGCCTCGAAGTCGATCGAGCGCGGGCACTTGTACGCCGCCAGCCGCTCGCGCGCGAACTCCAGCAGCTCCTCGGCCAGGGCCGGATCGCCCTCGACCCCCGCCACGGGCTGCACCACGGCCTTCACCTCCTCGCCGAACTCCTCGTGGGGCACGCCGATCACCGCCACGTCCTCGACCTGGGGGTGCATGATCAGCTCGTTCTCGATCTCCTGCGGGTAGATGTTGACGCCGCCGGAGATGATCATGAACGAGGCCCGGTCGGTGAGGTAGAGGTAGCCCTCCTGGTCGACGTAGCCGACGTCGCCCAGGGCGGTCCAGGTGGGGTGCTCGGGATGCTGGGCGCTCCGGGTCTTCTTCGGATCCTTGTGGTAGGCGAACGGCACCTCGTCCCGCTCGAAGTAGACGATGCCCGCCTCGCCGGTCGGGAGCTCGGCGCCGGTCTCGTCGCAGATGTGGAGCGTGCCCAGCACCGCGCGACCGACGGTCCCCGGGTGGGCCAGCCAGTCCTCGGGGCCCACGTAGGTCAGGCCGTTCGTCTCGGTTCCCGCGTAGTACTCGTGCAGGATCGGCCCCCACCAGGCGAACATCTCCTCCTTCACCTTGCGCGGACAGGGCGCGGCCGCGTGGATCGCCACGCGGTGTGCCGAGAGGTCGAAGCGCGCGCGCTCCTCCTCCGGAAGCTTCAGCATGCGCGAGAACATGGTGGGCACCCACTGGCTGTGGGTGACGGCGTACCGCTCCAGGGCCTTCAGGGCCTCCAGGGCGTCGAAACGCTCCAGCATGACGATGGTGCCCCCGAGCGACTGGACCGCCGTGCTGAAGCCGATGGGCGCCGAGTGGTAGAAGGGCGCGGGGGAGAGGTAGACCGTGTCGGCATCCCCGCGGAACAGGGCCTTCATCGTGAGGCCCAGGGCCAGCCCGCCCGACGCGGGCCGCCCCGAGAGAGGACGGGCGATCCCCTTCGGTCGCCCGGTGGTTCCCGAGCTGTAGAGCATGAACTCGCCCAGGGTCTCGTCGTCCAGCGGCTTGGGGGGCTGCGCACTCACCGCCTGCTCGTAGCTCTCGAAGCGATCCGACGCGCCCTCGGGCGGCCCGTCCACCACGAGGAAGCGCCCGCAGCCCGGGGCGTGCTCCGGGATCTCGGACGCCGCCTCGTGTACCGCCCGCGACGACACCAGCACCCGGGCCTCGCAATCGTCCACGATGTAGGCCGCCTCCGGTCCGGTCAGGTAGCGGTTGACGGTCGTGAGATAGAGCCCGGACCGGAGCGCCGCCCAGGCGACCTCGAAGTAGCGGATGTGGTTCTCCAGGAAGACCGCGATGTGGTCGCCGGGACGCAGGCCTTCGGCCCTCAGCAGCTGGGCGAGCCGGTTGGAGCGGGCATCGAGCTCGGCGTAGGTCAGGACCTCGCCGGTGCCGGCGAGGATGGCGGCCGCCTTGTCCGGCGTCTGTGCGGCGTACGTTCCCGGGTACACGGAGGAGTCCTCCCAGAGAAAGGGCGGTTTGCGGATCCAACTAACTATGATACTAATTTGCGAGCCACTCAGCCACAGGAATCCCCGTGACGACCGAGCTCGACGGTTTCGACCTGATCGCGCCCCAGGCCTACGGCGAGCGCGGCGTCCCCCACGACCACTACCGCGCACTGCGAGAGCTGGATCGGCTGCACCACTGCGCGCCGGAGGGCTTCGCCCCCTTCTATCCGGTGGTGCGCCACGACCAGATCTGCGAGATCTCGAAGCAGCCCCAGCGCTTCCTCAACCGCTTCGGCATCGTGCTCGAGAGCCAGGCGCAGAAGCAGATCCTCAAGGCGGAGGGAGGACTCGGGCAGCTGCGCGCCATCCTCGTCATGGATCCGCCCGAGCACCGCGACTACCGCAAGGTCGCCTCCTCCTGGTTCACGCCGCGCGCCATCGAGCAGCGCGTCGCGCCGATCGCCGAGGAGAGCGCCCGGTCCCTGGTGGACGAGCTCGTCGAGCGGGCCCGCGGCGGCGAGGGCACGTGCGAGTTCGCCAGCGAGGTCGCCGCCCGGCACCCGCTTCGCGTCCTCTGCACCATCCTCGGCGTCCCGCGCGAGCGGGAGCCCCAGCTGCTCAAGCTCACCAACGAGCTCTTCGCCTCCGACGATCCCGACCTCCAGCGCCAGGGCGAGGACCGGAATGCGGCCGTGAAGGCCCACGCGGTCGAGTTCTTCCAGCTCTTCAACGAGATCATCGCGGACCGACGGGCGAGCCCCCGGGACGACCTGGCGACCCTGCTCGCCCACGGCCAGGTGAACGGCGAGCCCATGGGGATGATGGAGACCCTGGGCTACTACCTCATCACCTTCACCGCCGGCCACGACACCACCAAGAACGCCCTGGCCAGCGGCCTCCATGCCCTGGCCGAGCATCCGGCCGAGTTCGAGAAGCTCAAGCGGAACCCGGCTCTGGTGCGGAGCGCGGTGGAGGAGATCCTGCGCTGGGTCTCGCCGGTCAACTACATGAAGCGCGTCGTGGCCGAGGACCTGGAGTTCCGGGGCCAGGAGCTCCGGGAGGGCGAGAACCTGGTGCTCTTCTACGGCTCGGCAAACCGCGACGAGTCGGTCTTCGAGGACCCGTACACCTTCCGGATCGACCGCGCCCGGAACCCGCACCTGGCCTTCGGAATCGGCGAGCACTTCTGCCTCGGCGCCCACCTGGCCCGCCAGTCGCAGCGCGCGCTCCTGCGGGAGCTCGCCCGCCGGTTCGACCACCTGGAGCTGGCGGGGGATCCGGTCCGGATCGCGTCCAGCTTCGTCGTCGGCTTCAAGCAGCTTCCCCTTCGCTATCGCCTGAGCGAAGCCGCCTAGCCGTGAAGCTCGGGCTCATGCTCGGCTACTCCGGGGCGGAGCTGACGCTGCCGGTGGAGCTGGTGCAGCGCGCGGAGGCCCTTGGCTTCGACTCGGTCTGGACCGCGGAGGCCTACGGCTCCGACGCCACCTCGCCCCTCGCCTACCTCGCCGCGGTGACCCGGCGCATCCGCCTCGGGACGGCGATCATGCAGCTCGCCGGGCGGCCTCCCGCCATGGCCGCCATGCAGGCCGCGACCATCGACGCCCTCGCCGGCGGCGATCGCTTCATCGCGGGGCTCGGCGTCAGCGGACCCCAGATCGTGGAGGGCTGGTACGGCCAGCCCTGGGGCCGGCCCTACTGGCGCATCCGCGACTACGTCTCGATCATGCGCAAGATCTTCGAGCGCCGGGAGCCCGTCACCCACGCGGGCCGGGAGATCTCGCTGCCCTTCGCGGGGGAAGGGGCCCTCGGGATCGGGAAGCCGCTCAAGTCGATCCTGCACATGAATCCCAGGATCCCGATCTGGCTCGGCACCGGCACCGAGCGCAACGTGGTGCTCACGGCGGAGATCGCCGACGGCTGGTTCCCGCTGACCTTCGTCCCGGGCATGATGGATCTCTACGGGCCGTGGCTGGAGGAGGGCTTCCGCCGCGCCGGCGGGGGCAAGAGCCTGGCGGACTTCGAGATCCAGCCCATGACCTCGGTCCACCTCACCGACGACGTGGGGCAGGCCTTGGCCCGCATGAAGCCCGGCATCGCGCTCTACGTGGGCGGCATGGGCCACCGCGACAAGAACTTCCACAACGACATGATGGTGCGTCGCGGCTACGCCGACGCGGCGGCGAAGATCCAGGAGCTCTACCTGGCGGGCCGCAAGCGCGAGGCCATCGAAGCCGTCCCCGACGACTACTGCGACGAGGGCGCGCTGGTGGGCCCGCCGGAGCGCATCCGCGAGCGCTACCGGGGGTGGGAGGGGTCGGGCGCGACCGGCCTCACGATCACCTGCCGTCAGCCGCAGGGCCTCGCGCTGATGGCCGAGCTGACGGGAAGCCGCGACCGCGCCGGGACCGACGGAGGGGCGCCGTGACGACGCCGGATCCGGTGCTCCTCGAAGAGACCCGCGACGGCGTGCGGCTCCTCACGCTGAACCGCCCAACCAAGAAGAACGCGCTCTCGGACGATCTCGTCGAGGCGCTCGTCGAGGCCTTCGAAGCGGCGGCGGCCGACGACGCCGTCCGCGTGGTCGGCCTCACCGGCGCGGGCGGCGCCTTCTGCGCCGGGGCGGACCTGGCGGCGCCCGCCCGAGCGTCGGATGGCGCTGCCGTGGCCGACCGGGTGGTCCGGCTGGTCCGAAGCATGCGCGTCGACTGCGAGAAGCCCGTCGTCGCGGGCATCGACGGCATCGCCATCGGCGCCGGTCTCTCCCTCGCGCTCTGCGCGGACCTGCGCGTGGCCAGCACGCGGGCCCGCTTCCATCCGGGCTACGCGCGCCTGGGGACCTCGCCCGACTGCGGGCTCACCTGGACCCTGCCCCAGGCCATCGGGCGCGAGCAGGCCCTGCGCTTCCTGCTCGACGTGAAGACCACCGACGCGGACACGGCCCTGGCACTGGGCCTGGTCGGCGAGGTGGCTCCCGAGGAAGGCTTCGCGGACGCCTTCCTGGCCTGCTGCCGCAAGCTCGCGGGGATCGCCCCGCTCGCCGCGCGACAGACCAAGCGCCTCGTCACCCGGGCCGACCTCCTCGACGATCTCGCCGCCCACCTGCGGGAGGAGCTGGCGCTCACGACGCGCGCGCTCCGCAGCCCGGACGGACGCGAGGCGGTGAAGGCGATCTTCCAGAAGCGCAAGCCCGGCCCCCCCGGGCACTAGGGGACGACACGAGCATGGACGCGAAGGAGTATCGGGAGATCCGCTACGAGGTGGCGGACGGCCGGGCGCGCATCACCCTGGCGCGCCCCAAGACCCACAACGCGATGACACCCCGGCTGCTGGAGGAGCTCGAGCACGCGCTGTGGGAGGCGGACGAGGACTGCGCCGTGCACAGCGTGATCCTGAAGGGGGAGGGAGCCTCCTTCTGCTCCGGCTACGACCTGATGGCGATCGGCGGCCGGCGGGAGCCGGGGCGTCGCACGGGCCGCACCCACGACGACGACATCTGGCTTATCGAGCGCAGCAACCGCCGCATCCGCGCGCTCTGGGAGATCCACAAGCCCTCGATCGCCCAGGTGCACGGAAACTGCCTCGCCGGCGGCACCGATCTCGCCCTGGCGTGCGACCTGGTGATCGCCGCCGAGGATGCGCGCATCGGCTTCCCCGCCGCGCGCGCCATGGGCGCCCTGCCCAACAATCTCTGGATGTACCACTGCGGCCCGCAGTGGGCGAAGCGGCTGCAGCTGACGGGCGACTCCGTCACGGGCGCGGACGCGGAGAAGATCGGCCTGGTGCTGAAGGCCGTGCCGACCCACCTGCTGGAGGACGAGGTGGAGGGGCTGGCCGACCGCTTCGCGCTGATCGACCCCGACCTGCTCTCCGCCAACAAGCGCATCACCAACCTCGCCCTGGAGCTGATGGGCGCCCAGACGCTCCAGCGGCTGGCCGGCGAGAACGACGCCCGGGCCCACCGCGCGCAGGCGGTGCGGGAATATGGCCGCAGCGTGCGCGAGCACGGTCTCAAGGAGACCCTGCGCCGCCGGGATGCGCCCTTCGGAGACGGCTTCGCGAAGGTGGGCGTGCCGGAAGGGCGGCGCAGCGCGCGACCCGACGACGAGGCTTGATCCGCGCCCTCAGGCCTCCCCTTCCGGGTCGCCCTCTTCCGCTTCCCCCGCGCGGTAGCGATTGCCGAAGGTCTCCTCGCGCCATCGGAGCGCCGCCTTGAGACCGTCGCGCTTGGAGCGCGCCAGGAACTCGTCCTCGCGGCCGTCCCGCGACCCCCTCGCGTAGAGGCCGTTCTCGCGGAAGCTCGACAGCGCCAGCAGGTCGACGCTGGTCGCGATGCCCGTCCGGAATCCCATCACCTCGAACTGCCGGTTGATGCTGCGCTTGGTCAGCATGATGAGATCGGTAGGCGTGAGCGCGATCTGGCGGGCCAGCTCCTCGGTGCGCTCCTCGAGCCGCTCCGGGGGAACCGACTCGGAGGCCCAGTGGGCCTCGAACGCCTCTCTCCCGCTCATGGGCTCGCAGGTGAACATGTAGTACTTGGCGCGGGTCATGCCGACGAGCCAGGGGATGTACTGGAGGTTGCCGGGCGACCAGTTGCGACCGACCGGCCAGCCGATCTTGGCATCGTCGGCGACGATGCGAAGGTCGCAGAAGCCCGCCAGCTCGGTGGCGCCCGCCAGGCAGGCCCCGTGGATCTGCGCGATGACCGGCTTCTGCAGGTCGAACAGCGTCATGTACACGCGCGCGTGCTCGAGGTCGTAGGACTGCCAGAGCCGGTCGCGCTCCGGGTGGATGTAGCCCCCCGGCGGCACGTTGCGCGGGCGTTCCCCCCGCTTGACCGGCGTGATGTCGTAGCCGGCCGAGAAGCACGCCCCCTGGCCCTTGACGATGAGGACGCGGACCTCGTCGTCGAGCTCGAGCAGCTTGGCGGCCATCTCGAGCTGGAGGAGGCGCTCGTAGCCGAGCGGGTTTCGCTTCTCTGGGCTGTTGAGGACGATGCGGCCGACGGGTCCGTCACGCTCGATCTCCACCAGGTCGAAGTCCGGCTGCTCGACCTCCTCCCGCCGGTAGGGCGGCGACCACTTCACGATGCGGTGGGAGGGAGCCTTCTCGTCGCCGCGGTCCGATGCCATGGGCGCTCTCCTACTTGATCAGGGGATCGCGGGGCAGGCCCAGCAGGCGCTCCCCGATCTGGTTGCGGAGGATCTCGGAGGTGCCCCCGCCGATCGTGGCGCCCGTCATCGCCAGGAGCCACATGGCCACGCTGCGCTCCTCCCCCACGCGCACCGCCGCCGCCGGCCCGATCATCCGCGCGGCGATCGCGGCCTGGCGCTGGACGACCTCGGAGCCGAGCAGCTTGGTAACGTTCGCCTCGGCGCCCGGCTCGGCGCCCTCGACGGCGCGGATCGCGCCGCGGAGGTTCATCAGCGCGATCGACTCGTTCGCCGCGAGCGCGTCGCCGACCTCCCGGACCGCTCCGGTGTCCTCGGCCGCGAACTTCTCGAGCAGCGGCAGCAGCTCGGGGCCACCCGTCATCCCGACGCCGGAGCCGCCGATCGAGACGCGCTCGTTGCCGAGCGTGCTGCGGGCCACCGTCCAGCCCTGGTCGACGGGCCCCACCACGTCCTCGTCGGGCACGAAGACGCGATCGAAGAACACCTCGTTGAAGTGCGCGTGTCCCGTGAGCTGGCGCAGGGGACGCACCTCCACGCCTTCGGCGCGCAGGTCGATCACCATCATGCTGATCCCCTGGTGCTTGGGCGCGTCGGGGTGGGTACGCACCGTCGCGAAGCCGTGGCTGGATAGATGGGCCCCGCTCGTCCAGACCTTCTGCCCCGAGACCCGCCAGCCGCCGTCGACCTTGACGCCCCGGGTCTGGACGGCGGCGGCGTCGGACCCCGCGCCCGGCTCGCTGAAGAGCTGGCAGAACTCGATCTCCCCCTCGAGGGCGGGCCGCACGAACCGCGCCACCTGCTCGGGGCTTCCGTGCTGGGCGATCGTCAGCGCGTTCCAGCCGCTGATGCTCAGGTCGGGCCGCCGCACGCCCTCGAACTCCTCCTCGATCACCAGCTGCTCGATGGGCCCCGCATCGCGGCCCCAGGGCTTCGGCCAGTGGGGCACGAGGTAGCCGCTGTCGCTGATCGCCTTGCGCCGCTCCTCCTTGGGCAGGCTCTTGTACCTCGCGACGAAGTTCCGGGCCTCCTCGCGGAAGGCCTCGGCCTCGGGCGGCAGCGCCACCGTGACCTTGGTGCGCACACCGCGCGCCAGGAGCCGCGCCACGTCCTCTCGCGCCCGGTCCACGGGCCCGAACAGCGACTCCAGGGCGATCGCGCGGCGGAGATAGAGGTGGGCGTCGTGCTCCCAGGTGTACCCGATGCCGCCGTGCACCTGGATGTTCTGCTTCGCGCAGAAGTCGAAGCCGGGCAGCGCCAGGCTGGCGGCAACGGCCGCCGCGAGCTCGGCCTCGTCGGCGGAGAGGTCCGCCCGGGCCGCCCCCCAGGCGCCCGCGGTGGCCTGCTCGGTCGCGACCAGCATGTCGGCGCAGTGGTGCTTGACGGGACCGAAGGTGCCGATGGGCCGGCCGAACTGCACCCGCTCCTTGGCGTATGCGGTCGCCATCTCGGTGCAGGCGCGCGCACCGCCGGCGGCCTCGGCGGCGGACAGCGTCCGGGCCAGGCGCTCGAGGGCGCGACGCGCCCCGGACAGGCGATGGGATTGCGGAACCTCCACCCCGTCGCAGGTGACGGCCGCGACCCGACGACTGGGATCCAGGTTCTTCTGCGGCTCGACCCGGACGCCGGCCCGGTCCGGCTCGAGGAGCGCCACGTCTTCGCCCACACGGACCGCGAGCACCTGCGCGAGCTCACCCGCGAGCACCCAGCCGGCCGACCCGTGGAGCCGGCCGTCGCGGAGCGCGAGGTCTCCGCCCGGGCCGACCGCCCCGACGCGCGAGCCGTCGGCGAGGCCGGGCAGGAAGGCCTCGCGCGCGGCCTCGTCGCCGGCCTCGGCGACGAGCGCCGAGACGAGCACCGTGGGCAGGAAGGGACCGGGCGCCGCGGCGAAGCCCAGGGCCTCGAGAACGACCGAGAGCTCGGGCAGGCCGAAGCCCTGGCCGCCGTGGGCCTCGTCGACGTGGAGCCCCATCCAGCCGAGCTCGGCCATCTCCTTCCAGAAGCCGGGCAGGCGATCGCTCGGGGCCCCGAGCAGCGCTCGGGACTCCGCGCGGGCCCCGTTGGACTCGAGAAAGGCGCCGGCGACGCGGGCCAGCTCCTGGTGTTCTTCCGTGAGCGCGATGGACATGGGTCTCTCCGGGCAGGGGTCGCGGGGTCGCGAGCCGGGCAATACTATGATACTAGTTATGCGGTCGCCAACCGACGGAGCAGAGGAGCGCATGAGCACCAAGCGGAATCCCGAGCGCGCCGCCGTCCGCATCGCCCGCCAGCTCGTGGACGAGATCCGGCGCCGCCGACTCCGGCCCGGAACCCAGCTCCCCGCCGAGCACCGGATGGTCGAGACGCTGGGCGTGGCCCGCGCCACGGTGCGGGAGGCGCTGCGCTTCCTCGAGCTCCAGGGGGCGCTCCGCATCAAGGCCGGACCGGGCGGCGGGCCCATCGTCAACGCCCCCGGGGCCGAAGACCTCGCGAGCGTGCTCTCGCTCCACCTGCAGTTCGCCGACGCGTCGTTTCGCTCCGTCCTGCGCGCGCGCCGCTCGATCTACCCGGTCCTGGCGGCCGAGGCTGCGACGAACGCGAGCCTCGAGGACATCGCGACCCTACACGAGAGCGTCGCCCGGACCCGCGCCGGTGCGGACGACCTGGATCTCTTCCGGGAGGAGACCCGCCGCTTCATGAACCTGATCGCCACGGCCTCGGGCAACCGGGTCCTGGCCATCCTCGTCGAGGCGCTCCACCGCATGTCGGGAGAGACGACCGCGGGCTGGGACGAGCGGCAGCGCCGTTCGGCCCTGCGCAGCTACGAGAAGGTGGTCGCGGCGATCGAACGGAGTGAGCCCGACGAGGCGCACAGGGTCATGGCCCGGGCGCTGGACGCCGCCGGCCGCTACTGGGAGCGGACCGCGCCCGACGAGCTGAAGCAACCGGTCGCGTGGATCGCGTCCGACCGATGAACGGAGCACCCCGGGCATGACGGCAGCCGACGCGCCGAACACGGACCCCGTCCTCCTCTTCGAGCGGCAGGGCGGCGTCGCGACCCTCACCCTGAACCGGCCCGCGGCGCGCAACGCACTGACCACGGGTCTCTTCCTCGAGATGGAGCGCACGCTCCTCGAGGTCGAGGCGGACGACGCGGTGCGGGCGTTGGTCCTCACCGGAGCGGGCCGCACCTTCTCGGCGGGCGCCGACCTGAAGCCCGTCTCCAAGGAAGAGCGCCGTCGCAGCGAGGCGCCCGCCTTCCCCGGCGACGCGGGCGGCGACATCCTCGACCGGGGAAACCGCTGCATCCGCCGCCTGCGACGGCTCCCGAAGCCCGTCCTCGGCAGCCTCCACGGCGATGCGGTGGGCATCGGCTGCAGCCTGGCCCTGGCCACGGACCTGCGGATCGCCGCGGAGACCGCGCGCCTCGGCGTGGTCTTCTCCCGCATCGGCCTCGGGCCGGACGGGGGCGCCTCGGCGCTGCTTCGCGAGCGGGTGGGAGCGGCGAAGGCGCTGGAGCTCCTCTTCAGCGGCGACCTCATCGACGCGCCCGAAGCCCTGCACCTCGGCCTCGTGAACCGGGTGGTGGCCGCCGACGCGCTGGCCGACGCCACGCGGGAGCTCGCAACGCGACTCGCCCGGGGGCCGACCCTCGCCTATGCGGCCGCCAAGGCCGCCGTCTACGAGGGCGCGAACCTGCCCTTCGAGAGCCTGCTCGACCTCGAGGCCCGCAACCAGCGGACCGTGAGCCGATCCGACGACGTGCGGGAAGGCATGCGGGCCTTTCTCGAGCGGCGCAAGCCCGAGTTCCGCGGCCGCTAGGGCCGCATCCAAGGAGACTCCCATGGAGCAATACGACGGTCCCCTGTTCGACTGCGACAACCACTACTACGAGGCGGAGGACGCCTTCATGCGCCACGTCCCGCGGCGGATGCAGAAGCGCTGCGTGCAGTGGGTCGAGATGGACGGCAAGCGGCGCCACCTGGTGGCCGGGAAGCTCAACATGGCCGTGGGCAATCCCACCTTCGACCCGATCTCGAAGCCGGGCGTGCTGCGCCAGTACTACCGTGGCAACCCCGAGGGCAAGACCTTCGACCAGCTGATCCGCTCCGCCCTCGAGCCGCGGCCCCCGGAGTACATGGATCGGGACGCGCGGGTGGCCCGGGTCGAGGCCCAGGGACTCGAGGGTGCCTGGCTCTTCCCGACCGCGGGCGTTCTGTACGAGCAGGCCCTGTCGGGCGACATCGAGGCGCTCTGCGCCCTCACCGAGGGCTTCAACCGCTGGCTCGAGGACGACTGGGGCATCACCTACAAGGGCAAGCTCTTCAGCGCGCCCTACATCACCCTGGCCGACGTGGACTGGGCCTGCGGCGAGCTCGAGTGGGCCCTGGAGCGCGACGCGCGGATCGTGGTGATGCGCCCCTCACCGATCCGCACCAAGGACGGCTGGCGCTCCCACTGCGACACGCGCTTCGACCCCTTCTGGGCGCGGGTGAACGAGGCGGGCATCACCGTCGTGGCCCACGTCGGGAGCACCGGCTACACGGCGAACGGCTACGGGGGCAACTCGGCCATCGACTCGCTGGGGGGAGGGCGCAAGCCCTCGGTGGCGGGCCTGATCCCCGAGCGCGCCATCTACGACTTCCTGCTGACCTTCGCCTACGACAAGATGTTCGAGCGCTTCCCGAACCTGCGCATCGCCTCCGTCGAGAACGGCTCCGGCTTCCTCCGCGACCTGTTCGTGAAGCTCGACCAGGCGAAGCACCGGATGCCCTGGTACTTCAAGGAGGATCCCGCCGAGCTGTTCCGCCGCAACGTCTGGATCAACCCCTTCTGGGAGGACAAGATCGCGGACGTGATCGAGCACATGGGCCCGGACCAGGTCATCTACGGCTCGGACTGGCCCCACATGGAGGGCCTGGAGCAGCCGCGACAGATCCTGGACGAGGGCGAGCTCGACGGCATCTCCGTCGCCGACCAGGCGAAGTTCCTCTACCAGAACTCGGCGGACCTCAACGTGCGGAGGCCTGCCTAGGCGGCGGAGCCGGGGGGAAACCCATGCGACTGGGCGTCCTCGCCGCATTGGGCAAGGACTGGGAGGAGGGGCTCGAGCGGGTCCGCATCGCGGAGGACCTCGGGTACGAGCACGTCTCCACGGGCGAGGCCTGGGGTCCGTCCGCGCTCCCCTTCCTCACCCTGGTCGCGGCGAACACCCGCCGGATCACGCTCGGGACGTCGATCCTGAACTGCTTCTCGCGGACCCCGGCCGCGCTCGCGCAGGAGCTCGCGATGCTCGACCAGATCTCGGAGGGCCGCGCCGTGCTCGGGCTCGGATCGTCGGGCGCGAACGTGATCGAGCACTTCCACGGCGTACCCTTCGAGAAGCCGCTCCGCCGCATCCGGGAGACGGTCGAGATCTTCGACCTGCTGATCGCGGGCGAGAAGCTCGACTACGACGGCGAGCTCTTCCAGCTCCGCCGCGGCTTCCAGCTCGACTACGCACGACCCCGCACGAAGATCCCGGTGTGGATCGCGGCGATCTCACCGAAGTCGATCCGGCAGACGGGCGAGATCGCCGACGGCGTGATCCCGATCCACTGGCCGAAGCAGAAGTTCGCCTCGCTCCGCGCCGACCTGACAGCAGCGGCCGAGGCGGCCGGAAGGCCGGGCAAGGCCTTCACGATCGCGCCCTTCACGACCGTGAACGTGCTGGACGGCGTGGACGACGAGGCCCGGTGGCGGGAGGCCCGACAGATCCTCTGGTTCTACATCAATCGGATGGGCGTCTTCTACTGGCAGATGCTGGCGCGCAACGGGTACGAGGCCGAGGTGGCCGCCTCCCGCAAGGCCTACGCCGAGCGGGACAAGAAGGGTTCCTTCATGGCCATCTCCGAGCGCATGATCCGGGACCTCCAGTGCATCGGTCCCATCGAGGAAGTGCGCGAGCAGCTTGGCGAGCGCGCCGCACAGGGCGCCGACCTCCAGCTGATCTACATGCCCCGGGGCGACGTGGCGACCGCGGCGAAGCAGCTCGAAGCTCTGATCGTCTAGGCCGCCGGCGGCCGTCTCATGCGGCGGGCCGGATCCGGTAGCGCATCGGGAGCTTCTTCAGCCCGACGACGAAGGCCGAGTGGATCTGTTCCGGCTCGCCCGCGAGTTCTGCCCACTCCAGGCGTCCGGCGAGCTCCTTCAGCAGCGCGCGCTGCGAGCGGCGGGCGAGGTTCGCCCCCAGGCAGAAGTGCTCGCCGATCCCGAACGCCAGGTGGGGATTGGGCTTGCGGTCGATGCGGAACTCGAAGGGCGCGTCGAAGACCTCCTCGTCGCGGTTGGCGGAGGCGTAGAACATCACCAGCCAGTCGCCGGCCTTGAGCGTCTGGCCGCGCAGCTCGTAGTCGCGGGTCACCCTCCGCTTCATGTGGTTGACCGGCGAGGTCCAGCGCACCACCTCCTCCACCGCGGCGTCGAGCAGCTCGGGGTTGCGCTTGAGCTTCTCCAGCTGGTCGGGGTTCTCGAGGAAGGCCCGCATGCCGCCCACCAGGGCGTTCTTCGTGGTGTCGTGCCCGGCGCTGAAGGTGATCAGGTAGTAGCCGAGGGTCTCCATCATCCCCATCGGCTCGCCGTCGACCCGGGCGTTGGCGAGCACCGAGGCGAGGTCGTCGCGGGGGTTCGCGCGCCGGTCCTTGATGATCCCGTCGAAGAGCTGGAAGAACTCGAGGCCCATGGCCATGATCGCCTGCCGCCGGCTCTCGCCCTTGCGCTGCAGGTCGGGGTCGTCCGACGCGAACAGCTCGTTGGTGAGGCGCAGGATGTCGGGCTCGCTCTCCCGCGGCACGCCCAGCATGGTCGAGAGGATGCGCAGCGGGTGGGCGGCGGCGACGCTGTTGAAGTCGCACTCCCCCTCGCCGGTCTCGCCGGCCAGCCGGTCGACGATCTCCCGGGCGCTGGTGCGGATGGCCTCGTCCATGGCCAGAACGGCCCGGGGCGTGAAGACGGGGCTGGCGACCTTGCGGATGCTGCGGTGCTCCGGGGGATCCATCTCGATGATCACCCGCATCGTGCCGCCCAGGCTCTCCTCGCGAACCAGCTCCTCCTGGTCCAGGGTGATCATGGCGATCCCCTCGGCCGACGAGAACGCGTCCGGCTGCTTCGAGATCTCGCAGATGTCCGCGTGCTTGGTGATCGCCCAGAAGGGTGGGAAGCCCGGCGGGGTGCACCAGTGGACCGGCGACTCGGCGCGCAGCCGGGTCCAGAGGTCGTGGGGAACACCCTTCTCGGCGTAGGCGTGGGAGCTGACGAGATCGAAACCGTCGGTGATCGACAACGCAGAGCCTCCTTGGTGGATGACGGATGGACGTTGGACGGTCGACGCGGAGACCTGGCTAGACGCGCTCGATGATGACGGCGGGCGCCATGCCACCGCCCGCGCACATGGTGATGAGCCCGGTCTGTTCGTCCCGGCGCTCGAGCTCGTCGAGCACCGTGCCGATCAGGATCGCGCCGGTCGCGCCGATCGGATGTCCGAGGGCCATCGCGCCGCCGTTGACGTTGACCTTGTCCCGGTCCAGGTCCAGATCGCGCTGGAACTTCTCCGAGACGGTGGCGAAGGCCTCGTTGACCTCGAACAGGTCGATGTCGGCGAGGGTCATGCCGGCGCGCGCGAGCACCTTGCGCACGGCGGGCACCGGCGCGTTGAGCATCAGGGTCGGGCAGTCGCCCATGTTGGCGGTGGCCACGATCCGCGCCCGCGGCCGCAGGCCGTGATCCTTCGCGTACCGGGCGCTCGCCATCAGCAGGGCGGCCGAGCCGTCGACGACCCCCGACGAGTTGCCCGCGTGGTGGACGTGCTGGATCTCGAGATCCGGGAACTTCTGGTTCACGAGCTCGCGGAAGGTCGGATGGTCCCCGTAGCGATAGTCGGCGACCTTCTGGAAGCTGGGCGGCAGCTGGGCGAGGGACTCCGCCGTGGTGCCCGGGCGCGGGAACTCCTCGTGGTCGAGGGCGAGCGAGCCGTCGAGGTTGTGCACGGGGATCAGCGACCGCTCGAAGCGCCCCTCCGCGATCGCGACCGCGGCGCGGCGCTGGGACTCCGCGGCGTGGGCGTCGAGGGCCTCCCGCGGAATCCCCTCCAGGGTGGCGATGGCGTCGGCGCAGACGCCCTGGTGGGGCTGGGGGTGCAGCTCCTGCAGGTGCTTGTTCCCGGCTCCCATCGGCAGCATGCCCTTCTTGGGAAGGGACATCATCTCCGTGCCCCCGGCGATCACCAGGTCCTCCATGCCGGCCATGATGGCGTTGGCCGCGATGTTGGCGCTGGTGATGCCCGAGCCGCAGAAGCGATCGAGGGTGACGCCGCTGGCCTTCACGTCGTAGCCGGCGTCGAGGGCCGACATCCGGCCGAGGTCCCCCGACTGCTCGCACACCTGGGAGCTCGTGCCCCACACCACGTCGTCTACGTCGGCGGTCTCGAAGCCGTTGCGATCCCGGAGCGCCCGCAGCACGGTGGCGCCCAGGTGCTGGGGGTGCAGGTGGGCGAGGGCGCCCTTGCCCTGCTTGCCCACACCGCGGGGCGTACGGCAGGCGTCGATGATGAAGGCGTCGGGCATCGGGGGCTCCTGCTGGTTCGTTCGTGGGCAGGGTCATTCTAACCGAATTACCAGAAAATCGATCAGGAAATTGTGGTAGACTGCGGCCATGGCCGAGACGTCCTCCTCCCGGGCCGGCGCCCGGGGACGCCCGCCGCGGGTCACCGTCGAGCGGCTCCGGCAGGCGATCCTCGAGATCGAGGGCGAGCCGCCCTCCATGGCGAACCTCGCCCGGCAGCTCGGGGTGAGCCAGGCCACGCTCTACAGCCACGTCCGCGGCCAGGACGAGCTCCGGCGGCTGGCGGTGGACGTGGTCTTCGACGCGGCGGCGCTGCCGGCGGCGCCGGAGGGGACCCACTGGTCCCACTGGCTGCTCGCGTTCGCCCGCAGCGGACGCCGCATGATGGAGCGCTACCCGGCCGTGCGCGTCGCCCGGCCGCTGGCCGGCGGGCCGCTGCGCTTCGTCGAGCGCGTCCTCGCCCAGCTCACCGACCTGGGTCTGAGCGCGAACGAGGCCCTCTATGCCGTCCTCCAGATCGCGCTGCTCATCCTGGGCGTGGGCGCGCAGATCGAGGCGACCCGCCGGGAGGAGGCCCAGGCCGGCCTCGACGAGTGGGGCCTGTTCCAGGACGCCCTCGCGAACCATCCAGGCGAGCTGCCCGTGCTCGGAGAGCTGGAGCGGGCAGGCCTCCCGGGCCTGAACGCGGCGTTCGACGAGCTGGTCTGGTTCACCCTGACGGGCATCGCGCGCCGACGCGGCGAGGTGCTGCCGACCCAGCTTCCCGCCCCGATTCCGTCCTAGATCCCGTCCCGGAAGGAACCCCCGAATGTCCGCGCCCCCGCACCCCCTCTCCGCCGACCTCTCGGGCCAGGTGGCCCTCGTGACCGGCGCCAGCTCCGGCCTCGGGCGCCGCTTCGCCCGGGCGCTCGCGGGCTGGGGGGCGCGGGTGGCCCTCGCCGGGCGCCGGGTCGAGCGGCTCGAAGAGGTGGCGAAGGAGATCCACGAGGCGGGCGGCACGGCGTTCTCGCTCCCCCTCGACATGCGCGACGCGGCGGCGGTGAAGGCCGCACCCGCGAGCGCCGAGGGGGGCCTCGGCGCCCCGGTCTCGATCCTCGTCAACAACGCGGGCATCCCCGACGCGCAGCGCGCGCACAAGATGTCGCTCGAGCTGATCGACGCCGTCTTCGACACGAACCTGCGGGGCCCCTACGTGCTGGCCTGCGAGGTGGCGCGGCGGCTCATCGAGGTGAAGCAGCCGGGCCGGATCGTCAACATCAGCTCGGTCGGGGCCTACCACTACGCCGGCGGCGGCGCCGCCCTCTACTCGATCACCAAGGCCGGGATCTCGCGCATGACCGAAGTCCTCGCCGTGGAGTGGGCCCGCTACCACATCAATGTGAACGCGATCGCGCCGGGCGCGTTCTCCTCCGAGATGATGGACGGAATGCTCGAGCGCGTCGGCGACATCCGCCGGCACTTCCCGCGCAAGCGGATCGGGCAGCCCGAGCAGCTCGACGGTACGCTCCTGTATCTGGTCTCGCCCTCGTCGGATTTCGTGACGGGGACGGTCGTCCTGGTGGACGACGGCCAGGGGGGTCGCTGAAGGACGCCGGGAGGCGTCCAGGGAGGAGAGACGATGTCGTTCGAAGGCCAGGTGGTGTTCATCACGGGAGGCGGCAGCGGCATGGGACGGCTCGCCGCCCAGCGCATGGCCGACGCCGGCGCGAAGGTCGCCGCCGTCGACATCAACGAGGCGGGCCTCGCCGAGACCGCCGAAGGGCGGGAGGCCATCCACACCTGGCGCCTCGACGTCACCGACAACCAGGCCGTCCTGGCCACGGCCAAGGAGGTCGAGGACCGCCTCGGCCCCATCGACCGCGTCTACAACGCGGCCGCCATCATGCCCACCGGGCTGCTGATGGAGCAGGACACCGAGACGATCCTGCGGATCATGGAGATCGACTACAACGGCGTGGTCCACGTCGCCAAGGCGATCCTGCCCGGGATGCTCGAGCGCGGACGCGGCGACCTGATCAACTTCGCCTCCATCGCCGGCTGGGGCCCGACCCTGCACTTCGGCGCCTACAACGCCGCCAAGTTCGCCGTCGTGGCCTTCAGCGAGGTTCTGCACCACGAGAACCGGGGCAAGGGCGTCCGCATCATCGCCGTCTGCCCGCCGCCCGTGGACACGCCGCTGCTCGACCAGGCGACCTCGAAGCCCAAGGTGCTCGAGATGGGCAAGCCCATCCCGCCGGGCGCGGTGCTCGACGCCATCGAGCGCGACCTGGCCAGGGGCCGGGCCTTCTGCTTCCCGAACACCCAGACGAAGGTGGCCTGGCTCATGCGTCGCTTCGCCCCGGATCTGGTGTGGTCGTGGGTGCATCGGGTCGAGGGGCGCTAGGCGCAGCATCCCATGCGGATCGTGGCCGAGCACGTCTACGACTGCGAGCCCGCGGCCTTCTGGGCGCACCACCTGGACGAGGCGTCCCGGCGCGCCAAGGAGGTCGAGGGCTGCGGCGCGGTTTCCTTCCGCGTCCTGTCGAAGGACCGGGAGGGCCCCGCGCTGGTGGTGCGCTCGGAGCTGGTGGAGGCACCCGACGTGCCCGCGCCGGTGCGGCGACTCTTCGGCAGGACCCTCCGGGCCGAAGAGGTGCTCCGCTGGGAGGAGGGCTCGAACACCGCGACCTTCGACCACACGCCCGAGACGCTGGCCGACCGGGTGCACCTGTCGGGTCGGCTGACCACCGAGCCCCTGGACGACGGCCGCTGCCGGGTGGTGATGGACGCCGAGCTGACCGTGAAGCTCTTCGGCATCGCGGGCGCGATCGAGCGGCTGCTCGCCCGGGAGATTCCCCTGCGCCAGCAGAAGGCCATGTCCTGGTTCAACGAGAACCTCGGCTCCGGATGATGGCCGAGCCCCGCACCCACCTCACCTACTGCCGGCTCTGCCCGGCGCACTGCGGCATCGAGGTCGAGGTTGCCGACGGCGCGGTGACCCGCATCGCCGGAGACCGGGCGCACCCCCTCACCCACGGCTTCACGTGTGCGAAGGGTCGCCACCTGGGCGGCCTGCACGCCGACCCCGAGCGGCTCCGGGCCTGCCAGCGCCGGGGGCCCGACGGCCGCTTCGAGCCGATCGAAGCGCAGTCGGCCATCGACGAGATCGCGGCCGGACTGGGCTCCATCATCGCGGCGCACGGGCCGGACGCGGTGGGCCTCTTCGTCGGCACCCAGACCTATACGGCGTCGCTCACCTACAGCTTCCTGTCGGCCTGGTTCCGGGCGGTCGGCTCCCGCAAGCAGTTCACCACGGTGACCATCGACCAGTCCGCCAAGATCGTCGCCAACGGCCGGCTCGGCCTGTGGGCCGGCGGACGCCAGCGCTTCGAGGACGCCGACGTATGGCTCCTGGTGGGCACCAACCCGCTGGTGTCGATGCAGGGCGGCGACATCACCGGCTTCCCCGTCCACGACGGCACCCGGGCGCTCGCGGAGGCCCGCCGGCGGGGCCTGAAGCTGATCGTCGTCGATCCGCGGCGCTCCCAGGTCGCCGCCCAGGCCGACCTCCACCTGCCGCTGCGGCCGGGCACGGACGCCGCCCTGATGGCCGGCCTGCACCACGTGATCCTGCGCGAGGGCCTCCTCGACGCGGCGTTCTGCCGCCGCTGGGTCGACGGGGTGGAAGCGCTACGCGAAGCGGTGTCTCCCTTCGCCCCCGACGTGGTGGCCTCCATCACCGGGCTCGAGCCCGCGCAGATCGTCCTTGCGGCGCGGACCTTCGGCGCCGCCCGCTCCGGCATGGCCACGTCGGGGACCGGCCCGGACATGGGCCCCCACGCCAACGTGGCCGAGCACCTCATCCAGGCGCTCAACGTGGTGTGCGGACGCTTTCCGCGCGCGGGCGAGCGGCCGGCCGGCCGGCCCGTCCTGGAGCGCGGCCGGCGCTACCGGGAGCAGGCGCTGCCGCCGAGCCGGCCGTGGGAGCGCTCGCCGAAGAACCGCTTCGGCGTCTCCTGGCTGGGCCGGGAGCTGATGTCGCCGATGCTCCCCGACGAGATCCTGCTCGACGGACCGGATCGGATCCGGGCCCTCGTCGTCGCGGGAGGCAATCCGGGCGCGGCGTTCCCCGACCAGGACCGGATTCTCGAGGCGCTCGAGGCCCTCGAGCTGCTGGTCGTCCTCGATCCGTTTCTCACGGAGACCGCCTGGCGCGCCCACTACGTCATCGCGCCCGCGCTCTCCCTCGAGCGCGCCGAGGACACCCGCGGCTACGGCCCCTTCAGCGACGAGCCCTTCGCGCAGTTCACGGAGCCGGTGCTGCCCCGACCCGCCGGCGTGGTCGACGACTGGGCGTTCTTCCTGCGCCTGGCCCAGGCCATGGGGCTGACCCTGAGGATGGGACGCCGGACCTACGGACCCGACGATCCCGTGCCGACGGACGTCGAGGTGCTCGCGGAGCGCGCGTCCGGCGGCCACGTGGATCATGCGGAGCTGCGGCGCCACCCGCGCGGGCGGATCTTCCCCGACGTGCCGGCGCCGGTCGTGGCCCCGGCCCCCGACGATGCCGACGGGCGCTTCGCGCTGATGCCCACGGACGTCGCGGCGGAGCTTCGCGACGCCTTCGACGCCTTCGGGTCGGAGGCGTCGGCGGGGTCGGACGGGCGCCCGTACCGCCTCATCGTGCGGCGCTCGCGGGAGACGATGAACTCCCTGGGACGCCGCCTGCCCGGGCTCGTGCGCCGCGGCTACAACCCCTGCTTCATGCACCCGGACGACATGAGGGCGGCCGCGCTCCGGCCGGGTGACCGCGTCGCGCTCGGCTCCGCTCACGGATCCGTCGGCGCGATCGTCCAGCCCGACGCGACGCTCCGGCCCGGCGTCCTCTCGATGACGCACTGCTTCGGGGGCGAGCCGGGCCTCGAGGAGGACCCGAGCCGCTTCGGAACGAATCCGACCCGGCTCCTCAGCCTCCGGACCGGGCTCCAGCCCATCAGTCTGATGCCCCTCATGACGGCGGTGCCCGTCTCGCTGACCCCCGCAAGGTAGGGACACCATGCTCACACGGGCGATCGCCGGACTCGTCGTTCTCCTCCTCCTCGCCGTAGCGGTCGTCGCGCTCCTGGGGAGCGGCGTCCTCGGTCGGCGCTGGGGACCCGGGGAGATCCAGGGGGCCGCCCTGCCGGCGGAGGTCGTGGCGGCGCGGGCCGAGCAGCAGGCGCGGGGCGCGGGCGGCGTCGGCCGCTCGCGCGCGAAGCAGATCCTCTTCGGCGACCTGCACGTACACAGCACCTTCTCCCTCGACGCCTTCCTGATGGCGCTCCCGATGGCCGGGGGCGAGGGCGCCCACCCGGTGGCCGACGCCTGCGACTTCGCGCGCTACTGCTCCCAGCTCGACTTCTGGTCCATCAACGACCACGCCATCGCCCACAGCCCCCGCACCTGGGCGGAGACGGTGGATTCGCTGCGCCAGTGCGACGCCACCGCCGACCCCGCGAGCCCCGATCTGGTTTCGTTCCTCGGCTGGGAGTGGACCCAGATGGGGACCCGGCCGGAGAACCACTACGGCCACAAGAACGTCGTCTTGAAGGATCTCGAGGAGGTGCCGGCGCGCTCCATCGCGGCGCGCCCGCCCGCCGACGCCGCCGACCGCCAGCGCGACGCCCTGCCCGGCCTGCTGACCCTGGGCCTGCTCGGGCTCGCCCGTCCCGGCCAGGACTCCCTCGACGCCATCCGCTACTTCCGGGAGATGCTCGGGGCCCCCGACTGCCCCGACGGCGTGCCGGTCCGCGACCTGCCCGCCGACTGCAAGGAGTCCGCACCGACCCCCGAGGCGCTCTACGAGAAGCTCGACGACTGGGGCTTCCCCGCCCTGGTGATCCCCCACGGCACGACCTGGGGCTTCTACACGCCCCAGGGCTCGTCGTGGGACAAGCAGCTCGACACGGCGCAGCACGATCCCCGCTACCAGGGGCTGATCGAGGTCTTCTCCGGCCACGGCAACTCCGAGGAGTTCCGCGACTGGCAGGAGGTGCTCCTCGAGCCCGACGGCGGCCGCTCCTGTCCCGAGCCGCGGGACGATTTCCTCCCGTCCTGCTGGCGCGCCGGCGAGATCATCGCCGAGCGCTGTCTCGCCGACGGAGAGAGCGAGGCCGAGTGCGAGGAGCGCGCCGCGGAGGCCCGCCGGCACTACGTGGACGCAGACACCGCCGGCCACCGCACCGTGCCGGGCGCCACGGCCGCGGAGTGGCAGGACTCCGGCCAGTGCCGGGACTGCTTCCAGCCGAGCTTCAACTACCGCCCGAGAAGCTCCGTCCAGTACATCCTGGCCCTCGGCCGGCCCGATGCGCCGGAGGGCGCGCGCCGCTTCGACCTCGGGTTCATCGCCGCGAGCGACGTCCACAGCGCGCGCCCCGGGACGGGCTACAAGGAGTTCGGGCGCACGGAGATGACCGAGGCGCGCCTGCCCTTCGCCGGAGGGGCGATCATCCCGGCGCGCGAGCCGGAGCCGGAGCCGCGCTCCCGCCCCTTCGACCCGGGAGGAATCGGGGACAACTTCTTCAACCGGCTCGAGACCGAGCGCGCGGCGTCCTTCTTCCTCACCGGTGGGCTCGCCGCGGTGCACGCCGCGGGCCGCAGCCGCGACGCGATCTGGGGCGCCCTCCAGCGCAAGGAGGTCTACGGCACCAGCGGCCCGCGCATCCTGCTGTGGTTCGACCTGCTGAACCCGCCCGGCTCGCGGGGGACCTCCCTGCCCATGGGCGGCAGCGCCCGGCTCGCCGAGGCCCCCATCTTCCAGGTGCGCGCGGTGGGCTCGCTGGAGCAGAGCCCGGGCTGCCCGGACCTCGCCGTGCGCGGCCTCGAGCCCGAGCGGCTCGCGCGACTGTGCAGGGGCGAGTGCTACCACCCCTCGGACCGGCGCCGGCTCATCACCCGGGTCGAGGTGGTCCGCATCCATCCCCAGGTGCGCCCGGACGAGTCCGTCGCGGGCCTGGTGGAGGACCCCTGGAAGGTGATGCCCTGCGAGCCGGATCCCCAGGGCTGCGTGGTGACCTTCACGGATCCGGAGCTGGCGACCTCGGCGCGCGACGCCCTCTACTACGTGCGGGCCATCGAGGAGCCCAGCCTGGCGGTCGCCGCCGATCCCCTGGGCTGCACCCGCGACGAGCGCGGGCGTTGCACCGCGGTCGCCGCCTGCATCGACCGCCCCGACGACGACGACTGCCTGTCCCCGACCGAGGAGCGCGCCTGGTCCTCGCCCATCTTCGTGGAGTGGGGCGGCTCCTAGCTGCCGAAGTCCGGGGCGAAGTGACGGCTCGGCGACACTCGTGGCGCGGGCCGGGCGGGGAGGGTGGGTCGGGGGATGCACGGCCCGCCGCCGGATCGCCGCCGGCCCCCCGCGCGCCCGACGAGGACGGCCCCGGCGGGCCCGAGGCGCTACCCTGCGGCGGTTCGTCGACGCCACGAGCCGGCCACGACGAGAGGAGGATCCATGAACCAGCAGCAACTCGACAAGGTGCGCACCGCCAACGGCTTCATCGCCGCGCTGGACCAGAGCGGCGGCAGCACGCCCAAGGCCCTGCGCCTCTACGGCGTTCCCGAGAGCGGCTACTCGGGCGAGGCCGAGATGTTCGACAAGGTCCACGAGATGCGCACCCGCATCGTCATGAGCCCGAGCTTCCACGGCAATCGCATCCTCGGCGCGATCCTCTTCGAGATGACGATGGACCGCGAGATCGGCGGCAAGCCGTCGGCCCGCTACCTGTGGGAAGACAAGAACGTGGTCCCCTTCCTGAAGGTGGACAAGGGCCTCGCCGAGGAGAAGGACGGCGTCCAGCTCATGAAGCCGATGCCCGACCTCGACTCGCTCCTCGAGCGGGCGAAGCAGAACGGCGTCTTCGGCACCAAGATGCGCTCGGTGGTCAAGCTCGCCAACCAGGCGGGCATCGAGGCCAACGTCGCGCAGCAGTTCGAGATCGGCCGGCGCATCGTGGCGGCGGGCCTCGTGCCCATCATCGAGCCCGAGGTCGACATCAAGAGCCCGCAGAAGGCGGAGGCGGAGGCGATCCTCAAGGCCTCGCTGCTCGAGCACCTGAAGGCGCTCTCGGCCGACGAGAAGGTGATGTTCAAGCTCACGCTGCCGAGCCAGGACGACTTCTACCGGGACTGCATCGAGCACCCGAACATGATCCGGGTGGTGGCGCTCTCCGGCGGCTACAGCCGGGCGGAGGCCAACGAGCGGCTGGCGCGCAACCACGGCATGATCGCCAGCTTCTCGCGCGCGCTCACCGAGGGCCTGAGCGCCCAGCAGTCCGACGCCGAGTTCGACAAGCTGCTCGACGAATCGATCCAGAGCATCTTCGACGCCTCGCGCACCTAGCTCGCTCCCACGCGGGTCGGGCCCGTCGGCCCGACCCGCGCGGCGAAGCACTCCGGCCCTCTCCCGCTACGCCCCGTCGAGCGCGCCGCGCTCGCGCATCAGCGTGCGATTCATCCGCTCCACCTCCCGCACCGCAGCGAGGGGGCGGAGATCCGGGGCGGTGCGGCCGGTGCGGCCCAGGGCGTAGAGCTGGCCGTAGAACCAGTACTGGACCGCGAAGCCGTCGAGGGTCTTCAGCAGCTGCAGCCGCTTCAGGAAGCCCAGCCGGGGCGGGATGAGGGCCAGGTCGTGCTCGGGGCTCGGCAGCCGCTCGGCGCCCTCGAAGAGCTGAAGGGCGGCGTCGGGCACGGTGCAGAATGGCCGGCCGATCCCGATCACGTCGGCGGCGCCGCTGGCGAGGGCCGACTCCATGGCGGCGCGGGACCGGAAGCCGCCGGTGACCATGAGGGGGATCGTCACCTTCTGCTGCATGGCCTGGGCGAAGTCCACGAAGTAGGCCTCCCGCGCCGCGGTGGACGGGGCGACGTTCTGCTCCTCCGCCCGCTCCATGCCCTCGATGCCGAGCAGCCGGGGCTGCTCGTAGTTGCCGCCGGAGATCTCGATCAGGTCGATCCCCGCCTCCTCCAGCAACGCCGCCACGGCGAGGCTGTCCTCGAAGGCGAAGCCGCCGCGCTGGAAGTCGGCGCTGTTGAGCTTCACCGACACCGGGAAGGCCGGGCCCACCCGCTCGCGGATCCGACCCACCACGCGCAGGAGGACGCGCGCCCGGTTGGCGAGGGAGCCGCCGTACTCGTCCTCGCGCCGATTCGCGCGTGGGCTCAGGAAGGAGGACAGCAGGTAGCCGTGGGCGGCGTGCACCTGGACGCCCGTGAAACCGGCCTGCTGTACGGCCGCGGCGGCCGTGGCGAAGCGCTCCACCAGGGTGTCGATCTCCGCGGCGGTCAGGGCCACCGGCTCGCCGAACTGGCCGCCGGGCAGGCCGAGCCGCACCGCCGACGGGGCCTTGGGGTGGGGGTTCACGCGCTTCATCACCTGGCGGCCGCCGTGGCTGAGCTGGGCCCAGAAGTGGTTGCCGGCCCGGGTGGCGGTCTCGGCCCAGCGCCCGAGCCGCGCGAGGCGGTCGGCGTCGGGCTCGCCGTGGATCACCACGTTGCCGGGCCGCTCCAGGTGATCGCGGTCCACGAGGATGTTGCCCGAGAGCAGCAGGCCGGCGCCGCCGTCGGACCAGAGGCCGTAGAGGCGCTCGAGCTCCCGGGTGGCGCGGCCGTCGGCGGTCGCCAGCCCCTCGGTCATGGCGGCCTTGGCCACCCGGTTCGGCAGCTCGGCGCCGCAGGGAAGGACGAGGGGAGATCGCAGGGCGGGGTCCATGAGGGGCTGCCTTTCGGGTGCTCCGCCTCGCGGATCCGGGGCGGGAGGAGGGCCGAGGATAGCCTGCAGCTCGTCGAGAACGGCGCGAACGCGATCTGGTAGGCTCTTGCGACCCCGCTGTCCCGATGAGGAGACCCGTAGATGACGGACACGAAGCAAGAGCTGGAGGCGTTTCGCGCGGAGGCCCGCGCCTGGATCGAGGAGAGCTTTCCCGAGTCGCTCAAGGGGCGCGCCGGCGTCCTGATGGGACGGGAGGTGATCGACGCCTCGGAGCCCGACGCCCTCGCCTGGGCCCGGCGGCTCGGCGAGAAGGGCTGGGGCACCCCCACCTGGCCGGCGGAGTACGGCGGCGGCGGCCTGACTCAGCGCCAGGCCAGGGTGCTCGAGCAGGAGCTCGCTCGCGCCGAGGCCTTCAATCCGCTCATCCGTATCGCCGGCATGGGCATCACGATGGTCGGCCCGACGATCCTCGAGTACGGCACCGAGGAGCAGAAGCGGCAGCACCTCCCGCCGATCTGCCGCGGCGAGGTGTTCTGGGCGCTCGGCTACAGCGAGCCGAACGCGGGCTCGGACCTCGCCTCGCTCCAGTGCAGGGCCGAGGACATGGGCGATCACTGGAAGGTGAACGGCCAGAAGACCTGGACCTCGGGGGCCGACGTCGCCCAGTGGATCGGCTGCCTCGTGCGCACCGATCCCGACGCGCCGAAGCGCGACGGCATCAGCTTCCTCATGCTGGACATGGACCAGCCCGGCATCGAGACGCGGCCGATCCGTCTGATCGGCGGCTCGTCACCCTTCTGCGAGACGTTCTTCAACGACGCAGTGACGAGCAAGGACCAGCTGCTCGGCCCCCTGAACGGCGGCTGGTCGGTGGGGAAGCGGCTCTTGCAGCACGAGCGGCAGAGCCAGACCACCGTGGGCTCCGGCGCGGCGGGCGGCGGACCGAAGAAGCCGTTGCGTGAGCTCGCGAAGGACTACGTGGGCGTCGACGAGCAGGGGCGCCTCGCCGACCCGGAGCTGCGGATGCGGCTCGCCGACCACATGATGAACGCCCGGGCCCAGTCGCTGACGATCGAGCGGGTCTTCGCCGAGTCCCGCGGCAACGCCAAGGTCAGCGCCGCGGCGTCGATCCTGAAGAACGCGGCCTCCTCCGTGGCACAGGCGCGCTCCGAGCTGCTGATCGAGATCATGGGCCACCAGGGCCTCGGCTGGGAAGGCGAAGGCTTCACCTCATCGGAGCTCGCCGCGGTCCGTGGCTGGCTGATGGGCAAGGCGGTCTCGATCTACGGCGGCTCGTTCGAGATCCAGAACAACATCATCGCCAAGAACATCCTGGGCCTACCCGAGAACACCCAGCGCGGCTGAGGAAGGAACGATGGCAGCATTGACCGAAGAGCAGCAGCTCCTCAAGGAGCAGGCCCACACCTGGGCGCGGGAGCAGGCGCCGGTCGCGAAGTTCCGGGCCATGCGCGACAGCGGCAATCCGCGGGGATTCGACGCAGACACCTGGAAGTCGATCGCCGAGATGGGCTGGGCGGGGATCGTCGTGCCGGAGAAGGACGGCGGCGTCGACATGGGGTTTGTCACGTTCGGCGTCGTCGCCGAGGAGCTCGGGCGCCAGCTGGTCGCCTCGCCCCTCGTCGCCTCGGGTCTCGCCGGCGCGACGGCGCTCGTGCAGGCGGGCGACGTCGACCAGCGCGAGGCGTGGCTCCCGAAGATCGCCGAAGGCTCGGCGATCGCGACGCTCGCCATCGACGAGGGGCCGCGCCACGCTCCCCACTGCGCGGTGCTCGCGGCGGCGAAGCGCGGCGACGGCTATGCCCTCTCGGGCAGCAAGTCCCACGTGCTCGAAGGGATGGCGGCGGACGCCTTCGTCGTTTCCGCACGCAGCGGGGGGGCCCCGGGCGATCGGGAGGGCATCAGCCTCTTCCTCGTCGAGGCGGATGCTTCCGGCATCCAGCGCAAGCGCGTGGCCACCGCCGACAGCCGCGGCTACGCCAACGTGTCCTTCGACGGCGTCGAGGTCCCGGCCTCGGCGCTGCTCGGCGGCGAGGGCGAGGGAGGCGCGCTCCTCGACGGGATCCTCGACCGGGCGCGCGCCGGGCTCGCGGCCGAGATGCTCGGCGTCGCGGGGGCCAGCTTCGACATGACCCTGGACTACCTGAAGAACCGCGTCCAGTTCGGGCAGGTGATCGGCGGCTTCCAGGCCCTGGGCCACCGCGCCGCTGGGCTCTTCACCGAGATGGAGATGACGCGATCCTGCGTGGAGGCGGCGCTGCAGGCCATCGACGCGGGCTCGGACGACGTGCCCGCATTCTGCTCGCTCGCCAAGGCGAAGGCCGGCGACTTCCTGCACCACATGTCGAACGAGCTGATCCAGATGCACGGCGGCATCGGCATGACCGACGAGTTCGATGCCGGGCTCTACCTGAAGCGCGCCCGTGCCCTCGAGGCGACCTGGGGGAACCAGGCCTTCCACCGGGATCGCTTCGCGCGCCTCCACGATTTCTAGGCCGGGAGGTGACTCGGCCTCACGGCGAACGCGCTTCGCGTCGGCGACCACCTGGCGGGCCAGCTCGGCGGGGAACCCGCGGTCGGAGCTGACGGCGACCGAACCGGCGGCGCTAGCTGCCCTGGATCCGCTGCGCGTCCGCCCTCTCCCCGCGGAGGAGCCGCTTCTTCAGCTCGAAGCAGCCGAGGACGGCCAGCGCGCCGCCCGCGGGCCACAGCCAGTCCCCGCTGCGCAGCGGCTCGAAGCCGAACCACACGCCGACGGCCGGCACGCTCACCATCGTGACCACGGCCGCGAACGACACCAGGAGCGCGAGCCACATCGGACGGTTGGCGAAGAGATAGCGGCCGAAGACGCTCCCCTCGGTGCGGCGCGAGAGGATGTTCACGTACTGGGTGAGCACGATGCCGACGTAGGCCGCGGCCTGGGCGGCTCCCAGGGGCGCGCCCCGCGCCAGGACCATGCTGAAGGCGCCGTAGCCCACCAGCCCCATCAGCGTGCCGAACAGCGTGAGCTCCGCCAGCCGGCGCCCGTCCACGATGTGGGCACCCAGGGCCCGCGGCGGCCGGCGCATCATCGTCCGCTCGGCCGGATCGAAGGTGAGCGCCATCAGCGGAAGCATCTCGCCGATCAGGTCCACGGAGAGGATCTGCACGGCGGTGATCGGGATCGGCATGCCGAGGGCGACGCCCAGGAAGCCCAGCAGCACGCAGCTCAGCTCGCCGATGTTGGAGGTGATCGAGGACAGGATGACGCTGCGGAGGTTCTGGAAGATCGTGCGGCCCTCGCGGATCGCGCCCACGAGAGTGGTGAAGTCGTCGTCGATCAGGACGATCTCGGCTGCCTCCTTGGCGACGTCCGAGCCGAGCCGGCCCATGGCGACCCCGATGTCGGCGCGCTTGAGCGACAGGGTGTCGTTGACCCCGTCGCCCGTGACCGCCACGACCTGGCCCATCTCCTTGATCCGGCCCACGATCCGCAGCTTGTCGGTGGGCGAGGCGCGCGAGAAGATCAGTGACGGCGCGTCCAGCAGCTGCTTCAGCTCGGCATCGGACATCGCGCGCAGCTCGCCGCCCCGCACCACCCGGCCTTCCGGCATGCCGATCAGTCCAGCGATGGCCGCTGCGGTGACCGGGTCGTCGCCAGTCAGCATGAAGATGCGCACGTGCGCTTCGCGCATCTCGGCGATCGCCTCCGCCACGCCGGGTCGCGGCGGATCGATCATGGCGACCAGCCCGGCGAAGACGAAGTCGCGCTCGGTCTCCTTCAACGGGAGGTCGCGGGTGCCGTCGGGAAAGTCGCGATAGGCGAGGGCGATCACGCGGAGCGCGTAGCCGCTGAAGGCCTCGGCTCGGGCGAGGATCTCCTCGCGGGTCTTCTCGTCGAGGGGCTCGGGGCCGCAATCGCGGTGCACCGACCCGCAGGCCTGGAGCACGGTCTCGGTGGCCCCCTTCATGTACCCGATGACCTTGCCCCCGTGCTCGCGGAGCATGGTCATGCGCTTGCGGCGGCTGTCGAAGGGCAGCTCGCACAGCAGCGGAAAGCCCGCCATCCGCTCGTTCGGGTCGAGGCCGGCCTTCATGGCCAGCGGCATGAAGGCCGCCTCCGTCGGATCGCCCACCGCGTACCAGGTGGGGTGCTGCTCGTCGGGCGGGTGGGTGCGGCCGTTGCTCGCGAGCAGACCGTGCTGGAAGAACTGCTTGATCGCCTCCAGATCCTCCGGCGGGAGCGGGGCACCGTCCTCCAGGATCTCGCCTGTCGGGTCGTAGCCCTCGCCAGTAATCTCGAAGCTTCGGCCACCCGCCCAGCCGCGCACGATGGTCATCTCGTTCTGGGTGATGGTCCCGGTCTTGTCGGAGCAGATCACGGTGGTCGAGCCCAGGGTCTCCACCGCGGAGAGCCGTTTGACCACCGCGCGGTCCCGCGCGAGCCGCCCGACGCCGAGCGACAATGCCACCGTGATCTGGGCCGGGAGGCCCTGGGGCACGCAGGCCGCTGCCACGCCGATGGCGAAGAGCAGGCTCGCGTTCACGAGCGACCGGGTGTCGCCGAACTCGTCGGCCCGCAGCAGGACGTTGGCGGCGAACAGCCCGAGGACGACGACCCCGGCGAGCCGGGTCAGCGTGCGCGCGAGGGCGGCGATCTCCAGCTGGAGCGGCGACCGGTCCCGAGTGATGGTCTGGCTGGTGCGCGCAATCTGACCGATGGTCGTGGCCATGCCGGTGGCCACGACGATGCCGGTGGCGCTGCCGCGAGCCGCCGAGGTCCCGAAGAAGGCGAGGTTGTCCTGGTCGGAGAGGCCCGCCTCGGCCTCCAGCAGCAGCTCCGCGTCCTTCTCCTGCGCCAGGGACTCCCCCGTGAGGGTGAAGTCGTTGGTGGCGAACTCGTGGCTCTCGACGAGGCGCAGATCGGCGGGCACGGCGTCGCCCGCCTCCACGAAGACGATGTCGCCGGGCACGAGGTCGGACTCCTCCACCTCGCCGGTGGTGCCGTCGCGGATCACGGTCGCCCGCGCGCGCATCAGATCGCGCAGGCGCTCGATCAGGCGGTCGGCCTTGTACTCCTGGTAGAAGCCGATGGCGGCGTTCACGAGGATGATCGCCACCAGGATGGTGGCGCCGCGCAGGTCGTCGAGGTAGTAGGCGAGTGCCGCTGCCAGCAAGAGAACCGCGATCAGCAGGTCGCGGAACTGGTCGAGCAGGAGCTGGTAGAGCGGGCGGCGCCCGCTGTCGTCCACCGCGTTGGGACCGAAGCGCTCGCGGCGGCGGGCCGCCTCGGCCGCGGAGAGACCGCGCGCGGGATCGCTGTCCAGATCCTCGAGCACCTGCGCGGCGGACAGACGCGACGGGTGGTCGCTCAGCAGCGGCTCGGATTCGTCCATGGCGGGGATTCTGTCATCGAGCGCTGCGAGGCGCGAACGCGCCGGCGCACGCCGACGAGCGCGTCTATGGTCCCGCGACGGCCCCGCCGATCCCCTCGTCCTCCCGCGCGCGCGCGGCCGCGAAGAACAGCCCCGCCATCACCGCTTCGGGCACGATGAACTGGGGCGCGAAGTCCGCGTGACCGGCGAGGAAGACGAGGATCCGCATGACGGCGGCGCACCCCACCATGATCGCCGGAGCCAGCAGGAGCCTCGCCTGCCCCCTTCGCTGGGCCAGGCCGACGAACACGGCCACGGCCAGGAAGAACGCGCCGATGTCACCGAGCTGCGTACTCGCGCCGAGCCCCTCGAGCACCGGCATGCCGAGCCTCTCCGCCGCGCGTCCCGGCATGAAGACGAACTGCATCGCGTTGGCGAACGCGAGCACACCGATCAGGATGGAGATCACACGCAGTGCCTTCTTCAAGCTCGAGACTCCTTCCATGCCGACCCCAGGTGCATTGCTGTGGCCTTCCTGATGGGCCGGCGAGAAGTGCACATCGAGCCGGCTCGCGACCGCTCGTCGCCCACAGAGACGGGCACGGGCCGGGGTCGAGAGGGGTAGCGGCGCCTGCTAGCGCTTCCCACCGAAGGCAGCCGCCTCCGCTTCGAGCAGCGGAGCCACGGCACTGTGTGACTTGACCCGCTCCACCAGTGCCGAGATCTTCGGCCACCTCGCAGCGTCGATCTTGAACTGGGCATAGCCGGCGTTGACGAATGGAGAGGCCAGGGCCAGGTCCGCCACCGTGAGGTCGCCGAAGATGAAGCCATCCGCAGGCACCTGGCCCTCGACGTAGTCCAGCAAGGGCGGAAGGCTCTCGTTGATGATCTTGTCGACGGCTTTCTCATCGACCGGCCGCTTGAACACATTGGGGACCATGAATCGGTGGAAGAAGATGCCGGCAGCGGACTCGGCCAGCACGGTACCTCCGTACTCTTCGAGCCAGTCGGCGCGTGCGCGCTGCTTCCGGTCGGTGGGATAGACCGGCACTTCCGGGTAGGCGCTCTCGAGGTAGCGGCAGATGACCTTGGAGTCGGCGATGTTGAGATCGCCGTCGATCAGCGCCGGTACCTTGCGGAGTGGACTGACCTTGGCCAGCTCCGGATCCCCCGAGAAGGGCATGGAAGGAATGTGCTCGTAGGGCAGCTGCTTGATGGCCAGGACGGCCATCACCTTGCGGACGAACGGGGAGGCATTGGCTCCGTACAGCTTGATCATGGCTGGCTCTGGCCCTCTTCCATGGAAGGTTGATCGCGCCTCAGTCGAGGTGCTTTCGAAGCGCCGCGAGCACCACGTCGGGCGATGTACGCCGCTGATAGTTCTCGGCGACGTCCATCCATAGCACCTTTCCGTCGGCGTCCACGAGCAGCGAGGTCGGCACGGGCAACGCCTCGATCTCGTCCCTGGGGTTGCCCGAGTGAGCACCCTGATTGCGCAGCCCGAAGGCGTCGGTCACCGCGAGCGTTCTGTCGGAGAGCATGATCGCTTGCAGTCCGTGGGCGCGTCGGCCCGTTCGAATCTCTTCGGGATGATCGGTGCTGACGGTAAGCACCTGCACGCCGCGCTTGTCGAACTCGGTTCGCAGTCCTTCCCATCGCCGCAACTCGGCGACACAGTAGGGTCACCAGTGGGCCCGGAAGAACTTGATGAGGACCGGCTTGCCGCGCAGACGCGCGGAGTCGAAGATCTCGCCTCGATCGTCCGGCGCGCTGAAGGCCGGAATCGTGTCGCCCACCCGGATGGCGTTCGGCGGCAGGATCTGTTCGCTGATGCTGACCGTATACGGGAGAAACAGACCCACGACGATCGCCGGCACCGCCGCGATGCGGCCGATCCATCCGGCCTTCACCAACGCCGCGATGCCGAGGGCGGCGGCGGCGAGCCAGACGCCGACGAAGAGCATCCGGTTCTCGGGGATGCCCACGGCCCGGTTCAGGTTGAACCACAGCATGGCGCAGCCGATGGCGAGCACGGGAGCGGCCACGCCGACCCCGTTCCACACCCTCTTGGAGCTCATCTCGGGCCTTCCTCCCTTCGCCGTCTCCCGACCTCGCCACGGGGCGTGGTCGCTCCAGCGTACTCCAACTCAAGCACCCCTGTCGCGCCCCGCTTCGCGAAGGACCTCGAGCGTCGCGTCGAGGGTGAGCAGCTCGGGAAGGAGCTCCGGCTCCTTGCCGGGATCCGCTGGGTAGACGAGGTACATCGGGACGCCCGCGCGACCCCAGCTCGCGAGCTCGAGGGTGATGGCGTCGTCCCGAGCGGTCCAGTCGGCCTTGAACGACGCGTATCCCCATCGCTCGAGCTCGTCGCGCACGGCGTCCTGCGAGAGCACGACGGCCTGGTTCACCTTGCAGGTGATGCACCAGTCGGCCGTGAACTCGACGAACACGGGGCGGCCGGCGGCGCGTTCGCGAGCAATGGCCGCGGCGTCGAACGGAGTCCACGTGATGCCATCCGGCGAAGGGTCGATCCCCCGCGACGAGGCGATGCCGCGCGAAGGGTTGGAAGGCACCGCCGCGAGGGACGCGACCACGAAGGCGAGGGCCGCGGCCGCCAGGGGGCGGGAGAGCCTCGGACGCGGGGACGCCTGGGCGATGCCGAACGCCCACACGAAGAGTGCAACCACGAGGAGATAGGCGATGAGCAGCGACTGCGCGTCGACGCCGAGCGCGCGCCCCGCCACCCAGGTCAGCCAGGCCACCGTCGCCAGGAGGGCGAAGCCGAGCGCCTGTCGCACACGCAGCATCCAGGCTCCGGAACGCGGCACGAATCGCGCCCACCCGGGTACGAGGGCCACGAGCACGAACGGCGCGGCGAGCCCGATGCCGATCGCCGTGAACACACAGAAGATCACGACGCTCGAGCTCGCGAACGCGAACCCGACAGCGGTGCCGAGGAAGGGTGCGGTGCACGGCGTGGCCAGCGCGACGGCGAGTGTGCCCTCGAAGAAGCTGCGCGAGGGAGAAGAGGAGGCACCGGCCGACGGTCCGAGGTCGGGCCCCGAGGGCTGGAGCGTGATCTCGAACGCGCCGAAGAGGTTCAGCGCGAACACGACGAGGATCGTGCAGATCGCGGCCAGGAAGATCGGGTCCTGGAGCTGGAATCCCCAGCCGACCGCGGTGCCCGCGGCGCGGAGTGCGACGACGACCGCGGCGAGTGCCCACATCGAGGCGACCACGCCCGCGAGATAGGCCATGCCGTGCTGCACGACGTGGCCGCGTTCGGCCCGGGCGAGGTCGGTGATCGCGAAGACCTTGATCGCGAGCACGGGGAGCACGCATGGCATGAGGTTGAGGATCAGTCCACCCAGCAGACCGAGCACGAGCGCGAATGCGAGTGACGGCGCGCCGCGCCTGACGCCCGCTGGCTGCGCAGGCTCCCCGCCTTCGGGAGCCGAAGGCAGAGCGGCGATCACTTCGAAGGCGGCAGGAGAACCAGCCTCCGGGTCCCGTGCGATCGGGACGTCCACCAGAAGGTGCGCTTCGCCGTCGGCTCGCGCGAGGGGAACGACGCCGCGCAGGCGCCGCCCCACGAGCTGCGGCTCGTCCTCGAAGGCATGCGCGTTCAAGACCAGGGAGAAGCCGCGCCCCGGGTCGGTTGCGGCGACCGGCGCATGGGAGAGGCCGAGTGCGGAGAGGCGCAGGTCCGACGCCTCGGCCGGGAGGAAGGCCTCGCCCGCGTAGGCGGCGTCGAGGGTCCAGGGGCGGCAGTCCCGATCTGGTCCGCCGCACGAGGTGATCTCCAGGACGAGCGCGACGTCGTCGCCCGCCGCCGCAGCAGCCTGGGAGGCGCGCGCCGCGACGGATACGCCGAGGGCTTGCGGGGTCCGCGGAAGACGGGAAGCGGCCAGGTCGAAGCGCTCGCGAATCCCGGACGGCGCGGGAGAACGCGCCTCGCCGACGGGAACCCCGCCGGCGAGCTGGATGCGCCCCGGGATGCACTCGACCCTGCAGGCGACGAAGTCGACGTCCACTTCGAGGCGCCACGATCCCGTCGCGTTCTCCGCCACGATGGCCGCTTGGGTCAACAAGACCTCGTCCTCGTACCCGAAGGTCGTCAGGAGGCCCTCCGCCTCCCGGAACACCCGAGGCGCCGGCCATTGGATGGGGCCGATCTCGCTCCCGGGCGCGCGCCAGGTGAGCTCGGTGGCCGCGCCGGAGTCGCCGGGATTCTTCCAGTAGACGTGCCAGCCCGGCTCCAGTCCCAACAGCACGCCGATCCGGACGGGATCGCCCGGTGCGACCCGGGCTGCATCGACGAGCAGCTCGGCGCCGACGCGGGCGCCCGTCTTCTCCAGGATGGCTTCCCCTCGGGGACCGGGAGCGGCGCGTGCGGACAGTGCGCCCACCGCGAGCGATGCGAGCACGGCCATGCCGATCGTGGCCGCCCGCCGCAGCGAGCGGCGGCTCCCGCGGTCGGCGGGCGCCGAACGGCGAGGCGCTGTCGCGGCGGCTGCGTGGGACATGCGGGCTGGCCTCTCTCGGGCGCGGGCCAAGAATGCCCCGCGCCACGGGTCGAAGGGGGGCTGCGGACCGGTGAGGCTTGACGGTAGCGAATGAGAGTGCGAGTCTCACCCCCAAATGCGACCTCAGGTCTCAAAAATTCCGGCCGATCGGGCGGGATCCAGGCGGGACCCGCCCCCGGGGAGGCGTGGCGCATGAGAGAAACGGCCGCCCCCTCGACCCATGGCTTCCGGGGAACTCCGGCGGCGATGCGCCGACGCGTCCGCGTGCTGGACGCGTTCATCGACCTCGTGCTCGAGGGCCACCTTCCGCCCTCGGCCGAGCAGGTGGCGGAGCGCGCGGGCATCTCGAAAGCCACCTTCTTTCGCTATTTCGAGAGCCTGAACGCGATGCGGTGCGACGCAGGGGCCCGCATGCTCGAGCGCTTTCCCCTCCTCCACGTCGCGGATCCGGGGCAAGGGCCCCTGCGCGAGCGCATCGAGCGTTTCGTCTCGCTCCGCGTCGAGCTGTGGGAGAAGGTCCATCTCCTCGCGCGGCTGCAGCGGACCCTGGTGCTGCAGGATCCGGACGCCGCCCGCATGGTCGATTCCGTCCGCGAGCTGCTGCTGGACCAGGCGCGCGAGCACTTCGCGCCCGAGCTGCAGGAGCGCTCGACGGCCCAGCGTGACGACGCGGTGGCGCTCATCGCGATGATCACCTCGGTCGAGTCCTGGGAGCAGTTCCGCAAGACCTACGGGCGCAGCCCGATGCAGACCCGACGCGCGTGGGAGAGGGCGATCGAGGCGGTGCTGGACGAAGGGAATGCGAGATGAGCAGCGGCTCTCTTCTTCCCCTTGTCCATGCCTGCACTCACAGGCGGCGAGGGGTTGGGTCGGGGCACGATGCTCCAGTATCTCGGGCATGGGCTGAACCAGACGCGCGTCGTGCTCATCTTCGTCTTCTCCTACTTCGCTCCGGCGGCCGTGGCCCTGTGGTATCTGCGCCAGCGCCTTCGCTCCTAGCTACTCTCACCTCGGCCCCCCCGGGCCGATCCAGAGCACGCGCGAGACATGCCTGACACGTATCTCCACCACTATCCCGCATCTCCGTTCAGCGAGAAGATCCGCGCCCTGCTCGGGTATCTCGACCTCGAGTGGCACTCGGTCGAGACCTCGATCATCATGCCGCGCCCGCTGCTGATGCCGCTCTCGGGGGGCTATCGCAGGATTCCGGTCGCCCAGATCGGCGCGGACGTCTACTGCGACACGAAGATCATCGCCCGAGCGCTCGCCGAGCACGCTGGCGACGACACATTGTACGCGCTTGGCTTCGCGGCAACCCGGGTCGCCGATGCTGCCGACAGCGCACTGTTCCGCATCATGGCCGCGCTCTCATTCCGGCCCGAGGCGATCGGAGGCCTGTTCCAGCGGGGCGGCGGTGGCTCCGGCGGCCCAACGATGCGGGACTTCGCAAGGGACCGCGCGGAGCTGACCGGAGGGGCCGACATCGTGGGCATGACGCCGGAGGTTGCCGAGAGCGCCCTTCTCCACTGGCTGACGGAGCTCGAGAGCTCCGTCGCATCGGGCTTCCTCTTCGGCGAGAAGCCCTCGATCGCCGACTTCTCCGTCTACCACCCGCTCTGGTTCCTGCGGAACAATCCCTACAACGCGCCGACGCTCGAGGCCTACACCCACGTGATGCACTGGCTCGATCGAATGCAGGCCTTCGGGCCCGGTCGATTCACCCCGTCCGACGGCGAGGCGGCCCTCGCGGCAGCGAAGGCGGCGGAGCCGCGCGCGCTCGAGCCCGTGTTCGTCGGCGTCGACGCCGAGCCGGGCGACATCGTGCGCGTCACGCCGACGGACTACGGTCGCGTCCCCGTCGAGGGGGAGCTCGTGCGAGCGGACGCGCAGGAGTTCGCCGTGCGAAGAACCACCGCCGAGACGGGTGCGGTGGTGACTCACTTCCCGCGAACGGGCTTTGCGCTGGAGTTGGCATGAGCGTGACAGAAAGCCAGGACGAGGTGGCCTTGATCGTCGGCGGCGGTCCGGGCGTCAGCTCGAGCTGCGCGCGGCGGTTCTGCCGTGACGGAATGCGGGTCGCCGTCGCTGCGCGCACACCGGACAAGCCCGTGCTCGTGGCGCTCGAGAAGGAGCACGGCGTCCAGCGTTTCGCCTGCGACGCAGCCGACGCCGATTCGGTCGCCGCGCTGTTCGCCCTGGTCGAGGAGCAGCTCGGTCCGCCGCACCTCGTCGTCCACAACATCGACGGGCGTTTCGCGGAGATCTTCCGCAAGGACATCACCGAGGCCGAACCAGCCCACGTGGCGAAGGTCTTCGAGAACTCGGCCTTCAGCGCCTTCCTCGTCGGCCAGCAGGCCGCACGCCGCATGCTCGAGCGCCCGCTGCCCGAAGACGGCCACCGTGGCACGATCCTCTACACGAACGCGAGCGCGGCCTTGAAGGGCTTCCCGCGCAGCGCCGCGTTCGCGATGGCATGCCACGCGAAGAAGGGTCTCGCCCAGAGCATGGCCCGAGAGCTCGGACCGCAGGGCATCCACGTCGCACAGATCCCCATCGACGCAGCCATCGGCAACACCCAGGCCGACGGCCATCGCGCCCACTGGCTCGCTGGACCGACCGAGGACGACAACATGGCCGACCCGGACCACATCGCCGAGACCTACCTGCACCTCCACCGCCAGCACCGCTCCACGTGGTCGTTCGAGGTCGTGCTGCGCCCCTGGAAGGAGCGCTGGTAGGGTCGGGGCTGGACGGACCTGCGATCCGAGTGGCACCGCCGGCCCGCTCGGTGCTACCAGCACCTCCGACACCGGCGCCGTGCCGGATCGGTCGCAGCCCGCAGCCCCGGACGCCGACGCCTGTGGGACCTCCTGCTTTGCGGTGCATCTCGAGGGCTGAATCCTGATGCGAATCGATCGCGTTCTCGTGGCTTTGCTCTGTCTCGCTGTCGTCCCCGTCCGGGCAGGCGGTGCAGCGGCTTCCCCCAACGTGGTCATCTTGCTGGCTGACGATGTCGGCCTCATGGACTTCGGCATCTATGGCGGCGAGGCGCGAACGCCGAACATCGATGCGCTGGCGCGGCGAGGTGCGCTGTTCACCCGGTTTCGATCCTCCCCGCAGTGCGCCCCATCCCGGGCGATGCTGTTGACCGGAATGGACAACCACCAGAGCGGACTCGGCGCCATTCCGGAGGTGTTGCCCCCCTCCCATGTGGGGCGTCCCGGATACACCATGCATCTCGAACCCGGCGTGGAGACCCTGGCTTCCCGGTTGAAGGCAGCGGGCTATCGGACCCTGATGACCGGCAAGTGGCACCTCGGGCACGGCCCCGGTGATCTACCCGACCATCATGGCTTCGACCGCTCGTTCGTGCTCGACGCATCCGGGGCCGACAACTTCGCGGATCAGTCCTACATGCCGCTCTATGACGAAGCGCCGTGGTTCGAGGATGGTCGACCCGCGGACCTGCCGGAGGACTTCTACTCCTCCGAGTTTCTCGTGGACCGGATGATCGAGTACCTGGGCGAGGACCCGGCCGCGCAGGGGCCGTTCCTCGCCTACGTAGCGTTCCAGGCCATCCACATTCCGGTTCAGGCGCCTCGCGCGTTCATCGAGCGCTACGACGGCGTCTACGACGCCGGCTGGGACGCGCTGCGACGGGACCGCTGGCAGCGGGCCGCCAGACTGGGGCTGATCCCGGAGGGCGCCCCGCTCGCGGCCATGCATTCGAGGCTGCGCCGATGGGACGCACTCGATGCGGACGAACGCGCGCTGGCGACCCGTGAGATGCAGGTCAATGCGGGCATGCTCGATGCGATGGACCATCACATTGGACGGCTGATCGACCATCTGAGACGTACCGGAGTCTACGACGACACGATATTCGTCGTGACCTCGGACAACGGACCGGAAGGAGCGGACCCCACCTCCGAGGGCGGAGCGCAAGCCTGGTTGTTGAACCTGTGGTTGCGAACCCATGGTTACGAAGAGACGGCCGTGGAGGCCCTGGGGGGACCCGGCACCTGGGTCGCCATCGGCCCGGAATGGGCGTCGGCCGCTGCATCCCCGAGCAACCTGTTCAAGTTCCACGGGGCGGATGGCGCGCTTCGCGTGCCTCTGATCCTGGCTGGCCCCGGAGTACCGAGTGGGGTGAAGCTGAATGCGTTCTCGATCATGCCGGATCTGATGCCGACACTGCTGGACCTGGTTGGCGTTCCGATCCCGGAGGATGGCGCCCGACCGATCACGGGGCGCAGTCTGCAGCCAGCCCTCGCGGATCGGGAGCAGCAGATCTATGGGCCCGAGGAGCTGGTGGGTTTCGAGGTGGCCGGCAACGTGGCCCTGTACAAGGGTCGCTACAAGCTGGTCCGCAATCTGCCACCTCTGGGCGACCGCGCGTGGCATGTCTACGACCTGCGGACGGATCCCGGCGAGTCGCAGGACCTGTCCCTGGAGCGTCCCGAGTTGCTGGACTCGCTCCTCGAGGACTATCGGACCTGGTCTGCCGGCGTCGGGGTCATCGAGATGCCAGAAGACTATGCGCCTCTCGAACAGGTTGCCCGCAACCTCGGACCGATCCTGATCGAGCGCTACGCGCTCTGGATGGCCGCGGGCGGGCTGCTGCTTCTCGCGCTGGGGTTTGCCGGATTCCGCGCCTACCGCTGGATCCCGAAGGGTCGTTGACTATCTTTCGGAGGGCGGTCGCGACGATTCATGCTGGAGCCCGAGAAGAATCCGAACCCGAGCTTCATCGTCGACCCGCCGGGTTGGCTGCGCAGGTTCATGAGTCGGCGGGTCCTGGGCCCGCTGGCGAACCAGAGGGTGATCGAGGCACGGCGGAAGAAGGCCGAGGCGCGGCGGCGCCGCCGCGCTGAGCCGCACGTCGTCGACTACTTCCATCAGCTGGACGATCCCTACTCGCACCTGGCGGCTCAGGTGCTCGCGACGTTCGCCGCGCGCTACGACGCCGTGCTCAGGCTCCACCTGATCCGGGCCTCGGGAGGGGCGAGCCAGCCCGAGCTCGAGAAGCTGGGCGTCTGGGCGCGTCGCGACGCGGAGCTCATCGCCCCCCATCTCGGCCTCTCGTTCCCGAAGCAAGCCGGCACCGTGCCCCGACCGGACCACCAGGTGCTCGCCGGCCGCGCGCTCGCGGCGGGCGGAGACGATGCGAGCATCGCCCGCATCGTAGCGGTCTCGGAGGCGCTCTGGTCGGGCGACGAGGCAACCCTCGCCGCCCTGGCGGAGAAGGGAGCGAGCCCCTCCGGGCTGGAGACGGCGCTGGATCGGGGATCCGCCCGCCTCTCCAAGCACGGACACTACTCCGGCGCCATGTTCTTCTACGGCGGGGAGTGGTACTGGGGTGTCGATCGCCTCTTCCACCTGGAGAGGCGGCTGCGGGAGCTCGGCGCGTGCAGGGCGCCCGAGGCGGCCTTGATCGCGCCGCGTCCAGTTGCCGACGTCGGTGGGGTCGACGCCAGCCGGCTGCGGCTCGACTTCTACCCGTCCTTGAACTCTCCCTACACGTCGATCGTGTTCGACCGGACCATCGCTCTGAAGGATGCCTGCGGGATCGAGTTCCACCACAAGCCGGTCCTGCCGATGGTGATGCGCGGCATTCCGGCGCCGGGGCCAAAGGCCCGGTACATCATCTTCGACACCAAGCGGGAGGCGGACGCCGCGGAGGTTCCCTTTGGCAACCTGATCATGCCCATCGGTACCCCCACGCGTCGTGCCTACTCTCTGCTGCCTTGGGCGATGGCGCAAGGCAAGGACGAGGCTCTGATGAGCTCTCTGCTCAGGCACGCATTCGCGCTCGGTGTCGGCCTGCATACGGATGCTGGGATGCAACGGGCCGTGGAGGCGGCGGGCCTCGATTGGGCCGAGGCGCAGAAGGTGATCGGCAGCGATGACTGGCGAGCCGTGGTCGAGCGGAACCAGGACGAGATGGTCGACGGGCTCGGCCTGTGGGGCGTACCGAGCTTCCGGTTGTCCGGTCCCGAGCGCGAAGGGGACCTGGCCGTCTGGGGCCAGGACCGGCTCTGGCTCGTCGCCGCCGAGATCCGGCGGCGCGCCTCGTAGCCATGGCCGACCTTCGGATCTTCTCGTACCTGCCCAACCCCGGCTGTGTCGCCGGCTAGCGGGCGGCAGGGGGAAGCAGCGATCGCGTGACGAGAACCAGGGTGTCGGCAAGGCCGGCGTTCCGGTGCACGGTGGCCGCCTGGAAGTCCGGATCGGCAGCCATGTCGAGAAAGGCGGCCGTCGTCGGATACTCCATCGTCGCGACCTGGTGCCAGTGGGAGTCCCGCCCGATGATCGTCTGCTCGACCGTGGCGAGCACGGTCAGTCGGCCGCCGCGCTGGGTCACGTGTCGGAACGCGACGGGGCCGTAGTAGCTGTTGTAGGCCTCGGCGCCCGTCATCTTGCGCTCGGCGAACCCGTGACCCTCCGGGTAGCGCGCCTCCGGGTAGAAGGAGAGGAGGTTCACGAACTCGAGGGGCCCGTCGGGATCGCTCTCGACCAGGCGCCTCAGCTGCTCGGTGTCGGGGTGGATGCCGCCGATGCCGTGCTTCAGCGCCTCCCGCAAGACCTCGTCGATGTCGGGCAGCTTCCTGCTCATCGCGTCTCCCCGAGAGACCCGCGGGCGTCCGCTCCGCGCGATCGTCTCGGGATGGGGTGACCGACGAGCTCGTAGTGCTGCGCGAACTCCGGCAGGACCTCGCCGGTGGTCGCGTCGGTGAGCCAGCGCATCGCAAGCTTGCGAGGGACCCTGACGACGCCCGGCGGGCGAAGGGTGCCGAAGACCCAGTCCCACACCGGAGACGTCACGCCGTGATTCGCGCTCGGATCGACGAAGTGATGGTAGAAATGGTGGCGGCGGAGGAACCGCATATAGCGGCCGACGCCGGGGTGGGTATGGTCGCGGCGGTGGAGAATCTCGTACAGGCCATACATCGCGATCAGGCCGCCGACGAAGGAGAGTCCGGCGGCGACGCCCGCTACGACCACGGCCGGAGCCGAGAGGACGAGCGTCAAGGCCGCGGCCGCGAGGAGCTTCTTCCGCGCGGGGGCGAAGTAGTCGCCCTCGCCGTGGTGGCGGACGTGCTCCGCGGCGAACGGATTCGGTCGCGTGCGTCGGTCGTGGCCGAGCCAGCGGTGCATCGCGTACTCGAGCAGGGTCCAGGTGAGGGCCCCCAGCACGACCGGGACCACGAGGGAAGGGATCATGTCAGTCCTCCGACCCGCTCGGCGAGCGGCGCGAGCAGGGCTACGGATTCGCGTGTGCGACGCAGCAGGCGGGCGTCGACGCCCCAGCCGCGCAGGAGGGCCTCGAGAAGCCCGGCGAGCATCCGGTCGACGTCGATCCGGTCCCCGGCCACGCGTGCCTGCTTGCGCATCTGGAGCGTCCCCTGAACCGAGGCGAACAGGACGAGCGCGCGCTCGGCGGCGTCGCCCGGCGCAAGACATCCCGCGTCGACCGCGTCGACCAGGGCGACGGCCACGGGCTCGAGGGCGCGCGCGATCGCGCCCATGACCTTGCGCGCCTCGGCCTCGGAGACGACCAGCACGCGCGGGTCGCCGACCAGCGTCGACAGGAAGGCGAAGTGATTGGGCCGGCCAACGGAGTACTCCCGATACCCGTCCACGAGCAGGAGAACGCGTTGCAGCGGGTCGTCGTCCGGAGCCAGGCGAGCGAGCAGACGCAACGTGGCGCCGAGCTCGTCGATCACCTCGATCGCGAGGGTGGCGACGAGCACGTCCCGCGAAGCGAAGTACCGATAGAGGGCTCCCGGGGTGAAGCCGAGGCTGCGCGCGAGCCGGTTCATCGAGAGCCCGTCGATGCCCTCCTCGGCAATGGCGTTCCCGGCCGCGTCGAGGATGCGCCGCCGGCACTCGATCCGGTGGCGGGCGCGCGGCGTCAGATGGCTCTCGGCGCTCATCGCCCTTCTTTGTAAACACTATTCACGATCGAGTCAATCGTATTCACGGTTCGCAAGAACGCCGCCGGGCCGGCGGGTTGGCACGTCCGCGCGCCCTACTCCCGGCCCGGGCCGGGCAGGGGCTCGCCGAAGAGGGTCGCGTACATCATCCGATAGACGTCCGTATTGTCCGCAAGGAGCCCCAGCCGAAGGCCCGGAGCCCCCGCCGCCCGGACGAGGATGCCGCCGGCGAAGTCGGCCAGACCCGCCCAGGCGATGCCGAAGGTCAGTCGCCGTCCGGCGCGGTCTGGCGAGGCCACGAAGGGCGGCGTGGCCGTGCCGCCGGCGCCGTCCAGCGGGGCGCCGTTGCTCATGGTCGCGGGCAGGGGGACGCCGGGCTCGAAAGCCCGTCCGTAGGAGAGGCCGGGGCTCACCAGTCCCAGCGAGCTGGCGTCGCTGTCGGCCGCCGTGATGAGGAGCGAGCCTGGTCGCTCGCGCACGAAGCGGTGGGCCAGGCCGATCGCCTGATCCGCCCGGTACAGCGCCTCCAGGGTTCCGCTGGCGTTGTTGTGGTTGGCGAAGTTGTCCGAGCCCTCCTCCTCGAGCACGAGCAGGAAGGGGCGGCCGGTCTCCTCGGCCCGGCGCTCGAGCAGGGGAAGGGCCACCTCGAGCATCTCGGCCACGGTGGGGGCGGCGGGGTCGTAGCTCGCGAGCCCCCGCTCTCGCAGCTCCTCCTCGCTCAGATCGTTGTAGGTATCCTCGGCGGCAAAGATGCCCAGGAGCCGGTCCACCGAACCGGGATCCACCCGCGCGAGCTCGCCGCGGGTCCGGACGACCGTGTAGCCGAGCTCGCGGGCCCGCGCGAAGAGATCCCGCCCGTCCCGGCGCCGGCCCGGCTGGCCGTGCCGGCCCCGCTCTCCCTCGGGCAGGAGAAAGACCTCCCCGCCGCACAGGATGACGTCGGCACCGCTACGCACCACGTCCGCGGCGATCGCCTCCACGTCCGCGCGCCGGGGCGCGCTGGCCAGGAAGACACCCGTGCCCGGCTCGCCGATGTGACCGGAGTTGATCACGCCGACCGGATGCCCGCGCGTCATGGCCTCCTGCATGATGCTCCCCTCGAAGCCGGAGAGCGCCGTCAGCGGCGTGCGGTGGTTCATGCCGTACGAGTCGGCCGGGACCTTCACGCCGTAGGCGTGGGACGTGGCGCCGCCGTGCGAGGTCGCCGCCAGGGCGTCGTTCATGTGGCCGGTGTAGACGGCCATGTACGGCAGGCGATCCCAGTGGCTCCGGCCGTCGGGTCCGTAGTAGAGCGCGCGCATGGCGCCCCACGCCTGCAGGCTCGAGCCGTCCGGGTGGATGAAGAGGACGTTGCCGGTCCGGGTGTCGGCCGTGCGTAGGGGCGGGCCTGCATCGGACAGCCCGAGGTGGCGGCAGCCTCCCGACACGAGCAGCCCCCCGCCCAGAAGCCAGGCCCCCAGGAAGCGGACAGCAGCGACGCCGAGATGAGACCGCAGCAACGGGTGGAGTCTGCCCTTCCCCTGCACCATCCGCCAGACCCGGAGAGCGACGCCGACCCAAGCCCGGTGGAGCGCTGGCTACTCCGCCCCGCGAAGCTCCGGGAACGGGTTCCGGAGCTCCGCCCAGGCCTTGCTGTCGGCCGAGGCGAGGCGCTCGTCGAGCAGGCACGCGTCGAGGCGAGCGCGGATCGCAGCCTCCTGCATCTGCTGGCCGATGAAGACGATCTGCTGGGCGCGATCGCCAAAGCGCGGATGCCAGCCCGGCTGCTCGTCGGGACGCTGACCCTCGGGGTGCCCCCAGTGCTTCCGAGGCACGGCCGCCCACCACATCCCGACGGGGTTCACGCTGCTGACGCCGCCGGCTTGAGCCCACTCGTACGCGACCCGGTCATCTGCGGCGACCCAGAAGAAGCCCTTCGAGCGGAGCACCCCGCGCCAGTTCTCGTCGTCGTGGAAGAATGCCCACAGCTTCTCGGCGTCGAAGGGCTGCGAGGTCCGATAGGTGAAGCTCGAGA
>CAYTZH010000012.1:0-111701 GCA_964442285.1 uncultured Spirochaetales bacterium | reverse complement strand
AAGCGGCCGACGGCGTCGCGCCGCGCGTCGAGGCGGCGCGCCAGCGCGGCGCCGCGCCCCTCTCCATCGCCGCGCGGCGGCGGGGGCGCCAGGGTCAGCCCGGCCGGCGCCGCCGTGAGGGCGAGCAGGGTGATGCTCGCCATGCCGAAGGCGGCGAAGCTGCCCAGGTCGACCACGGCGGGGACGTCGCTGACCAGCAGCGCGGCGAAGCCGACCACGGTGGTGGTCCCGGCGATGAGCACCGGCGCCACCAGGTGCTCCAGGGCGCGGCCGACGGCATCCTCCGGGTCGCGCTCGACCTCTTCCTCCACCCGCGCGAAGACGTGGATGCCGTAGACGCAGCCCAGGGCGATCAGCGTCGGCCCGAGCAGGGCGGTCAGGATCGTGCCCGAGCGGCCCGCCAGCACCATGGCCGCGAAGGTCCAGAGGTTGGCGACCGCGGCGATGCCCAGCGGCGCGGCGATGCCCTGCCAGCGGCCGAAGGCCAGGCCGCTGACCACGGCCATCACCGCCAGCCCCGCCGGGATCAGCAGGCGCAGGTCCCGCACCACCCGATGGAACACGTGGGTCTTCACGTGGGGACGGCCGGCCACGTGGAAGCGGCGCCCGTTGCCGCTCTCCTCGGCAAGCACCGCCCCGATCTGGCCGTCGAGATCCGCGGCGATGAACGCCTCGTCGGAGAGGTCCCGGAACGACACGTTCAGGGCCGCGGTGCGGCCGTCGTCCGAGATCAACGTCCGGCGGTAGACCGGGTCCGCCAGCGCCCGCTCCCGCAGCGCGGCCAGGGCCGCGGGCTCTTCGGGGATCTCCTCGAGGAAGGGCCGCACGTCGACCCAGTCGTCCTCCGCCACGTAGCGGAAGGCGTAGACGTCGGAGAGGCTGCGGACGTCGCGAACACCGTCGAGCCGGGCGATCCGGTCGCGCACCCGGCGCAGGGCGTGGAGGTTCTCCCGGGTGAAGACCCCGCGCTCGGTGCGCATCGCCACCACGAACACCTCGTCGTCGCCGAACGTGCGGGTGGCACGGGCGTGGTCGAGGCGGGCCGGGTCGCCCCGGGGCAGGAGCGGCTCCGTGGAGGCATCGATGCGCAGGCGGGGCTCGAGGGGGTCGACGCGGAACAGCACGGCGGCGGCGGCGAGGGTGAGCAGGAGCACGCCCGCCAGGACCGCGGCGGGGGCGGCCAGGACCCCGCGCGGTCGCCGCGCCACGGCGAGCAGCGCGAGCCCGAAGAGCGCGGCCGTGGCGGCCGCCAGGAAGCCCGGAGCGAGGGGAAGCACGGGGCCATTCTAGACGGAAGCAGGCCCCCGTCGGGGCGCGCTTGCGTCCGGGTGGCGAAGGGCCATACTGCCCGGGTTCGCGGCTGCGGGGCGTGGCGCAGTTTGGTAGCGCGCTTCGTTCGGGACGAAGAGGTCGCTGGTTCGAATCCAGTCGCCCCGACCAGCCGGGACCCACCCTCCGAGGCGCGCCCAGATCGAGGCCCCCATGCGCCGAGCGCGACCCACCTCCCGCAGCTCCCGCACCCTCCGCGCCGGGCGGCTGGCACTCGCGGGGCTCCTCCTCGCGGCCTGCGCATCCGAGTCCGGGGAGCCGAACGCCTCGGTCGCCGTGTCGCTCCACGGCGTGATGATGGACCCGGCGACCGAGTCGCCGGTGATCGTGCTCGAGGAGCAGGCGGGCGATCGTCGGCTGCCGATCTGGATCGGTCCGGCGGAGGCCCGCTCCATCGCCCAGGAGCTCGAGCGGGTGAAGCCACCGCGCCCCAACACCCACGACATGGCCAAGCGACTGCTCGACGGCCTGGAGGGCGTGCTGGAACGCGCGACGGTGACCGAGCTGCGCGGCGGCATCTTCTACGCGCTGCTCGACGTGCGCATCGGGGACCGCACCGTCCAGATCGACGTGCGCCCGAGCGACGCCATCGCCCTGGCCCTGCGCAGCGCGGCGCCGCTGTTCGTGCGCGAGCAGGTCTTCGTCGACGCCGGCCGCGACGACGACGTCGCGGAGACGAGCGGCAAGCGCATCTGATCGACCGCGCAGCCGACCGGCAAGAGATCCCGCCGAGGCGTCGGAACCGTTCCGGAAACCCCGGTCCGTGCGCGCTTCGTGCATCTGCGAGGGGACATCTTCACGCGTTCTCCACCGACGGAGAAAGCGCTCGCGTTCTGCAACCTCGCTCGTTGACAGGGATTCTGGCCGGTGGCACGATGATCGCGTCGCTGGCGCGGAATCGACTGCGTCCCGACGCCCCCCCGCTGCCGACGAGTGCGTCGTTCGCGGACCTGGAGACACCGATGACGCATTCGGAGCTGGCGTGGGAGTTCGCCGAACTCTTCGGAGACCTCGATGTCGATGACATCAATCAGGTCCTCGCCAAGAACGTTCCCTTCGAGACGCTCGAGTTCTTCGACGCCTACGCCGCCGGCGTGGCCGACCACAGCAAGGTGGACGACGCCATGCGGCGTCGACTGCCGAATCTCATGCTGCTCGGCTACCTGTTGCGCGTGCTCGAAGAGCGCCTGATCGAGGGCGACGAGGGCGAGCACGACGCCTGAGCGCGCCCGGGAAGTCCGCACCGACGCTGCTCCCGCGCCCGTCGGTCCCTACTCGCAGGCCGTCGTCCACGGCGGCTGGCTCTTCGCCTCGGGACAGATCCCCCTCGATCCGGCCACGGGCCGGCTCGTGGAGGGCGGGATCGAGGCCCAGACCGAGCGGGTGCTCGCCAACCTCCGGGCGGTGCTCGAGGCCGGCGGCAGCGGGATCGACCGCGTCCTCCGCGCCACCGTGTACCTGGCCGACCTGGCGGACTTCCCGGTGGTCAACGAGACCTACGCGCGCCACTTCACGGGCGAGCCCGCGCCGGCGCGCGTGACGATCCAGGCCGCCGCCCTACCCCTCGGCGCCCGGATCGAGATCGACGCCATCGCCGCCGTCTGAGTCCGGCGCGTAGTCGCGGACCAGGAGCGTGAGGTTCACGCCGTTGACCACGGCGTGGGCGACGATCGGCGCGATCAGGTTGCCGGTCCAGGCGAAGAGGCCCCCGAGCACGAAGCCGGCCGCGATGCTGAAGCCGGTCCAGGGCAGGAACTCGCGACGCGGCACGAAGTGGGCGGCCCCGAAGAGCAGGCTGGCCGCGACCAGGCCGACCCGGGGCTGCAGCGCCCCCCGGAAGAACGCCTCCTCGGCGATGCCCGAGAGCGCGGCGAGCGCGAGGATCTGCCCCGGACGGGGTCGACCCAGGAGGGCCGCCAGCGCGCGGGCCAGCCGCTCGCCCCAGCGGCTCGTCCGGGTGACCACCCAGGAGAGGGCCACGATCGCCAGCCCCACCCCGAGGCCGATCCCGGCGTCGCGCACGGGCAACGCGCCGCGGGCCGCCGCGGCGGGGTCGGCGTACAGCAGCGGCTCGCCGAAGAAGGCGGTCCGCCACAGCAGCGCCGCCGCGAAGATCAGCCCGTAGAAGACCAGTGCCGTCCGCACCAGGCGGTCGGTGGAGGCCTCCGCAGGCGTCTTGCGTGAGATTGACATGGCGCGCGGTCCAGGATTAGCTTCTTCGAGTCGGCGGCGCCCTCCCCGGAGGGCGCCGCTCGTTTCCGGAGTCGTCATGTCCGACCGCGTTCCCATGACCCCGCGGGGCTACAGCCAGCTCCAGGATGAGCTGAAGAACCTGAAGTCCGTCGAGCGCCCGCGCATCGTGCGGGAGATCGAGGAGGCCCGGGCCCACGGGGATCTCTCCGAGAACGCCGAGTACCACGCGGCCAAGGAGCGCCAGGGCCAGATCGAGGGGCGGATCGCCCAGGTCGAGGACCGGCTGGCGCGGGCCCAGGTGATCGATACCCGCGGGCAGTCCCCGGACGCGGTCCGCTTCGGCGCCACCGTGGTCCTGATCGACGGCGAGACCGACGAAGAGGTGACCTATACCCTCGTCGGAGAGGACGAGTCCGACGTCTCGGTGGGCCTGATCTCGGTCACCTCCCCGGTGGCGCGCGCCCTGCTGGGCAAGGCGGTCGACGACGAGGTCGTCGTGCGCGTCCCGAAGGGAACCCGGGAGCTCGAGATCCGCCACATCCGCTTCGAGTGATTCCGTTCGCGCCCGGAGTGATTCCGTTCACGCCCGCCATGAAGATCCACTGAAGGCGGGCCCGAAACGGGTCGATGGGCTTCCTTGCAGCCCGCCGAGGCCGTGCCGTAGCCTCGGGTGTCCGGCCGACGGCGGAGAGTCCCGGTGCGATCCCTGCAGGTCAAGTTCAGCGCCCTGGTCGTGGCCCTCTTGCTGGCCGCGTGCCTGGGGCTCGCCTGGATCGCGATCGGCCACCAGCGCCAGGCGCTCGTGGCCGAGGTGGGGGAGCGCGGCGCCGCCCTGGCCGCCAGCCTGGCGGGCAGCGCCAAGGAGCCGCTGCTGGCCGGCGACGACCTGCGCCTGGGCACCCTCGTGCGGGAGATCGGCGCCGGCGAGGGCGTCGTGGCCGCCCGTATCGTCACCCGCGAGGGCACGGTGGCGGCCTCCCTCGACCTCGACCGGGTGGGACAGCCCGCCGAGCCCTGGGTCGACGGCGAGAGCGGCAGCCGTCGGCTGCGGGCCGGGCGCCTGCTCCGCGCGGGCGCCGCGATGGTCTACGGCGACGTCCCGATCGGGGAGGCCCAGGTGGAGCTCGACCTCGAGCGCCTGGTGGAGCCCGCCGTCACCGCGACCGCCCGCCAGCTCGCCGCCGTGGCGGTGGCGGTGATCGCCCTGGGCGTGGCGGCGGGCCTGGGCTTCGTGGCGCTGCTGGTGGGACCGCTCTCGCGGCTGCGCTCCGGCGTCGAGCGGCTGACCGCGGGCGACCTCTCGGTGCGCGTCCCGCCCACGTCCCGGGACGAGGTGGGCGAGCTCACCCGGGCCTTCAACGAGATGGGCGAGTCGCTGCAGCAGAAGGAGCGCATCCAGAGCGCGTTCGGCCGCTACGTCTCCGACTACGTCCTGACCCAGCTCCTCCAGAGCCCGGAGGGTGCCGAGCTGTCCGGCGCGGAGCGCGAGGTGACGGTGCTCTTCTGCGACATCCGCCGCTTCACGCGCATCTCGGAGGGCATGAAGCCGCGGGACGTGGTCGGCATGCTGAACGAGGTCTTCCAGCTCGCCTCCGACCGCATCCAGGCCCGGGGCGGCACCATCGACAAGTTCATGGGCGACTCGGTGATGGCGTACTTCGGCGCGCCGCTGCCGCTCACGGACCATCCCCTGCGCGCCGTCGCCGCCGCCCTCGACATCCTCGAAGCCCTGGAGCAGCGCAAGCGCGAGGCCGCGGACCTGCGCATGGTGCGCGCCGACGTCCAGCTCGGCGTGGGGATCCACACGGGCCCCGTGGTGGTGGGCGAGATCGGCTCCGACCAGCGCACCAACTTCACCGCCGTGGGCGACTCGGTCAACGTGGCCCACCGCCTCGAGAAGCTCGCCGAGCCGGGCCAGATCCTCGTCTCGGAGGCGGTCCAACGGCGGGTGCGCGGGGTCTTCCGCCTGCGCTTCGAGGGCGAGCGCCAGCTCTCGGGACGCCTCGAGCCGGTGCACGTGTACGCCGTGGCGCGTCCCGAGGCGTCGCCGCCCTCCCCGTCTTCGTGAGGCGCGCCGCGCTGCTGCTCGCGCTGCTCGGTGCGGGCTGCGTCTCGCCCCTCGAGCAGGGCGAGCGCCTCTACCGGCAGGGCGACCGCCGCGCGGCCCTCGAGACCTGGCGCGGCATCCCGCCCCAACACCGCGACCGGACCCGCGCCGAGACCCGCATCCGCGACGTCGAGGCCGAGTTCGAGCAGCTCGTGGAGCAGTACCGCCAACAGGCCGCCTACTTCGAGTCCGAGGGGCGGCTCGCGGAGTCGGTGCTGAGCTACCGCCTCGCCCACACTCTGCAGCCGGATCGGGAGACCCTCGAGAAGGTGCAGGTCCTGGCGCGGCGTCTGGTCGAGCTGGAGGCTCGACACCAGAAGGAGTATCGCACCGCCTTCGATCGAGGCCAGCTCGCCACCGCGCGTCGGCACCTGGCCCGCCTGCGCCAGCTCGACCCCCTGGACCCGGACCTGCCCACCCACGAGGAGGAGCTGGCCCGCGCCTTCGACGCGGAGGTGGACCGCCACCTCGCCCGCGGGCGCCGGGGCTTCTTCGCCGCCGACTACGCCACGGCGGAGGCCGCGTTCCGGCAGGTGCTGCGGCTCGACCCGGGCAACGAGGCCGCCCAGGGCTACCTGGCGTACATCGACACCGTGCGCGACAGCTCCCGCGGCCGGCCGCCGGCGGTGGTGGAGCCGCCCCGCTTCCGCGCCACCGACGCCGAGATCCGCGCCGAGGGCTTCTACCAGAACGCCCTCTCGGCCGAGCGTGCCGGCGATCCCTACACCGCCATCCGCTACGACCTGGCGGCCCTGGCCGCCAACCCGAGCCACCGCGGCGCCCGCGAGCACATGGCGACGCTCCGCCGCCGGCTGCGTCCCCAGGTCGACGCCCTGATCGAGTCCGGGAGCACGGCCTTCGCCCGCGAGGATCTGCACACCGCCCTGGACCGCTGGCGCCGCGCCCTGCTCATCCAGCCCGGCAACCGCACCGCCCGCGACTACGTGGAGCGCGCCGAGAAGCTGCTCGCGAACCTGGAGCGACTCCGCGCCGAGCCGCCGGACGGTGAGCGCTAGCCGTGCGCGTCCTGCTCGCGGCGCTGCCGCTCGTGCTGCTCGCCTGCGCGGGCCTGCCGCCGTGGACCCGCTCGGCGCCCCGGGAGGTGGCGCTGGTCCCCTCCGCGGCGCTGCCGCCGCCGACGGCCGTCCGCGCCCGGAGCGGCGAGCTGCGGCGGATCCCGCTCACCTGGAAGCCGACGCGCGCGCCCGAGGTGGCCGGCTACGTGGTGGAGCGGGCGCGGGCCGACGGCGACGCCTTCTCGCGGGTCGGCCGCGTCGACGACCGCTTCACCACCTGGTTCGTGGACCGGCTCTCCCTCGCCGACGATACCGCCATGCGCTACCGGGTGCGCGCCTTCGACGCCCGGGGAGCCCTCGGCCTCGAGGCCTCCGCCGAGGTCACCGCACGCACCGCTCCGGCGCCGAGGCCCCCGGCGGGCCTGGCCGCCACCAGCCACCTGCCGCGGCGCGTGGTCCTCACCTGGCAGGCCTCGGACGACCCGAACGTCAGCGCCTACACCATCCACCGCAGCCCCGCGCAGGGGGGCCCCTTCGACCGCATCGCACGGGTCGAGGGCCGCTTCCACACCGGCTTCACCGACGAGGGCCTGGGCGACCTGCGCGTCTTCTACTACCGCGTCGCCGCCGTTCACGGTGCCGACGACGAGCCCGGCGTGGGCGAGGGGCCGCCCGGAAGCGTGGTGCAGGCCGTCACCAAGGCGCGTCCCCTGCCACCCGTGGGCCTGCGGGTGGCGGAGAAGCGGCTCGGCGCCAACCGGCTGGCCTGGGAGGCGAACGTCGAGGAGGACATCGTCGGCTACCGCCTGCTCCGGGAGCGGAAGGACGGCGGGCTCGAGCTCGTCGCCGAGCTCGGGGGCCAGACCCACGGCGTCGAGGACACGGCGGTGGCCGCCGGCGAGGCGGTCGCGTACCGGCTCCTGGCCCTGGACGCCGACGGCCTCGAGAGCGCGCCCTGCCAGCCCGTGCGGGTGCGCAGCGAGGGCTACGACCTCAGCGCCCGGCCCGCCCGGGGTGCCGTGGCCCTGCGCTGGAACCCCCGCACCGACGAGGGCTACACGGGAGCGCGAATCTACCGCCTGCGCGCTCTCGGCCGGCGCGAGCTGGCCCGGGTGCGGGGCGACCGCTACCTGGACACCGAGGTGATCCGGGGCCGCGTCTACCGCTACAGCGTGGTCCTCGAGCGGGCCGACGGCAGCCTGGCCCCGGCCTCGGTCGTCGCCGACGCGACCCTGCCCGCGCTCCCCGAGACGGCCACGGGCCCGCCGCCCGACCCGGCCTCGGAGGTGGCCCCGGAGAGCGCCCCGCACGCGACCTCGGGTGCCGGGAACGGGGCCGCCGCCCCGTCCCCCGCGCCCGACAGCACGCCCTAGCGCCCCCGCCCAGGCGCCCTAGCAGCCCCGAGCCCCAGTCCCTAGAATCCCGCGTCCGTTCCCCGGTAGCTCAGTTGGTAGAGCAAGCGGCTGTTAACCGCTGGGTCGTAGGTTCGAGTCCTACCCGGGGAGCCAGCATCTCCCCGCCGTTTCTCACTGTATTGTCTTCGGGGCCTACGCCGCCGCGGTCAACAGCCAAGCCCCGGGAGGCCGCAAGGCCCTGAAGACCGCCCGCTTCGAGCCAGCCTCAGGCTTCGGGGTCCAGGAGCCGCTCGAGGGCCTCCCAGTTCTCGGAGTCTTCGAACTCGACCCCGTACTGAAGCAGCCCTTCCCTGACCTTCGACAGCAGCGCTTTCCAGTCACTGACCAGCTTTTCTTTCGCCAACCGGACTGGGCCTGCCCGACGAAGCTCGTCCTCCTTGTTCCCAGCGACACTCTTCCAGTCTGCCGAGATCTGGACGCCTCCCTCGTCCCAGACAAGGTGCCAATCCGCTGTGAACGTGTTGGAGCCGAACGACACCTCGCACTCGCCGGTCGGTGAACTGGATACGGCTTCGAGCATATCCAAGACATCCTCGATCATGACGCTCAGGTCGTAGCGATAGTCGAGGCACCCCGAAGCCTTCCTGCGCCGTCTCGGACGAACGACTCCTCGGTCCCATCCGGGTAGGAGACGGCCTCCGGCCGTCCGAGCGGGTCGTATCGGTAGGAGGTCACGTGGCCGCGCGGATCCGTGATCGACGCCACCCGGCCGACCTCGCCGTGGTCGAACCGGACCAGCCGCCCGCCCCGGGTCCGCCAGGAATCGATCCGACCGGGGCCGGACGACTCGATGCCGATATCGGTGCCGTCCGGAAAGCGCAGGTTCGAGACCTCTCCGGACTCGTCCCGGTCGAGGCGCCACGTCCTGTCGCCTCGGGTCAGACCCTCGAGCCGGCCTTCTCCGTCGTACGAGAAGCCGAGACTCCCACCCTCGGGGCGCTCGAACCGGGTCAGCCGGCCCGCATCGTCGTACCCGTAGAGAAACGAGCGCCGTCGCGGTGTGGTCTCGCGAGCGACACGACCCTCGGCGTCCAGGGCGATGCGCGTGGTGGCTCCCTTCGCGTTGGCGACCAGGAGCTCCCCGTGCGAGTCGTCCCGTTCGGTCTGGAGGCCGCGACTGCGGAGCCCACTCTCCAGGGAGAGGGCTGCAAAGGAGCGCAGCTGTTCCTTCCGGATCTTCACGGGATGCCCCCCGGCGAGCGTCGGCAGCGTCTTCACAGGCGGCAACTGCCCATGCGGGAACGCTTCGTCCGCGCGGTCACTTTGCACCACGCGCACCCGCCCTGCTCCACGGATTGCGAGGCACGGCGGATTCTCCAGCTTTTTCAGGGCTTTGCGGACGCCGGGGTGGGGCGGTGGAGGGCCCTTGCGCCGGTTCGAATCCCGACGCGATTCGTCGCCTGCGGGCGCCGGATTTGCGCCTACCTTCGAAGGGCCGTGCGTCCCCAACGCCTCCCTCTCGTCCTCTGCCTGGTGCTGGCGGCGTCCGCATCGCCGGCCCAGACGACCGTCCTCGACCCGGTCGCGCCCGCGGCGGAGGCCACGCCGAGCGACCCGGCGCCGCAGCCGCGTCGGGCGGAGGCGGAGACGCGCCGAGCGGAGATCGAGGCGCGGCGGGCGGAGGTCGCGGCACAGGTCGAAGCGCTGCGCGAGCAGCTCGGTGCCGAGGGCGAAGCCGCGCCCGGGCTCGCCCTGGAGCTGGGCGCCCTGGAGCTCCTGGAAGCCACCTACGCGCGCCAGCTCGGCGCCCTCGAGCGGGCGGAGGCGCTCTCCCGGCGGGCCGACCAGAGCGAGGCCCGGCTGGCCGAGGGACCGAGGGGCGAGCTCGCCGAGCCGCCGCCGTACGGACTCGCCGTCTTCGATGCCCTGGCCGATGCGCGCGACGCCCAGCGCCTGCGCACCACCGCCGTGGAGCAGGCCGTCGATGCCGCGGCCGAGGTGCTCGAGACCGCGGAGGCCGCGCTCCAGGAGGCCGAGCGGAGTCGCCGCCAGGCCCAGGAGGACGCCGAGCAGACGGATGAGGGCAGCGAGGGGGCCCGTCTCGCCGCAGCGCTGCGCCGCTCCCGGATCGAGAGCCGGCAGGCCGAGGCCGCGCGGGACCTGGCGCGCCTGGAGCGCGAGAACCTCGAGCGCGAGCTCGCCATCCAGCGCCAGGACGAGCAGCTGCTGGACGAGACCGTGGCCTGGCTGCGCGACAACCTCGCCGTCGGCGCGGACTCGCTGAAGGCGCCCCTCGACCGGCTCGACGACATCGCCTTCGAGAACCAGCGGCGCCTCGAGCAGGCCGAGCGCGAGCTGGCCGCGGCGGAGCGCCGGCTGTCCGATGCGGAGCGCCGCCTGGAAGCCGCACCCCGGGATCCGGTGCGGACCGCCGAGGTCGAGGCGCGGCGCGCCGCCCGGCGGCTCTGGCAGGAGCGCGCCACCTCGGCCACGGCGATCCTCGCGATCGTGGAGCGGGCCCGGGAGAACTGGGGTCGCCGCGTGCGCGTCCTCTCGGGCCAGGCATCGCGCCCGGAGCTCGTCGGCTGGGAGGAAGAGCTCGAGCGGCAGCTGGCGGAGTGGGAGCGGAACCGGCGCCTGGTCCAGGCCCGCCAGGCGGAGCTCGAGCGGGAGCTCGAGCAGGCGCGGCGTCGCCTGGAGGCCGCCTCGCCGGCGGCCGAGCGCTGGCTCTCCCGTCGGGTCCGGGACCTCGAGGCGCTACGGGAGCTCCGCGCCGACGTCCGCCGCAGCTTCGAGGGCCAGCGCCCGCTGTTCGCGCGCACCCTCGGCGAGATCCGGGAGCGCACGGCGCGCGCCTCCCTCCTCGACCGGCTGCGCGCGGTGGCCCGCGCCTCCCAGGAATTCTGGAGGACGGAGATCTTCGCGGTCGACGATCGCTCGATCACCGCCGGGAAGATCATCGGCGCGATCCTGCTCTTCTCGATCGGCTTTGCGATCGCCCGTGCCGGAAGCCGCCTGATGGGCTGGCTGCTGCGCGCACGGCTGACCTTCGACTCCGGCGCGGCCAGCGCCGTGCAGGCGCTGCTCTTCTACCTGCTGCTCGCCCTCTTCACGCTGCTCGCGCTGCGCACCGTGAACATCCCGCTGACCGCCTTCACCGTGCTCGGTGGCGCCCTGGCGATCGGGGTGGGCTTCGGCAGCCAGAACGTGGTCAACAACTTCATCAGCGGCTTGATCCTGCTGGCCGAGCGCCCCATCAAGGAGGGGGACCTGATCGAGGTGGACGGCACCAAGGGCTACGTCGAGCGCATCGGACCCCGCAGCACCCGCGTCCGCACCTTCGAGAACATCCACATCATCGTGCCGAACAGCGCCTTCCTCGAGAAGAACGTCGTGAACTGGACGCTCTCCGACGCGGACATCCGCACCCACGTGGACGTGGGCGTGGCCTACGGCTCTCCGACCCGCGAGGTCTCGAAGCTGATGCGGCGCGCCATGGACGAGCACGGCAAGATCATGGACAAGCCCGCCCCGGTCGTCTGGTTCATCGAGTTCGGCGACAACGCCCTGGTGTTCCGCGGGCTGTTCTGGATCCGCTCGTCGAACATGGCGGAGCGTCTCACGATCGAGAGCGACATCCGCCACCGCATCGACCACCTGTTCCGGGATGCGGGAATCACGATCGCCTTCCCGCAGCGCGACGTCCACCTGGACGCCCGCGAGGGAATCGAGGTGCGGCTCGTGGACGGCAGCGCCTCGGGCAGGGATGCCTAGCGGCTCAGGCGTCGGGCTGCGGCGGGTTGCCTTCGAAGCGCGTGATGAGTCGCGTACCCCGGTTGCGCGTCAGGTAGCTCCACAGCCACTGGATCGACACCAGAACCCGGTTCTCGAACTCGATCAGGAACAGGACGTGGACGCCGGACCAGAGCAGCCAGGCCGGAGCGCCCCCGAATCGGATGCGTCCGAAGTCGGCGACGGCCGCCTTGCGGCCGATGGTCGCCAGGCTGCCGCGGTGCTTGTACCGGAAGGGCCGCGGCGAGCGGCCCGCCAGGCGGCGGCGGATCGCGTTCGCCACGTAGCGGCCCTGCTGCATCGCCACCGGGGCCACGCCGGGCAGGCGCTCTCCCCCCTGGCGGAAGCTCGCGAGGTCGCCGATGGCGAAGACCTCGGGGTGACCGGGCACGGAGCAGTCCGACTCGACTTCGACGCGGCCACTCCGGTCGAGGGACGCGCCCAGCTCCTTCTCGAGGACGCTGCCGAGCGACGAGGCGCGGACGCCGGCCGCCCAGAGGACACAGCGGGTGGGGAGCCGGCGGGGACCCTCGCCGTTCTCGAGGGTGACGGAGGCGGGGTCGACGTCGGTGACGCGGGTCGCTGTGCAGATCTCGGCGCCCAGCCGTTCCAATGAGCGGGCCGCCTTGGCAGACAGATCGGGCGGGTACCCCGGGAGGACGCGATCGGCCGCCTCGAGGAGGACCACCTGGGCGTCGCGGGTGTCGATGGAGCGGAAGTCGCGGCGGAGCGTGTCCCGGGACAGCTCGCAGATCGCTCCCGCCAGCTCGACCCCCGTCGGGCCGGCACCGACGACGACGAAGGTGAGCAGCTCTCGTCGCAGCGCCGGATCCGGCTCGCGCTCCGCCTGCTCGAAGGCGCGGAGGATCCGGGCGCGCATCTCCGTGGCGTCCTCGACCGTCTTGAGTCCCGGCGCGTGCTGGGACCAGTCCTCGTTCCCGAAGTAGTGGTGATGGGACCCGGTCGCGACGATGAGGCTGTCGTACGGGATGCGGGCCCCATCCTCGAGCACCACGTGGCGGCGCGTGCCGTCGATGCCCGCTGCACTGCCGAGCAGCACCCGCGTGTTGCGCTGCTTGCGCAGCACCCGGCGGATGGGGGACGCAATGTCGCCGGGCGACAGGCCGCCCGTCGCGACCTGGTAGAGCAGCGGCTGGAAGAGATGGAAGTTGCGCCGGTCGACGAGGGTCACCTCCACGGGAGCTCGCTTCAGATGCTGGGCGACGTACAACCCGCCGAAGCCGGCGCCCAGGATGACGACCCGGTGGGGTTTTGCCCCGGAGTCCGCGGAGCTGAGGCGTTCCATGATTCGTTCGTCTCCTCGGGTGATCGTCGTCGCCGGGTGGCTCGAGCGGCTCGGGCGGCGCTAGCGCGGAATGTCCGGCTACTGGACAATGCCTAGACGAAATCCGGGAGTGAGCAAGCTTCGAGCGCGAAACGGGACCTGCCCGGGGCATTCGCGCCGTTCGGTCAGATCGCTTTCCGGAAGCGGCGGAGGGAGAAGGGTCGACGTTGGGGTTTTCGGATCCGAGAGCCGAAGATGCGATCCGGGAGGCCCGGACAGCGCTGAAACGGGCTTACGCCCCCTATTCGCGTTTCAAGATGGGCGCGGCGGTCGTGACCGAGCGGAATGCGGTCGTCCCGGGCAGCCTGGTCGAGAACGTGTCGCTGGGCCTGGCCATGTGTGCGGAGCGTGCGGCGCTGTTCAACGTCGTCTCCCAGGGCCTGGGCACACCGGAGGTGCTTGCCCTGGTGGCGCCGCGCACGAGCGGCGAGCTCACGTGGCCCTGCGGCGCCTGCCTGCAGGTGGGCCTGGAGCTCTCCGGGCCGGACCTGCTCATCGTCGTCTCCGATCCCCGCGAGCGGCAGGCGGAGGCGCGCCTGCGCGACCTCGCCGGCCGCCTTCCCTTCAAGAGCGCCCGCTGAGTGCCGGCCGGATCGAGCAGCGCCGAGGGCGCCGGAGCCGCCATCGGGGGCATCGAGGCCGAGCGCATCCAGGTGCTGTCCGACGCCCCGCCCGACGAGGCCGGGACCTACGTCCTCTACTGGATGCAGCAGTCCCAACGGGCCAGCCACAATCCCGCCCTCGAGCTGGCGATCGCGGAGGCCAATGCGCGCGACCAGGCGGTCCTCGTGGGCTTCGGGCTCTACGAGGCGTACCCCCAGGCCAGCGAGCGGACGTTCGCGTTCCTGCTGGAGGGCCTCGCGGACGCCGCCCGCGCCCTCGCGGATCGGGGCCTGAAGCTCGTCCTGCGGCGCGGCCGCCCCGACGAGGTCGCGCTCGCGCTCGCTGACGGCGCCTCGATCGTGGTGTGCGACCGCGGCTACCTGCGCCACCAGCGGCAGTGGCGCCGAGAGCTGGCCCGGCGCGCCGGGAAGCGGGTGGTGCAGGTGGAGGGCGACGTCGTCGTGCCCGTGGAGACCGCCTCGGACAAGGCCGAGTACGCGGCGCGGACACTGCGCCCGCGGCTCGAGAAGCATCGCGACGCGTTCCTCCGGCCGCTGCGGCCGGTGTCGCCGCGCAAGTCCTCGCTCCCCCTGCACGTCACGGGGGACCTCGATCCGAGTGATCCCGACGCCACCCTGGAGACGCTGGCCGTCGATCGCGCCATCGGCCGGACCGGTCGCTTCCGGGGGGGCACGACGGAGGCGCGACGGCGGCTGGCGCGTTTCCTGCGCCACGACCTGCAGGGCTACGCCGAGGCGAGGAACGACCCCTCGGATCCCAGCGCGTCGCGACTGTCCCCCTACCTGCACTTCGGCCAGATCTCGCCCGTGGAGGTGGCGCTCAAGGCCCGGAAGGCCGAGGGCGCCGCAGCGCGGGACAAGCAGGCGTTCCTGGAGGAGCTCGTCGTGCGACGCGAGCTCGCCGCGAACTTCGTCACCTTCACCGGGGACTACGATCGTTTCGGCTGCCTGCCCCAGTGGGCGCGAACCACCCTCGACTCCCACCGCGACGACGAGCGTCCGCATCGCTACACGGCGAGCCAGCTCGAGCGCGCGCAGACCCACGACCCCTACTGGAACGCAGCCATGGGAGAGATGGTGAAGACGGGCTACATGCACAACACCATGCGCATGTACTGGGGCAAGAAGATCCTGGAATGGTCAAGCTCGCCCGAGCACGCCTTCCGCACCGCGCTCGACCTGAACAACCGCTACTTCCTCGACGGCCGCGATGCGTCTTCGTTCGCGAACGTGGCCTGGATCTTCGGCCTGCACGACCGGGCCTGGGGTGAGGAGCCGATCTACGGGAAGGTCCGCACCATGAGCGCGCGGGGACTCGAGCGGAAGTTCGACGTGGATGCCTACGTGGCGTGGGTGGAGGGGCTGCCCGATGCCGGCTCGGAGGAACGCTGATGGGATCGGCCGACCCGCGTCCGGCGCCGGAGCTCCCGCAGGAGCCGGTCCAGCGACTGGTCGAGCCGATCCGCGCCTTCCTGCACGTGGAGGCGGCGAGCGGCGTGGTGTTGCTGCTGGCGGCCGTGGCGGCGGTGCTCCTCGCCAACTCGCCCCTGGCGGAGGACTTCCTCGCGCTGTGGAAGGCGCCCTTCGCGATCGGGCTCGGGCCGCTCCGGATGGAGCACTCCCTGAAGCACTGGATCAGCGACGCCCTGATGGCCCTCTTCTTCTTCGTCATCGGCCTCGAGGTCAAGCGGGAGCTGGTGGACGGCGAGCTTCGCGGCGTGCGGCGCGCGGCCCTGCCCCTGGCGGCGGCCCTGGGCGGAATGGTCGTCCCGGCCGGGCTCTTCCTGGCGCTCCAGGCGGATACGCCCACCGCGCGGGGCTGGGGCATCCCCATGGCCACGGACATCGCCTTCGTGGTGGGCTGCCTGGCCCTGCTCGGCTCGCGCGTCCCCCAGGCCCTGCGGGTCTTGCTCCTGTCGCTGGCCATCGCGGACGACATCGGGGCCATCCTGGTCATCGCCCTGGGCTACACCGAGCAGCTTCGTCTCGACGCCCTCGCACTCGCCGCGGGTGCGCTCGCCGCGGTCCTGGGCCTGCGGCGGATCGGCGTGAGGGCGGTACCGGTCTACGTCGCGGTGGGCTCGGTGCTGTGGCTCGGCCTCCACGAATCCGGCATCCACGCCACACTCGCGGGCGTGGTGCTCGGACTGCTGACGCCCGCCTCGCCCTGGGTGAGCCCGAGCCGGATGAGCCGGATCGTCGACCACGCCTCCGAGGTCTGGCGCGGCGAGGGCTGGGGCGCCTTCGGCAGCCGCAAGGGCCTGCTCGACGACGTCCGCGTCGCCGCCCGGGAGGCGGAGGCCCCGCTCGACCGGCTCGAACGCACCGTACACCCGTGGTCGGCGTTCCTGATCATGCCCGTGTTCGCGCTGGCCAACGCCGGTGTGAAGCTCGATTCGGGGCTTGCCCTGAGCGACGTGGCGGTTGCCGTCGCGCTCGGTCTCAGCCTCGGCAAGCCGCTGGGGATCGTCGGCTTCAGCTTCCTCGCGGTGCGCCTCGGGCTTGCGACGCTGCCGGAGGGGGTGAGCTGGGGGATGCTGCTCGGCGGCGGTCTGCTCGCCGGAATCGGCTTTACCATGGCGCTCTTCATCTCGGGGCTGGCCCTCGAGGGCGAGTCGCTGCAGGCGGCCAAGGCAGGGGTCCTGGGCGCCTCGCTCCTGAGTGGGGTGTCGGGCATGGGCGTGCTGCTGGTGCTGTCCCGGCGCCGCGCGTGAGATGAGCAACCGGCACGACGGGCTGCCCCGGCCGGGGCCCCGGCCAGGCTCGAAGATCGGTCGAAGCAAGGACGCAGCGGTGGAAGGCAAGCCGGACGACGTCCAGGGTCGCATCAAGGAGGCCGCGGGGGCGCTGCTCGACGACGAGGGGCTGCGCAACGAGGGCCGCCTGGATCAGCTCACGGGCAAGGCCAAGGAGAAGGTCGCGCAGGGCCCCGCTCGCGCTTCATGGCGGAGAGGCGCTCTACGTGGTCTGCCGAGAGGCCATCGGGGCAGTGCACGACCGTGGTGCTCGAGGACGCACGCCTCGGCCAGATCGTTCGGTTCCACGATGCTGCCCTGTTGCCTTGGTTGGCGTCGAGCGCGCTTCACGAGCGCGTGTTCGTCGTGAGCGCCGCGCGGGTCTCCTCCGCCGCCTGCCGGAGTGCTCGTCTGTCCCCACGCGACTTCTTGTCGAGGTTGGCCAGCTGGAAGTTCATTCGCGGGTTGCCCTTCAGCCGGTTGCGATTGCGAGACAGGAAGTCCCAGTAGAGGGTCGTGAAGGGACACGCCTTCGGACCCGTCGCCTGCTTGGGATCGAAGCGACACCCCGAGCAGTAGTCGCTCATCCGCTGGATGTAGGCGCCCGAAGCGCAATAGGGTTTGGTCGCGAGCAGACCTCCGTCGGCGTACTGGCTCATGCCCAGGACGTTCGGAAGCGAGACCCAATCGAGGGCATCCACGTACATCCCGAGGTGCCACCGGTTCACCTCTCGGGGCTTCACCCCCAGGAGCAGACAGAGGAGCCCGAGCACCATCAGGCGCTGGATGTGGTGGGCGTATCCGTGCTCGATCAGCTGCCCCACGCACTGGCGCACGCAGTTCAGCTCCGTCTCGGCCGTCCACATGAACTCGGGCATCGGCAGCTCGGCCTCGAGCCCGTTTCGCTTCTCGTAGTCGGGCATCTCGCGCCAGTAGACGCCGCGTACGAACTCACGCCATCCCAGCACCTGCCGCACGAGCCCTTCCACGGAGTTGAGCGGCGCCGAGTCGGCCTCCCATGCCTCCACCGCCTTGGTGACCACGCTTCGCGGATCCAGCAGATGGAGGTTCAGGGAGCTCGAGAGGCGCGAGTGGTTCAGGAAGGGGTGCCCGGTCACCATGGCGTCCTGGTAGCGACCGAAGCCGGAGAGCCTGTGCTCGACGAAGTCCCGAAGCGCCGCGCGCGCCTCGCGGGCGGTGACCGGGAGGGCGAAGCCCTCCGTCCTGCCCGGGCTGTCCGGGAAGGACTCGTCGACGAGCCTTGCTACGGCGCGGGTGGTGTCGTCCCAACGGAACTCGCGCGGCGCCTTGATCTCCGGCGGGCCCTGCCGGCCGAAGCTCTCGCGGTTCGCGGAATCGTAGTTCCACTTGCCGCCCACGGGACGGCCCGCTCCGTCGAGCAGGATCTCGTGCCGGCGCCGCATGCTGCGGTAGAAGGACTCCAGCAGGAGGCTCTTCCGACCCTCCGCGAACTCGTCGAACTCCTCGCTGCTGCAGTAGAAGTGGCGGTCCTGGCGGATCTCGAAACCACACCCATGGCCCCGCAGGGCGCCGCGCAGCTCGGCTCGCACCCGGTAGTCGCCCGGCTGCGCGACGACGAGCACCTCGGCGTGGGTCTTGTGGACCCAGCGCGGCACCTCGTCGGCGAAGCGGCCGCGATTGCGGGGGTCGTCCAGCGCGACGTAGTGGACCGGGAAGCCGCGCTCGCGCAGCTCGTCACGGAAGTGACGCATGGCCGAGAAGAAGAGCATCAAGCGATGCTTGTGCTGCGTGACGTACCTGGCCTCGTGCTCGAGCTCGAGCATGAGGACGGCGTCCTGCTGGGGATCGAAATCGTCGAAGACCGCCGAATCGCGGTCGAGCTGGTCCCCCAGGACCAGGACCAGACGACGTGCCTTGCCGACGGTGCCCGCCACGACTTCTAACCCAGCCAGACCGTCTCGATGTCGGCGAGCTCGCGGATGCCGGAGGATCCGAGCTCGCGCCCGTAGCCGGAGTCCTCGATCCCGCCGAAGGAGGTCGCCGACCGCGAGCCCCGGGGCCGCTCGGCCTCCGCCAGGATCGCTTCCACGTCGGCGGAGCTGTACTCGGCGTAGCGCTCGATCAGGGAGTCGTCGCTCGGGTCGATGCTCGCGAAGCTCACGGGCGATCTCCCGAGCCCGCGGCCAGGGCGCGCGCGAGCTCCGGGTAGTGGTCGTCGAGCATCGCGTTGTCGGCCGCGTAGTCGACGGGCACCTCGAAGAGATGGACGCCGCCCTGGTCGAGCGCCTTGGCCACCGCATCGCCCAGCTCGTGGCGGTCGGCGATCGACGCCCCGTGCGCCCCGTGGGCCTCGGCGAAGCGGACCAGGTCCGGATTCCCGAAGTCGAGTCCGAACTCCGCCAGATCCATGGACGCCTGCTTCCAGCGGATCATCCCGTAGCCACCGTCGACGAGGACCAGGACCACCAGGTCGAGGCGAAGGCGGACGGCCGTCTCGAGCTCCTGGGCATTCATCAGGAACCCGCCGTCGCCGCAGATCGCGACGACCGGGCGATCGGGCTCGGCGATCCGGGAGGCCATCGCGGACGGCAGTCCAGCCCCCATGGTCGCGAGGGCGTTGTCCAGCAGCACCTGATTGGGCTGGTGGGCGCGCCAGTTGCGCGCCACCCAGATCTTGAACATCCCGTTGTCCAGGGCCAGTCGGGTCTCGGGGGGAAGGGCGTGGGCCAGCGCCGCGACGAGCGACCGGATTCCGCGATCGTCCGGCGCGCCCGACTCGCGCAGCGTCTCGAGCCACGCGCGGCGGACGGCGTGGAAGCAACCGAGTTCCCATCGCGGAGACGGATCGAGCATCTCCTGCAGCTGCCAGAAAGCGTTGGCCAGGTCTCCCTCCACGACCAGGTCGGGGGCGTAGATGGGCTCCGAGCGGGGCGCCGTGAAGTCCACGTGGATGAGGCGTTGCGAGCCATCGCGCCGCATCAGGAAGGGCGGCTTCTCGACGGGGTCGTAGCCGGCGCTGATCACGAGATCGGCATGCTCGAAGGCGCGGTGGACCAGGTCGTTCGCGGAGAGCGCCGCCGTTCCCAGGCAGGTGTCGAGGTCTTCGTCGACGACGCCCTTCCCGAGCTGAGTCGTGACGAAGGGAACACCGAGCTGCTCGACGAATCGGGTGAGCATGCGCGCACAGCGCTTCCGGTTGGCCCCCGCCCCGATCAGGAGCAGGGGCCGACGGGCCTCGGTGATCCACTCGGCCGCCCGGGCGAGGCTCTTGGCCTCCGCGACGGGTCTGCGGGAGAGCGGGCGGGGCGCCGGATCGGCCGCGATCGATTCGCGCGCGACGTCCTCGGGAAGCTCCAGATGCGCAGCCCCGGGACGCTCCTCCTCGGCCCGTTGGAAGGCCTGTCGCACGTGGTGGGGGATCGGGCGGGCTGCCACCAGGCTGGTCGAGAACTTGGTGAGCGGACGCATCATGTCCACGACGTCGATCAGCTGGAAGGCGCCCTGCTGGCTCTCCCGAATGGGCTTCTGCCCGGTGATCATCACGAGAGGCATCGCGCCGAGCTGGGCGTGGGCCGCGGCGGTGACGAGGTTCGTGGCGCCCGGACCGAGCGTGGCGAGGCAGACGCCGGCCCGGCCGGTCAGCCGTCCCTCGGTGGCGGCCATGAATCCGGCCGCCTGCTCGTGGCGCGCCACCACCAGCTCGATGGTCGACTCGCGCAGCGCCTCGAGGAGGTCGAGGTTCTCCTCGCCCGGCACCGCGAAGATGCGCGCAACTCCTTCGGCCTCGAGGCAGCGCACCATGAGGCGCGCGCCGTTCTGCCCGGGTCGATCCGCCACGTTCAGCGCCTTCTACGCCAATCCGTACGAGCGCGCGAGATCATCTCGGAACTCACTGCCTCCGGATGGTGTGCCCTGGAAGGCTAGCCCCTCCTCCGATCTGTGAAGAGCGAGCCGGCAGCGGCGTGGCCGAAGACCCCGAGGGGATGCGTCGCGGCCCGAGCCGCCCGCCCGGGCGCACCTTCCGGGGCGACCGCCCCCCCCGTCCGGCGATCCCGCAAGGGGCGGGAAACGCGACGGCGCTCTCGCAGCGACTCGCGGTCGCCCTGTTCTGCCCCCTCGGCCTCGTGCGCTGCATCCCGAGCGGCGCCGCGCTCTTCACGGAGCCCACCGCGACGGCGGCCCTGCGGGCCGCCGTCAGTCCCGGGTGAGCGTGAGCAGGATGTCGGCGTACCAGGCGCAGTTCAGGCCCAGCGCCTCGTCCGCATCCTCCTCCCGCGTGCCCACGTCGAGACGCGCGGAGTGGACGCCGAGCAGGGTCCAGGGGAGGCTGCCGTCCCGGGTCCCGGCCTGCGACCGGCGCAGGACGACGGGCGCCCCGCTGCTTCCCCGATGCGTCCGCGCATCGGTCAGGAAGTAGCCCTCGCCCTGGAAGCGCAGGCCGAACGACGAGGCGACCACCGCCTGCCGGACCACCGGCACCCGATGCAGCCAATCGTGGAAGCCCAGGGGGAAGCCGAGGATCAGGACCGGCGTGCCGATCTCGACGCTGTCGTCCTCCGGGAGGAGGTGATTCGGCGTGAACGCCGCGAGTACCGCGGTTGCGGGCAACGCCGAGCGATCGATCTCGAGGGCCGCCACGTCGATGCCTCCCGCTGAATCCCTGCCCTGGCGCCAGGTGCTGCGACCCTGCTGGTAGAGCGGCATCGAGAAGCCGACGGTCTCCGCCACGTTCTCCGGGTCGGTGTGCAGCTCGATCTGGATCCGGTCGGGCGCGTGCCCGCTCGGCCGGTCGACCATGACATGCCGGCTGGTCACCAGGAACAGGCGCCCGTCGCGCTCGAAGAAGAAGCCGCTGGCGTTGGTGAGCGGCCGGGAGCCCTCGAAGGTCGCGATGGGTGCCGCGCTGAGAAGGAGGGACTCGATCACCGGGGGAGCCTAGCGCGCGGCTACGGAAAGATGCCCTGGGCGCGGTAGGCGCCGGCCACCCGCTCGATGGCGAAGCAGAAGGCCGCGGTGCGCAGGTCCGGAAGCCCACGGGCGCGCCAGAGACCGTGGATCTGGGCGTAGGCCAGCTCCATGGTCTCCGCGAGGGCGGTCTTGACGAAGTCGATCTCCCGCGGGCCCTGGACCAGCATCCGCCGCTCGCCGTCGGAGAGCGATTGCCCCGTCAGCTTCTCGACCGCCGTGAGCATCCGATCGCTGGCCATCTCCTCCCAGCGCGTGGTCATGCGCTCGAAGCTGGCGTGTGAGAGGTTCTTGAGCCACTCGAAGTAGGAGACAGTCACGCCTCCGGCGTTCAGATAGACGTCGGGGAGCACGAGCACGCCGCGGTCCAGCAGGATCCGCTCCCCTTCGGGATCGACCGGGCCGTTGGCGCCCTCCGCCACCAGGCGGGCGCGGATGCGGGATGCGTTTGCGGCGGTGATCTGGCTCTCCAGGGCGGCCGGGACCAGCACGTCGCAGTCGAGCTCCAGCACCTCGCCGGGCGACGCCACGTTCTCGGCGCCCGGGAAGTCGAGCAGGCTGCCGCTCTCGGCCCGGTGGCGCTGCACGGCGTCCACGTCGAGGCCGTCGGGGGCGTAGATGCCGCCCTCCCGCTCGGCGATCCCGACCACGACGGCGCCGCCCTCCGTCTGGGCGAAGTGGGCCGCGTGATAGCCCACGTTGCCGAGGCCCTGCACGACGACGCGCTTGCCGGCCAGGCCGGGGGAGAGCCCCAGGGCCTTCATGTCTTCCGCCACGGCCATGCACTCCTCGATGCCGTAGTACACGCCCAGGCCCGTGGCCTCGCGCCGCCCCGGGATGCCGTGCATGGAGATCGGCTTGCCGGTGACGCAGCCGAACGGATCGAGGGCGGCGGGCTGGAGTGCCTTGTAGGTGTCGGCGATCCAGCCCATCTCCCGCTCGCCCGTGCCGTAGTCCGGCGCGGGCACGTCCACCGCCGGGCCGATCAGGTTGCGCCGGTTCAGCTCCGCGGTGTAGCGGCGGGTGACGCGCTCCAGGAAGGCCTCGGAGCGCTCGAACGGGTTGATGCGCACACCGCCCTTGGCCCCGCCGAAGGGTACATTGACGATGACGCATTTATACGTCATCAGCGCCGCGAGCGCCATGACCTCGTCCTGGTCCACGTGGGTGCTGAAGCGGATGCCCCCCTTGGTGGGCGTCCGGTGGCTGCTGTGCTGGGCCCGGTAGGCCTCCACCACCTCGATGCTGCCGTCGTCCCGCCGCACCGGGAAGCGCATGCGATAGACGCCGTTGCAGGCCTTGATCTGCTCGAGGAGCGAGACGTCGAGGTCGGTCAACGCCGCAGCACGGTCGAAGTAGGTCCCGACGTTCTGCAGGAAGCTTCTCGGGGACGAGGACGGGACGGACATGGCGTTCTCCCGCGAGCTGCCTTCAAGCGGCGCCGAGGTAGGGCATGAACAGCACCGCGGCGCCCAGGAAGGCCGCGAAGCCGACCACGTCGGTGACCGTGGTGAGGACGATGGAGGAGGACTGCGCCGGGTCGAGCCCGAAGGAGCGCAGGACCAGCGGGATGGTGGCGCCGGAGAGCCCCGCAGCACCCATGTTCACCACCATGGCGAGGCCGATCACCGCCGCCAGGGCCGGGCGCCCGTCCCAGAGGAAGACCGCGCCGGCCGTGCCCGCGGCCACGGCCAGCCCGTTGAGGATCGCACCCGCGGTCTCCTTCACGAGCACCCGGCGCACCGAGCCGGGCACGATCTCGTTGAGGGCGATGCCGCGCATCACCACCGCCAGGGCCTGGGCGCCCGTGTTCCCGCCCTGGCCGGCCACCACGGGCAGGAGGACCGCGAGGGCCGTGACCTGCTGGATGGTGTCCTCGAACAGGCCCACGACCGCGGCGGCCAGGAAGGCCGTGCCGAGGTTGACGTAGAGCCAGGGCAGCCGCTTGCGGACCACGGTGGAGACGGGCGAGAGCGCGCGCTCGTCTTCGCCGGCGCCGACCATCTTCTGGAGGTCCTGGAAGGCCTCCTCCTGGATGGCGCCCAGGACCTCCTCGTGCTTGACGACGCCCAGGAGGCGGTCGTCGGCGTCGACCACCGGAAGCGCCACGAAGCGACGCTGCCGGACCAGGTCGGCCACCGTCTCCCGGTCGTCGGTGGCCCGGACGCTCAGCACCTGCCGCCTCACGAGCGGCTCGATCGGGTCCTTGGGAGACGCGAGCAGCAGCTCGCGCATGTTGAGGACGCCGGCGAGGCGACCCTCGCGGTCGGTCACGTAGAGGTAGAAGAGGGTGTCCCGCGGCGCGCGGCGCAGCATCGCGAGCGCCCGCTCGACGGTGACGTCGATGGGCACGGTACTGATGCGGGTCTCCATCATGTGCCCGGCCGTGCCCGGCGGGTACTGGAGCAGGTCCCGGATCTGCCCGGCCGCGCGCCCGGTGAGCGCCCCGAGCGTGGCCTCGCGGAGGGCCTCCTCGAGATGGCGCAGGATGGCCGCCGCCTGGCGCGAGGGCACGCTCTCGAGGAGCTCCCGGGTGGCCTCGCCACCCACCTCGGTCAGAATGGATGCGGCCGGGCCCGGTGCGAGGCGCTCCACCACGGGGCCGGCCACCCGGGCCGGCAGCCGGTGGAGCACGTCGGCGGCCTCGCCGGAGGGCAACGCCTCCAGGGCTCGGGCGGCGTCCTCCGGGTGCCGCTCCGCGAAGGAGCGGGCCAGCAGCTCGAGGGAACGTGTCGACATGGAGCTCCTCGGGTTACTCGGAACCCGCGATCGGGCGGAGGGAGATCTTCACGGTGTCGGGGGAGACGGCCAGCACCTCGGTGCGAGGCGGGTGGGAGACCTGGGAGGGCCCCACGCGGAACGTGCGGCGCCCGAGCTCCACCAGGGTGGTGTTCACGCGCACCGCCACCATCTCGGGCGCGAGCACCAGCAGATCGCGGCGGTTGCCCGAGAGCAGCACCTGCACTTCGGGGGGATCGACCGACTCCAGCGCGTAGCCTTCGGGCAGGTCGAAGATCTCGACGGGGACCGAGCGCTCCACCTCGGCGTTGCCCGAGACGGGCACGGCGAGCACCCACACCACCCCCGCCAGGGCCAGCGCGACGCCCGCCTCGCGCCAGCGTCCCGCCAGGGCGCGAAGACCGGAACGGTGGGTCTCGGTGGGCGCCAGCTCGGCGAGGAAGCCGCGGATCTCGTCGCCCACGAGCTCGGGCCGCGCCAGGGTGCGGAGCTTGCCGGCCCGGGCCACGGAGAGGCTGCCGCGCTCCTCGGACACCACCAGACACAGGGCGTCACAGCGCTCGGAGAGGCCCAGGCCCGCGGCGTGACGCGTGCCGCGGGTGCCCAGCTCGGCGTGGTTCGTCGAGAGCGGAAGATGGACGGCGAAGGCCTTGGCCCGATCGCCGGCGAGGACGACGGCGCCGTCGTGGCCCGCCGAGTTGGGATCGAAGAGGCTCAGGAGCAGCGGCTCGCTGATCCGGGCGTCGAGGAGGATGCCGCCGTCGAGGTGACGCTCCGGGGGCTCCCGACCCGGGATGACGACCAGGGCGCCGCGCTTCTGCGTGGCCAGCTGCGCCAGCGCGCGCGTCAGGGTGTCCACCGCGTCGACCACCTCCGCCAGGGGCCGGCGGCGCAGGCCGAGCATCGCAATCTGCTCGAACAGGCGGCGGATCTCCTCCTGGAAGACCACCACCAGGACGAGCACCGACACGGCCGCGAAGCCCTGGAGGATCCAGGCGGTGAGGACCATGCCCACCTCGCGGGCCACCAGGTAGACCGCGCCGAGGATCGCAACCCCGACGAGGGCCGGACGCGCGCGGGTGGTGCGGAGCCAGGTGATCCCGACCCCGAACAGGACCGCCACCACCAGGAGGTCGGCGAGATCGGCCAGCCGGAACGTGCCGAGGAGGTCGAGGGCGCTCTCCATGCTCGTACGCTAGCCCCGTTTCGCGCCTTCGCCGATCAGGTCGCCCGCCAGATCACGTACCCGAGGTAGGCCAGGAGGAAGAGCGCGCCCTCCCCGCGGCCGATGGCCCGGCCGGTCGCGGAGAGGACCAGGAGGGCCGCCCCGAACCCCACCATCACGACCAGGTCCACCTGCCCCGCCGGCGGGACCGGCACCGGCTGGATCGTCGACGTCGTGGCGAGCACGAAGAGCAGGTTGAAGATGTTCGAGCCCACCACGTTGCCCACCGCGAGGTCGGTCTCGCCCTTGCGGGCCGCCAGCAGGCTCGCGCTGAGCTCCGGAAGGCTGGTGCCGACCGCGACGACCGTGAGGCCGACGAGCGCCTTCGGCGCACCCAGGGCCGCGGCGATCTCCACGGCCCCGGCCACGGTGAGCTGGCCCCCGAACGTCAGACCCGCCAGGCCCAGGACCACGAGGCCGAGGCTCGTCCCGGCCGACCGGAGCCGGCTGCCGATCTCGTGGTCTCGCACCTGCTGCACGAAGGGGTCCGAGGCCCGACGCCGCAGCGTCTCCGCGATCGTGTAGTAGAGGAAGACGGCGAAGAGCAGCAGGAGCAGCAGGCCCTCCGCGCGGTCGTACTGCGAAGCCGCGTCCCCGCGCAGGACGTCGAAGCCCATGACGAGGACCGCGGCGCTGGCGAGCAGCATCATCGGGATCTCGCGCGTGATCACGGCGCTGTGGACCACGAGCCGCTTGACCAACGCCGCGCCGGCCAGGATGAGGCCCACGTTGGCGAGGTTCGAGCCGATCAGGTTGCCGAAGGCGATGGCGCCGTCCCCGCGCACGGCCGCCGTCACGTTCACCGCGAGCTCCGGCGCGCTGGTCCCGAAGGCCACCACCGTCAGACCCACCACGAGTGGAGGAATGCCGAGCTGCTGGGCCAGGGCGGCCGCGCCGCGCACCATGGCCTCGCCGCCGGCGACGAGCAGGGCGATCCCGAGCACGAGCTGGAGTGACTCCGCCAGCGGCACGTCGAATCCTCCGCGACCGCTCGGCGGCGCTCAGGCCCGCATGAGCAGCGTGCCCACCAGGGTCAGCACGATGTTGGCGAAGGGGTAGGTACCCGCGTAGCCCACGGCGGGAAGGCCGCTCTTGGCCAGGCGCGTCACGATGCCGAGCGCCGGCGTGCTGGTCATGGCACCGGTCATCGCGCCCAGGAGCAGAGCGGGATTCATGCCCAGCACCCAACGACCGAAGGCGAATCCGACGGCGAGGGTCGCCGTGGTGATCACCACGCCGGCTCCGACCAGCTGGAGACCCACCTCGCGAAGGGCGTCGACCATCCCGGGGCCCGCCCGGAGTCCCACACCCGCCATGAAGACCATGAGCCCGAACTCCATGAAGAGCCAGCTCACCGCGCGGGGCATGCGGCCGATGGTCGGGTTCGAGACCCGCAGGAAGCCCACGCAGATGCCCGAGACCAGCAGGCCGCCGGCCATCCCGAGTCCCACGGGCGTGTTGCCCACCCGGATCGAGATCGTGCCCAGCAGCAGGCCGGCGGCGATGCCGAAGGCGAACGTGATGAGGTCCGTCTCGTGGGCGCCCCGCTCCGCCTGGCCCATGTCGGCGGCCATCCGGTCGAGGGCCTCGCGCGGTCCCATGGCCCGGATCGTGTCGCCGCGCTGGATGCGCAGCTGCGGCGTCACGGGGAGCTCCATCAGGGACCGACTGACGCCGAGCACGATGCATCCGTAGCCCCGGATCAGGTCGAGCTCGGCGATCGACTGGCCCGCCATGTCCGGCTTCATGGCGACGATGTCGCGCGATTCGATGCGCACGTCCACGAGGTCGGCGTCGAGCACCGCCGGACCGATGACCTCGCGAGCCCGGACCTGGACCTCGAACGGGGCGAGCACGGAGACCCGGTCGCCTTCGCGCAGCTCGAGGTCCGCCGAGGCGCTGAGGACCTCGTCGCCGCGCTTCACCTTGAACAGGAGCGCGCCGATGCGCTCCGGCAGCCGCAGCTCCCGCAGGCGTTTTCCGATCAGGTCGGGGGCGCACAGCTCGTAGGCGCGGATCATGGGCCGCATGCGGTCGAGCTCCTCCTCCAGCTCCTCGGGCATGCGCAGGCGCATCTTGCGACTCGCTTCGCTGGCCTCGCGGGCCAGATCGATGCCGAGCCAGGACGGCACCAGGCGCACGAGCATGAGCAGCCCGCCGGTCCCGAAGAGGTAGGTGAGCGCGTAGGCGATGGAGATCTGCTCCACGACCGACGCCGCGGAGCGACCGGGCGGCAGCGCGACGAGCCCGCTGCGGACCGCGTCCTGGGCGCCGGCGAGAGTCGGTGTGCTCGTCAGCGCGCCGGCCACCGCCCCTACGCGGAACGCGGCCTCGAAGCCGAGGAGTCGGCCCAGGGCGAGGGTCAGCGCCACCGCCGTCACGGCCGTCACCAGCACCAGGGCGATGTAGTGCTTGCCGTCGCGGGCGAAGACCGAGAAGAAATGCGGTCCGGCCTGGAGACCCACGCAGTAGATGAACAGGATGAAGCCGAGCTGGAAGGAGAACGCGCCCTGACCCAGCCCGAAGTGGCCGAAGAGCGCCCCGGCCACGAGGACGCCGGCCACGTTCTCGAGCCGGACCCGTCCGATGGGGATCCGCCCCACGAGGTAGCCGAAGCCGATCACGGCGAACACCGTGAGCTCCGGGCTGGTCCGGAGCAGCTCGAAGAGGTCGATCTCCATGGACGCGCGATGTTGCCCTATCGGCCAGCGCTGCCCCAGTCTCGTGGGCGCCCTCGGGGAACGGGCCTCGGCGCGGGCGGCGTCGCCGACCGCCCCTCCCTCCCCGGAGGGCGGTCCAGTTTGAAGAGACCGGCGCTTTGTTGCAGTTTCAGACCCGAGGATCCGCGCCCCGGCATCACGGAGGGACATGCGCCAGGCGACACCCGCGACCGATCAGACCCCGACCGTGGCCTCGACGGAGCTGTCGCCGCCGCGGGCGATCGTCGCCGAGGTCCATCCCAGCCTGGACGGGGGCCGCTACGACGTGAAGCGGGTGGTCGGCGACGGGGTGACGGTGCGGGCGAGCCTGTTCGTCGAGGGCCACGACCGGATCGCCGCGCGACTCCGCTACCGCAAGGGCCCCGACGCACCGTGGCGCGAGGCCCCCCTCGAGCCGCTCGGCAACGACGCCTGGCAGGGCTCCTTTCGCGTGGACGCCCTCGGGCGCTGGGAGTTCGAGGTGCGGGCCTGGGTGGACGCCTTCGGGACCTGGCGCGCGGGGCTCGCCAAGAAGCTGGAGGCGGGGCTCGACGTCGCGAGCGAGCTGCTCGAGGGCGCAGCCCTCGTGTCCGACGCAGCGGCCCGGGCCGACGGGGCCGACGCCGAGTGGCTCGGCGCCTTCGCCCGACGCCTGGCCGACCCGGCGGAGGCGGAGCGGACGGGTCTGGCCCTGAGCGAGAGCCTGCACGAGCGCATGGATCGCCATCCCGACCTGCGGCGGCTGGCCTGCGCCGGCCCCTTCGGGGTGCGGGTGGAGCGCGAGCGCGCCGCCAGCGGGGCCTGGTACGAGTTCTTCCCGCGCTCGTGCGCGTCGGAGCCGGGCCGCCACGGCACCCTGCGCGACTGCGAAGCGCGGCTCGCCCACGCGGCGGCCATGGGCTTCGACGTGGTCTACCTCCCCCCGATCCACCCCATCGGTGTCAACCATCGCAAGGGCCCGAACAACGCACCGGCGGCAGGCCCGGGCGACCCCGGGAGTCCCTGGGCCATCGGCGGAGCGGAGGGCGGACACACCGCCGTGCATCCCGAGCTCGGGACCCTCGAGGACTTCGACCGCCTGGTGGCAAAGGCGGGGGACCTCGGGCTCGAGGTCGCGCTCGACCTGGCGTTCCAGTGCTCGCCCGACCACCCCTGGGCGAAGGATCACCCCCAGTGGTTCCGCCGGCGTCCGGACGGCACGATCCAGTACGCGGAGAACCCCCCGAAGAAATACCAGGACATCTATCCCCTGGAGTTCGAGTGCGACGACTGGCAGGCGCTGTGGCACGCGCTCCTGGACGTCGTGCTCTTCTGGATCGGACACGGGGTGACGATCTTCCGGGTGGACAACCCGCACACCAAGCCCTTCGCGTTCTGGGAGTGGCTCATCGCCCGCGTCCGGGAGCGCCATCCGGAGACGATCTTCCTCTCCGAGGCCTTCACGCGCCCCGCGGTGCTCCAGCACCTGGCGAAGATCGGCTTCTCCCAGTCGTATACCTACTTCACCTGGCGCAACACCCGCTGGGAGCTGGAGCGCTACGTCGACGAGCTGGCCGCGGAGCCGCTGTGCCAGTACCTGCGTCCCAACTTCTTCGCGAACACACCGGACATCCTGCACGCCTATCTGCAGACCGGCGGACGGCCAGCCTTCCAGATCCGCCTGCTGCTCGCCGCCACGCTGGCGAACACCTACGGCATCTACGGCCCGCCCTTCGAGCTCTGCGTCGGGGAAGCCCACGGCGTCAGCGAGGAGTACCTCGACTCGGAGAAGTACCAGGTCCGCCACTGGGACCTGCGCCAGCCGGGCAACATCGTCGCCACGGTGGCCCGGGTGAACGAGATCCGGCGCGGCCACCGCGCCCTCACCCACGGCACGACGCCCCACTTTTGCGCGGTGGACAACCGCGAGATCCTGGCCTTCACCCGCGCGGCCCGGGAGGGCGACGGGGCCGAGATGGTGCTGGTGGTGGTGAACCTGGATCCCCACCATGCCCAGAGCGGCTGGATCGAGCTGCCCCTCGCGGACCTCGGACTCGACCCCGAGCAGCCCTTCCAGGTGGACGACCTGCTGGGCGGCGGGCGCTTCCTCTGGCACGGCCGCCGCAACTACGTCGCCCTCGACCCCCACGCCATGCCCGGACACGTGTTCCGTCTGCGGCGCCGGGTCCGCACCGAACACGACTTCGACTACTACCTGTGAGCCCCGGAACCGCGAAGAGAACCCGCGCCCGCGGCTCGCGCGCCGCCTCCAGGCTGAGCGCCGAGCCCCAGTGGTACAAGGACGCGATCATCTACGAGATCCGCGTCCGCGGCTTCCACGACAGCGACGGGGACGGCATCGGCGACTTCCGGGGCCTGACCGAGCGACTCGACTACGTCGAGGATCTGGGCATCACGGCGATCTGGCTGCTGCCCTTCTGCCCGTCCCCCCTGGTCGACGACGGCTACGACATCTCCGACTACACGGACGTACACCCGGACTGCGGCACGCTCGACGATTTCAAGGTCTTCCTGCGGGAGGCCCACAAGCGCGGCTTGCGGGTGATCACCGAGCTGGTGATCAACCACACGTCCGATCAACATCCGTGGTTCCAGCGGGCGCGCCGGGCGCCTTCCGGAAGCCGCCACCGCGACTTCTACGTCTGGAGCGAGTCGCCCGACCGCTACTCGGAAGCGCGGATCATCTTCAAGGACTTCGAGCGGAGCAACTGGACCTGGGATCCGGTGGCGAACGCCTACTTCTGGCACCGCTTCTACAGCTACCAGCCCGATCTCAACTTCGATTCGCCCGACGTTCGCCGCGCCGTGATCCGCTGCCTCGATTTCTGGTTCAAGCTCGGCGTCGACGGACTCCGGCTCGACGCCATCCCCTATCTCTTCGAGCGCGAGGGCACCAACTGCGAGAACCTGCCGGAGACCCACGCCTTCCTGAAGGACCTGCGCAGCCACGTCGACGCCAAGTTCAGCGACCGCATGCTGCTGGCGGAGGCCAACCAGTGGCCCGAGGACGCCGTGGAGTACTTCGGCCAGGGCGACGAGTGCCACATGTCCTTCCACTTCCCCGTCATGCCGCGGCTCTTCATGGCGCTGCAGATGGAGGATCGACACCCGATCATCGACATCCTGCACCAGACGCCGTCGATCCCCGAAGCCTGTCAGTGGGCGCTCTTCTTGCGCAATCACGACGAGCTCACGCTGGAGATGGTGACCGACGAGGAGCGCGACTACATGTACCGGATGTACGCGCGGGACTCGCGCGCGCGCATCAACCTGGGGATCCGTCGCCGGCTCGCCCCGCTGCTCGGCAACGATCGCCGTCGCATCGAGCTGATGAAGGCGCTGCTCTTCTCCCTGCCCGGGACGCCCGTGCTGTACTACGGCGACGAGATCGGCATGGGCGACAACTACTACCTCGGCGACCGCAACGGAGTCCGGACCCCGATGCAGTGGAGCTCCGACCGCAATGCCGGCTTCTCCCGGGCGAATCCGCAGCAGCTCTTCCTGCCCGTCATCGTCGATCCCGAGTACCACTACGAATCGGTGAACGTCGAGGCGCAGCAGCACAACACCTACTCGCTGCTCCACTGGACCAAGCGGATCATCGGCCTGCGCCGGAGCACCCGGGCCTTCGGCCGCGGCTCGATCGAGTTCCTGCATCCCTCCAACCGGAAGGTGCTCGCCTTCGTACGCGCCCACGAAGGCGAAGAGATCCTCGTCGTGGCCAACCTGTCGCGCTTCGTCGAGTACGTAGAGCTCGACCTCTCCGCATGGCTCGGCGTGGTGCCGGTGGAGCTGTTCAGCGGCCGCGCGTTCCCTTCCGTCGGCGAGCTTCCCTACCTGCTGACCCTGGGACCGCACTCGTTCTACTGGTTCCGCCTGGAGGCACCCACCGCGGACGCCGACGGCGCGGACGCGGCTGCCGAGGCGCTGCCCCGGATCCGCGTCGAGGGACCCTGGGCGTCGCTCTTCCGCGACGAGGGACGCGAAGCCCTGGAGGCGGCCCTGCCGGCCCTGGTGCGCCACCGGCGCTGGTTCGGCGGCAAGGGGCGGCCGATCCGGGGGGCCCGCCTGCTCGAGTCGATCCCGCTCCGGGCCGGCGACGCGCCGGGCGTCCTGGTGCTCGCCTCCATCGATCAGGAGGGGAGCTCGGAGGTGTATGCCCTGACCCTGGCCTGCACGGAGGGCGAGGCGGCGATCGAGCTCCGGCACCAGCGACCGGACGCGGTCCTCGCGGAGCTGGAGCGCGCCGACGGAACGTCGGCGGTGCTCTACGAGGCGCTGGCCGACGAAGCGTTGTGCACGGCGCTGCTGGACGCCATGCAGCGCGGGCGCAGCTTCAGCGGTTCGCGGGGCGCGCTCGCCGCCAGCCGGGGGCGGCGGCTGGGCGCCACCCTCGAAGCCCTGGAGTCGCTCACACCGAAGCTGCTGCGGGCCGAGCAGAGCAACACCTCGGTGCTCTACGGGGAGGGTCTCGTCCTCAAGATCTTCCGCCGGCCGGTCGAGGGCGTGAACCCGGACCTCGAGGTCGGCCGCTTCCTCACCGACCGGGCGCGCTTCGCGCACACCCCGGCCACCCTCGGCGCGCTCGAGTACAAGGCGGGTCGGGAGGAGCCGCGAACCGTCGGGATCCTGCAGGCCTTCGTCGAGAACGAGGGCGACGCCTGGAGCTTCGCCCTCGACCGGGTGCTGCAGTACTTCGACCAGGCCCTCGCCGAGGAGGGCGGACCCGATCCCACCCTCTTCGTCCGGCCCGCCGCGGCCCTCGAGCAGGAGCCCGCCGCGCCGCCGGCCGCCGTCACCGAGCGGATCGGCGACCACCTGGAGACGGCGCGGCAGCTCGGCCAGCGCACCGCGGAGATGCACCTCGCCCTGGCCTCGGATCCCGAAGACCCGGCCTTCGCGCCGGAGCCCTTCGGCACGCTCTACCAGCGCTCCCGCTACCAGGCCATGCGCAACATCACCGCCAGGAGCTTCGATCGGCTGCGCTCGGCCCTGCCCCGGCTCGACGAGGCGGCGACGGAGGAGGCCCGGGCCCTGCTGGCGCTGCAGGACCGGGTGCTCGAGATCCAGCGCAGCATCGTGGGCGAGCGCATGGGCGGGATGCGCATCCGCTGCCACGGCGACTACCACCTCGGCCAGGTGCTCTACACCGGAAGCGACTTCGTCGTGCTCGACTTCGAGGGCGAGCCCGCCCGCTCGTCGGGCGAGCGCCGCCTCAAGCGCTCCCCCCTCGTCGACATCGCCGGCATGCTGCGCTCCTTCGACTACGCGTCCCAGTACTGGCTCGTAGGCGCCGCCTTCGGGGATGCCACGGTGCGCCAGGCCGACGTGGCGCGCCTGGAGCCCTGGGCGCGCCTGTGGGCGGGCTGGATGGGCTGGGCGTTCCTCGACGCCTATCTACCCCAGGTGCTCCGCAAGGGCCTCGTACCCCACGACGTCGGCGACCTGGGCGCCCTGCTCCGGGTGCTCGTCCTCGAGAAGAGCCTGTACGAGCTGGGCTACGAGCTCGACCATCGGCCCGACTGGGTGCGCGTGCCCCTGCGCGGCATCCTGGCCTTCGTGGAGGAGAGCCCGTGACCCGAGGAGCAAGCCGCAAGCCGGACGCGGGGGCTGCGTCCTCCCGACTCGGGGAGCAGGACCTCTACCTGTTCAACGAAGGCAGCCACACGCGGCTGTACGAGAAGCTCGGCGCGCATCCCGCGACCGTCGACGGCCGGGAAGGGGTCTGGTTCGCCGTCTGGGCGCCCGACGCCGCGAGCGTGGCGGTGGTGGGCGACTGGAACGAATGGCGCGGCGACGCCGACCGGCTGGCTGCGGTGGCCAACTCGGGGGTCTGGCAGGGCTTCCTGCCCGGGGCCAGGCCCGGCTGCCGCTACAAGTACCGGCTCGCGTCCCGGCGATCGGCCGAGACCCAAGACAAGGCCGATCCCTTCGCCTTCCAGGCGGAGGAGCCGCCGGCCACGGCCTCGGTCGTCGCCTCGCTCCACTACGACTGGGGCGATGGGGAGTGGATGGCGGGGCGGCGCGGCCGCAACGACCTCCAGGCCCCGATCTCCATCTACGAGCTGCACCTCGGCTCCTGGCGTCGCCCGAACGGGCAGCTGCCCACCTACCGGGAGGTGGCCGGTGAGCTCGCGGCCTACGTCCGGGACATGGGCTTCACGCACGTCGAGTTCCTGCCCCTGACCGAGCATCCGTTCTACGGATCCTGGGGCTACCAGGCAGCGAGCTACTTCGCCCCGACCCGCCGCTACGGGACGGCCGAGGACCTGATGCACCTCATCGACGTGCTGCACCAGCACGAGATCGGCGTGATCCTCGACTGGGTGCCCTCCCACTTCGTCAAGGACGCCCACGGTCTCGGACGCTTCGATGGCACCGCGCTCTACGAGCACGCCGATCCGCGTCAGGGCATCCATCCGGACTGGGACAGCTACGTCTTCAACTACGGACGCCACGAGGTGCGCAGCTTCCTGCTCTCGAGCGCGCTCTTCTGGCTCGACCGCTACCACGTGGACGGCCTGCGCGTGGACGCGGTGGCCTCGATGCTCTACCTCGACTACTCCCGCAAGGAGGGCGAGTGGATCCCCAATGCCCACGGCGGCCGGGAGAACCTCGAGGCGATCGAGTTCCTGCGTCAGCTCAACCAGGCGGTCTACGGAGCGCATCCCGACGTCCAGACGTTCGCGGAGGAGTCGACGGCCTGGCCCATGGTGTCACGTCCCACCTACGTGGGTGGGCTGGGGTTCGGCCTCAAGTGGGACATGGGCTGGATGCACGACACGCTGCACTACATGGCCCGCGACCCGGTGCATCGGCGGCGTCACCACAACGAGGTGACCTTCCGCATGGTCTACGCCTTCAACGAGAACTTCACCCTGCCCCTCTCTCACGACGAGGTCGTCCACGGAAAGGGTTCCCTCATCGGCCGGATGCCGGGCGACGAGTGGCAGCGGATGGCGAACCTGCGACTCCTCCTCGGCTACCAGTTCACCCAGCCGGGCAAGAAGCTGCTGTTCATGGGGGGCGAGCTCGGCCAATGGCGGGAGTGGAACCACGACACGGCGCTGGACTGGCACCTGCTGGACGATCCTCGGCACCAGGGCCTGCAGCGCTGGGTCCGGGACCTGAACACGCTCTATCGGGGCGAGCCGGCCCTGCACGCCGGCGACTGCGATCCGGCGGGATTCGCGTGGATCGACTGCAACGACGACGAGCAGAGCACCCTCTGCTTCCTCCGCCGCCATCCGGATGGCGAGGGCGCCACGCTGGCCGTGGCGTTCAACTTCACCCCGGTGCCCCGCGCCAACTTCCGGATGGGCGTTCCCGAGCCGGGGCACTGGCAGGAGGTCCTGAACGGGGACGCCCCGCTCTACGGGGGCAGCGGCCAGGGCAACCTGGGCGGCGCACACGCCACGCCGGTGGCCTGCCACGGCCACCCCCAGTCGCTTCTCGTAACCCTGCCGCCCCTCGCCGCCGTGGTCTTCCAGAGCGGGTAGGAAGGCGGTGGGGTCATCCGCGGGGTGAAGCGCCGCCACACCATGCCCTTCGGCGCGGCCGTCGAGGCCGACGGGGCACGGTTCCGGCTGTGGGCCCCGTCGGCCCGCGAGGTGGCGGTCGTGCTCGACGACGAGGAGTCGCCCCTGGACGACGCGGGCGACGGCTGGCGCGAGACCCGGGTCGACGGCGTGGCTGCGGGCGCGCGCTACTCCTTCCGGGTGGACGGGGAGCTCCTGGTGCCCGACCCCGCCTCGCGCTTCCAGCCTTCCGGCGTCCACGGGCCGAGCGAGGTCGTCGATCCCGAGGCCTTTGCCTGGGAGGACGGCGACTGGCGGGGCCGGCCCTGGGAAGAGGTGGTCCTCTACGAGCTGCACGTGGGCGCCTTCACGACCGCCGGCGACTACGCGGGGGTGGAGGCGCACCTCGACCACCTGGCCGAGCTGGGCGTCACCGCCCTCGAGCTGATGCCCCTGGCGGAGTGTCCCGGGCGTCGCAACTGGGGCTACGACGGCGTGTTGCCGTTCGCGCCGGCGGCGCGCCACGGCCGGCCCGAGGCCCTCAAGCGCCTGGTGCAGGCGGCCCATGCCCGAGGCCTCATGGTGCTCCTCGACGTGGTCTACAACCACTTCGGACCCGAGGGCAACTTCCTGCCCCGGTACGCGGCGCCCTTCTTCGACCCCACGCAGCACACGCCCTGGGGACCCGCGATCGCGTTCTCCGGACCTCGAAGCGCCGAGGTGCGCGCCTTCTTCGTCCACAACGCCCTGTTCTGGCTGGAGGAGTACCACCTCGACGGGCTCCGCCTCGACGCGGTGCATGCCATCGTGGACGAAGGGGAGCCGCCCTTCCTCGGCGAGCTCGCTCGGGCCGTACGGGAGCGACCGGGGGCCGAGCGGCACGTACACCTCGTCGTGGAGAACGACGCCAACGAGGCGCGATGGCTCGGACGGGGTTCGAACGGGGTGCCCGTCGCCTACGACGCCCAGTGGAACGACGACCTCCATCACGCCCTGCACGTGGCCGTCACGGGCGAGCGCGACGGCTACTACGAAGACTACGCCGATCGGCCCCTGGCCCGCCTGGGACGCTGCCTGGCGGAGGGCTTCGCGTACCAGGGCGAGCCGTCCGGGCACCGGGGCGGGGCGCGACGCGGGGAGCCCAGCGCGGGCCTCCCGCCCGCGGCCTTCGTGGACTTCCTGCAGAACCACGACCAAGTGGGCAATCGCGCCTTCGGCGAGCGGATCGACGCCCTGGCCCCTCCCGAGGCCGTCGACGCGGCGGAGGCCGTGCTGCTGCTGGCGCCCCACGTACCCCTGCTCTTCATGGGGCAGGAGTGGGGCGCGCCGGAGCCGTTCCCGTTCTTCTGCGACTTCGGCCCCGAGCTCGCCCGGGCGGTCCGGGAGGGACGGCGCGCCGAGTTCGCCAGCTTCTCGGCCTTCGCCGATCCGGCCGCCCGCACGCGGATCCCGGACCCGGGAGCCGACGCCACGTTCGAGAGCGCCATCCTGGACTGGAGCTGCCGCACCCGCAGTCCCCATGCCGAGCGCCTGGCCCGGACCCGGGAGCGGCTCGCCCTGCGCGCCCGGGAGATCGTCCCGCGCCTCGCGGGCGCGCCCGGGAGCGGCGGGCGCTTCGAGCCGATCGGCGACGGCGGGCTCCGGGTGCGCTGGGCCCTGGGCACGGGCGAGGTCCTCGAGCTGCTGGCGCAGCTGGCGGCGGAGCCGGCCCGGCAGGGGCCCGGCCCGTCGCCGGGACGCCTGCTGCTGGCCACCCACCCCGCCGACGCAGCGCCCGACGGGGAACGCCGCCTTCCCGCCTGGTCGGTGGCCTGGACCCTCGAGCCATCGGGGAGCCGGCTGTGACCGACGGCCTCCCTGCGCTGCTGTCCGAGTCCCGCCGCGCCCTGGGCGTCGTCCGCCTCGCCTTCGCCATCCACGACCCGAGCTTCCCGGCGGACCCGGACACGGACCTGGGCCACGGCTCGCCATACGGGACGGCGGGCCTGGCCCTGCTGGGCTTCGTGGGCGACCTGGGCTTCGACACCCTCCAGCTCGGGCCCCAGGGCGAGACCTCCGCGGGCAACGAGTCGCCCTACGACGGCGCGAGCTTCTCGCGTCGCGGGCTCTCGGCCGACCTGGCCCAGCTCTGCGGCGACGCCTGGGGCCGGCTGCTGTCCCCCGCGGCCCTCGAGGCCTGGACGGCGCGGCGACCGGCAGACGCGACCCTCCGCGCCGCCTTCCCCTTCGCCCGCCGCGCCCAGGCCGCCCTCCTCCGCGAGGCCCGCTCGGCGCTCGCCTCGGAGGCCCCGGGCGCCGAGCGGGCGCGGCTGCGAGAGACGCTCGCCGCCTTCCGGACGCACCACGCCGTCTGGCTCGGGCGCGACGCCCTGTTCGAGTGTCTCGAGCGCGAGCATCCCGGCCTGGCCTGGACGGAGTGGGGCGATCCGGACGGGCGGCTGCTCCACCCCCGCCCCGGCGAGCGCGAGACCTTCGCCCGACGCCGCGCCGCGGTCGAGGCGCGATGGCGCGAGGCGATCGAGGCCTACGCCTTTGCCCAGTTCGTGGTGCACGAGCAGCACCGGCGATTCCGGGCGGCCCTCGCCGGGCGCGGCCTGCGCGTCTACGGAGACCTGCAGATCGGACTCTCGACCCGCGACGCCTGGGCCTGGCAGCCCTGGCTGCTGCGAGGCTACCGCATGGGGGCGCCGCCCAGCCGCACGAACCCGGACGGCCAGCCCTGGGGGTACGCGATCTTCGACCCCGGGAGCCGGCGGACCGGACCGGGCCCGAGACCGGTCCTCCAGCGCGTGTCGGAACGCATGGGGAAGCTCTTCGACGAGTACGACGGACTGCGCCTGGATCACCCCCACGGGCTCGTCTGCCCGTGGGTCTATCGGAGCGACGACCCGGATCCGTTCCACGCCGTCCAGCACGGCGCGCGGCTGTTCGCGTCGCCGGACCTGCCGGACCACCCCGACCTCGCCGCCTTCGCCATCCCCCGACGGGACCAGCTGACCCGCGATCCCGCGGTGTCCCGCTTCGACGATGGCTGGGTGACCCGGCTCGAGCCGGCGCAGGTGGACCGCTACGCAGAGCTCTTCGACGTGGTCGTGGAGGCGGCGCATGCCCACGGTGCCGGACCGGAGGACCTGGCGTGCGAGGTGCTGAGCACCCTGCCCCATCCGTTGGCCCGCGTCCTCGACCGTCACGGACTCGGCCGATTCCGGGTCACCCAGAAGCTCGACCCGGACGATCCGTCCGACCCGTACCGGCTGGAGCGCGCCCGACCCGCCGACTGGGTGATGATCGGGACCCACGACACGCCCCCGCTCTGGCAGCTGCTCGAGGCCTGGGCGCCCGAGCGCGCCGTGCGACGCGCCCGCTATGCCGCGGAGCGCCTCGTTCCGCGCCCGGAGGACCGGGCCGGCTTCGCCGAGCAGCTGGTGGCCGACCGCGGCCTGCTGGCCCAGGCGATGCTGGCCGAGCTCTTCGCCAGCGCCGCCGGGAACGTGATGGTGTTCTTCAGCGATCTCTTCGGCCTGGAGACCCCCTACAACCGACCTGGGATCGTGTCTGCCGAGAACTGGAGCCTCCGGCTCCCGCCGGACTGGCGCGCGGACTATCGCGCACGCCTCGAGCGCCACCGCGCCCTGAACCTGCCCCTGGCTCTCGCCCTCGCCCTCCGCGCCCGCGGCCGCGCGCCCGATCTCCAGGCCGCGCTGTGGCGGGAGGCGGCGCGCGCGGGGCCCGTTCCCGCGACCTGGATGGAGCGGGACGGGGCATGAGCGGCGGCGGTCGACAGCGGCCTCCGGCGCCGCGCGCCAGCTACCGGCTGCAGCTCCGGGGCCACGGAGTCGATCTCGAGGCCGCGCGCCGGCTGCTGCCGTACCTGGCCCGGCTGGGCGTCTCCCATCTCTATCTCTCGCCGATCCAGCACGCGCGCACCGGCAGCACCCATGGCTACGACGGCGTGGATCCGCGGATCGTGGACCCGGTCCTCGGCGGTGAGCGGGCCCTCGAGCGACTGGCGGAGGCGGCCCGCGCCCAGGGACTGGGCCTGATCCTGGACGTGGTGCCCAACCACCTGGCGGCGCATCCCGAGAATCCGTTCTTCGCCGACGTCCTCGCCCGGGGGCCGGGCTCGCGCTTCGCCGACTGGTTCGACATCGACTGGGAAGCCGGCGGCGGCCGCCTGGTCCTGCCGGTGCTCGCCGCCCCCCGGCGCGCCTGCCTCGAGCGGGGCGAGGTCCGGCTGGAGGAGGAGGACGGACGTGTGCAGCTGCGGGCGGGCGGTCTGCGGCTGCCGCTGGCCGACGGGACGCGGCCGCCGGGAGCCGATCTCTCCCCGGCGGCGCTCGAGGGCCTGCTGCGTCGTCAGCACTACGAGCTCGTCTACTGGCGGCGTGCCAGCCCGCGCACCAACTACCGCCGCTTCTTCGACGTGAACGAGCTCGTCGCCGTGCGCTGTGACGAGCCCCGGGTCTTCGCCGGCACCCATGGCGCCGTGGCGGACTTCCTGGAGCAGGGCTGGATCGACGGCCTGCGGGTGGACCACGTGGACGGACTCGGGGATCCCGACCGCTATCTCCGACTGCTGCGGCGTCTGGCGCCGGCCCCGAAGCTGCTGCTGGTCGAAAAGATCCTGGCGCCCGACGAGTCGCTGCCCCGGCGCTGGCCGGTGGACGGCACCACCGGCTACGAGTACCTGAACGCCGCCGAGGCGCTCTTCCAGGACGCGGCGGGCTGCGCCCGACTGGAACGGGGCTGGGCCCGCCGGGTGGGCGCGCGGGGATCCTTCGACGCCGCGGCCCGGGCGGGACGGCGAAGGGCCGTGCGGGAGCTGCTGCAGCCGGAGCTCCGGCGGGCGGCCCGTGCGCTGGAGGCCAACGCGCCCCGCGGCCGGCCGCTCGACGCGCGCGAGGCGCGGTCGGCGCTCGAGGCCTTCGCGAGCCACCTCGACGCGTACCGCGTGTATCCGCGTCGGGCCGGCCTGGGCGACGACGAGCGAAGGCGGGTCCGCGGGGCCCTGACCGCCGCGGCCCGGGACGGGGCGCCGCGTCGCGCCCTCGCCGTCCTGCGCCGGGTGCTGCTGGCAGCGGAGGCCGATCCGGCGCGGCTCGACGCCGCACGCCGCGTGCAGCAGCTCTGCGGCGCCGCGGCGGCCAAGGGCGTGGAGGACACGGCCCTCTACGCGCATGCACCGCTCCACGCCCGCGCGGAGGTCGGGGGCGAGCCGGGCCGTCCCCTGGGCGATCCGGTCGCCGACTTCCACGCGGCCATGTCCGCGCGCGTGCGCCGTCCGCGCGGGCTGCTGGCCGCCTGCACCCACGACACCAAGCGCAGCGCCGACGTCCGCGCGCGGCTCGACGTCCTCTCGGAACGACCGGAGGTCTGGCACGCCGCCCTGGATCGCTGGCGGCGGCAGAACGCCGGGCTCCGGCGCCGGGCGGGCGGACCCGACCCGCGCACCGAGCTCTTCTTCTACCAGACGCTCATGGGCATCTGGCCCCCGGGCGGGATGGCCGGACTGGGCGTCGACGAGCGGCGCGCGCTCGCCGACCGGGTGGACGCCTACATGCGCAAGGCCATGCGGGAGGCCAAGCGCGAGACCCGCTGGATCGATCCCGACGAGGGTTTCGAACGCGCTCTGCAGCGCTTCGTGCGCGGCGCGCTGCTGCCGCCCCGGGGTCGGTCGAGCTTCCTCGACGACGCCGACCGGTTCGCCTGCACGCTCGTCCGCCCCGGCCTGTGGAATGCCCTGGCCAGACGGCTGCTGCAGCTCACGACGCCGGGCATCCCCGACGTGTACCAGGGGGACGAGTGCTGGCGCTTCGACCTGGTGGATCCGGACAATCGCCGGCCCGTCGACTTCCGGGGGCTGGCGCGGCGACTGGCGTCCCTGGAGGGCTTCGATCGGGCCGATGCCCCGAGCCGGGCACGCCTGCTGCGCGCCTGGCTCGCCCGTCCCGAGGACGGCCGCCTGGCCCTGCACGTGGTGCGCCGCACCCTGGCGGCGCGTCGACGCGCGCCCGAGCTCTTCCTCGGCGGCGCCTATGCGCCGGTGCGGGCCGTCGGCGAGGGCGCGGAGCGGATCCTGGCCTTTGCCCGACGACGCGGAAGACGGGCTGCGCTCGTCGTCGTGCCGCGCCTCACCGCGGGCGCCGTGCCGGAGCCGGGGGCGGCGCCCTGCGGCGAGGCGGCCTGGGGCGACACCTGCCTGCGGCTCCCGCCGCAGCTCGCCGGCGTCCGGCTCCATCGGGTGTTGGCTGGTGGAGAGGCGCCCCGGGGCTCGCGTCCACGCCTCGCGGAGGTGCTGGCGTCGCTGCCCGTCGCGATGTGGACGACGGACCGTGAGCCGGACGGCGCGCGAAGGCCTGGGACGAGGCGGCGGGGCCACCGGACGAGCGCCCGGAGCAGGGAAGACTAGGCCCGGGGCGAGGCGGGGATCGTGTGGCCGAAGGCGGTGCGGCGGGGCGGGGCCGAGAGCTCCAGCCAGCCCGGCTCCGCATCGCGGCGCACCCGGACGACGACGACCGTGGCGTCCTGCGTCGGAGCCAGGCGGTGGGCGGCGCTCACGATCCGGCTCGCGAGGACCTGGGGCGAGAGGCCGCCCGCGGTCCGCTCGATCGTGCCCTCCTGGACCACCGCCTCCGCGCCATCAGTGCACAGGAGCAGGGTGTCGCCGGGCCGGAGCTCCAGGGAGAAGACATCGAAGCCAGGACCGCGCTCCCCGACCCCGGGCTGGCTCTCGGTCAGCTCGTCGTCGACGGTGAGCTGGCGCGAACGGTCGCGTCGGATGAGGTAGGCGCGGCTGTCGCCGCGATGCCCGATCACGCCGAGGTGCCCGTGGGTCAGGAGCATCGTGACGGTCGTGGAGAGACCGTGCAGCGTTGGGTCGGACTCCTCGGCCTCCTTCAGGGCGTCGATGGCATGGGCCATCGCGCGCCCGACGACCGCCCGCGCCAGGGCCTCCTCTCCGAGGTCCAGCTCCCGCTCCGCGACCTCCACGAAGCGCTCGAGGGCCTCCACGACCGTGTGGGCCGCTACCTCTCCGGCGGCGGTGCCGCTGGCCCCGTCGCAGACGACGTAGAGGCCGAGGCCCTCGTCGACCAGGAAGGCGTCCTCGTTGTGGAAGTCCTTCCCGCCGGCCCGAGACGCGCCCGACCCCCTCGTGCTCACGAAGCTCCTCCGGAATCTCGTGCATCGTCCGGGGACGAAGGTACCCGGCCCGACGATCGGGCCGCAAGCCGGCGGACAACCCCGGAGACGTCTCGCCTTGCCGGCGCCACCCACCCGATGCACGATCTGGCCTGCGCCTCGGGGCGCCGGAGGGCCTCATGCGAATCGCCATCCTTTCGCGCAATCGGAAGCTCTACTCCACCCGGCGGCTGCGGGAGGCCGCGGAGATGCGCGGGCACCGGCCGCGGGTCCTGGACACGCTCGACTTCTCGATCGAGGTGGAGAGCGGCAAGCCGCGCCTGTACTACCGCAACCGCGCCCTCTCGGACTACGAGGCCGTGATCCCGCGCATCGGCGCCTCCGTCACCTTCTTCGGCACGGCGGTCGTGCGGCAGTTCGAGCAGATGGGGGTGTTCTGCGTGAACCCCTCCCACGCCATCTCCGTCTCGCGGGACAAGCTGCGGGCCTTCCAGGTGCTGTCGCGCCACCATGTGGGCATCCCCAAGACGCTCTTCGTCCGCCACAGCAAGGAGATCCTGCCGGGGATCGAGCGCATGGGCGGGCCGCCGGTGGTGGTGAAGCTTCTCGAGGGCACCCAGGGGGTGGGGGTCATCCTGGCCGACACCACCAAGGTGGCCGAGGCCGTGATCGAGACCCTCTCCGGCCCCGCCCGCATGAGCGTGCTGCTCCAGCAGTTCGTCAAGGAGAGCAAGGGCCGCGACATCCGGGCCTTCGTCGTGGGCAACCGGGTCGTCGCCGCGATGCGTCGCGTCGCCCAGGGCGACGAGTTCCGCAGCAACATCCACCGCGGGGGACGCGCCGAGGAGGTGAAGCTCGACGAGGAGTACGCACGGGTGGCGGTGCACGCCGCCCAGATCATGGGCCTGCGCGTGGCCGGCGTGGACATGCTCGAGGGCAACGAGGGTCCCGTCATCATGGAGGTCAACTCCTCACCCGGGCTGGAGGGCATCGAGACCTCGACCGGGATCGATGTGGCCGGCGAGATCGTCAGGCTCATCGAGGAGGAGGTGCTCTTCCCCGAGATCGACATCCGCCAGCGGCTGACGCTCCAGAGCGGCTACGGCGTGATGGAGGTGCCGGTGGACGCCCGTTCGGAGCTGTGTGGCAAGACCGTCTCGAGCTCGGCCCTGCGCGACCGGGACATCCTGGTGCTCACCATCCAGCGCGGAAGCGTGACCATCCCGAACCCGAAGGGGAGCCGGGAGATCCTCGCCGGCGACGTCCTCCTGTGCTTCGGCAAGGCGCTCACGCTGCGGGGACTGGTGCCGCCGAAGGCCGGGCGAGGTCGGAAGCGGCCCCAGGCCGAGCCCGGATCGGAGCCGAATGGCTGAACCCTTCGTCCTGGGGGGCGTTCCGGTCGCGCCGGGTGAGCGTCGCACCATCGAGCTCCCCGTCGGACGGCGGGTCACGGGCCCCGAGCTCGTGCTCCCGGTCGAGGTGGTGAACGGACGCCGGCCCGGCGCCCGGCTCTTCGTGTGTGCGGCAATCCACGGCGACGAGATCAACGGGGTGGAGATCATCCGGCGCGTGCTGCGACGCCCTCTGCGCGAGCTGGCGGGGACCCTGATCGCCGTGCCCATCGTCAACATCTACGGCTTCGTGGGCCTGTCCCGGTACCTGCCCGATCGGCGCGATCTGAACCGCGCCTTCCCCGGCTCCCAGAAGGGCTCGCTGGCCGCCCGACTCGCCCACCTGTTCGCGGAGGAGATCGTCGCCCGCGCCACCCACGGCATCGACCTCCATACGGGCGCGATCCACCGCACGAACCTGCCGCAGATCCGGGCCTCCCTCGATCAGCCCGAGACCGAGGCCCTGGCCCGCGCCTTCGGCGCGCCGGTGATCGTCGACGCCAACCTCCGGGACGGCTCCCTGCGCCAGGCCGTGATGGAGCGGGGCGTTCCCATGCTGCTCTACGAGGCCGGCGAGGCCCTCCGCTTCGACGAGCCGTCGATCCGCACGGGTGTCCGCGGCGTGCTCGCGGTGATGCGGACGCTCGGCATGCTGCCGGCGCCGCGCAAGCCCCGGGCCCGCTTCGAGCCCTTCGTCGCCCGCTCGAGCTTCTGGGTGCGAGCCCCGACCAGCGGCATCCTGCGCGACCGCATCCGCATCGGACTGGCGGTGAGCCGCGGCCAGACCCTCGGGATCGTCGGCGACCCCCTGGGCCGGGAGGAGGTGGCGGTCGAGGCCCCGCGCGACGGCGTGGTCATCGGCAGGAGCGTCCTGCCCCTCGTCAACGAGGGGGACGCCCTCTACCACGTGGCCAGCTTCGAGCGTCCCGAGCGGGTGGCAAACCGGATCGGCGCAGCCCTGGAGGCCGTCGACCCCGGGCCCGAGGCTTCTTTCGAGCCGCCCGCCTGACCGCACGCTTCGGGTGCAGCGCGTGCTTGTGCCCGGGGTCGATCAGGAAGCGGCCGGCCAGGGCCGTGCGTCCCAGGAGCATGCGGAAGATCATCCGCTCCCGGTCGACGAGGCTCACCTCCACCGTCTGCTCCACCGGCCCGATCTGGAGGGGAACCCGCACGAAGATGCGGGTCTCGTAGTGGCCCGTGCTCGAACGGACCCGTCCGCGCCGCACGATCCGCGTGGTGACGTGCACCCGTCGGTCGCGCTTCAGGCGATGCAGCACCACGTCGAAGCGGACCCGACCGCCCGGGAGCTCCTCGATGTCTTCCACGTGGAGCGCCGAGTTCCGCGCTCCCGTGTCGACCTTGGCCCGCAGCCGCCGGATGCCCCAGTTCGGGATGTCGACGTACTCGTTCCAGCCGATGAGCACCCGCGGGTGGTCCACGGCGCGCAGGATAGGCTTTCCACGGGCTCCCGGCCCGCGCGCGAATCGAAGGAATCATGATGGCCTTCGGGGAGTTGAGGGGCCGGAGGACGAGATGAGATCCTTGGTACCGATCCGATTGCGCTGCCGAGGGGCGAGCGCCATGGCGGCGACGTTCGCCGCGACCCTGTTCGCGAACCCGCCCATCGCCGAGGCGGCCGGAAGCTTCAACGAGGTCATCGAGGTCGCGGGCTGCGCAGATCTGAACGCCGAGCCCGTCGTGAACCCCGACGCGCCCGGCGGCTTCCACTGTGCCTGCCGGCCGGGCTACTACGACATCGACGGCAGCTACGGCGCCGCGTGCAGGTACGGCTGGGGAGGCCTCGGGGGCCGTTCCTTCGTCGATCCGGTCTGCGCGATCGTCCCCGATTTCTGCCGTCCACAGCCCCCTCCGACCGGACCGGAGCCCGATCCGCCGAACTTCTGGAACTGCACGCGCTGCGTGGTCGACCACGCGCTGTGCGTCGGCAACGCGCACGTGGACCGCAACGAGTGCTACGGCGACGCGTCCCTCGAGTACTTCGATTGCCTCGCGAACGCGGCATGCTACGGCGATCTGCGCCGCGCCGAGAGGACGTGCGACGACGACCTCTGGGTGGCGAGTGAGGGCTGCGACAGCAGGATGGCCGCGTGCGTGGACCACGCGCGCTTCGAGGGCAGGGGATGGGGGATTCCGCCCGAGGTCGCGGCTCCCTTGGAGCCCGAGCCGGCGCCGGTCTTCGCCGCGCCGGTCTCGGTGGGCACCTTCACGCCGACGCCGGCACCGGCACCGCCACCGTCGCCCTGGGGCAGCTTCTACAGCTTCCACTGGTAGGCCGTCGGCGCATTGCCCGAGCTTCGGCGGGGCGGGCTCGAGCCCGCCCCGCCCTCTTGCCCCGCCGGACGGCCGCGCCCATCCCCTCAGGCGTCCCGCGCGAGCCCCTTCAGCACCAGCTGGTCGTAGGCGACGATGCCCAGGACCTGGTCGCCCTCGATCACCGGGGCCGAGGAGATGCCGAAGCGCTCGAACAGGCGCGCGCAGTAGCGGATGTCCATCCTCGGCGGGACCGAGAGCACCGGCTTCGACATGATCTCGTAGACGTTGGTGCGCTCGGGAGAGCGGTTGCGCGCGAGCACCTGCTTGGCGATGTCGGCCACCATGACCAGGCCGAACTCGTCGTCCTCGTGGCGCTTGGCGACGATGAGGAAGTGGGCGCTCCGCTCCCGCAGCACCTGGAGGGCCTCCGCCACCGTGACGATCCCCTCGACGATCACGTAGTCGCGCTCCATCACGTCCGACACCCGAACGATCTTCCCGGTCGTCACAGGTCCTCCTCCTCCAGGCTCGCCGCGATGTCGGCGACCTGGTGTGCGACGCCCACGGCGTCCTCCACGTCGATCTGGAAGGCGATGCCGGTTCCCGAGTCCGTGTCGAAGCCGCCGACGTCGCCGATGGTCTCCAGGATGTGCCGCGAGCGATGCTCCTCCACGAGCAGCAGGATGACGTCGCGCTGCACCTCGAGGCTCAGGCCCAGGAAGGTCTTCCGCTTCTCCAGACCCTCGCCCCGGGCGTTGGTGACGACGGTGCAGCCGGTGGCGCCTGCGTCCCGCGCGGCATCCGTCACCTTCTCCGTCAGGTGATCGTCGACGAAGGCGATCAGCAGCTTGAATCTCACGCTCGCTCTCCTTCTGGCGACTTCCGGGCGCGGGCCCGCCGGGCCCGCGCCTCGGAAATCTGGGCGTAGCCCATGACAGTGATCATGGGAAACACGCTCGCAAACGCGATGAGCCCGAACCCGTCGATCAACGGGTTCCGCCCGGGAACCGCCTCCGCGAGCCCCAGGCCCAGGCCCGCCACGAGCGGCACGGTGATGGTCGACGTGGTGACGCCCCCGGAGTCGTAGGCCAGGGGTACGATGAGTCGGGGCGCGAACAGGGTCTGGATCAGCACGACCGCGTAGCAGGCCATGATGAAGTACGGCAGCGGCACGCCGATGACGATCCGGTACACGCCCAGGGTCAGCCCGACCGCCACGCCGAGCGCCACGGCGACCCGCAGGCCCCAGGCGCTGATGGAGCCGGCCGAGAGCTCCCGGGCCTTGATCGCGACGGCGATGAGCGAAGGCTCGGCCATGGTGGTGCCGAAGCCGATGGCGAAGCTGAACGCGTAGAGCCAGACGTAGGCGGCGGGATTCCCGCTGCCCGCGCCGAGCAGCTCGGGCGCGGTGAACTGCGCGGCCATGGTCCGGCCCAGGGGAAAGATCGCCTGCTCGAGACCCATGATGAACAGGGCGAGACCCGCGAGCACGTAGGCGAAGCCCAGGAAGAGGCGACGGGCGTTGGGGAGCCGCTCCCGGAGCACGAAGAGCTGGAAGGCGATCAGGATCGCCGCCAGCGGGAGGACGTCCCGCACCGTCGACAGCAGCACGGCCAGCACCTCGCGCGCGAAGCTCACGAGGGGCGCATCCCGCGGGCGCTCACGAGAGGAGCATCCCGTAGACCATGACGAAGATCATGGGCGTGAGGGAGGCGAAGGCGATCAGGCCGAACCCGTCGGCGACCGGGTTGCGGCCCTCGATGGACGAGGCCAGGCCCACGCCCAGGGCCGTCACGAGCGGCACGGTGATGGTCGACGTGGTGATGCCGCCGGAGTCGTAGGCGATGCCGACGATCTCCTGGGGCGCCATCGAGGTCATCACGACGACCAGCACGTAGCCGGCCGCGATCATCAGGTGGATCGGCCAGCCTGCGAGGATGCGCCACACCCCGAGCACGATGGCGCCGCCCACCGACAGGGCCACGGTGAAGCGCAGCCCGAGGGCGTAGCGCGACCGGCCCGCCTCCGTGTCCGCGATGGCCCCTGCCCGGGCCGCGACCTCCGAGGCCTCGGCGGCGATCACGGTGAGCGCCGGCTCGGCGGCGGTGGTGCCGAAGCCCAGGGCGAAGGCGAAGGCCAGCAGCCAGGCCAGCGAGCCCTTGCGGGCCAGGGCGTTGGCCATGCTCTCGCCGAGTGGGAAGAGGCCCAGCTCGAGGCCTCGCACGAACAGGGCGAGGCCCAGGACCACGAACGCGAGCCCCACGAGGACCTCGCCCAGGTTCGGGATCGGCTGGCGCAGCACGCCGAGCTGGAAGAACGCGATGACCAGCGCGATGAAGGCGAGGTCGCGAGCGCTCCCGGACACCAGGCGCAGGAACGCCGTCAGCCAGGCCAACACGAGACTCGCAACCCCCCCTCTAGCGCGCCGTCCACGCGCAGCGTCGCGCAGGGACCCGGATTCGTCCAGGAAAAAAAGAAAGTGACTTGTCACTTTTTTCCAGATCTCCTAGTCTCGGCCCATGGCAGCGCCGCTCCGACAGCCCCAGCAGGCCCGCAGCCTCGCCACCCACCGGCGCCTGCTCGATGCTGCGGTCGAGACCCTGGTGGCCCGCGGCCTGTCCGGCACCAGCACCCCCGAGGTCTGCCGGCGGGCGGGCACGTCCCAGGGCGCGTTGTTCAAGCACTTCCCCAGCAAGACCGCGCTCCTGGCGGCCACGATCGAGCACCTGTTCGCCCGGCTCGTGGACGACTTCCGACGCGGCTTCGCCGCCATCGACGAGCAGGAGGACCGGGTGGCCGGCGCGGTGCACGCGCTGGCCGGGGTCTTCGCCGACCCGCGGCTGGGCATGGTGTTCGAGCTCTACGCCGCGGCCCGCACCGACCCGGAGCTCCATGGCGCCCTGGCGGCGGTGCTCGCGCGCCATCGCGAGAACCTCCAGCGGGAGGCGCGCGCCCTGTTCCCCGAGGCGTCCGAGCGCCCGCGCTTCGCGGACGCCGTCGACACCGTGCTCGATGCGCTGCAAGGCGCCGCCCTCGGCGCCCTGGTGCTGCCCGATCCCGCGTCCGAGGCGCGGCGTCGGGAGCGGCTCATCGACTTCGCCCATGCCGAGCTCGCCGCGGCGACGGCGTAGGCGACCCCTGGACCGATCGAGGAGACCCCCGTGGCCGGCTTTCTCTACTCCGTGTTTCCCGTCTTCGTGCTGCTGCTCGCCCTCGAGGCGTGGGCCACCCGGGGAGGGCGCGAGCGCGGCGGCCGCCCGATCCGCGGCTACGAGGCGCGCGACGCCGCAGCCAGCCTGGCCATGGGCGTCGGCAACGTCCTCATCAGCATCGGCACCAAGCTGGTCGTGCTGGCGGCCTACACCGCCCTCTACCGCTACCGGCTCTTCGACCTGAGCTCGGCCTGGTGGGTGTGGGTCGTGGCGTTCGTGGGCGACGACTTCTGCTACTACTGGTTCCACCGCGCCTCCCACGAGGTGCGCTTCCTCTGGGCCGCCCACGAGAACCATCACTCGAGCCGCTACTACAACCTCTCGACGGCCCTGCGCCAGTCATGGACGACGCCCTTCACCGGGCCGATCTTCTGGGCGCCCCTCGCGCTCCTGGGCGTTCCGCCGCTCATGATCTTCACGACCATGGCGATCAGCCTGGTCTACCAGTTCTGGCTGCACACCGAGCTGATCGGCCGACTCGGGCCCTTCGAGTGGGTCTTCAACACACCCTCACACCACCGGGTGCACCACGGTCGCAACGTCCAGTACCTGGACCGCAACCACGGCGGGATCCTGATCGTCTGGGACCGGCTCTTCGGCACCTTCGAGCCCGAGGACGAGCCCGTGGACTACGGGCTCACCACGAACATCCACACCTTCAACCCGCTGGGCATCGCGTTCCACGAGTGGCGGACGATGTTCCGGCAGGTGGCCGCGGCCGGCAGCCTGCGCGACGCGCTCGGCGCCCTCTTCGCGCCCCCGGGCTGGAGCGCCGACGGCAGCAGCCTCACCGCCCACCAGCTCCAGACGCGCCGCGCGGGGGGCCACGTCTCGGCCGGCGCGAGCGCCGGCTGAATGCGGAACGACGCCGATCCGGGTCCGGTGCGGACCTCAGTCGCCCGCGCCCAGGCCCGGCGCGGCCACCGCCCAGAACAGGCCGCGGAACTCCCCCACCTCGTAGCCCACGGCCCGATCCTCCGGATACTGCGCCCGGATGGCCCGCAGCAGGTCCGGATCGACGGCGCTCCCGTGGCACGTGGTGCAGAGCGGCTGGACGTAGATCGGCTCCACGTAGCCCGTGCCGCGCGGGCCGAGGTCGACGCTGCGGGAGGCGCCGGGCTCCGGGTCCCGGCCGCGGAACTCCGCCAGCAGCGGTCGCATCCAGTCCTCCGGCGCGTTCGCCGGGTTGCGCAACCGATCGCTGGTGCGGCCGACCACGACGCCGGCCGATCGCGCCCGCGCCGTGATGGCCGGCGCCTCGAGCCGACAGACCTCCACGGCGTGCTGCGGGCCCTCCGCGAGGGCCGCGCGAAGGGCGGCAGCGAGCGCCTTCCGCAGCGACGCCACGGCCTGCACCGCGGCGTCGGGCGCCGGGGGCGAGGGCTGGCAGCCGACGGCGGCGGCGAGCAGCAACCCCGCTGCGACGTGGCCGGGTCCGCGGGTTCGCCGCCTCACGACCCACCGCCGCGGCTGAAGGCCTGCGCCGACTCGGCCGCCTGCTCGGCCAGGCCGCCGCAGACGAGCTCGCAGAGCGCGAACACCGTCGCGTCGCAGATGCGGTAGAGGGCCCGGTTGGCCACCGCCTTGCGCGTCACGAGACGCTCGCGCCGCAGGAGTCCGAGGTGGCGGGAGACGGTGGTCTGGGTGAGACCCGTGGCCTCCACGAGCTCCTGCACCGCGTGCTCGCCCTGCATCAGCTGGCTGAGGATGCGCAGGCGGGACGGGTCGCCGAGGACCCGGAAGCGGGCGGCGACCTGCTCCAGAACCGGACCCGTCAGCAGGTGGGCCTGCTTGCGCGGCGACGACCGGCGGACTCCCGCAGCGGCGGCGATGTCGGACTCCTTACAGTTGCGAATATTTGCATTCTTGCATATTCCAGACGTCGAGCCAACCGGCGTCGCCACGGCACGCCTCGTCGAAGGAGACCGCCCATGCACCGCGATCCCGCCCTCGCCGCCACCGCTGCACTGACCCTGCTCGCAGCACTGGGCCCTCCCGTCGCGGCCCAGGCCGAGGAAGCGGCCGCGCAGCACGTGGTGGTCCACCTGGGCCACTACACCGACGACCTCCACGCGGCGTCCATGAGCCTGAGCCTGGCGCGGCTGCTCCAGCGAAAGGGCGCCCGGGTCACCGTCTTCCTCGATCGCGAGGGCGTGCGCCTCGCCGACAAGCGCGGGCCGGACGACCTGCGCTGGGGCCGCACGGCGGAGCCGGTGGCCGCCCTCTTCGCCGGGTTCGTGGAGGAAGGCGGGCGCGTGTTGCTGTGTCCCCACTGCGCCCAGGCGGCCGGCCTCGGCTCCGGCGAGCTTCGCCCCGGCGCGCGCATCGCGAGCGACGACGACGTGGCCACCCTCTTCCTCGAGGCGGACCGGGTGATCGACTACTGAGGGCGCCCGCGGGCGCCCACCCGTCGATCACGCCGTGGGCAGCGCGAAGAACAGGCCGCGGTTGATGTCGCCGATGCTCACGACGCCCACCAACGTCTTGCCCTCCACGACCGGGATGCGCCGGAAGTTCTTCAGGCCCATGAACGAGGCGGCCATGAGCACCGGATCGTCGGGGGAGACGGTCATCGGGTGGAGGCTCATGATCTTCTCGACGGGCTTGGCGAGCACCTCCGCGTAGCCTTCCTCCATCTCCAGGAAGCTGCGGCTGTGGACGTTGTCGTGGACGTAGTCCCCGTAGTTGGGATAGAGGGGGAGCATGATGTCGCGAACGGTCACCATCCCGATCAGATCGAACGCGTCCCCGACGACCGGGATGGCGCCGCAGTGCCGGCTGAGGATCTTGATCACGACCGAGCGGACCGTATCGTCCCGCCTCGCGACCATGACGCCCGTGGTCATCACGTCTCGTACGAGCATGGCAGCACCTCCGACCCGGCTTCCCGGCCTCGGTCGTGCCCCCGGCCTGGGTCGTGCCCCCGGCCTGGGTCGTGGCCTCCGGCCTCGGTCGGGACCGGGGTGCCCGGGTCGACCGGACGGGAGCCGGCGTCTCCACCTTACCATCCCCGCGCAGGCGCGTGCGTCGAGGACCGCCTCGGCGACGCGGCACCCGCCCGGACCGGGTGGTCCTGGCCCGGCGGGGGCCGGACGCACTACCCTGCCGACCACCGCCGTGGCCGAGGAGGGAGTCCGATGCGAGGCCGAGGGTTCGTCTGGTTCCTGGGAGCGTTCGCACTGCTGGCCGCGGCGCCCACCGCCGCCGAGACCGCGCGCGGGGTCGTCTTCGACGACCGCAACGGCAACGGATCCCGCGACGCGGGCGAGCCGGGCGTGCCGGACGTGCGGGTCTCCGACGGCCGCACGGTGGTGCTCACCGACGCCGGGGGCCGCTTCACCCTCGAGATCGGCGACGAGGCGGTGGTGTTCCTCACCAAGCCCGCGGGCTGGGCGACGCCGGTCTCCGCGGACCAGCTGCCGCGCTTCTACTACATCCACCAGCCGAAGGGCTCGCCCCCGGGGCTGCGCTACGCGGGCGTGGCACCCACGGGACCGCTGCCGGCGTCGATCGACTTCCCCCTGCGCAAGATCGACGAGCCCACCACGTTCGAGGCGATCCTCTTCGCTGACACCCAGCCCCAGAGCCAGGCGGAGGTGGACTGGTTCCGCGACGACGTGGTGGCGGAGCTGATCGGCACCCGGGCGCGCTTCGGCATGACCCTGGGCGACATCCTCTTCGACGACCTCTCGCTCTTCCCGCGCTTCAACGGCATCGTCGCCCAGATCGGGGTCCCCTGGTACAACGTGCCGGGCAACCACGAGATGAACTTCCTGGCGGCCGACGACCGCTACTCCCTGGAGACCTTCAAGCGCTTCTTCGGCCCGCCCTACTACGCCTTCGAGGTGGGCAACGCGGTCTTCTTCGTCCTCGACAACATCCACTACTTCGGAAACGGCGAGAGCGACCCGGGCGACTACCGGGGCAACGGCGGCTACGAGGCGCGCCTGGGTCGCCAGCAGCTGCGCTGGATGCGCGAGGAGCTGCGGCACGTGCCCGAGGAGAAGCTCGTGTTCCTGGCCATGCACGCGCCCCTGCGCACGTACCTGGGCGACCGGCCCCAGGCCAACACCCAGGACCGGCGCGGGCTCTTCGACCTGCTGGAGGGACGGCCCCACCTCTACGCCGTCGCCGGCCACACCCACACCACCGAGCACCACTACTTCGGGCCCGACGACGGCTTCTCGGGGCCCGGCGAGTTCCACCACCACGTGCTCACCACGGTCTCGGGCAGCTGGTGGAGCGGCCCCCTGGACGCCCGCGGGGTGGCGGTGGCCGACCAGCGCGACGGCACCCCCAACGGCTACCACGTGCTCGAGGTGGACGGCACGGACCTGGCCGTCCGCTACAAGGCGGCGGGCATGCCCGCCGACCACCAGATGCGCATCGTCTTCGACGTCGCCCACCACCACCACCGGCCCGAGGTCCAGCGGCGCTTCCGCCACGGCGAGCTGCTGGACGGCCGGCTCTCGGCGGACGAGGTCGCCGCGACCCACGTGGTGGTGAACCTCTTCGACGGCGGCCCCAGGTCGACCGTGCACTTCCGGATCGGCGATCGCCCGTTCGTGGCCATGCAGCGCACGAACACCTTCGACCCCTACGCCAAGGAGCTCTTCGGCCGCCACCCGGCGGAGAAGAAGCCCTGGGTGGAGGCGGTGACCTCCTCCCACGTCTGGATCGCCGACCTCCCGGACGACCTCGGGCCGGGGATCTACACCGTCACCGTGCGGGCGAGCGACGAGTTCGGCCGGGAGCATCACGCCCACAAGGTGCTCGAGGTGGAGGGCAGCGCCGCACCGCGCTGAGCCCGCCCCACCGCCGGAGTCCGCGCTCAGGTCTGCGCGAGGCCGAACACCCGGGCGACGGGTCGCTGGCGCAGCTTCCAGAGCCGCGCGTCCGCCAGGTAGTGGTGGAAGTTGAAGGCCTGGTAGAGGACCACGGCCATGGGCAGGCCCGGCACGGCCAGCCGGGCGGCCGCCTCCCGCAGCGGCAGGTAGAGCGCGGCCGTGAGCAGCAGACACAGGGCCACGTAGAGAGGTGCCCGCCGGGGCGCGCACAGCGCGGCGGCCCAGCGCGGGCGGGCGGACGGGTCGCCCGCGAAGCGCCGGTTGTGGAAGTGCCAGACCACGAGCAGGTACTGGGCGTTGTGCCAGACGTTCAGGGCGAGCCAGCCGTGGTCCACGTCGCGGATGGCCACGTAGCCCAGCGTGAAGATCGTCGCGTGGGAGAGGACGTAGAAGGTGTGGCCCGGGCGGAGCGCCCCCCGCCGCGCCTCCCCGACCGTCCGCACGAGCCAGACCGCCCCGGCCGCGACCACGGCCAGTCCCAGCGCGTGGGCCAGATCGGGCGCCACCGGCAGGAGCCAGAGGTCCATGCCCAGCAGCTGGGGTGGACGCTGGGCCGAGCGCTCCAGGAGCCCCCAGAGCGGGAATCCGTAGAGCACGGACGCCGTGAGCCGATCCGTCGCGGCGGGCCCGCCGCCGCGGCGGCGGTAGAGCGCCTCCAGCCCGTGACTCTGTCGGGTGTAGTGCCACCACTGCCAGTGCAGGTACAGGGTGGCCACGGCCGCCGAACCGCCCAGCCACACCAGCGCCGCGACGGCGAGCAGCACCCCGGGCAGCGCGCCCAGGGCCAGGAAGCGGTGGCGGGCGAAGCCCCCCGGATCGAGGGCCAGTCGCGTCCAGGTGGCAATCACGTGGTGGTAGCCGAGGAGCCAGACGTCGACGAGGAGCAGGGGCAGGAAGAGGTCGGGCCGCGCGAGGGCGGCGAGACCGAAGCCCAGGCCGAGGAGCCAGGGCCCGCCGATCAGGGCGCCGTCGAAGGCCGGACTGCGGAGGAGCTCACGATCCGCCACGACTGCGGGCGCCGAGGGCAGGCTCGGGTGACGCCAGAACCGCCCCGCTCGAGACTGCGGCCGACGCCAGGTGCGCCTGGATCGTCCCCGGCGCTGCGGGCTCCCGGGCCAGGCGCTGGGCCGCGGAGAGGCGCATGAGATGGAAGAGGCCGGCGGTGAAGGCGGCCCCCATGGCCACCACGGCGGCGACCGCCACCACGCCCGGCTTGGCGCTGGCGTCGAGACGGACATACACGAGCGCGGCGCAGGGGAGCGAGAGCGCGAACGAGCCGGCGGACTGGAGCCAGACGCCCCGCACCAGGCCGCGCGATCCGACGGCGAGGAACCGCCGCAGCTCCCGGGCGGAGAAGTGGTCCAGGAACCAGGTGGTCTCGTCGTCGATCACCTGGGCGCCCGACGGAGCCAGGCTGGTGCCGGTCAGGGGATCGGTGGCCCCCTCGCCCCGGCCCCGCGCCTCGGTCCCGCGGCGGATCGCCGCGTGCACCTCGGGCGTAATCGGGTAGCGGCGCAGGATCCAGTAGGCCAGACCGAGGAAGATGGGCGGGACCAGGCCGAACATGAGGCGCAGCGCGCTCACCACCTCCGGGTTCTGGGGCTGGTTCGGCACGTATCCCAGGGACGCCAGCACGGCCACCGGGATCGCGGCGGCGGGGATCTGCACGAACTTCGGCACGATCGACCAGAACGACGTGAACTGCGCCTCCCGGCGGCGACCGGTGAGGAGCTCGTCGTAGTCGATGACGTCCGCCTTGAGGGCCAGGGGCAGGAAGCTCACGGCGCCGAAGGCGCTCCCCGCGCCGGCCAGGCAGACGAGGAACCAGGCCACGTCGCCGCGCCCGGTGAAGAGGGTTCCGGCGGTGGCCACGCTCATGCAGGCGAAGGCGGTGAGCAGGGTGGCGTGCTTGCCCCGCCGCCGCGCCGCCCGAAGCCACAGCGGCAGGCTGACGAAGGCGGCGGCGAAGTAGGCGAAGAGGAAGGCCGAGAGCCAGAGGGAGGGGTTTTCCGGCTGGACGACGTAGGCGTTGAAGAACGGGACCAGCGTGGCGGCCAGGGGGCCCGGAATTCCCGCGCAGACGGAGGCGAGCAGGATGATCTGGAAGGGCCGGCTGCGCAGGGCCCGCCGCACCCCCGGCACCAGGGGATTGGGCGGGCGGGCCACGAACTCCGGTCGCTCGCGCAGCGTGAGGAGCAGCAGCAGGTAGAGCAGCATCAGCAGGCTGCCGAAGATCAGCGCGAAGAGGCGGAGCGCCTCGCGCTCGCTGCCGACCGACTCGGCCATCAGGCCCGGGAGCACGGCCGCGCACAGGGTTCCGGCGATCACGATGCCCTCGCGCACACCGAACAGCGTCGATCGCTGGTGGTAGTCCAGAGTGAGCTCGGTACCGAGCGCGATGTAGGGGATCAGGTAGACGGTGTGGAAGAGGTAGTAGGCGAGGTAGCAGGCCGTGAACCACAGCGCGCCCTCGGTCGGCGTCAGGCGCTCCGGCGGCATGAAGAGCATCCAGAACGCCACGGCGCAGGTGGGCGCGCCCAGCGCCAGCCAGGGCTTCCGGCGCCCCCAGCGGGTGCGGGTGCGATCGGAGATCCAGCCCATCAGGGGATCCGTGATGGCGTCGAAGGCCCGCGCCAGGGCGATCGCGATCCCGAGGAAGCCCAGGGGCACCAGCACCTCGTCGGCGTAGAACTTGGTCATGTGGATGCTGATGGGAATCACCATCGCCGCGCCCGCGAAGGAGGGCGCGCCGAAGGCGATCATCTGACCGAGGCTCAGTCGCTGCACGAACACCTCAACATAACAGCCTCGAAGCGGGAGTCTCCGCAGGTCGCGCCATGCAGGGGCCCCAGGGGGCAGCCGAGTCGCTACACTGGCCGCGTGAGCGCTCGGGAGGGGGGATCCATGCCGGCTTGTGCTGCGGGCTTCCGCGGGGTCGCGTCGGCCCTGGTGGCGGCCTGCCTGATGATGGCGGCAGCGGCCTCGGCCGAAGAAGCCTGGATTCGTGGCGAGGTCCGCCTGAACGTCCGCACGGGGCCGGGCACCCAGTACCGCATCGTGGATGTGGTGAAGACGGGCGACCAGATGACCATCGCCCGGCGCAGCGAGGGCTGGACCGAGGTGAAGCTCGCCGATGGCAAGGCGGGCTGGATCCCGGCGGGCTACCTGGCGCCGGAGCCTCCGCCGGCGCTCCGGCTCCAGGATCTCGAGCGCGAGACCTCGGGGTTGCGCAGCCAGCTCGACGAGGCCCGCAGCCGGGCCGAGCGGCTCGCCCAGGAGAACGAGGGCCTCTCGACCCGGGACCGGGAGCGCGAGACGGAGCTCGAGCGGCTCGACATCGAGAACCGCAACCTCAAGGCCGGGGCGCGCTGGCCCCACTGGATCACCGGCGCGCTCATCCTGCTGACGGGCATGACCATCGGCTGGGTGTTCTCGAAGCTCCCGGGCCGCCGCGCGACCCGAAGGATCAAGATCTAGCAGCGCCGACGGCTACCCCTCCAGGAAGTCGTCGAGCTTGGCGGCGACCTCGGTCGTGCTGATGAGCAGCACCTGGTCGCCCGGGGCGATGCGGTCGTCGCCCCGGGGCACCCGCAGCTCCCGGCCACGGCGCACCGCGGCCACCAGGACGCCCCGGGGCAGCCCCAGCTCCGCCAGGGGCGCTCGGGTCAGCAGGCTGCCCTGCGCCACGTCGGCCTCGAGAATCTCCACGCGGTCCTCGATCAGCGGTGCCACGCTGCGGACGCGCCCGCCGTGGATGTGCCGCAGGATCAGGCCGATCGCCAGCAGGCGCGGGCTGATGATGGCGTCGATCCCCACCTCCCCGATCAGGTTGGCGAGGGCCGGGTTGTCCACGAGGGCGAAGGCGCGGGCCGCCCCGAGCCGCTTCGCGAGCAGGCCCGCCACCAGGTTGTCCTCGAAGTCCGGGGTGAGGGCCACGAAGGTCGCGACCCGCTCGATCTCCTCCTCCTCGAGGAGGGCCTGGTCGGTCACGGGGCCGCACACCACCACGGCCTCGCGCAGCTGCTGTGCGGCCGCCTCGGCGCACGCCGCATCGGCCTCGATCACGATGACCCGCTGGCCGCTGCCCTCGAGCCGGCGCGCCAGCGCGAGCCCCACCCGATCGGCGCCGGCGATCATGATGTGTCGGCGCTGCTCCTGGAGCACCCCGATCAGTGTCAGCACCGAATCGAGCTGGCTGCGCGCCACCGCGAAGTAGACCAGGTCGTCCGGGCGGATCTCGTCCTCGCCGTGGGGAATGATCCAGACGTCGCCGCGGTGGATGGCGGCGACGAGGGTCGGCTTCCCGGCGAAGAGCAGCTCCACGTGGGAGACCCGCAGGCCGGCGAAGTCCGAGCCGGCGTGGATCCGGAAGCCCACCACGAGGAGCTCGTCGTCCATGAACGACGCCACGTCGAGCGCGCCGGGGACCTCGAGCAGTGACACGATCCGGTCCACGGCCGCGTCGTCCGGATTGACGTGGACGTGCTCCTCCGGGTGGTCCCGGCGGATCTCCTCGAAGGCCTCGCGGTGGGCCTCGTCGCGGAGGCGCACGACCAGCCGCGGGGCGTGGAAGAGCTCCGCGGCCACGAAGCCCACCAGCAGGTTGACCTCGTCGGAGTCGGTGGTCGCGACGATGAGGTGCGCGTTCTCGGCCCCCGCGTCCCGCAGCACGGCGGCGTGGGTGCCGTTGCCGGCCACCACCCGGGCGTCGAGGGTCTGTTCGAGCTCGGCCGCGCTGGCGGCCTCCCGCTCCACCAGGGAGACGTCGTGGCCTTCCTTGCTGAGCTTTTCGGCGAGCGTCGACCCGACCAGTCCGCCGCCGACGATGACGATGTTCATCCCGATTCCCCGGAAAGCAGGGTACGCATCGCCCCGGGGCGCTGCCAGGTCGGGGCGCGCGCCCGATCCGAGCGCCCGATCAGACGATCCGAGATCCCGATCGAGGGTCGGGCGGCAGCGGGAACATGGCGACGGCGCCGACCGCGAAGCCGGCCACGGCGATCACGAACGTGTAGCCGACCCCGTTGCCGAACCGCATACGGATCACGGCCAGGATGGGATGGCGAAGCAGTGCTGGCCGTCGCGATCCGGGCGGAGCCCTCGCCGAGCCAAACCCAGCCGGGGAAGGCTTCGAGCCAGCCGGCGGGCCCGGCGCCCGGGACGGCAGGGGCGGGGGCTCCGGGAGGACCGCGTCCACCCGGGCGGGCGTCGGGGTCGCCGGGTCCCGTCGCGGGCGCTCGGTGAAGCGGGAGAGCGCGGCGCCCGCATCCCGGAAGCCGTCCAGCAGGGCCATGGCGGTGGATCCCATCCGGTGGACAGGTGCCGGAGCCAGGGGCACACTCCCGCGGTGGCGAACCGACCCCCGTGGACACCCGCGACGCGCTGAGCCGGCTGGGGACCGGCTCCGCCGACGATCGCCTGACCTTCCGCCTGGTCCTGCGCATCCTCCTCCGCTGCCTCCCGCTGCTGCGCGGGGTGCGGCGTCACCTGATCGGCTTCGGCGCGATCATCCTCGGCCTCTTCGCCGTGCTCCTGCCGCTGATGATCATGGCGATGGACGTCTTCTGGACGGGAGTCCTCCAGGGCGAGCCCCGTCCCGCCATCCAGGCCCATCTGCTGCTCCTCGACCCGGCGCTGGTCTCCTCGGTGGACAACCTCGACACGGCGGCCCGCACGCTGCTGCGCGACCGCCTGCTCCTCATCACCCTGGTCGTGGTCGTGCTCGTGGCGCTGCCCGCGTCGGGCGGCCTCACGTACTACTACATCTGGATCAACCAGCGGATCAACCAGGAGCTCCGCCTCTCGCTCCACGGAAGACTCCAGGCGCTCTCGCTCCGCTTCCACGCCGACAGCCGCGTCGGCGACGCCATCTACCGGCTGCAGCAGGACAGCGCCATGGTCACCGAGCTGATCGAGGCACTGTTCGTGACGCCGCTGCTGCACATCGGGCGACACCTGATCGCGACGGCCGTGATCGCCCTCTTCGATCCGCGGGTGGCCCTGGTCTTCCTGCTCGCCTGGCCGCCCTCGCTCTGGATCGGGTACCGGGTCTCGCGTCGCCTGCGCGCGGGCTTCCGCGCCGCCCGAGAGACCAACAGCGCCCTCACCTCGCGCATCCAGGAGATCCTGCTGGGGATCAAGGTGGTGAAGGCCTACGGCGTCGAGCCGCAGATGCAGGAGAGCTTCGAGGACCACAGCCGCAAGGCCTTCGACGCCGCCTTCCGCGTCCGCTTCCTGGTCTCCGCCTTCAGCGTCGGCTGCTTCGTGGTCATCTCCGTGGGCGTGCTCGCCGCTACCGGAGGGGCCGCCGCCCTCACCCGGGACGACGCAGACCTGTTCGCGGCCACCTTCCTGGCGGTGTTCGGCTTCAGCGCCTGGAACCTGGGCCTGTTCAGCACCTTCAAGAGCGAGGTGGGCTGGGCCAGCACCAGCCTCCGCATCATCTACCGGATGTGGGCGAAGGTGCAGGACATGGCCATCGGCCTCGACCGGGTCTTCCAGGTGCTCGACCTCGAGCCCGAGATCCGGGACACCCCCGACGCCATCGACGTCCCGCCCCTGCGCGAGGGCGTGCGCTACCGCAACGTCTCCTTCCGCTACCAGCCGGATCGCCCGGTCCTCGAGGGCGTGTCCCTGGAGGCGCCCATCGGCTCGGTGACCGCCCTCGTGGGGCCCACCGGCTCGGGCAAGAGCACCCTGGTCAGTCTGCTGCTCCGGCTCTTCGACCCCGACGCGGGCGCGGTGGAGATCGACGGCCGCGACCTCCGCGGCCTGCGCGTGGCCAGCCTGCGGGCCCACGTCGCCATGGCGCTGCAGGAGAACCTGCTCTTCGGCGACACCGTGCGCGAGAACATCCGCTACGCCGTGCCCGACGCCTCCGACGAGGCCGTCCGCGAAGCGGCCCGGATCGCCTGCGCCGACGAGTTCATCGAGCGCCTTCCCCTCGGCTACGACACGCCCCTCGGCGAGCGGGGTGCCAAGCTCTCCACCGGCCAGCGCCAGCGCCTGTCCATCGCCCGCGCGCTGCTGAAGGACGCGCCGATCCTCGTCCTGGACGAGCCGACCGCCTCCCTCGACGCCGACACGGAGCTGCGGCTGCTGCGCAATCTCCACGCCTGGGGCCGGGGGCGCGTCATCTTCCTGATCACCCATCGTCTGGGCACCATCCGCCGCGCCGACCAGATCGCCGTACTCCAGGACGGGCGACTCATGGAGTGCGGCACCCACGACGCGCTGCTGGCGCGCCCCGAGGGCAGCTACCGCCGGCTGGTGGAGAGCGAGGAGCTCTCGCCGGCGCCCCGGGCCGTCGCCCGATGAACCCGGACTTCGCGACGCGACGCGACCTCTCCTCCGGAGAGACCCTGCGGCTGTTCGGCCGCGCCATCCGCTACGTCGGGCCCTTCAAGGGCGCCTTCGCCGTCAAGGCCGGCCTCACCCTGCTCTCCCTGTTCCCGCCGCTGCTGCTGCCCTGGCCGATCAAGATGCAGATCGACAACTACATCGAGGGCCGCCCGGTCGACCCGAGCCAGTACCCGCCGTTCATCCGGCCCCTGGCGGCCCAGCTGCTGGACGCGTCGCCCTCCGAGATCCTGATCGCGACCCTGCTGTTCCAGCTCGTGCTGGTGGTGGCCATCGGCGCCCTCGGCGGCACCTCCCAGGAGCGCGACCAGGCCGACGCCCGGCTCTCGGCGGGACGCGACACGGCCACCACCTCGGAGAACGACGCCAACTACGGCCACAGCCGTGCCAGCGGCGTGCTCGGGCTCTTCGAGTTCGGCTTCACCCTGCGGCTCACCCAGAACCTGAACCACTACTACCGCTCGCGGCTCTTCGAGCGGATCCACGCCCTGCCGATGACCGCCTTCGACGACGAGCGCATCGGCGACGCCATCTATCGGGTGATGTACGACACGCCGACCATCACCCAGGTGGTGTACCGGCTGCTGCTGGTTCCCCTCTATGCGCCCATCGGCATCCTGCTCGTCGCCGCCACGGTCCAGGCGTCCTACGGAGACACCGCCGCGGGCTGGATCGCCCTGGCCTTCCTGCCCCTGGGCTTCCTGGCCACCCTGCCCTTCGCGGCCCGGCTACGGCGCCGCAGCGAGGAGAGCCGCCTCGCCGGCGCCACCACCGCCTCCACCATCGAGGAGGGCATGAGCAACGTCCTGGCGGTCCAGAGCCTCGGGGGCGGCGAGCGCGAGCGGCGCCGCTTCGACCGGAACTCCTGGGCCTCCTTCGGCGAGTACCGGCGGCTGGTGTCCACGTGGATCCTCACCATCGCCGGGGGGATCCTGGTGGGCCTGCTGCCCATCGGCCTGCTGGTGCGCTACGGCACCGACCTGGTGATCCAGGGCCGCCTCACCCCGGGCGACTTCGCCCTGCTGATCGCGTTCCTCTTCCAGCTCGGGAGCTACGTCGCGCCCCTGGCCTTCCTGTGGATCCGGCTGCAGGGCAACGCCGCCGGTCTCAACCGGGTGTTCTTCCTGATGGACCTGCCGGGGGAGCGGAATGGGGAGGAAGCCCCGGACCTCCCCCGGCTCCGGGAGCGGATCCGGCTCGAGGGCGTGGACGTGCGCTATCCCGACGGGACCCACGCCCTGCGCCAGGTCGACCTCGAGGCACGCCTGGGCGAGGTCACCGCCCTGGTGGGGGCCGCCGGAGCGGGCAAGACCACCCTCGCCTACCTGCTGCCGCGCTTCCTGGAGCCGGCGGCCGGCCGGGTCCGCTTCGACGAGACCGACATCGCCGGCGTCTCCCTCACGTCGCTGCGGGAGCAGATCGCCTTCGTGTTCCAGGAGACCTCGCTGTTCGACGCCAGCGTCGAGGAGAACATCCGCGTGGGCAGGCCCGACGCGAGCGACGCGGAGGTGCAGCGCGCCGCGAAGATGGCGGGCGCCGACGACTTCATCCGCCGCCTGCCCCGCGGCTACCAGACCCGGCTGGGCCGGGCCGGGGGCAAGCTCTCGGTCGGACAGAAGCAGCGCCTCTCGATCGCGCGCGCGCTCGTCCGCGAGGCTCCGGTGCTGATCCTCGACGAGCCCACCTCGGCCCTGGATCCCATCACCGAGCAGCAGCTCCTCGGCTCACTGCGCGAGGCGGCCCGCTCCCGGCTGGTGGTGGTGATCGCCCATCGGCTCTCGACGGTGCGCGAGGCCGACCAGATCGTCTTCCTGGAGGCGGGCCGCGTCGTCGAGCGCGGCAGCCACGACGCCCTGATGGCCCGGGAGGGCGGTCGCTACCGTCGCTTCGTCAAGCTCCAGACAAGGGGGGCCGCCTGAGGGCGGGGCCAGCTCCCGGTCCCCCTTGCGGACCGTCCAGCCGGCGTCCTGCAGGAGCGCGGGGAGACTGCAGTCTCCGACCAGGTGCCCCGCACCCACCACCACGAAGCGCGTGCGGCCGTCGTCGGCCCAGCTCGTCAGCCGCTGCACCATGCGCATGTTGCGGTCGTCGATGAGCAGCGCGACGAGGGCGGCGCTACGCGGGTCGTCCGGATCCTCCGGGAACACCTCGGCGCGCAGGGCCTCCTCGTCACCCGTTCGCCAGGCCTCGAACAGCGCGTCCAGCACCTGCTTGGCGTCGCTGGCGTCGTTCAGGGCGTCCGCCAGCAGATGGTCCTGGATGGCGCGATCCATCCCGCCGAAGAGCTCCGCCTGGAAGGCCAGCCCCTCGAGCTCGCGCACCGGCAGATCGTCCCCGGCCCGCTCCAGGAAGTAGAGGTCCACCCCGCGGCTCATGTCGTAGCCCAGGAGCTGGGCCTCGGTGACGATCACGGTCTGGGCGATGAGCCAAGGCGCCATGGGCTCGAGGAGCGCCATGGGGAACTGCCGGTAGGTCGCCCAGGCCACCAGCGCCTCCCAGGTCTCCGGCCGCAGCACGTCGCGCAGGGGCTCGGGCCCCGCCCGCAGACCGTGCCGACGCATGAACGTCAGGGTCTGCGCCTCGTCGACCTGGCGGATGTCCGCCTCCACGACCAGCTCGTCGGAGCGCGCCAGGGCCTGGCGGATGCCCGGCGCGAGCGCGAGGGGGCGGTCGCCCACGTGGACCGAGCCCAGCAGGTAGAGCGTGCCCTTGTCCGCGTGGGAGGCCTCCCAGAAGAACGCCGAGCCCGACGCGAGGGTGTGGGCCGGCGGACCGAGCAGGCCCGCGCAGGCCAGGGAGACCGCCGCGGCGACCGGCGCGACCGCCCGCAGGGCGGCGCTCACGGGGCCGTCCGCGCGGCCAGCCACGACTCGACCTCCTCCTCGAGCAGCACCAGGGGCAGGCTGCCGCCCCCCAGCACGAGGTCGTGGAACTCCCGCAGGTCGAAGTCCTCTCCCAGGGCCGCCTGGGCCCGTCGACGGAGCTCCAGGATCCGCAGCTGTCCCATCTTGTAGGCGCAGGCCTGCCCGGGCCGCACTACGTAGCGCTCGACCTCGGCGACCACGTCGCCCTCCGGCATCCCGGTGTTCTCGAGCATGTAGTCGATGGCCTCCTCCCGGGTCCAGCGCTTGGCGTGGATGCCGGTGTCGACGACGAGCCGCACGGCCCGGAACAGCTCCGCCACGAGGGCGCCGATCCGGTCGAGGGTCGTCTCGTGGAAGCCCTCCTCGAGCGCCAGACGCTCCGCGTAGAGCGCCCAGCCCTCGACGAAGGCACCGAAGGGGATGAGGCGCCGGAACAGGGGCAGACCGGTGTTCTCGAAGGCCAGGGCCAGCTGCAGATGGTGGCCGGGCACCGCCTCGTGGTAGGCCAGTGTGCGCATGCCGAAGCGCACCACCTCGTCGACGCTGCGCAGGTTCACGTAGAAGGTACCGGGACGCGACCCGTCCAGCGCGGGCGGCCAGTAGTAGGCGCCGGGCGCGCCGTCCTGCTTGAAGGCGGGCACGGCCTCCACGACCACCGACGAGACCGGCAGGCGTCCGAAGTAGGCGGGCAGCCGGCCGCGCGCCTGCTCGACGATGCTCCGGAAGCCGGCGAGGATCTGTGCTCGACCCGCATCGGTGTCGGGAAAGAGGTAGCGGGGGTCGCGGTGGAGGTCCCGGAGGGCGACGGGCAGGTCGGCGGCGGAAAGGCCCTCGAGCCGCAGCAGCCGCCGGATCAGGTCCTGGATCCGCGCGGTCTCGGCGATCCCGGTGGCGTGGATCTCGTCGGCGCTCCGATCCGTGGTGGTGTGGAAGCGGAGCGCCCAGGCGTAGTACGCCTCGCCGTCGGGGAGGCGCCAGACGCCGGCCGCGTCGGTCGCCTGGGGCTCGAGCTCGTCCAGCAGGTCCAGCATCCGGCCGTAGGCGGGGATCACCACACCGGCGACGGCCTCCCGCGCCCCCCGCAAGAGGGCCTGCTCCCGCGCCGGCCTCAGCCCGAGCGGCTCGAGGACCTCGGCCAGATGCGTCACCAGAACGTGATCGCCGGGCGCCCCGGCGATCAGCTTCTCCAGCTGATCCCGCACCCGCGCGAGCACGAAGCGGGGCGGAACCACGCCCCGCCCGGCGCGGTAGCGGACCGACTCGACGGCGCCGGCGAGCGTCGGCCCGAAGGCCTCGAGTCGCTTCACGTAGTCGACGGCGCTGCGCTCGTCCTCCACCACGTGGCCGTTCAGCATGAAGTCCGGGAGGGCGGTGTGCACGCCCTCGAGCTGGTTGAGGGGCAGGTCGTGGAAGACGTACGGCTCGCCCGCGACGAGCGTGTCGAGGTACCACGCCATGACATCGTACGAGCGGCGCCGCTCCGGCGAGAGTCCCTTGCGGTCGTAGCGGCGCAGCACGCGGAGCTCCGCGCGCACGCGCTCGGCGCGGCTCCGGGTGGAGTCCACCGAGAAGTCGTCGAGCTCGTCGTTGTGGAAGCGCAGGCCGTAGGGCTCGAGCAGGCGCAGGCGCGAGAGCAGCATGGGACTCTCGAGGCCGAAGCGCAGGACCACCCGCAGGAAGAAGTGGTCGATCGACCAGGGCTTGCCCCAGACGGTGGGGACGGCGAACGCCGCCAGAGCGGCGAGCCCGAGGGCCGCGCCGATCGCCGCCAGGCGGGCCCGGCGGCCCACTACCTCCCCTTCCACACCGGACGGCGTCGCTCGACGAAGGCGCGCTGGCCCTCCCGGGCGTCGTCGGTTCGGCGGAGCGGCGCTCCGATCTCCTCCTGCCGCCGCCAGGCCGGGCCCAGAGGCAGGGACCCCACTTCGCGGACACCGGCGCGCGTGGCGCGCACGGCGAGGGGCGCGTTGGCGGCGATGGCGTCGGCCAGGGCGAGGGCCTCGTCCAGGAGCTGCTCGCGGGGAACCACCCGGTTCAGGAGGCCGATCTCCAGGGCGCGGGCCGCGCTGATCGGCTTCGCCGTCAGCAGGATCTCGTGGGCGTGCACCCAGGAGATCTGTCGCGGGAGCATCACCGTGGCGTTTCCCGTGGGATAGAGGCCCAGGGCCACCTCCTCCAGGGCGAAGGTGGCCTCGGGCACGGCCACCCGCAGCTCCGACGCCAGCAGCATGTCGAAGCCCCCGGCCCGGGCGTGGCCGTTCACGGCCGCCACCAGGGGCACGCCCAGGTCGAAGCCGGCGAGCAGCGCCGTGGCCACGCTGCGCAGGCCTTCGAAGGTCTCCTCGTCCACCCGCTCGCCCCGGGCCAGGCGCTGGGCCTCGGGGATCGTGGTGGTCATGTCCATGCCCGAGCAGAACACCCGCTCGCCGGCCCCGGTGACGACGGCGCAGCGCAGGGCGGGGTCCTCGGCGATCTCGCGCCAGGCGCCGGCCAGCTGGCGCAGGGTGGGCGGGTCGAGGCTGTTGGCCTTCTCGGGGCGATCGATCGTGACGAGCGCGACGTGGGGATGGGCGGCGGGACGTTCGAGACGCGCGGCCATGGGACCTCCGCCGCGAAGCCTAGCGCCGCCCGCTCCGATGTGGTGAAGTCGATTCGCGGCGGGCGACGGAGCGCGGCATGGACGATCTCACGGACAGGGGAGCGGTGGTCACCGGCGGCGGCAGCGGCATCGGTCGCGCGCTCTGCCTGGCCCTGGCCCGGGCGGGCTGCGACGTAGTCGTCGGCGACATCGAGAAGCCGGCGGCGGAGCGCGTCGCCGGCGAGGTGGCCGCCCTGGGCCGTCGCGGAGTCGCCGTCGAGGTGGACGTGTCGCGGGCCGACGCGGTGGAGGCCCTGGCCGAGCAGGCGTTCCGCAGCCTCGGCGCGGTCCACGTGCTCTGCAACAACGCGGGGGTGTTCACCTCCGGTCCCGTCGTCGAGGCGGGCGACGCGGACTGGCAGTGGCTCCTCGGGGTGAACGTGATGGGCGTCGTCCACGGCGTCCGCAGCTTCGTGCCCCGCATGCGCGCCCAGAGCCAGGGCGGGCACGTGGTCAACACGGCCTCCCTGGCCGGGCTCATCGCGCCGCCCGAGCTCGGGGTCTACACCACCACCAAGTATGCGGTGATGGCGCTGTCGGAGACGCTGCTCTCGGAGCTGAGGCCCCACGCCATCGGCGTATCCGTGCTGTGTCCGGGGGTGGTCCGGACGCGGATCTTCGAGGCGGGGCGCAACCGGCCCGACGCCTACGGCGGGCCGGATCCCACCCGCGCCGGCGGCGAGCTGCTGGAGCAGCACGGCCAGGATCCGGCGCGGGCCGCCGAGGAGGTCGTCCGCGCGATCCGCCGAGACCAGCTCTACGTCTTCACGCACCCGGAGGCCCGGGCCGTGGTCGAGGCGCGCTTCGAGCGCATCCTCGCCGACTACCGCGAGCTTTCCGAGCGCTACAGCGGGGCGTAGCGGCTCTTCACCTCGTCGGGCGTGAGCCGGGCGGCATCCGCCAGCCGCTGCAGGGTGGCCGGATCGTCCAGGTCCTCCTGCTCGATCCGCTCCTGGAGCCGGCGGGCGTGGCGGAAGTGGTCGGTTGCGACGTCCACGAAGCGCACCCGCGTCTTGCCCGTCTCCGGGTCCATGAGCTCCGAGAAGGGGACCGGGACGATCTGATGGTCCTTGCGGGTGATGAGCACGTTGGCGGTGCCTGCGAGCAGGGTCTCCACGGCGCCCACGCCGAGGTCGCGGGTGTAGTCGCGATCGAAGGAGGTGGGCTTGCCGCAGCGCAGCTCGTAGCCCACGTCCTTGTCGCCGAGCGCCACCTTGAGGCCGCGGCTGCCGAAGGACTGGGCCAGCGCCTCCCGCAGCACCTTGCCGAAGGGCACGTCCGCCAGGCGGATGTGGCCGTGCTCGTCGCGGGCCACTCCCTCCAGCGCGGGCAGCGACTCCTCGGGCATGCGCTCCACCAGTCCCTCCGCCAGCACGGCAACGCCGTCACCGCGACCCCGTGCCATCCGCTTCACGATCGCGCCCTCCACCTGACGCAGGACCGTGTCGAAGAGGATCGGGCCGTCGGGGAACTCCTCGGGGATCAGGATCAGGGGGGCTCCGGCGGACTTGCCGGCCCCGAGGGTCAGGGAGCCGGACTTGCGGCCCATCATCACCAGCAGGAACCAGCGATTGGTGGTGCGGCAGTCCTCCTGGATCCGCTCCACCACCGACGCCCCGAGGTCGCGCGCGGTCTCGTAGCCGAAGGTGGGCACCCCCTCCGGCAGGGGGAGGTCGTTGTCGATGGTCTTCGGCACGTGGACCACCTGGATGGCGCCCTGGGTCTCCTCGGAGACCCGCCGCGCAGAGAAGGCCGTGTCGTCGCCGCCGACGGTGATCAGGTAGTCGATGCCCAGCGTCTGCAGCGACTTGACGCAGTTGGCCAGGTGCTCGGGCTTCTTGGTGGGGTTGGCGCGGGCGGTGTGGATGATCGAGCCGCCCTGCAGGTGGATGGTCTCCACCGACTCGGGCGTGAGCTCGCGCACGTGCTGGGTATCGCCCTCCATGAGCCACTTGAAGCCGTCGAGCAGACCGAGGGTGCGGTGTCCGCGTCGGGCAGCCGACTGGACCACGGCGCCGATCACGCCGTTGAAGCCCGGCGCCGGGCCGCCGCCACAGAGGATTCCAAAGGTGCTCATGGTTCCTCCCCGTCGTTGAGCGTGCGTACGTTAGCGTCCCCGTCCGCCGCGCAGCAGGGCGGACTTCCAGTCGGTCACCCCGAGTCGGGGTCTCGTCGGACGCCGGGCCGACAGCGGCTCGGGCGGCGCGCGGAAGCCGAGGGTCTCGTCGCCCGGCTCGAGCCGCTCGAGGCCCAGCTCCTCGACGACCTCGTCGGCAAACTCGCGCAGCTGGCGGTGGATCGCGGTGCCGCGGCCGTGGTGGAGGATCGACAGGGGCTCGCCGCCCGCGGAGATCAGGGCCTCGGCCCGGGGGCTGCGGGACAGTGCGGTGCGGTAGCGCGGCCAGCCCCGTCGCGCGAGCTCGCCCTCGAGGACCGAGCTCAGGTCCGGACCGCCCGGCAGATCCACCCGGGTGCGCGCGTCGGTCAGGGTGAGCAGCACCCGGCCCCGGTCGGCGCCGCGGCGCGACTGCTCGAGCAGGGCGAAGACCTTGCCCGCCTCCTCCAGCGAGGAGCGGTCGGCCACGGGGATCACCACCCGATCCGCCGCGTAGAGGGCGTTGCGGGTGAGGCCCTCGAGGTCACTCTTCGTGTCCAGGATGACGACGCCGTCCCACCGGGTCTGCGCGAGGACGCGGCCGAGGGTGCGCGGATCCTCGGCGCGGGACTTGAGCCCCTCGGTCTCCGGCGGCGAGCCCACGAAGTGGACGCCGTACTGCCCGAGCCGGATCACCCGATCGAGGCTGCGCTCCGCCCAGCCGTGCTTCAGGTTCGGGGCCTCGGGCTGCAGCGGCTCGAGGGTGAACATGCGGTCGACGATGAGCTGGTCGTCGAGACCGACCAGCAGCACGGGCAAGGCCTCGTCCAGGGCGCGGAGGTAGATCGCCAGGTTGGTGGCGACGGTGGTCTTCCCGACCCCGCCCTTGTTGGAGACGACCGCCACCACCCGTCGTCGCGTTTGCGCTGCCACGGCGTCTCCCGATGCCCGAGCGGCCCACACGGCGGCGAGGGTACCCATCGGGTAGCATGCCGGCCATGCGGGCGGTCGGCATCATCCCGGCGCGCTGGGGAGCGGTGCGCTTCCCGGGCAAGCCCCTGGTTCCGATCGCCGGCGTCCCGATGCTGGAGCGCGTCTGGCGCGGCGCGCGGTCGGCCAAGCGACTCCGGGACGTCCTCGTGGCCACCGACGACGGACGCGTGGCGGACGCGTGTCGGGGCTTCGGCGCGGCGGTGGTCCTGACCTCGCCCACCCACCCCACCGGCACCGACCGCATCGCCGAGGTCGCCGCCGGGCTCGGCGACGACGTGGTCGTGAACATCCAGGGCGACGAGCCCCTGATCGAGGGCTTCGTGATCGATGCCGCGGTCGAGGCCCTCGAGGAGGACCCGGACGTGCCCATGGCCACGCTGGTCCACCCGGCCTCGCCGGCCGCCCTGGGCGACCCCCACCGGGTCAAGGTGGTCCTCGACCAGCGCGGTCGCGCGCTCTACTTCTCCCGCAGCCCGATCCCGTACCTGCGGCCCGGTGTGGCGGCGCCACGGGGGCTGCGCTTCCTCCAGCACGTGGGCCTCTACGTCTACCGCCGCGAATTCCTCCTGACCTACGTGACGCTGCCCCGCACGCCCGCCGAGCAGGCCGAGGGTCTCGAGCAGCTGCGCGCCCTCGAGCACGGCCACGCCATCCGCGCTGCGGTCGTGGAGGGCTGGGAGAGCCTGCCCGTCGACGTGCCGGCCGACGTCGCCGCCGTCGAGGCGCGGCTGCGGGAGCGCGGCCGGTGCTGACCGCGGCCCTGTTCGGACTGCTCCTCGGGCTGCGCCACGCCACGGATCCGGACCACGTGGTGGCGGTCTCGGCGCTGCTCGCCCGCGGCGCCCGACGCTGGGAGGCCGTCCGCGTGGGCCTCGCCTGGGGGATGGGCCACGGCGCCACGGTCCTCGCCGTGGGCGGCGTCCTCGTGGGGCTCGGCCTGGGCCTGCCCGAGACGCTCTACCGCGCCCTCGAGGCGGGCGTCGCGGTCATGCTGCTGGTGCTCGGCGTCGCCAACCTGCGCGGTGCGCGACGCGCCGCGCCTGCGACGTCGCTGCCCCTCCGCAGCGGCGCGCGCTCGTTCGGGGTCGGCGCCGTCCACGGGCTGGCGGGAAGCGGCGCCGCGGCCCTGCTGGCGCTGGCGGCCATGCCGAGCCCAGCGGCGGCCCTGCTCTACCTCCTGGTCTTCGCCGGCGGCAACGCAGTCGCCATGGCCGCCCTGTCCCTCGGCCTGGGCGTCCCGCTGTCGGCGGCCCTGGGACGCCCCGGCGCCCGGCGCTGGGTGCTGGGCCTCTCGGGCACGGCAGCACTGGGCTACGGCGGCCTGCTGCTCTGGGACGTCGGGACGGCGCAGGGCCTGCTGTGAGCGACTCTTCGGCGCGGGGCCTGCGGTGAGCGACTCTTCGGCGCGGGGCCTGCGGTGAGCGACTCTTCGGCGCGGGGCCTGCGGTGAGCGACCTGTCGGCCCGCACCGTGCGCGAGTGGGGCGAGCACTACTCCAACTGGGGGCGCTGGGGTGCGGACGACGAGCGGGGCGCCCTGAACTTCATCACCCCCGAGCGCGTGCGCGCGGCCTGTGCCCTGCCCCGCCGCGGCCAGGTGATCTCCTGCGCCCTGCCCTTCGACGCCAACGGACCGCAGACGGGCCGAGGCGCCCGTCACAACCCCATCCACGTGATGCTCGCCGACGGCGGCGACGCCGTCTCCGGCGCCCAGAACCACCTGCCCGGCGGCTTCCGCTACGCCGACGACGCCGTCACCATGCCCCTGCAGTGCGGAACCCAGTGGGACGCCCTGTCCCACGTCTTCTACGACGGCCGCATGTACAACGATCGGGACATCCGGCTCGTGACCAGCCGGGGGGCCCTCGCCAACTCCATCGACAAGATCGCCGACGGCGTGGTCGGGCGGGGCGTGCTGCTCGACCTGGCCCGCCACCGGCGGGCCCGCTGGCTCGAGGACGGGACGCCGATCCTGCCGGCCGAGCTCGACGCCTGCGCCGAGCAGCAGGGCGTCCTCGTGGAGCCCGGCGACGTGGTGCTCGTGCGCACCGGGCAGCTCTCCCGCTGTCGGGAGACCGGCTCGTGGGAGGGGTACGCGGGCGGTCCCGCTCCGGGGCTCTCGGTGCACTGCGCGCGCTGGCTCTTCGAGCGGGAGGTGGCCGCGGTCGCCAGCGACACGTTCGCCCTCGAGGTGAGCCCGAGCGAGGTGCCCGACTGCATCTACCCCCTGCACATGATCTCGCTGCGCAACACCGGGGTCCTCTTCGGGGAGATCTTCGACCTCGACCCGCTCGCCGAGGCCTGCGCCGCCGACGGCGCCTGGGTGTTCCTGTTCGTGGCGCCGCCGCTCCCCATCACCGGAGCGGTCGGGTCGCCGATCAATCCGTTGGCGATCCGTTGATCCGGCTCGCGCTGCTGTTCACGGCCTCGGGCGCGGTCGCGCTCATCGTCGAGACCACCTGGCTGCGCTGGCTGCGATTGGTCTTCGGGGCCACGGCACCGGCCGCGTCGGCCACGCTCGTCGCCTTCTTCACGGGCCACGCCGTGGGTGCCGCTCTCGCCGCCCGCTGGGTGCCGCGCTGGCGGCGCCCCCTGCGCGCCTACGGCGTGCTCGAGCTGGCCGCCGCAGCAGGCGCCCTGGCGGCGCCCCTGCTCCTGGCGGCGGGCGGCCGCCTCACCGACGCCCTCTACGACGGCCTGCGCGATGAGCCCGTGTGGCTAGCGCTGACGCGATACGGCGTCGCCCTCGCGGCCACCCTGCCGGCGTCGCTCTGCTTCGGCGCGACGCTGCCGGCCATCGGCGCGGCGGCGGTGTCGCGCGTGGGCGAGCTCGGCCGGCGCGGCACCGCACTCTACGCCTGGAACACCCTGGGCGCGGCGGCGGGCACGGCCCTGGCGTCCTTCGGCCTGCCGGAGTGGATCGGCGTGCGCGGGAGCTACGGGGCGGCCATCGCCCTGGGCGTCGGGGTGGGCGTGCTCGCCTGGCACTGGGGCGGCCGGGCTCCGGCGCGGACCGCGCCGGAGCCGCGTCCGACCGCAGCGCCGAGCAGCCCCGTCCACCCGGGGCTCCTGGCCGTCTCCGCCCTGTCCGGCTTCCTCGCCCTCGGCGGTCAGGTGCTCTGGATCAACGCCTTCGGCCTGGTCTTCAACCAGTCGGTGTATGCTTTCGGCTCGGTGCTGGTGATCGTGCTGGCCGCCCTGGCGGCGGGATCGGCCCTGGTCTCGGCCCTCGAGGCCCGGGGCTGGGGGAGCCCCGACCTCGTCGCCCGCTGGTGCCTCGTGGCGGTCGCCCTGCTGATGCTCGGGTTTCCGGCCGGGTTCAGCCTCGCCACCGGCGGCCTCCACTACGTGGGGAGCGACGCGCCCTGGCCGGGCTACCTGGGCGTCGCGCTGGGCACGGCGGCGGCGACCGCGGGACCGGTGCTCTTGGCGGCCTCGCTGCTGCTGCCCGCCTGCCTGGCCCTGGCCGGCCAGGACGCCGAGGCCCGCGGGGCCCATCCCGGAAGCGTCCTGGGACGGCTGTCGGCCGCCAACACCGTGGGGGCCATCGCCGGCGCGGTGGCCTCGCCCTTCCTGCTGCTGCCGACCTTCGGGCCCTGGGGCGCCTTCGCCTTCCTGGCCGCTCTGGCGGGCGCCGGCGCCCTGGTCTGGCGCGAGCCGGGGCCGCGTTGGGGCCTGCGCGCCGGGGTCCTCGCCGCCGGGGCCCTGGGGCTGGTGCTCCTGGCGCCGCCCTGGGCGGTCTCGCCCGTCCGCGTGGACCCCGGCGAGCGCCTGCTGTCCCACGTCACCACCGCGTCGGGCTCCGTGGCCGTGGTGGAGCGCGCCGACGGGCTCGTGATCCGGACCGACAACCACTACTCCCTCGGCGGCAGCGCGGGGAAGGCCCAGGAGGAGCGGCAGGGGCACCTCCCCCTGCTCCTGCACCCGTCGGCCCGCTCGGTGGCCTACGTGGGCACGGCCACCGCGATCACCGCCGGCGCCGCCACCGCCCACCCCGTCGAGCGGATCCACCTGGTGGAGATCGTGCCGGCCGTCTCGGACGCGGCGCAGCGCTTCTTCGCCGACTTCAACCGGCGGGTCCACGCGGACCGCCGCTCGGTCGTCGTCCTCGACGACGCGCGGAACTTCCTCGGCTCGACCGACGAGCGCTTCGACGTGGTCGTGGCCGATCTCTTCGTGCCCTGGCGCTCGGGCACCGGCGCCCTCTACACCCGGGAGCACTTCGAGGCCGTGCGCGCGCGGCTCGCCCCCGACGGGCTCTTCTGCCAGTGGCTGCCCCTCTACCAGCTCGACCGACGCGACTTCGAGATCGTGGTGGCGACCTTCCTGGACGTCTTCCTGCGCTCGGGCCTCTTCCGCGGCGACTTCTTCGGCGCCTACCCGATCGCGGCCCTGGTGGGCTGGGCCGGCGAGCCGGCCTCCCCGCAGGCCGTGTCCGCCGCGGCCCGCCGCCTGGGCCGGGCCGGGATCACCGACCGCTGGGTGACCGACGACCTGGGCGTGTGGGCGCTCGCGGTGGGAGGCCTGGCGCCCCTCGGCCCGCAGCTGGCCGACGTGCCCCGCAATACCGACGACTGGCCGCGCATCGAGTTCCGCTCGGCGCGCGCCCACCGGGGCAGCGACCGCGGCCTCGAGCAGCCCTTCGTGGGCCTGGACTGGGCCGCCTTCGCCGAAGCGGTACGCCTGGCCGACCGCCAGGCCCCGGAGCCCCTCTACCACCTCCCCCTGCCCGCCGAGCGCGCCCGCGAGGGCGGCTCCTGGCTGCAGCGGGCGGGCGCCCACTACGTGGCCCGGGAGTTCGACGCCAGCAGCCACGCCCTGGCCCGGGCCGCGTCGCGCCTGCCCGGCCGCCTGCTCGCCGACGCCGACGCCGATCCGACCGCGGCCGAGGTCTGGCACACGCGGAGGTAGTGCGCCGCCCGCGCGCCCGGCCGCTCCGGGGCCTCAGTGGCCCTGGATGCGGCGGGCCTTGCCCTTCCACGCCAGCTCGCGAAGCAGGAACTTCTGCACCTTGCCCGTGGAGGTCTTCGGGAGCGGGCCGAAGGCGAAGCCCTTGGGACACTTGTAGTGGGCCAGGTGCTCGCGGCAGAAGGCCAGCAGCTCGTCGGCGTCCGCCTCGGCCCCCGGCTTCAGGGTGACGTGGGCCTTGGGGACCTCGCCCCACTTCTCGTGGGGCATGGAGACGACGGCGCACTCGAGGACGGCCGGATGCTTCACCAGCGTGTGCTCCACCTCGATGGTGGAGATGTTCTCGCCGCCGCTGATGATGATGTCCTTCTTCCGGTCCCGGAGCTCGATGTAGCCGTCCGGATGCACCACCCCCAGATCCCCGGAGTGGAACCAGCCGCCCCGGAACGCCTCGTCGGTGGCCTCCGGATCCTCGTAGTAGCCGGCCATCACGTTGTTCCCGCGCATGACCACCTCGCCCATGCTCTCGCCGTCGGCGGGAACGTCCGCCATGGACTCGTCCACGACCCGCAGGTAGGTGGCGGTGGGGTACGGGACCCCCTGGCGGGCGAGCATCCGCGCGCGGTCCTCGCGGTCGAGCCGATCCCAACCGGGCTGGGGCTCGCAGTAGACGTGGGGGCCGTAGGTCTCCGTCAGCCCGTAGAGGTGGGTCACCTCGACGCCCAGGGCCTCCATGCGGGCCAGCAGGGTGGGCGAGGGCGGCGCTCCCCCCGTCGCCACCCGGACCGTGGGATCGAAGCGCACACCCCGGGCCTCGGGCGCCTCCGCCAGCATCAGCAGCACCGTGGGCGCCCCGTTGAAGTGGGTGACCCGCTCGCTGCGGATGAGCCGCACCATCTCGGCGGGATCCACCGACCGGAGCATGACGTGGGTGCCGCCGGCGGCGGTCACCGCCCAGGGGAAGCACCAGCCGTTGCAATGGAAGAGCGGCAGGGTCCAGAGGAAGACCGAATCGCGGGTGAGCCCGTGGGCCACCACCTCGCCCAGGGCGTTCAGGAGGGCCCCTCGGTGGGTGTACATGACGCCCTTGGGACGCCCGGTCGTGCCCGAAGTGTAGTTGAGGGAGGTGATGCGCAGCTCGTCGTCGAGGGCATGGGCCAGGGGCAGCGCTCCGGCGTCCTCGAGGAAGGCGTCGAAGCTCGGGCCGTCCAGGGGGCAACCCGTCACGCCGGCCACGGGATCTTCCACGTTGACCCGCAGCGCCCCCGCCGCGCCCGGCGCGGAACCCACCCGGTCGGCCAGCTCGGGGTCGACCAGCACCACCCGGGGACGGGCATGGCCGAGGATGTAGTCGACCTCCTCGGCCGCCAGGCGGGTGTTGATGGCCACCAGCGCCGCGTTCACCCGCAGAACCGCGAAGTGGGCCGCCAGCAGGGCCGGCACGTTGGGCGCCAGGAACGCCACGCGGTCGCCGGGCTCCACGCCCGCCCGGGCGAGCGCCCCCGCGAAGCGGCCGACCAGGTCGCCGAACGCGCGCCAGGTGAAACGGCGCTCGCCGTAGACCACGGCCGTCTTCTCGGGGAAGACGCGCACCGTACGCTCGAGCAGGACGAGAGGGGTGAGGGGGTCGTGGCGGGCGGCGGTGGCGGGCGGGACGGCCATCGGGGCATCATACCAGCCCGCGGATCGGGCCCTGCCCTTCTGGCCTAGCGGACGCGCGCGGAGCAACCGTGGATCGGGTGGACGGGGAGTCGCCGCCCCAGACCTTCCGGGGCGACTGGTGGCCACGGCTGCTCCGCGCGCGGCGCAAGGAAACCCTCGGAATTCGTTGGACCCAAGGTGCCACGGGGCGCCAGGGGGCGCTGTGCTCCGGGTCACAGCTGGACCGCAGGAGCTCGCTTCGACGCTACGGAAGCGCGCGGGATTCGCGCAGGGAGGGAGCAGCGGGGAAAGAAAAACCCCGGGAGCGGCCCATCGGGCCCTGGGCGGCTACGGCTTCCGCGCTCCCGGGGACGGTGACGCTGGGAACTTGCGTCCCTGCCTACACCGAGACGATCAGGCGATTCGGACCGGCGTCAGGACGCCGTCACCTCACTCGCCGTAGTACACGAATGATCCACCGAACCACCTCCCTCTCGGCGTGGAATTGACCCTGCGAGGCCCAGCCCCCGCATCCGTCCCTGGCTTTGGGCTGGTCGCCGACCCCACCCCCGCCAGGCCGCCCGGCGCCCGCCGGACTCGGGGGCGAGTGAGGCCCCCTATCCTGGCGAACGTATCGGAAGGTCGTCGACGGGGCCATAGGCCGACGCCTCCGGTAGACTTCCGGCCCCATGCCCGCCCCCGACACGCCGCCCCGGGCCGTGCTCCTGGTCTCGTGCCCCGATCGTCCCGGCCTGGTCGCCGCGCTGGCGCAGCTCCTGTACGGCCACGGCGCCAACATCCTCGACGCGGACCAGCACACCGACCCCGAGGCGGGGATGTTCTTCCAGCGCATCCGCTTCGACCTGAGCACCCTGCGCACGGATCGGGTGGCGCTCGAGCACGCCATCGCCGAGGTGGCCGAGCGCTTCGAGATGACCTGGCGGATCGCCGAAGAAGGCCGGCCCCTGCGCATGGCGATCTTCGTCTCGCGCTACGACCACTGCCTCTACGACCTGCTCCTGCGCCACCGCGCGGGCGAGCTGCCGTGCGAGATCCCGCTGGTGGTGAGCAACCACCCGGACCTCAAGCACGTCGCAGACCAGTTCGGGATCGAGTACCGGGTGTTCCCGATCACGCGCGAGAACAAGCGCGATCAGGAGGATCAGGAGCAGGTGCTGCTTCGCGAGCGGGAGATCGATCTGGTGGTGCTCGCCCGCTACATGCAGGTGCTCTCGGATGCCTTCATCGACGCCTGGGCCGGGCGGATCATCAACATCCACCACTCCTTCCTGCCGGCCTTCATCGGGGGAAGGCCGTACCATCAGGCCTACGCCCGGGGGGTGAAGCTCGTCGGGGCCACCGCCCACTACGCCACCGCCGACCTCGACGAGGGCCCGATCCTCGACCAGGACGTGATCCGCTGCAGTCACCGGGACGCCGTCGCCGACCTGGTGCGGAAGGGCCGCGACGTGGAGAAGAGCGTGCTCGCACGGGCGGTCCGCTGGCACCTGGAGCACCGGGTCCTGGTGTACGGCAACAAGACGGTCGTCTTCGGCTAGACGGTCCGTGTCCCGCCGCGTCCTCCTCTTCGTCCTGGTCGTCGTCTTCGCGGTGATCCTCGCGGTGGGCACCTGGGTGGCCAACCGGATGCAGGAGGTGGCCGAGAGCGTGGCGGCGCTAACCCCGCGCGCGTTCGAGACCCTCACCGTCGTGACCGTGGGAACCGGGGGCACCTATGCGGACCCGCTGCGCGGCGGACCCTGCGTGGCCGTGGGCCTCGGCGAGAGCGTGGTGCTGGTGGACGCCGGGCGCGGCACCGCCGAGGGACTCCGCAAGGCCGAGATCCCGGTGGACCAGCCGCTGGCGGTGCTGCTGACGAGCCTGCTGCCGGAGAACACCCAGGGGCTGGACGACCTGCTGGCCTCGGGCTGGCTGGCGCCCCGGGAGGCCCCGCTCCAGCTCCTGGGCCCGCCCGGCACCCGGGCCCTGGCCGAAGGTCTGCTGGCGGCCCACGCGCGGGGCCTTGCGGCCCAGGGCCAGGCCTACGGCCTGCCCGCGGCGGGCGCGCGCTTCGCGGTGACGGAGCTGGACCCCGCCGCCGGCGAGCGGGTGCTGGGGACGCTGCGGGTGCGGGCGGCCGCCCTCCCGGGCGGCCCCCTCGAGACCCTCGCCTACCGCTTCGAGCCCTCGGAGCCCCTGGGCGCGGACGGCGCGAGCGTGGTGGTAGGCGGGGCAGCCTGGGGCGCGGAGGCCCTGGTGGCCCTGGCCCGGGACGCCTGGCTGCTGGTGCACGAGGCCCACTTCGCCGAGTCGGTGGAGCTGGCCATCGAGGCCGGCGCCCTCGACCCCGAGCGGATGCGCCGCGAGGCGTCCTTCCGGACCCCCCTGGAGCGGGCCGGCGAGACGGCGCGGCAGGCGGGCGTCAAGAGCCTCGCCCTGGTGAGGCTGCGGCCGCCCCCGCTCTTCGACTTCCAGGCCGCCCGGGTGGCCGGCCGCCGCTTCGCGGGCGAGATCCTGGTCCCGGAGGACGGCGACGCCCTCGAAGCGGGCGCCGAGCCCGACTAGGAACCCATCCGCGGGCCGATCGCGGCGCCCGCGTCCTGGGGCCTGGCCACGCCCTGCTAGATCGGCACCCCCGGCGCCTGCGCGGGCGCCTCCTTCTCGGGCGGCGTCCGTCGCGGGGCCGCGCCGGGGGGCGGCGGGCGGTCGTCGGCGTCCCGCTCGCCGGTGAACCGCCTGCGCTGCTCTGTCAGGTAGACCACCAGCGCCTCCAGACCCGCGTCTGTCGCCAGCCCGAGGGCCTCGTCGATGGTCTGGACCGCATCCCCGGGCTGACCCGCCGCGAACTGGGCCTCGGCCAGGGTGTCGAGGATATTGGGCTCCCGCCGCTCGGTGATCTCCACGGCCCGCTCCGCCAGCTGGAGCGCCACCTCCGCGTCGGCCTGGGACACCCGGGGGTGGGTGGCGATCATCCAGGCGAAGTCGTTGAGCACCAGGGGATTGGGCGGCCGGGCGGCCGCCAGCTTGGAGGCGTGGCGGACGAGCCGCTCGGGTCCCTCCGCAAGCGTGTAGCCGGCCGTTCCCACGGCGAGCAGGACCACGGCCACGCTCGCCGCCGCCGAGCGCGGGATCCATCCGGGGAGCGGCCGCGGCCCCAGGGCGGCTCCGGCCACGAGGCCGGCGGCCAGGGCTCCGCCCAGCAGGCCCCCCAGGTGGGCGGCCCCCGCCACCACCGGGACCAGGATCGGGAGCAGGATCATCTCCGCGGCCACGACGGTGAGCAGGAAGCCGCGGGGGATCCGCCACCCCACGGGGAGGCGCTCGGCCTGGAAGAAGTCGAGCCACAGGATGGCGCCCACCAGCCCCGACACCACGCCAGAGACGCCCACCATGTTCTCGTAGCCGGCCAGCAGGCCCGCGAGGGTGGCGCCGAACCCCGATGCCACCATCACCACCAGGGTCGCCGCGGGCCCGAGGATCCACTCCACGAACCGTCCGAGCAGGAAGAGGCCGAGCAGGTTCAGGCCGAAGTGCATGTGCAGGGGAACCGCCTGGTGCAGCAGGTTGGCGGTCACCAGGCGCCAGAGCTCACCCGCCTGGACCAGGGTCGCGTTGAAGAAGCCGGCGTAGAGGAAGGAGGGCGGGAGCACGAGCTGGAGGGCGTAGACCGCCGCACACAGCGCCATCAGTCCGTAGGTGGCGCGCACGGGGTTCGGCCGGGCGGCGCGCTTCTCCGCCTCGAACATCCGCTCCAGCTGCGCGGCGCCCCCCGGGAGGGCCGCGATCCGATCGACCAGCGACCGCGCCAGGTCGTCGGGAGCGGACGCCTCGACGAAGGCCGAGCGCGGAAACAGGTAGGCGGAACGCCGGGTGGCCAGCCGGAAGGCCCGCAGACCGGCCTCGTGGTGGGTCACGTCCGGATAGGGCGTGAAGGTCTCGCCGGCCCAGGTGGGGAAGCGGGGGTGCCGGATGCCGGTGGCGTGCAGCGCCAGGGTCTGCCCGGAGCGCAGTGCGTACACCTCGGGGGCTGGCGCGAAGGACGCGGGGGCAATCACGAGCGGAGCGTAGCAGTGCCGGCGATGGCAGCCGGCGGGCTCAATCCGTCGAGACGGGCACGCCCAGGGTGTCGAAGGTGCGCGTGTACACGAGGTAGACGAGCACGAAGCCGCCCAGGAAGCCCGCCGCGATGCCGACCTGCAGCAGCCCGAGCCACGCCCAGCCGTCGCCGGGGATCAGCGAGGGCCACACGAGGATGTTCCGCTCCAGCCACAGCCCGAGCAGCAGCAGCGCCGCCACCGGACCGAGGATGCCGGGCGTGCGCTTCGGGCGCGCCCCCAGCAGGACCCAGAAGGGGATGATCCAGTTGAAGGCCCATACGGCCATGGTCAGCTTCGCGTACGGCTCGTTGAGCCGGTACAGCGCGAAGTCCCAGCTGTCCTGGAGGAACTGCGAGCCCAGGCGCGCCTTCAGGAAGGCGGTCTCTTCGGGAAGGTTGCCGTACCAGATCACCAGGTACTGGGACCAGAAGAGGTACATCCAGAAGATCGAGAAGGCGAAGCACATCTTCCCGAGGTCGTGGAGGCGGCTGGTGGTGATCTCGCTGCCGATGCGGTCCGAGCCGCGGTGGAGGATGGCGATCAGCGCGGTGGCCGCCACCGCCGACAGGAAGCCGCCCCAGGCGAAGTAGCCGCCGAACAGGTTCGAGAACCAGTACGGGTCGATCGACATCACCTGGTCGAACCCGAAGAAGCTGAAGCCGAAGGCGTACAGCAGCGCGATGACCGGAGCCATCCAGCCGAGGGCGGCCCGCGCCGACTCCCGCTCCGCCGCGGCCCCCCGCCAGTTCGCCGTCCAGCGCGCCAGGGGTCCCTCGACGCGCGGCGACTCCTCGCCGGCCGCGGCGAGGCCCTCTCGCACCGAGGTCCGCAGGAAGCGCAGCGTCAGCAGGGTCAGCAGGATCAGCAGGCCGAGCTGCATGGCGTAGAAGCGGCCCTGGTTCAGCCAGGCCGCCTTGATCTCCACCGGCTCCTCGATCCAGGGGAAGATGTGGTGGCGACCGAAGAAGCCGACCACCGCCAGGACGAGGGTGATCGGCACCCACGCGGCCAGCCCCTCGCAGATCCGCCGGACGGGGCCGGGCCAGCGCGCGCCGATGATCACGAAGGCGCAGGCCAGGGCGAGGCCTGCCTGGGCCATGCCGGCGTAGTAGACGAAGTTCACGTGGAAGGCGCGCCAGGCGGTGGCGGGGTCGGTCGCCAGGCCCCAGAGGAAGGCGAGCACGCCGATGCCGACGAGCGCCAAGCAGACGCTGGCGAGCGGCTGGGGCAGCCCCTGGGGACGGAGCTCGCCGACGCTCCGGGTCTGCGCGTCGCTCACGGGCGACCTCCCTTCTCGTCCAGGTACCGCACGTAGTTCACGATGTCCCAGCGGTCCTGGGACGGGATGCGCCCGTAGCTCGGCATCCGGCGGCGGCCATAGCGGATCGTGGTGTAGATGTGGCCGTCGCTGCGGGCCTTCACGATGCCCACCAGCGGAAGGACGCCGAGGAAGACCTTGGCCACCGGACCGTCGGCCAGTCCCGTCTCGCCGTGGCAGGTGGCGCAGTAGGCGTTGTACTGCTCCTTGCCGTTCTCCAGGGAGCGGAGGTCGGCTTCGACCGGATTCACCAGCACGTCGGACTCGGCGTCGATCACGTTCGAGACGGGGGCCTCGCCGCCGGTGATCGGCACGCTGCCCTCGGGCGGCGGCAGGTGCTCGAGCGAACTTCCATCGGCGGTGATGGTCGGCGTCTGGTCCTGGATCTCGAACTCTTCGTAGGCCTGGACCGCGATCTGGTCCTTCATCTGGGGGAACCACTCGCCGCCGTCGATCTGCTCCCAGCAGCCGGTGCCGAACGCGAGCGCGATCCCTGCCAGCAGCGCCGCCGCGCTACGCATCGACAAGGTTCACCTCCTTCGCGCCCTGGCTCCGCAGCAGCGCGTCCACCTCCGGGACGTCCCGCTCGGCGCAGCCCACCACCAGGCCGAAGTCCTCCGCCGAGAAGCGGGCGTCGTAGGCCGGGTGGAGCTTGACCTGGGGGAGCCGGGCCACCGCCAGCAGACCGAGCAGGGTGAGGAGACCGCCGAAGAGGATGGTGAGTTCGAAGGCGATCACCGTGTAGGGCGGGATGGACGCGTAGGGCTTGCCGCCGACCATGATCGGCCAGTCCAGGGACATCCAGATGGTCATGGCGTAGCCGGCGGTGACGCCGGTCAGGCCGCCGATCAGCGTGAACAGGCGCACGCGGCTCGGCTTCGGATCCAAGGCCTCGTCCAGCTCGTGGGAGGGCACGGGCGAGAAGATCTCCAGCTCCCGGAAGCCGCGGTCCTGGAGCTTTCGGCCGGCGTCCGCCACCGGCCCGGGCTGCTCGAAGACGGCCACGAGGGTCGGCATCAGGCGTGCTCCTTGTCGTGGATCGCCAGCTCCTTGACCTCGGCGATCGCCACCACGGGGAAGATCTTCAGGAAGATCAGGAAGAACATGCTGAACCACGAGAAGCTGCCGATCAGCACCGACATCTCGGCGGCGCTCGGGACGTAGATGCCCCAGGACGCCGGGTCGTACTCGCGGGACAAGGACGTGATGATGATGACGTACCGCTCGAACCACATGCCGATGTTGATGAGCAGGGAGAGCCCGAACAGGAAGGGGATGTTCGTCCGCAGGCGCTTGATCCAGAGCAGCTGCGGGAAGACGCCGTTGCACAGGATCATGATCCAGGTGGAGATCCAGTAGGGACCGAAGGCGCGCAGGTAGAAGCTGGTGCGCTCGGCCTCCACCCCGCTGTACCAGGCGATGAAGTACTCGATGCCGTAGGCGTAGCCGATGATCACCGACGTCAGCAGAATGAACCGGGCCATGTTCTCGAAGTGGTAGTCGGTGATGTAGGCCTCGAGTCCGAAGATCCGTCGCACCGGGATCATCACCGTGAGCACCATGGCGAAGCCGGAGAAGATCGCGCCCGCCACGAAGTAGGGCGCGAAGATCGTGGCGTGCCAGCCGGGGACGATCGAGACGGCGAAGTCCCAGGACACGACGCTGTGCACCGAGAGCACGAGGGGCGTGGCCAGCCCCGAGAGGTGGAGCACCGTGCGGTTGTGGGCCTTCCACTGTCCGGCCGTTCCCTGCCAGCCGAGAGACAGGATCGAGTAGAGGACCTTGCGCCAGCCCGTGCTGCGGTCCCGCGCGATCGCGATGTCCGGGATCAGGCCCACGTAGAAGAAGACGATGGAGATCGTCATGTACGTGTTCACGGCGAACACGTCCCAGAGCAGCGGGCTCTTGAAGTTCACCCACAGGGCGCGCTGGTTCGGGTACGGGATCAGGAAGTAGAACTTCCAGATGCGGCCGATGTGGATCAGCGGGAAGAGCGCGGCGGTGAGGACGGCGAAGACGGTCATGGCCTCCGCGCCGCGGTTGATCGCGTTCCGCCACTTGGCGCGGAAGAGGTAGAGGATCGCGGAGATCAGGGTGCCCGCGTGGGCGATGCCGACCCAGAAGACGAAGGTGACGATGTAGACGCCCCAGAAGACCGGGTTGGCGTAGCCCGCGATCCCGAGACCCTCGTAAGTCTGATAGAGGAGGGTCGCCGCAGCCTGGAGGACGCCGAGGATGGCGAGGCCCAGGAGCCCGAAGTAGGGCAGGCTGACGCTGTCCATCACGGAGAGCAGGTCGCGGTTGATCCTCGAGTCCCGCGGCGCCACCGGGGGCGCGATCATGGTGGCGGCGGCTTGAGCGGGCGGCGGCGGCGGCGGCGTCATCGAATCATCCCTCGACCGGACCCCGGGTCACCTTGGCGTGGTAGGTGATCGCGGGTCGCGTGTTGAGCACGTGGAGCGCGTGGTAGCCGCGCTTCGGATCGTCGCTCTTGACCGTGATCTTCGCGGACGGGTCCTTGGCGTTGCCGAAGTGGATCGCCTGGGTGGGGCAGGTCTGCTGACAGGCGGTCACCACCTCCCCGTCGCGGATCTCCCGGTCCTCGTCCTTGGCCGTCTGCCGGGCCGCCGTGATCCGCTGCACGCAGAACATGCACTTCTCCATCACGCCCTGCTCCCGGACCGTGACGTCCGGGTTGGTCATCAGCGCCATCAGGCCGGGCCACTGGCTCTGGGAATAGTCGTAGTAGTTGAAGCGGCGGACCTTGTAGGGGCAGTTGTTGGCGCAGTAGCGCGTGCCCACGCAGCGGTTGTAGACCATCCCGTTCAGGCCCTCGGGATTGTGGTAGGTCGCGATGACCGGGCAGACCGACTCGCAGGGCGCCGCGCCGCACTGCTGGCACATCATGGGAGAGTGCCGGATGTCGGTGGCGCCGAGCTCCTCGTGGGCGGGGTAGGTCGGGCGTCGTCCGGTGCCGCCGGAGAGCTCGCCGTCACCGACGAAGCGCTCGATGCGGATCCAGGACATCTGCCGCGCCCGCAGGGTGCCGTCCTCGCCCACCACGGGGATGTTGTTCTCGAGGTGGCAGGCCGCGACGCAGGCGCTGCAGCCGTTGCAGCGGTCGAGGTCGACGCTCATCGTCCAGCGGTAGGGACTCTCTTCGAGGGAATCGTCGGCCGGGTCGAAGCCCGCGATGGGCTCGTGCACGTGGGCGTAGACCGCCGCGCCGAGCCCGGCCGGTCCGCCGTGGCCGTCGCCGTGGGCTGCGCCGCCGCCATGCTCCCCGCCGTGGCCTCCCGCGTGCCCGCCGTCGCCGTTCGAGAGCGCCGCGAGGGTCACCGCCTCGCCGAGCATGCGCTTGCGCTTGTTGTCGCTGGTCTGGACCAGGGGAAGCCGCCGGAAGCCGCCGGTGGGCTCGACCTGGACCTGCGTCGTAAGCCAGGCGCGGCCGCCGCTCTCGTCGGTGACGGACGGCAGGACCTCGATCACGTTGACGCCGCGGGCCTCGCCGGGCTGTCCATCCCCGGCCAGGGAGGCGTAGTAGCCGACCGTGTGGCCCTGGCCGATGGGCACCGCCACCACGTCGTCCCGGATGCCGCCGCGGGGCAGCACGGGCACCTCGACGCGGCCGGCCGGCGTCTCGAGGGCGACCACGTCGCCCGTGGAGAGGCCGAGCCGCTCGGCCGTCGCGGTGCTGATCTCGGCCCAGGACTGCCACGCCACCTTGGACACGGGGTCCGGGATCTCCTGGAGCCAGGGCAGGTTCGCGCCGCGACCGTCGTAGAGCAGCGGATGGGGGAAGGCGAGCAGCGCGAAGCCGCCGTCGCCCTCGAGCTGGGGCTCCACCACCTCGAGCGCGGCGGCGCCACCCCCGGGCACCGCCGGCGCGGCGGGGGTGGCCGTGAACCGACCCCCCTCGGCGAGCGCGGTGCGCAGGCCCGCGGCCCCGCCCCAGGCGCTCTCGAGGATGCTGCGGAAGCTGCCCGGCGGCAGGTCCCGGGCGGTGTCGAGCTTGCGGCCCAGGTCGAGCAGCGTGTCGGGCAGCGCGCGGGTGTCGTGGAGCGGGCGCAGGGTGGGCTGGAGCAGGGAGCGGACGCCGGGACGCGGCTCGGCGTCGCCCCAGGACTCGAGCGGCGTGTGGTCGGGCAGGACCAGGTCGGCCCGCATCGCGGTCTCGTCCGCGAGGGATGCGGTGGACACCACGAAGTCCACCTGCTCCAGGGCCTCCGCGAAGCCGGCAGCCGCGGGAAGCGAGTACAGGGGGTTGGCGTCGTGGACCAGCAGCACCTTCACGCCGCCGGAGCGCATGTGATCGACCAGCCGCAGCACCTCTCGGGTGCTCGCGCGGGCACGACCCTCGGGCTCTGGGTCCAGGTGGACGGTCTTCCCGACGGCGCCGGCCACGTGGTTGAGGATCAGCACGGCCGCGGCCGACGCCACGGCCCGCCGGCTCGTGACGGCCACGCCCGGCGGCAGCGCCACCACCCGGCCGGCCCGCGCCACCGCGGCCCCCACGCGGCGGATCGCGGCCGCCTCCACACCGGCCCGCGAGGCCACCTGGTCGGGATTGGCGTCGGCGAGCAGCCCGCGGAAGGCGTCCGGAACCGACGCGCCGGAGGCCTGGACCGCGGCCCGGGCGATGGCGAGGGCTACCAGTCCCTCACTGCCGGGCTTCACCGGCAGCCACTCGTCGGCGTTCGACGCGGTCATCGACAGGCGCGCGCCCAGGTAGACCAGCCGCGCGCCGCCGTGGTCGTGGCGGTCCGTGGCGCGGGCGTCGGCGAACTGCCGGCCGTGCTCGGTGGGGGACGGACCGGTCTCCAGGAAGTCGGCGCCGAAATCGAGGACGAGGTCGGCGTCGGTCAGGTCGTAGCGGGCCTGGCGGGGCTCGCCGTAGAGGCTGCGGCAGGCCTCGCGCACCGCCTCTGGCGCGAAGGGATCGTAGACCACGCGCCCGCCGGCCCCCGTGGCCTCGACGAAGCGGTCGACCACGCGGTTGATCGTCGGGCCGCGATCGCCGCCCAGGACCCAGGTTCCCGCCCCGGCGCCGCGGACCTTCTCGGCCAGGAGATCCAGGGCCTCGTCCCAGGAGATGGCCTCGAGGGTGCCATCGGCGCCGCGGCGCTGGGGGCCGGTGAAGCGATCCGGGTGGTAGGTGCGGCCGAGGGCCGACTGGCCGCGAGCGCACAGGGTACCCCGGTTGATGGGATGCTTCGGATTGCCCTCGAGCTTGATCGGACGTGCCTCGCGGGTCTTCACGTGCAGGCCGCAGCCGGTCGGGCACTCCTGGCAGGTGGACGCGTAGAAGACCGGGATCCCGGGTGTGATCTCCTCGTGATGGACCACGTACGGGATGAGCTTCTGCACCGGGTCGGAGCAGCCCGCGCTCGCGGCCGCACCCGCGCCCACGCCCACAAGCTTCAGAAACTCACGCCGATCCAATTCGGGCATCCGTCGTCCTGTGCCTAGTAGTGGCAGGTGAGGCAGTCCTGCGACGCCTGGTTCTCGCGGTGACAGTTGATGCACCAGCCCATCTCGAGCTTCTGGGCCGGCAGCCCGTACCCCCACCAGATGGTGTCGGGGACGAGGTAGACCTTGTTCATCTGCTCCATGTTCCCGTGGCAGGTCGAGCACTCGACGCCCGCGGCGATGTGGCGGTTGTGCTTGAACTGCACGTGTTCCGGGAGCCAGTGGATCCGCTTCCACTCGATGGGCCGCGCCTGCTCCGGGTCGCGCGGCTGCACCTGCCACTTCCCGTCCACCTGCTCGTAGGTGTGGCCCCAGTGCTCCTTGAGGATCCGGATGCCTTCGAACTCCTGGTCGTAGACCTGGGAGAACTGGGCGTGACAACCCATGCAGAGCTCGACCGACGGCACGCCGGCGTGGGCGGAGTAGGAGACGCTCGAGTGGCAGTACTGGCAGTCGATCTCGTACTCGCCCGCGTGGTGGGCGTGGCTGAAGGGGATGGGCTGCATGGGACCGGGCGCTTCGGGATCCCAGGTCAGCTCGTGGGTGAGGCAGGCCGAGGCCGACGGGTAGGCCTGGTCGTACTCGGGCGGGATCTCGATCTGCACGCCGGGCCGCTCGGCCGCGAGGGCGCGGAGCTCGTGCGCCTCGCAGATGCTCCCGGCCACCAGCACTTCGCCCGACGCGGGCGCGGGCTCCGAAGGGTCGGCCGCGCGGGCCTCGGTTCCGCGAAGTCCGGGCAGCGACAGCAGCGCCGTGGCGGCGAGGCCGGCGACAGCGAGGACGAGGATGAGACGGACGATTCGGGAGAGAGGGGTTCGCTGGTGCAGGGTGGTCATGGGTGCGCGGCACGTCCTTTCAACGGGCACCCGGAAACGCGCAAACGGTCGACGACGTCGTTCCGAGGACGGCCTCGGAGACCGGCGCCGACGAAGTGCCACCACGTCTCGACGACGTCTCGACGAATCGGGCCGCGGTGCCGCCGGGCGTTTCCGGGAGTCTCGACAGCACCAGGCCACCCGCCGTCCCTGCATTCGGCTGGTGACGCGGGGGTGATTACAGCGTCAGTCCCCCCTCGTCAAGGACAAGTCGGCGCCCGCCGACCCGTCTCGCCGGCCTCCGGGCGGGCTGGTAGAGTCGGAGCGGAAGGCCGTCCGCCAGGCCCGGTCGCCCGGCGGCGCCCCGCGAGGACCCCCCATGCCGGAAGCCTGGATCATCGACGCCGTCCGCACCCCGCGCGGTCGCGGGAAGGCCGAAACCGGCGCTCTCTCGAGCGTCCACCCCCAGGAGCTCTTCGCCCGCTGCCTGAACGGTCTGGTGGAGCGCACCGCGCTGGAGGCCCGGGACGTCGAGGACGTGGTCGTGGGCTGCGTCACCCAGACCGGGGAGCAGGGCGGCTGCATCGGGCGCATGGCGGTGCTGGCGGCCGGCTGGCCCCACGAGGCCACGGGCGTCTCCCTCAATCGCTTCTGCGGCTCCGGTCAGCAGGCGGTCAACTTCGCCGCCATGGGCGTGATGAGCGGGATGCAGGACTGCGTGGTGGCCGGGGGCGTGGAGTCCATGTCGCGCCTGCCCATGGGCGCGGACAAGTCCGGCCTGGACGGCCACAACCGCCACCTGCGCGAGCTCCACCCTCTGGTGCCCCAGGGCATCTCCGCCGACCTCATCGCCACCCTCGAGGGCTTCAGCCGCGAGGACTGCGACCGCTTCGCCGCCGCGAGCCAGGACCGCTGCGCGGTGGCCCAGAAGGAGGAGCGTTTCGACCGCAGCCTCCTGCCGGTGCGGGACGCCGACGGCAAGACCCTGCTCGAGCGCGACGAGCACCCCCGCGCGGGCACCACGGTCGAGACCCTGGCGAAGCTGCCCCTGTCGTTCGAGCAGGTGGGAGCCTACGTCCAGAAGGGCGACACGCTCTCCTTCGACGAGAAGGCCAGGCAGCGCTACCCGCAGATCGACCGCGTGAACCACGTCCACCACGCCGGCAACTCGTCGGGCATCGTCGACGGCGCCTCCGCCGTCCTGGTGGCGTCGCCGGAGTACGCCCGCGCCCAGGGCTGGAGGCCCCGCGCCCGCGTCCGCGCCATGGCGACCGCCGGCGACGAGCCCGTGATCATGCTGACGGCGCCGGTGCCGGCCACGCGCCGCTGCCTGCAGAAGGCGGGCATGAAGCCGGAGGACATCGACCTGCTCGAGGTGAACGAGGCCTTCGCCGCGATTCCGCTCAAGGTGATGAAGGACCTCGGCTTCCCCCACGAGAAGGTGAACGTGAACGGCGGCGCCATCGCCCTGGGTCACCCCCTGGGCGCCACCGGCGGCATGCTGATCGGGACCCTGCTGGACGAGCTGGAGCGTCAGGACAAGACGACCGGCCTCGTCACCATGTGCATCGGCGGCGGCATGGGAATCACCACGATCCTGGAGCGGGTGTAGATGATCGAATTCGAGCCGTCGGAGGAGCAGCAGCTCATCATCGAGACGGTGCGCCAGTTCGCCGCCAACGAGGTTCGCGAGAAGGCGCGCTCCGCCGACGAGGCGGGCGCCCTGCCCGCCGACGTCCTCGCCCAGGCCCACGAGCTCGGGCTGGTGGCCAACGCCGTGCCCGAGGCCTTCGGGGGCGGGGGCGAGCGCAGCGCGGTGACGGGCGTCCTGGTGGCCGAGGAGCTGGCCTGGGGCGACCTCTCCATCGCCCTGGGCATCCTCTCCCCCTCGCTGCTGGCCCTGCCCCTGCTCGACTTCGGGACCGAGGCCCAGCGGGCGGCGTGGCTGCCCCGGGTGACCGGCCCCCACTTCGTACCGGGCGCCCTGGCGGCCGTGGAGCCCCGGGTGGAGAGCGATCCGCTCCAGCCGAAGACGACGGCCCGCCGCGACGGCGGCGACTACGTCCTGGACGGCGAGAAGTGCCTGGTGCCCTGGCTCGACGGCGGCGAGGTCGTCCTCGTGCTGGCCGACGAGGGGGATGCGCCCCCCCAGGCCTTCCTGGTGCCGCGGGACGCCGCCGGCCTGCGCGCCGAGTCCGATACCTGGATGGGCATCAAGGCCCTGCCGACCGCGGCGCTCCGGCTCGACGGCGTGCGCGTCCCCGCCGACGCCCGCCTCGGAGGCGAGGCCGGCGCCGACGTGGCCCGGCTGGTCGACCGCGGCCGCGTCGGGCTCGCCGCCATGGCGGTGGGGGTGTCCCGGGCGGCCTTCGAGGTGGCCCGCGACTACGCCAAGGAGCGCGAGGTGTTCGGGTCGCCCGTGGCCACCAAGCAGGCCATCGCCTTCAAGCTCGCCGACATGGCCATCGAGATCGACGCGGCCCGGCTGCTGGTCTGGGAGGCCGCCTGGCGGCTCGATCGAGGCGAGGACGCCCGGCGCGAGACCGCCCTGGCGCTGCAGCAGGTCAGGCGCGTGTCGCTGGAGGTCGCCGACGGCGCGGTCCAGGTCCTGGGCGGCCACGGCTACACGCGGGAGTACCTGCCCGAGATGCACCTTCGCAACGCCCGGGGCTTCGCGGTCTTCGAGGCGCTCACCCTGGTCTGAGGAGACCGCCATGCCGATCTCGTTCGAGCCGACGCCGAGCACCCTGCGCGCCCAGGAGCACTACCGGAAGGTGGCCCTGGAGCACATGCGTCCCCTATCCCGCAAGTACGACGAGCAGGAGCACGACCTGCCGACCGAGTGGGTGGACTGGTACTGGAAGGAAGGGCGCAAGCGGCCGCCGGGCGGTGGCGACCTGAGCGAGGTCACCGATGGGATGATCCAGGTCTGCGTGCAGGCCGAGGAGCTCTGCTGGGGCGACGCCGCCCTCTACCTGCGCATGCCCACGCCCGCCCTGGGTGGCTCCGCGGTGGCCGCCGCGGGGACGCCGGAGCAGCGCGAGCGCTTCCTGTCGGCGTTCCGCGCCGACGGCGGCCACCCGATCTGGGGCGCCATGGCCATCACCGAGGCCCAGGCGGGCTCCGACGCCGCGGCCATCCAGACCACGGCCGACTGGGACGAGGCCACGGGCGAGTGGATCCTGAACGGCAACAAGATCTTCTGCACCGCCGGCGAGATGGCCTCCACGGTCGAGGGCGGCTTCGTGGTGGTGTGGGCCACGGTCGACCGGAGCGCGGGCCGGGCCGGCATCAAGTCCTTCGTGGTGCCGGCCGGGACGCCGGGGATGAGCTTCGTGTCGTGCGAGAAGAAGCTCGGCATCCGCGCCTCGGATACCGCGACGCTCTCCTTCGAGGACTGCCGGGTGCCCTCGGGCAATCTCCTGGGCAGCGCCGAGGTGAAGAAGCGCGATCCGAAGAAGGGCGGCGACAAGGGTTTCAAGGGCGCCATGGCCACCTTCGACGCCAGCCGGCCCATCGTGGCCGCCATGGCGGTGGGCGTGGGCCGGGCCGCGCTGGACCTCACCCTCGAGGAGCTGGCCGCCCGGGGCATCCGGCCCCGCTACGACGCGCCGGCCCACGAGCTGCGGGCGGTGGAGCGCGACCTGATCGAGATGGAGGCGGAGCTCCAGGCCGCGCGGCTCCTCACCTGGCGCGCCGCACGCATGATCAGCCTGGGCCGGCCCAACAACCTGGAGGCCTCCATGGCCAAGGCCAAGGCCGGCCTGGCGGTCACGCGCATCACCCAGAAGGCCGTCGAGCTCCTCGGTCCGGTGGGCTACTCGCGCCAGCAGCTGGTGGAGAAGTGGATGCGCGACGCCAAGATCAACGACATCTACGAAGGCACCCAGCAGATCAATCAGCTGATCGTCGCCCGCCGCATCCTCGACTACTCGTCGGCGATGCTGCGCTAGCCTGGGGCCGGAGGGGGAAGGCATGCCCGTGAACGAGGAACTGCTCGAGATCCTGGTCTGTCCGGAGACGAAGCAGCCGGTGAAGCCGGCCGCCGAGGACCTGATCACGTCGCTCAACCAGCGGATCACCGCGGGAGAGCTCCGCAATCGCGGGGGCGACCCGGTCGCCAAGAGCCTGGCCGAGGGCCTCGTCCGCGAGGACGGCAAGGTGCTCTACCCGATCGACGACGGCATCCCGGTCATGCTGATCGAGGAATCGATCCCGCTCGACTGACGGCTACTGGGCGAACTCGCGACGCTTGAGCTCCCGGACGTACTCGGCGAGCTCCGGATCGGACGCCACCAGGGCCGAGATCTTCTGCTCGAAGTCCGCGGCTTCGGCGCGCAGCGGCTCCAGGTCGACCCGCAGGTCGAAGATCGCCTCCAGGGCGTGGAGCAGCGAGAGGGCACCGCGGGGGTTCGGCTGGGCGCTGATGTAGTGGGGCAGCGCCGCCCAGAGGCTGGTGATGACGAGTCCCTCGCGACGGAAGCGCTCTCCGAGGACCCCGACGATGCCCGTGGGACCTTCGTAGCCCGACGGCCGCACGCCGGCCCGCTCGAGCCGGGCGGACTCGCTCCCGAACCCCGTGACCGCCACCGGACGCGAGTAGAGCACGTCGGCCAGGTAGGCGCCGAGGAGCACCACCTCGCGCACGCCGACCCCGCGGACCAGCTCGACGACCTCGTCGCTGAAGGTCCGCCAGCAGAGCTGCGGCTCGGGACCGACGCCGATCACGATCTCCCGCTCGAGGTCCAGGGAGCCGTAGCGGAACTCCATGCGCGGCCACTCGATGCGACGCACGCCGCCCGCCTCGATGCGGACCTGGGGACGCTGGGCCGTGAAGTCGTAGAAACGCTCGGCGTCGATCTCGGCGAGGGGCGCGGTGCCGACGGCCTCCGCCACGTAGCGGGCGGCGCCGGAGGGCGACTCGCCGGCGTCGTTCCAGCCCTCGAAGGCGAGCAGGAGAAGCGGATCCCGCAGCGTGGGGCGGACGTGGAAACGCAGGGCGTCGGCCATCTCCTGGAGAGTTGCAGGCGCGCGCGGCGCCCACAAGGGCCGCGCGTGTGAACCCTCGAGGGGCGATCAATCCACGAGGGCCGCGAGGAGATCCAGTGACGAGACGATGCCCACGAGCACGCCCTTGTGGGTGACCAGCAGCCGGTGGACGCGTCGATCGCGCATCATGCGCGCGGCTTCCCGCAAGGGCTCTTCGCGCTCGATGCTCACGAGGGAGCGCGACATGATCTCCGAGATGGGTGTGTCGGAGGCGTCGACGGGCACCAGGGCGATGTCCTGGTAGTCGTCGACGTCGCTGTAGAAGCGCCCGGCCGAGCCCGCGGTGCGCCGGGGCGCCTCGTGAGCGATCAGGTCGAACTGGGAGACGACGCCGACCGGCTTCCCGGTGTCGTCCACCACCGGGCAGCCGGTGACGTGGCGCTGCGTCAGCAGGCGCTCGACCTCACGCACGGTCATGTCGGGCCGCGCGCAGACCACGTTGGGATTCATGAAGCTGCCGACGCGGGTGTCCTCGTTCATCGATCGAAACGATAGCCGTGCCCGCGCACGGAGACGATGTGTCGCGGGCGCGACGGGTCCTCCTCCACGTACTTCCGGAGCCGGGAGACGAAGCTGTCCACCACCCGGGTCCGGGTCTCGGCCCGGAGGCCCCAGACCTCTTCGAGGAGCTCGCCGCGGGTGACCGCCTCGCCCTCGCGGTCGATGAGCGCGCGCAGGAGCCCCATCTCCCGGGTCGTGAGCTGGACGGTGCCCCGGGGGCTCTCCAGCTCGAAGCGGTCGAAGTGGATCTTCACGTCGCCGAAGGCCTCCACCCGGGGCGGCGCCCCGCCCGGCGACACGCCATCCCAGCGGCGGCGGCGCAGCAGCACGCGCACGCGCGCCAGCAGCTCCTCCAGCTGGAAGGGCTTCACCAGGTAGTCGTCGGCGCCCTCCTCCAGGCCGCGGACCACGTCGGCCGCGTCGTCCTTGGCCGTCAGGATGAGGATCGGAACGTAGTTTCCCGAGGCCCGGATGCGCCGGGCCACCTCGAAGCCGTTCAGCTCGGGCAGCATCACGTCGAGCACCACCAGGTGGACCGGCTCTCCGCCCCCGGTGACCCGCTCGACGGCGCGGGCCCCGTCGCCGGCGATCTCCACCTCGTGGCCCTCGGCCTCCAGGTTAAACTGGAGCCCCTCGGCCAGGTGGGCCTCGTCCTCAACGACCAGGATTCTCGGCATGCATCTCCACGGGCGGCAGGGATCCGCGCGGGGGCGGTGTCGCCGCGCGGAGGGTCACCACGAAGCGGCTGCCGCGCCCGACCCCGTCGCTGCGCGCCCACACCCGGCCCCCGTGGCGGCGCACCAGGCTGCGGACGATGAACAGGCCGAGGCCCAGGCCGGCGGCCTTGCGCTGCACGTCGCGGCCGGCCCGGTAGAAGCGCTGGAAGATCTTGGACAGGTCCTCGGCGGGGATCCCGATGCCCCGGTCGGTGATCTCCACGGCCACGCGGCCGTCCTCGCTCGGCCGCAGGTCCACCCGGACCTCCACCGGGCTCTCGGAGTACTTCACGGCGTTCTCCACCAGGTTGCCGAAGATCATCCCGAACTCGGTGGCGTCGCCCCAGACCGGACAGGGCCCGGCCCCGTGGAGCTGGATCGCCTCCTCGGGCAGGTGGTGGCGCGCGCGGACCTCGGCCGCGCAGTCCAGCAGCACCTCGCGCAGGTCCACCCGCTCCCGCAGGGGCTTGCGCTCCTCGGCGCGGGCCGCCACCAGGATCTGCTCCACCGTGTGGTGCAGCCGGTCCACGTCCTCGCCCATGCGACCCAGGAACTCGCGACGGCGCTCGGGCGCCGGGTCGTGACGCGCCAGGGTGTCGAGATAGAGGCGCAGGGAGGCCAGCGGCGTCTTCATCTCGTGGGTCACGGCGTCGAGGAAGGCCTGCTGACGCTGGTTGAAGCGCATCTCGCGAACCAGCCAGGCGAGCAGGAGTCCGAGACCCACCAGGAGCAGGGCCGAGACCACGCCGCCCAGGACCAGCAGCCCGAGCTGGATGCCGCTCAGCCCGCGGGCGGCGGAGGCGAGGTCGGAGACGACCACCACGGGCCAGCCCACGGCCAGCGCCACGGCCAGCACCAGCACGACGATGCCGATCGTGAGCGGGATGCCGATGGAGCGCCGTCGCACCGGGCGAATCCTCCCTTTGGGGAGGGTACGGTAGAATGGCAGGATCGTCTTCGGGGGGAAACGCGATGCACCGTGCCCAGCTCGGGGGGGGAACGACCGCCCTTCTGCTGCTTCTGCTGGCCGCGCCGCCGGCGCCTGCGGCCCCGCCGGCCGAAGGGACCTGTCCGCTCCTGACCGTGGAGGACCCGGGCGGCGCCCTCGAGGGCGACACCACCTTCCGGCTCGAAGAGGGCATGCTGGTCACGGTCCAGGGCCTGATGGTCCTGCGGAGCCTGCTTCCGCCCGAGATCTGGAACTACCGGGAGTCCTTCTTCCACGAAGGCATGCGGATGGAGATCGGCCCGTGCCACCGCCGCTACCCGGTGCCGCTGTTCTACGCGTCCGCGACCCAGACCCACTGGGACGGGGTCGAGCTCGACGAGCGGGGCAATCTCCGGGGCTACGTCGCCGGCCTGCCCTTCCCGCCGGACACGATCGATCCCGCCGCGGAGGACGCCGCCGCGCGCTGGGCCTGGAACCTCGAGCTCCGCTATCGCGGGGCCGGGCCGCTCGGCCGCTTCCGGCTGGTCGACATGCCGAGCCGGATCGGAACCACCCACACCTACGAGGGCTCCTTCTTCCTGATCCAGACCGGAGCCCGGTCCGACCTCGCCCCAGACTACAGCCTGCCCGGGTCGGAGGGTCACACCTGGATCGCCGGGGGCCGCTTCGAGGAGCCCTTCAACGCGCGTCACCTGGCCTGGCGCCAGCTGCGTCCGGACCGCACGCGGCGGAAGTGGCGCGAGTCCGATCGCACCTACGTCTACGTGCCCGAGATGCGCAAGCCGCGACGCGCGGCCACCGCCTGGGTCGACGGCCTGTTCCTGCCCCGCTACTCGGTGAGCGGCCAGTTCCAGGCCGGCGGGCCCGTCCCCTACGGCGACGGCGAGCAGCTCAAGAGCATCTCCCCCACCGCGGGCGTGTCCATCGCGGTGAGCGAGAACATCCGCAAGGGCTTCGTGGGTCTGGCGTTGCGTCCCAACGCCTATACGTGGACGCTCCTCGACGAGCGGGACGTGCTGGCGCCGCTGAACGTGGCGAGGCCGGGCTGGCCGCTCACGGAGGAGCGCAACTTCGGGCCGAGCGGCCTCTCCCTGGCGAGCGACCGCTGGGAGGTCCGGCGGGCGCTGGTGATCCGCGGCGTCTCCCGGCGCGAGAGCGAGGAGCCCACGCGGGTGACGCTCTACGTGGACTACCAGACCCAGCAGCCGCTCTACTTCATCTCGTATCGTCGGAACGGCCTGCTCTACGAGGTGGGGATCCTGGCCCACCGCTTCAGCGGCGACCAGGTCGACTATCCGCGCTGGCCCTCGGGCGAGCCGGCCCTGGTCTTCGACCCGGTGGCGGCGAGCTTCGTCTCCGTGGTGGGGAGCGCCGGCTGGCGCCGCGAGTCCTACGACCTGTCCTCGGTGCCCCGCAGCGAGGACGAGCGCCGCAAGCTCACCTCCGTGGCCGAGCTCGAGAAGGGGCACTGAGCCCCGGGCCGCGCCCTCCGCTCAGAAGGTCCAGCGCAGCCGCAGGAAGATCTCGTCCCGGTCGCGGACCGCGGCGAGGCCGTTCTCCACGAAGCTCCGGTAGGCGTCCCGGCCCACGTTCTGACCCACCGCCTGGGGGTTCAGGAACTGGATGCGTCGATCCTGGCGGCCGTAGAAGAACGCCATGCCGAACTGCAGGGTGGTGTCCTGGTTGAAGCGGTAGTTCGCAGACGGCAGGATCGCTCCCGAGCGCGACTGCAGGTCGTAGACGAACGTGGCCGCCATGTTCAGGCGGTCCTGGAAGTAGCCCGTGAATACGGTGAACACGCCCAGCACGTTCCAGGGCCCCTCCGCGCTGAAGGCCGGGGTGTGCTCCGGCCGGTAGCTGAAGAAGACCTGGGTGTTGAAGAAGAAGGTCCGGTTCACGTTCAGGAAGTTGATGAAGGTCGGCCGGTCGATCGAGACCGTCAGGTTGTAGGTGTCGATCAGCGAGAAGCCGTTCGGGTCGTTGCGGTTGGAGAAGGGATCCCCCTCCACCCAGGTGAACTCGAGGCTCCAGTTGGTCTTGGACAAGTCCTCGGCGAAGTCCATGGAGAAGCCCAGGATGTTGCGCTTGGGATAGGTCAGGACCAGCTGCTGGGCTCCGTGCCACAGGAAGTCGCGCCGGCCGAAGCGGCCGTTGCCGCCGGCGAGCACGTCGTTGCGGCGGTTGCCCGCGGTGCCGAGCAGGCCCTTGATGGCCCGACAGTGCTGGGGCTGGCGCAGGGAGCAGCGGTTCTTGGCGAACGGACGGTCGGGATCGAACTCGTCCGGCTCGAAGACGTCGTTGCCGTCGGCGCCGCGCTCGGTCGAGAAGAGCACCGCCAGGATCATCAGGTTGTAGGAGAACGCGGCCATCTCGCTGCGGAAGGGCTCACAGGTGTAGGGATGGATCAGCCGCACGTCCGCGCCAGTGGCCCCGCCGCCGGCATTGACCGCCGCCTGCACCGAGTCGCATTCCTTGCCGATGCTCATGGCGACCCGGTCGAATTCGAAGAGGTCGTCGGTTCCGACGCCCGTGAGTCCGCGTGGATCGGCCGTGAAGAGCTGGCGTCGGACGTCGAAGAAGGGGCGCCCGTCGATGTCGGGTTCGTAGCCATCGTCCTCGGGCCCGCGGCAGCCGGGCAGGACGAAGGTCCGACCCCGCTCGAAGCGGGTGCAGACCGGCCCGCCATCGAAGCCCAGGGTGCCGGGCTGGCCCCGATCGAAGGTGTCGAAGCCCATGATCGGCGTTCCGTCGAAGCCCGGGAACGACTGCAGGATGGCGCTCGCCTCCGCGTTGAGGAGGTCCAGGCCCTGGCTGTCGCAGTTGGTGCCGTAGAACTCGCCACACCCGATCAGCGCCTGCTGCTCCCGCGTGAGGAGGTTGTCGAGGTCGTAGAGGCCGAAGAGGGAGCTGGGCGCGCCCGCCGTCGTGTCGATGTTGAGCGGAACGCCCGTGACCGCATTTGCCAGTGCCAGGGCCTGCTCCGACAGCGTGAAGGTCGCGAGGGCGTCGACGCCGTCGATCAGGAGCCCGAAGGCGAGCGACTCGAAGAGGGTGGAGCCCCCGAGCAGGATGTTGATCAGCAGGGAGATCGGGTCCTCGTCCCCGATCCCGATGATCCCGAGGGAGCCCGACGGAAGCCCCAGGGACTCCACCAGCACGATGGGGCTGCTGAAGACCCGGAAGCCGCACTCGTTCTCGAGGCCCGGGATCAGCGTGGTGGCGCCGATGGTGGCCGAGCAGATGGTCGCAAAGAACTGGGCGTTGGAGGACTGGTTGCGCAGGACCTGGTCGCGCTCCTCGTCGGTGGCCGTGGCGCCGCGCGTCGTGGAGAGGAAGCGCAGGCGGTCCGTGTCGCCCAGGCAGCCCCGGGTGTCCCGGCGATCGCCCTCCGGGTCGCACGGGAGCCGGCTCCAGGCGGTGCGCGGCCGACCCGTCTCCGGATCGACGTTGCGCTCGAAGTTGAAGATGGGCTCCGCGGTGGGCGTGTCGGAGAAGCCGTAGAAGTTGGTGAGCGCGAAGCTGAAGCGCTGCCAGCGCCACTCGAGGCGACCGCCGAACTCCCAACCGTTGCTGCTCTCCCACCAGGAGGGGGGCGACTCGCGTCCCATGAGGCCGAAGCCGACGGCGCGTCCCGCGAAGATGCCCGTGTTGATGCCGCACACCGGCAGGGGCGCGTAGGGCTCGCCGCAGCGACCGAGGTCCGTCGGCTCGAAGTCGTCGAAGATGGCGGCCAGCTCGAGGCGCACGTCCTCGAGGGGACCGACGTCGTAGAAGGACCAGGTGGCGCGCACCGACCAGAGGTTGATCCGCGACTCCTCCAGGGACGGCAGGGAGGCCAGACCGAGGTCCTGGGGATTGAACTGGTCCTGATTGCGGAAGAGCTCGGTCTTGCCCCAGACGATGGTCTGCTTGCCGAGCCGGAGCCAGAGGCGCCCGTCGAACATCTCGACGTCGAGGTAGGCCTCCTTCAGCTCCTGCTCGTCGCGCTGGCTTGCGCCGCGGTTGAAGGCGAGCTCGGTCTCGCCGTAGTCGATGAGGTCCTCGCCGAACTTGCGCTCGTTGAGGAACTGGATCAGGCCGGGACTCGGGATGTAGAGCCCGCGGGCCACCGTCGGATCGTTGGTCTCGCCGGCCTGCACCAGGGGTACGGACTGAAAGGGGCCGGGGTTGGCGCCCGGGGGCAGCGACAGCCCGATCGCGCTGTTCTCGATCGTGCTGTAGGGGAACGGCCGGTCCGCGATCTCGGTCAGCGTCGGCGGGCGCTCGCCGGGCTTGTAGCCGACGATGATCTGGTTGCCGAAGCCGTCGACGGATCCCCGGGTCCGCAGGAAGGTGCTCGAGTAGTCGCTGAACTCCTGGAAGGTGGCCCGGGCGGGGTCGTCCTCGGTGAAGAGATCTCCATCGGGACCGGCGGTCTCGAACAGGCCCGCGAAGGCGCCGCCCTGGCTCACGGAGGAGATCCTCTGATCCGGGATCAGGAGCTGTCGATCGGGAGTGCCGGCTTCGAGGGCGATGGAGCTCGTGCCGTCGTTGCGCTGGAAGCGCTCGAGCCGGTTGAAGACCCGGGTGGTGCCCGAGAACGGGTTGCTCAGACCGTCCGTCAGGTAGAGGGGCATCTTCTGGGTCGCATCGCCGTAGGGCGGCTCGTTGAACAGCGCACAGCCGTTGTTCCAGACGCAGTCGTAGCGCCCCTCGACCCGGGTGAAGGCGGTGATGGAGGTGAACGGACCGAAGCCGTCGGGCGCGATCTCGAACTCGAACTCGATGTTGACGATCCACTGCCACTGGCTGAGGTCGTAGTCGTCGGTGAACTCGGCGCTGATGCCGCGCATCACCGACTCGGCGTAGCCGTGGACCTGGACCTTGCCGTCGAGAGCCTCGAGGGCGGAGGCGGTCGGGGCGAACGCGAGCCAGGCGGCGAGCAGCCCCAGCCAGCCCCACCGCCTCGAGGCGACCGCTGTGGAAGCCGCAGGTGATCCCATGTCCATGGCGTCCCCCCTCCTTGTACGGGGGGTACAACTCACCAGCCGACCGGGGTCGTCCCCGGCACGCCTTCCCCGCACTGATCCCGCCACGCGGCCGCGAGTGGGGTGAGTTGGCGCGCAACCCCGTCCGCGGCCGTCTGCACTTATACCAACTACCGCACTCATCGAACAGTGTTTTTGGAACTTGAGCGGTGCTTGATCGCGGAGGCGTTTCGACGCGACGCGTCGAGTGAACGCTGGAGCGCGAGCCGACGTCCTGCGAGGGAGCGATCAGTCCTCGGACTCGGGCGTCGCGTCGGAAGACGTCTTCTTCCGCGACACCTTCTTGCGCGACGTCTTCCTGGTGGCAGCCTTCTTGCGTCCCGCCGCCGTGGAGCGCGCGGCCGCCTTCTTGCGGGTCGCCGGCTTCTTCTTGCGCGTGGTGGCCTTCTTCCCGGCCTTCTTCCCAACCTTCTTCTTGCCGGCCGCCGCCTTGTCCCCCGAGCCGCCCTGAGCGCCCTGGCGGGGCGGGAACTCGAAGCCGTGTCGGCCGTTGTCCCGGAGCACCAGCGTGGCGGAGAACGGACGCCCGAAGCGGGACGTGAAGTCGGTGAGGAGGTCGGTGCGGCGGTTCCGGAGGTAGACGAGCGCCTCGTCCCGGACGATCTCGCGCTTGCACACGGTGCGGGGCAGCGCGAAGCCGCAGGGCTTGGGCGCCTCGGGATCCTTCCCGTGCTCCTGCTCCTTCAGCTTCCGCTCGCAGATGAAGTGGGTGGGGGATTCCACCACCCCGCAGTCCTCGTCGAAGGGACAGCGGCCCAGGGGCTCGGGGTTCACGTCGTACTCGGGGTCGGTGGCGGACTCGTCGCTCGAGCCCATGGACTTGACCCGCACCTTCCACTCGTCCCGGTCGACCTCGAGCTGGCCCTTGTAGATGCGGCCGTTGCGGGCCATGAAGCCGTCGAGCACGCCCGTGGTGCCGTCCCGGAGCAGGGCGCGGGCGCTGCCCGGATCCAGGTAACGGCCGGACACGTCCTTCCACAGCACGAAGGGGCAGCGCTCGGGGGGCTCCTCGCCCTTCTTGACGCGGACCCGCGGCCCGGTCTCGCAGGTGTAGAACCAGGCCCGCTCCACCATGGGCCGACCGCAGACCAGGCAGTTGCCGACGGGCTCCTCGGCACCGTAGAGGTCGTCGTACTCGAAGGTCTTCGCGATCTCGACGATCTCGCGGGCGTAGGTCTCGATCTCGCCCATGAAGTCGTCCGCCGTGCGCTCTCCGTGCTCGACCTGGCGCAGGTGGTACTCGATCTCGCCGGTCAGCTCGGGGGAGGCGAGCCGATCCGCGTGCATGCGCTTGAGCAGGTCGATCAGGCGGATGCCCTTCACGGTGGGACGCAGGGCCTTGCCGGTGCGCACCACGTAGCCCTTGGCGATCAGGTTCTCGATCACCTCGGCCCGGGTGGCCGGGGTGCCGATCCCCTTCTCGTGCAGGGCCGCGGCGAGATCCTCGTCCTCGATCTGCTTGCCGGCGTTCTCCATCAGCGAGAGCAGGCGCGCCTCGGTGATCCGCGGGGGCGGCTTGGTCTCCTCGGCCTCGAGCTCGGCCTCGCGGTTGTCGACCGACACCCCGGAGACCTCGTCCTGGCCGGGACGCAGCGGCGCGAGCTGCGCCACGCCCTCACCCTCGTCGGTCTGGGGCAGGACCGCCCGCCAGCCGGGCTCCTGGAGCGAGCGCGCCCGGGTGCGGAAGCTGGCGTCGCCCACCCGGGTGATCCGCTCCACCCGCTCCCAGACCGCCGCCGGATGGAACGTGCCGAGGAAGCGGCGCAGCACCAGGTCGTAGAGGCGGCGGTCGTCGCCGGAGAGATCGCCCGTCGGCAGATTGCCGGTGGGGATGATGGCGAAGTGGTCCGACACCCCGGCGTCGTCGAAGGCGCGCCCGGTGTTCTGCAGGCCGTTCTCGCGCAGGCGCTGGGCCGCGGCCGCGTAGTCGGCGAAGGCCAGGCCGCCGCCGCTGTAGTCGCCGCTGGCGGCGAAGGTCTCGATCAGGCCGTCGACGGTGGCCCGGTAGTCCGTGGGCAGGCAGCGCGAGTCGGTCCGCGGATAGGTCAGGAGCTTGTGGCCCTCGTAGCAGCGCTGGGCCGCGGAGAGCGTGCGCCGCGCGGACCAGCCGAAGCGGCGGTTGCCCTCCCGCTGGAGGCTCGTGAGATCGAACAGCGGCGGCGCCGACTCCCGCGACGGCTTGCGGGTCTCCTCGGCGGTTCCCGCTCGCCCCTGGACGGCCTCCACGATGGCCTGGGCCCGGGCCTCGTCGAAGATCCGGTCCTCGCGGGCCTCCTCGTCCTCGCCGGCCTTGAAGGCCGGGTCGAACCAGGTGCCGCTGTACTCGTTGCCCTCGTGGTCGAAGCGGCCCTGCACGCGCCAGAACGGGCGCGGCACGTGGGCCAGCACCTCGAGCTCGCGACCCACGAGGATCGCCAGGGTGGGTGTCTGCACCCGTCCCGCCGACCAGGCGGTTCGCTCGCTGCGCGTCTTCAGGCGCTTGGTCAGGGCGCGGGTCGCGTTCATGCCGATCAGCCAGTCGGACCAGGCGCGACACTCGGCCGCAGAGGCGAGCCCCTCGAGCTCTTCGCCGGGCAGCAGCGCGTCGAAGCCCTGCTGGATGGCGTTCCGGGTCATCGACTGCAGCCACAGCCGGCGGATGGGCTTGTCGGAGCCCAGGTAGTCGACGATCTCCCGGAAGATCAGCTCGCCTTCGCGCCCGGCGTCGCAGGCGTTCACGATCTCGTCGACGTCGTCCCGGGCCAGCAGGCGCTTGATGGTCCGGATGCGGTCGCTCTGGCCCTTCTTGGGCTTGAGCTGGAAGCGCTCCGGAATGATGGGCAGGGTGTCGAGGGTCCAGCGCTTGTAGACCTCGTCGACCTCCTCGGGCTCGAGCAGCTCGAACAGGTGCCCCACCGCGAAGGTGACGACCTGCTCGTCGCTCTCGAAGTAGCCGTCGTGCTCCTCGAAGCCGCCGAGGGCGGCGGCGATGTCCCGCGCCACGCTGGGCTTCTCGGTGATGACCAGGCTCTTGCCCACGTCTGCTCCCGCTGGTGCGTGCCGTTCCCTGGGGGCCCTCCCCCCGAGGGGATCTGCGGCGATGCGCCGGGTCCGAGGGCCGCACTCCTAACCCACGTACCCAGGGCTGACAAGGCGGGCGCCCCCCCTGCCTCGGGTGCCCGGACCAAAACTTGAGCCGGAACGCCGCTGCCCCGCGGGTGTTGCGCTCCTCCTGCCGCCGGCGGTTGCGCGCAACCGGCCGCCGCGCCAAGGTTCGGCCGCCCATGAGCGACGCCCAACCCATTACCGGCCTGCGCCCCGGTCAGGTCGCGCCGCGCGCCTTCCTCTGCGGCGACCCCGCCCGGGTGGAGCGCATCGCCGAGGGCTGGAGCGACGTCCGCCCGGTCTGCGATGTCCGGGAGTACCGGATCGTCACCGGGGAGCGGGACGGGGTCTCCCTCACCGCCGCCTCCACCGGGATCGGCGCGCCGAGCACGGCCATCCTGGTGGAGGAGCTGGTGAAGCTGGGCGTCACCACCTTCCTCCGCGTGGGCAACAGCGGCGGGCTCTCGCCGGAGCTCGCGCTCGGCGACCTGGTCGTGACCACCGGGGCCGTGCGCGACGACGGCACCTCCCGGACCTACGTCGCGCCCGAGTACCCGGCCGTGGCGGACTACGCCCTGGTGGGCGCCCTGGTGGACGCGGCCCGCGCGCGGGGCGCCCGCTGCCACACGGGCGTGTCGTGGTCCCTGGACGCCTTCTACGCCCGCAACGCGGTCCTCGAGCCGGACGGCTCGCTCTCGTCCATGAGCGTCGGAGGCTACTGGCCCAGCGGCCTCGCCGAGCGCATCCGGGATCTGCGGGCCGCCCGCGTCCTCAACTGCGAGATGGAGAGCGGGGTGCTGCTCACCCTGGCGGGCCTCTTCGGCGTCCGGGCCGGCTGCATCTGTGTGGTGTCGGACCGCACCCCCTGGCCCGGCCCCGCCGAGCTGGACCTGGACCGGAACATGACGATCTGCATCCAGGTGGCGACCGACGCCATGCTGGCGGAGGCCCGACGCGATGGCTGACACGATCTTCGGGAAGATCCTTCGAGGCGAGATCCCCGCGGACCGGGTCTACGAGGACGAGCGCGCCCTCGCCTTCCGCGACGTGAATCCCCAGGCGCCGACCCACGTGCTGGTGATCCCCAAGCAGCCGATCGCGCGGCTCTCGGAGGCGGGCGAGGACGACCGCGACCTGCTCGGTCACCTGCTGCTGGTGGCGAACCGCGTGGCGGCCCAGGAGGGCCTCTCGGACTACCGCCTGGTGGTGAACGACGGCGCCGGGGCCGGCCAGTCCGTCTTCCACCTGCACCTGCACGTCATCGGCGGCCGCCCCTTCTCCTGGCCCCCGGGCTAGCGGGGCATCGCCGGAGGCGGCGGCGCCGCCGCTACTCCGTGAGCAGGAGCTCGACCGGGAACGGCATGATGTTCCAGGTGAACACGCTGTTCGCGACCTCCCGCGAGAAGATCACCTCGCGGTCGAAGCGGCTGCCGTTCCAGATGTAGCGTCGGAACTGGCCGTCGCGATCGCTGGCCACGTAGAGCTCGTCGCGGCCGTCGCCGTCGAGGTCCGTCAGCAGCGAGGCGTGCTCGAAGCCGCCGGACTCGCGATCGATGGAGGTCACGGTCCAGCGCTGGTTCGGGTCGGCGCCGGGACGCAGCAGCCAGAGCCCGCTCTTGAACGCGGCGGCCACCATCTCCTTCTTGCCGTCGCCGTCCACGTCGCCCGCGGTGAGGAAGCGGCACAGGCGCTCGCCGGTCAGGACGGCGATCACGGCGCCCTCGGCCGGATCCGTGCCCGCCTCGTAGCGGCGGATCTCCACGGGATGGACCAGCCGGGCCTCCCGCCCCTTGCCCTCGGTCTCGCCCTCGACGGAGACGTAGAGCTCGTCGGTCCCGTCGCCGTCCACGTCCTCGACCAGGATCTCCTTGGCGTGGCGGTTGCCGAGGTCGGCGACGATCGCGCGGCCCTCGCCCCGGGCCGGCACGTAGCGGGCCACCTTGCCGGGCTGGGGGCTGCCGTCGAGCCGGTTGGGCTCGCTCGGGGTGGAGTAGACCTCGAGGGTCCCGTCGGCGTCGAGGTCGCCGATCTCGATCTCGTGGACGAAGGTGTCCTTCTCCTGGTCGAGCTCCACCACGTCCCAGCCCCCGCCCTCCCGGAGCCGGACGGTGGCCACCACGCCCTGGTCGTGGGTCGCCACGGCCAGGGCGGGACTGCCGTCGCCGAAGAGGTCGGCGATCTCGGCGTCGCGCATGCGGCTGAAGCGGCCGCCGAAATCCTTCTCCCAGAGGGTCTCGACCGTGCCGTCGGGGCGGCGCACCTTCAGCACCGCCGCGCTGCCGCCCAGGGTGAGGATCCCCGGCGCGCCGCCCGGCGGCTCGTAGACCATCGCCTTGTGGAAGACGTTGCTGGCCGGGTCGTCCACGTGGGACACCCGCCACTCGCCGCCCTGGCGCACCACGAACTCCAGGCGCGCGGGCTGGGGGTTGGGGAGCACCTTGCCCTCGGGCGTGACCTCGAAGGGCGAGAGCCCGAGCAGGAGGCCCCGGGGCAGGTCCGCCGGCGCCGAGGAGCCGGCGGCCCCGGAGGCAGCGGGGTCTTCGGCCCCCCCGGTCTCTCCCTGCGGCCCGCAGGCGAAGGTCGCCGGGGCAAGAGCCAGGGCCAGGAAGCGGATTGTTCGGCGCGCCATGAGTCCTCCCGTGGAAGGCGGTTTCATAGCAATCCCGTGGGGTTCGCGCAGGCGTGGCCGCCCGCCCTGTGGTATTGGGTGCGCCGTGGCCAAGGACGCGCTGAGACCGCCGCGGGGCACGCGCGACTTCTATCCCGAGCAGATGCGGCTGCGGACGTGGCTCTTCGACCACTTCCGCGAGGTGTCGCGCCGCTGGGGCTTCGAGGAGATCGACGCCCCGGTGGTGGAGCACGCCGACCTGTTCATCCGCAAGGCCGGCGAGGAGATCGTCGAGCAGCTCTACCACTTCACCCTGCACGACCGCCATCTGGCGCTGCGCCCGGAGCTCACGCCCTCCATCGCGCGGATGGTGATCGCCCGCGCGGGGGCGCTGCGGCTGCCGCTGCGCTGGTTCACCGTGGGACAGAACTGGCGCTACGAGCGCATGACCCGGGGTCGCACCCGGGAGCACTACCAGTGGGACGTGGAGATCCTGGGCGAGCCGGGCGTGGGGGCCGAGGCCGAGCTGCTGGCGGCCGTCGCGAGCCTCTTCGAGCGCCTGGGCCTCGGGCCCGACGCGGTGAAGATCCGGCTCAACAGCCGCGCCCTGCTCGAGGAGACCCTGCGCGCCGGCGTGCTCCGGGACCGACCCGACGCCTTCGCGCCCCTGTGCGTGATCGTCGACAAGCTCGACAAGATCGGGGCGGATGCGGTGGTCGACCAGCTCGTGGACCCGGACGGCGAGGTGCGCCTGGGCCGCGACGACGCCCGGGGCGTGGTGGAGGCCCTCTCGGTACGGAGCCTCGACGAGGCGGCCGCGGCCGCGGGGAGCGGCTCGCCCGCCCTGGCCGAGCTCCGAGCGCTGTTCGCCCTGCTCGAGGCCTACGGCATCGCCGAGCGGGTCGTCTTCGACGCGTCGGTCGTGCGGGGCCTCGCGTACTACACCGGCGTGGTGTTCGAGGCCTTCGACACCTCCGGCGCGCTGCGCGCGGTCTGTGGCGGCGGTCGCTACGACCGGCTGATCGAGACCCTCGGCGGCCCGGCGCTGCCCGCCGTCGGCTTCGGGCTGGGCGACGTGGTGATCGCCGAGCTGCTGGGCGACCGCGGTCTGCTGCCGGAGCTGCCGCGGCGCCTCGACGACGTGGTGGTGGCGCTCGACGAGGCCCAGCGTCCCCTGGCGATCCGCGCCGCCAGCCGCCTGCGCGCCGGGGGCCGGGCCGTGGAGCTGGTGCTCGGGGGGACGCGCCTCAAGAAGGCCCTGGCCCACGCCGACCGGGCCGGCGCCGCGCGGGTCTTCCTCGTGGGCGAGGACGAGGCCGCCCGCGGCGTGGCGCGCGTGCGGGAGCTGGCCACGGGCGCGGAACACGACGAGGAAATCTGAGGGACGACGCGCTTTTCCGGGTGCGGCCCCGCGCAGAAAAGCTATAACCGTCTCGCATACTTCCGCTCGCGTCCCCCACCCCGGGCGGACCTCGCTCCCTTCGGAGCACCGCCGGTACGCCGGATCGGAATCCCCGGATCGACGGAAGCCCCGGATCGGTCGGATCGGTCGGATCGGAGGGTCGGATGGCTGGCAGCAAGAACGGCATGCGCGGCTGGACGATTCGCGACAGCCTGGAGCTCTACAACGTGGCCAGCTGGGGCTCGGGGTTCTTCGGAATCGACCCGACGGGCCACGTGGAGGTCTGCCCGCGCGGCAAGGGCGGTCCCGCCATCGACCTCCCCGAGCTCGTCGCCGACCTCGAGCGCCGCGGGCTGCGCACGCCCATCCTCATCCGCTTCAGCGACGTGCTGGCCAGCCGGATCCACGGCCTGGCCCGATCCTTCGAGAAGGCCATCGAGGCGTACGAGTACACCGGGCGCTACCGCGGTGTGTACCCCATCAAGGTCAACCAGCAGAGCCACGTGGTGGAGGAGATCGTCGCCCACGGCGCGAAGGTGGGCGTGGGCCTGGAGGCCGGCAGCAAGCCCGAGCTGCTGGTGGCGCTGGCCCTGCTCGACACGCCGGGCACGCTGATCATCTGCAACGGCTACAAGGACCGCGCCTACGTGGAGACAGCGCTCCTGGCCCAGCGCCTGGGGCGCACCCCCATCATCGTGATCGACCGCTTCCGCGAGATCGACCTCATCCTGAAGACCTCCAGCGAGCTGGGCATCCGCCCCCACCTGGGGCTGCGGGCGCGGCTCACGACCAAGGGCGCGGGCAAGTGGGTGGAGTCGACGGGCGACCGCTCCAAGTTCGGCCTCTCGGCCTCGGAGATCGTGGACGCCGTCGAGCGGCTGCGCGCGGAGGACATGCTCGACTGCCTCGAGCTCCTCCACTTCCACATCGGCTCCCAGATCACCGCCATCCGCGCCCACAAGGACGCCCTGCGCGAGGCGAGCCGCATCTACGCGGGCCTGCACGCCCTCGGCGCGCGCCCCACGCTCGTGGACGTGGGCGGTGGGCTGGGCGTCGACTACGACGGCTCCCAGACCAACTTCCACTCGTCCATGAACTACAGCGTGCAGGAGTACGCCAACGACGTGGTCGCCTCGCTCCAGGAGGCCGCCGACGCCGCGGGCGTCCCGCACCCCGACATCGTCACCGAGGCCGGGCGCGCCATGGTGGCCCACCACTCGGTCCTGGTCTTCGACGTGCTCGGGGTGAACGAGATCAGCCGCGGCGTCGAGCCGACGCCGCCCGGAGAGGGCGAGGAGAAGGTCGTCCAGGACCTCTGGGAGGTCTACACCACCGTCACCCGCAAGAACGTGGGCGAGGCCTACCACGACGCCCTCCAGCTGAAGGAGGAGGCCACGTCGCTCTTCTCGCTCGGCTATCTCGACCTCCCGGCGCGCGCGCGGGTGGAGCGCCTGTTCTGGGCCTGCTGCGAGAAGGTCCTGCGGATCGCCCGGGAGCTGCCCTACCTGCCGGAGGAGCTGGCCGAGCTCGAGCGGGGCCTGGCCGACACCTACTACGGCAACCTCTCGATCTTCCAGTCGGCGCCCGACCACTGGGCGGTCAAGCAGCTCTTCCCGGTCATGCCCCTGCAGCGCCTCGACGAGCGACCGACCCGGCGCGGCATCTTCGCCGACCTCACCTGCGACAGCGACGGCAAGATCGACCAATTCATCGACCAGCGGGACGTGAAGGACGTCCTCGAGCTGCACGCCTGGACCGACGCGCCCTACTACGTGGGCGTCTTCCTGGTCGGGGCCTACCAAGAGATCCTCGGCGACCTCCACAACCTCTTCGGCGACACCGACGCCGTGCACGTCCGCCTCGACGAGGACGGCTACGTGGTCGACCACCACGTGGAGGGCGACACGGTCGCGGACGTGCTCCGCTACGTGCAGTACGACGAGCGCGCCCTGGCCGAGAAGGTGCGCCGAGTCATCGAGGACGCCCTGCGCCGCGGTCAGATCTCCCTGGACGAGTCCGCCCGGCTCCGCCAGCGCTACGCCCAGGGCCTGCGCGAGTACACCTACCTCTCCCGCGAAGACTGATTGCGAATCGTCAGCTGGAACGTGAACGGGCTGCGGGCGTGCGCCGCCAGGGGCTTCCCGGACTGGCTGGCGAGCTCCGGCGCCGAGGTGGTGGGCGTCCAGGAGGTCCGGGCGCTCGAGGCCGAGCTCCCGGCGTCCGTGCGCGCACCCCGGGGCTGGCACACCCGATTCTCGCCGGCCGAGCGCCGGGGCTACAGCGGCGTGGGCCTTTTCTCCCGGCGGCGGCCGGACCGCGTCGAGACGAGCCTGGGCGAGCCGCGCTTCGACCGCGAGGGGCGGCTCCAGATCGCCCGCTTCGGCCGCCTCGTCGTCGCCAATGTCTACTTTCCGAAAGGCAGCGGTACGAAGCGAGACAACAGCCGGGTGCCGTACAAGCTGGCCTTCTACCGCGCCCTCTTCGACCGGCTGGCCCGCCTCCGCCGAGGCGGACTGCGCGTGCTGGTCATGGGCGACTTCAACACGGCCCATCGCGAGATCGACCTCGCCCGGCCCGCCGCCAACCGGCGCAGCAGCGGATTCCTCCCCGAGGAGCGCGCGGAGATCGACCGCTGGCTGGCCGCGGGCTGGGTGGACACCTACCGCCGCTTCGAGCCCGGTCCGGGCCACTTCAGCTGGTGGCGCCAGTGGGGCGGCGCCCGCGAGGCGAACGTGGGCTGGCGGATCGACTACGTCCTGGCCTCGGCCGCCGCGATGCGATTCGTCCGCGGCGCCTTCATCGCGCCGGAGGTGCTGGGCTCCGACCACTGCCCGGTCGGCGTGGACCTCGATCCGGCGGTCCGTGGGACGTCGCCGGAGTGACGAATCCGCCACACGGGCGTGCGGGGGCTCCGCAACATGCTGTATAAAGGTCCTGCTGGTGAAGGATTCCGGGGTCTGGGGAGGCCCCGGTTCCGCGCGTCTCCGAGTCCGGGGTGGTCCCGCGGGTGCTCGGCGGCGCGTGACCCTGGCTCGGACTGCCGAGACATCGGCGGGCCGCGCCGGGGCGATCGGGTGCTCAGGGGGAGATCATGGCTCGGCGCGCCTCTCGCGTGGCAGTTCTCGTCGCAATCTCGCTCGCGATCTCGTTGGCTTCGGGGGGCCTCGCGCGGACCGCGCGGGCGATCGAGGCCTTCGACGGCGCGCTCCAGATCCACGGCTTCTGGGAAGCGCAGATCCGCACCATCGGGAACGACTACGAGATCACCGACGGCTTCACCCTGACCCAGTTCTACAACGTGCTGAACGTCGAGATCGAGGCGGACCTGCTGCAGGACCCCATCGGGCCGCTCGACTACCTCTCGGCCTTCGTCAGGATCGAGGCGCGCTACGACTGCGTCTGGGACAGCTGCTTCCTGTTCCAGTCCTCCATCAACCAGTTCGGCGACGACGTCAAGCAGCTGCCCCAGCGCCTCTCGGACGCCCGCAGCAGCGGCTTCGACGGCACCATGTTCACCGGCGACACGCGCCCGCGCCTGCGCCGGGAGTTCGCCCGGCTGGACTTCCTGTTCCGCGACGTGCCGGTCGCCGACCAGCGCCAGCCCGGCAACATCTGGCACGTGCCGGGCATCACCACCCTGTTCGGCGTCGAGGGACCCGACGGCATCGCCGGCTTCCCCGGCA
>CAYTZH010000011.1:111174-119379 GCA_964442285.1 uncultured Spirochaetales bacterium | reverse complement strand
AGGTACGCCGCAAGCCCGCCGCCAAGAAGACCGCCAAGCGCTCCGCCGGCTGAGCGACCGAGGAGTGCTCAGCCGCCCCGGCCCCGCCCCGTGAACCCGAACAGCGAGCCGGCGATCCGGCGCAGCTGGATCTCCTCGGAGCCCTCCGTGATCCGGTAACGGCGGTGGTGCCGGTAGATGTGCTCGAAGGGCTTGTGACGGGTGTAGCCGAGGCCCCCGTGGACCTGCATGGCGGTGTCCGCCGCCTGGCATACCAGGCGGTTGGCCCGGTAGTTCGCCATGGAGACCCGCTCGGTGACGTCCAGGTGGTGCGCCTGGTCGAGCTGCCAGGCGGTCTTGTAGACCAGGTTGCGCACCATCTCGGCCTCGGTGTGGAGCTCCGCCAGCGGGAACTGGATGGCCTGGTTCCGCGCCAGGGGCACGCCCCAGGTCCTGCGCTCGCGGGCGTAGGCCACGGCCTCGTCGATGCAGTACTGGGCGGCCCCCAGGCTCGACGCCGCCTGGCGGATGCGGTTCTCGTGCACGAAGTGCTGGGCCACCAGCAGCCCCTGGTCGAGCTCGCCGAAGATCGTAGTCTCGGGCACGCGCACGTCGCGGAGCGTCACCTCGGCGTGATCCGAGGGCATGTTGAACGTCCACCACATGAACTCCACCTGGAAGCCGGGCAGGTCCGTCGGCACCAGGAAGCAGGTGATGCCCTGGGGCCGCCCCGGCTCGCCCGAGGTCCGCGCGAAGATCATGTCGTGGGTGGCGTGGTGCAGGCCCGTGTTGAAGCGCTTGGCGCCGTTCAGCACCCAGTGGTCGCCGTCGCGCACCGCCGTGGTCTCGAGCCAGGTGGCGTCGCTACCGTGGTCCGGCTCCGTGAGCCCGAAGGCCACCCGCTTCGCGCCGGTGATCATGCCCTCCAGGAACTCGGCCTGCTGGGCCTCGCTGCCGAAGGCCAGCATCATCGGCACCTGGGGAAAGTTGCCGACGATGGAGAACTCGTTCTGGAGGTCGTTGTGGAGGCCCAGGCCCCGGGCGGCCAGGTGCTCGCGGATGACGGCCATGGCCAGGTTCGAGCCGTCGCGGCCGCCGAGGGCCCGCGGCAGGGCGAAGCGCAGCAGGCCCGCCTCGTCGGCCAGGCGCCGCACCCGGGCCAGCAGGGCCTCCCAGGCCGGGCTGGGCCTGCCGTCGTCCTCCCACACGGTGCGGGCCCACTCGCGCCGGTGATCGAAGTACTGGAGGTTCTCCCGCTCCAGCGGCTTCACCGTCTTCTCGATGAAGTCGTCGAGCTCGGCCAGGACGGCCCGGATCTCGTCGGGGATCGCAAAGTCCATGGCAGGGCAGCATAATCGGAACAACCATCCCATGCCCACGCGCAGCCCGTCCCGACGCCGACGCCGTCTCTGGTGGAACGACCTGCCGCTCGAGGAGCTCCTCGACGTCCGTCTCTGCGACCTCGAGCTGAGCATCGAGGGCTCCATCCTGGAAGGCCGCCTGGAGCGGCTCTACGGCGAGCTCGCGCGGGCGGGCCTTCGCTTCCGGCCCTCGGTCTGGCTCTCCACCGACTGGTTCTCGCCGATGGGCGTCCCCGGCTTCGCGATCCCCTTCTATCTCGCCCACCCGCGGCTGGTGCGCCTCGAGCGCAGCCGCATGCTCGAGGTGGAGGGGAGCAGCGCCGAGGACTGCCGCAAGCTGCTCCGCCACGAGACGGGCCACGCCATCGACAGCGCCTACCGGCTGCGGCGGCGCAAGCGCTGGCGGGAGACCTTCGGCAGCCCCTCCCTCCCCTACCGCCAGACCTACGCGCCACGTCCGTCGAGCCGCCACTTCGTGCTGAACGTCGACAACTGGTACGCCCAGAGCCACCCGCTCGAGGACTTCGCCGAGACCTTCGCGGTGTGGCTGGCGCCGCGCTCCCGCTGGCGGAGCGCCTACGCGGGCTGGCCCGCCCTCGGCAAGCTCGAGTACGTGGACGCGCTCATGCAGGAGATTGCCGACCGCCCCGCCGCGGTGCGCTCGCGGGAGCGGACCGACGCGGTGAGCGGGATCCGCATCACCCTGCGCGAGTACTACCGGCGCAAGAGCGTGCGCTACGGACACGACGACCGTTCGGGCTACGACCGCGAGCTGCTGCGCCTCTTCTCCGAAGAGCCGAACCGGCGGGGACGGCCCCGGGCGGCGGCCTTCCTGCGCCGTCACCAGGCCAGCCTGCGCCGCGACGTGGCCTACTGGACCGAGCTCCCCCAGATCGTCGTCGATCGCGTGGTGGACGACATGGTGCTCCGCGCGACGAAGCTGCGCCTGCACCTGAACCGCAGCCAGCGGGAGACCCGGGAGGCCGCCGCCCTGCTCATCGCCAAGCGGACCCTCGCCCTGGTGCGCCGACACAGCCACGAGTACCACCGATGAGTCGCCTGCGGGTGGCCGTGCTCGTCCACGAGGACCTGATCCCGCCGGACTCCCTCCGCGGCCTGAGCGAGAAGGAGCGACAGCCCTTCAAGCGGGAGTGGGCGGTGGGCCACGGCCTGCGCGAGCGCGGACACGAGGTCCGCTTCCTGGGCGTGTCCGACGACCTGATCCCGATCCGTGAGCTCGCCGGCGAGTGGCAGCCCCACGTGGTGTTCAACCTCCTGAACGAGTTCCAGGACGTGGGCGCCTACCAGGCCCACGTGACCAGCTACCTCGAGCTGCTGCACCTGCACTACACCGGCTGCAATCCCACCGGCCTGCTGCTCTCCCGCGACAAGTCGATCGCCAAGAAGATCCTGCGCTATCACCGCATCGCCACGCCGGCCTTCCGGGTGATCCGGCGCGGACGCCCCGCCCGGGCGACCACCCTGCACTTCCCGCTGATCGTGAAGACCCTGGACGAGGAGGCCTCGATGGGGATCTCCCAGGCGTCGATCGTGCGCAACGAGGACCAGCTCGAGGAGCGCGTGGGCTTCGTCCACGAGAAGATCGGGAGCGACGCCCTCGTCGAGGAGTACGTCGAGGGCCGGGAGCTGACCCTCTCGGTGCTGGGCAACGAGCGGCTGCGCACCTTCCCGATCTGGGAGATGTGGTTCGACGACCTGCCCGAGGGAAGCGAGCCCATCGCCACCGCGCACGCCAAGTGGGACCTGGCCTACCAGAAGCGCGTGGGCGTCTCCACCGGGCCGGCCGAGACCGAGCTGGAGCCCGTGGTGGCGCGGCGGATCCACCGGCTCGGTCGGCGGGTCTTCCGGGCGCTCGAGCTCTCGGGCTTCGCCCGGCTCGACCTGCGTCTCACGCCCGAGGGCCGGGCCTACGTGATCGAGGCCAACGCCGCCCCGGACCTCTCCCCGGACGAGGACTTCGCCCTCTCCGCCCAGGAGGGCGGGCTGGACTACCCGGCCCTGCTGCAGCGGATCGTGAACCTGGCCATGAGCTATCGCCCGCGCTGGCAGAAGCCCTGAGCCCGCGCCGGCCGAGGCCCCGAGGCGCCACGACCAAACCGCGTTTGGGGCGCGCCCGGGCCCGTCGCGTCGTTCCCAGAATCTTCACGTCGACTGGACGACCGCGCCATCGCCCGGGTAGATGCTGCAGGCCTCGCGGTGCCTCGAGCTTCGACTCATCCCCCATCGCACCCGACCGGGGGCCCCGCCCACAAGGCGGGGCCCCTCCCTCCCTGGCGGGAGCCCGCACTCCGCTCGCTCCCGCGAGGGTTCCCCACGCGGGGCTCGCTGCGCGTCAGCCGACTCTTCGAGCCGGCTTCTGCGGCCACCCGGCCCCTAGGCCCAGGCGACGGCGACCTGGCGGGGTCCGCGGTAGGGGAGCCGGCCGTGGGCGACGGCGAAGTTGTCGATGGCCACCACGTCGCCGTGCTGCCACGGCTCGACCACCAGATGACGCCACACCGTGTCGCGAACCGCATCGAGGTCGGCGTCGGGGATCTCGCTCCCGTCCAGGTAGGTGCACTGCATGGCCATCTCGTCGGAGGGGCGTCGGCGCTGGAGGGCCACCAGCACCCGGGCGAGCTGCCGGAAGCAGCGGTTCCGCAGCGTGGGACGCAGCCGCACGATGTGATCGTACTCGCCGCTCGCGGCGGACACGTGGAAGCTCGTGACGTGGTTGTACCAGACCGTCTCGCCGGTCAGGGGGTGGTCGCGGGTCACGGGCTGGCTGCTGACGAGACGGAGCCCGTCGCCATCGGTCCAGGTGGCCTCGAAGCCCTGCTCCCGACACGTGGCCTCGACCCGGGCCCGGTCGGTGGTCTGGAACATGTCGGCCCAGCCCTTGAGCTGGAACGGGTTGAGGCGACCCGCGGCGCCCGGCCCGGCGTAGTTGCGCACGATGCGGATCCCGCCCTCCTCGAAGCGCTTGCGCACGTCGGGAGGGAGATCGCGCCAGACCTTGCGGAAGTCGACCAGGGGCGTCTCGCCGCCGCCGGACTGGGGCGGGCCCAGACAGCAGAAGAAGACCCGGCGCGGCGGGCTCGCCGTGAAGCTCATCTCGCAGTGCTGGGGGATCGGGTAGAAGGGCGGGAGCTCGCTCGCCGAGAAGGTGTACGCGGTGAGCACGTCCCGGGGCGAGGTGCCGAGGTACTCGTTCTTGAGCTCGGGATCGATCGCCCGCGCCACGCGCTCGAAGGTCCGGGCCTCGGAGACGGCGAACCCACGGAACAGGACGGCGCCGTGGGCGGTGAGGCGGTCCTGGACCCAGTCGGGGCGCTCGCGCAGCCAGTCGCACAGGGCCTCGGGATCGGCGTTTCCCGCCGCCGCCACCACCAGCGGCAGCCCGTCGTCGCGCCCGTCCAGGGCCTCGATCCGATAGCCGGTCATGGAACACCTCCTTCCGCGCCGGCCAGTCTACCCCGCGGGTCCGGGGTCCGGGGAGGCCTCCGGCGCGCTGCGGTCGGAGCTGCCCGCCGCCTGCAGGCGGCCTGCCGGGTGGCCGGCCGCGAAGCCCCGGAGCGGGGGTCTTCGGGGCGGACGGCGCGGGAGGTTTCTTCTAGCCTCGGGAGGAACCCCGAGGGCTCGGGGTTCGAAGCTCCGCGGCGAATCCGCGGCCCTCACGGATGGCGAACGACGAGACGAGACCCCGCAGCGGCTCGCTGGTGGCAGCGACCGTGCTGGCCGCCGCCTCCGGCGGCTGGGCGGCCTTCCTGTGGCGTCAGCTCCTGGTAGCCCGCTCCGGCGGCGAGCCCTTCTGCGCGCTGGGCGGCGGCTGTGCCGCCCTCTGGGACGGCGGCTTCGCCAGCGGGGTGCACCTGCTGACGGGCCTGCCGGTGGCGGGCTGGGGGCTGGTCTGGAGTCTGGTCGCCCTCGCCCTCCCCGCCTGGCTCCTCCTGCGCGGCGGACGCGCGGAGCCCGTGTGGTCGGCCATGGGCGTCACGGCGGCGGCCGGCGTGGCCTCCGTCTTCGTCCTGGGCAGCGTGGCCCTCTCGGCGGAGTCGGTCTGCACCAACTGCGTCGTCACCTACGCGCTCACCCTCGCCTACGCCGGGGTCGTGGGCGGCGAGGCGCTGCGGCGGAGGCCGCTGCGCGTCGGTCCGGGGCTCGGCGTGGCCGCGGCCGGGACGGCCGCCGGCTTCCTGTTGCTGCTCTATCCCGGGCTGGCCACGCCCCGCCCGGAGCACGGCCTCGGGGCCGACGCCCTGGCGGGGGCGCCGCCCCCGGTCTCGTCCACCCGGGACTACGAGGCCGAGGTGAAGCGACTGCTCGAGCGCCTCTCGCCCCAGGCACGCCAGGCGGTGTCGGAGGCCCGGACCGACTGGCTCGGCGGCAACGGCCGGGTCGAGGCCGCCCCGCGCGCGCTGATCGGGCCCGCCGACGCGCCCGTGCGTCTCACCACCTTCACCGACACCTGGTGCGGCCACTGCGCCACCTTTCACGAGGGGCTGGAGCGGCTGCTGGAGGCAGTGCCGCCGGGCTCGGTGGCGATCGACCAGCGCCAGTTCCCCCTGGACCAGTCCTGCAACCCCCACGTGGCCGGCACGGGCCATCCGGAGCGGTGTCTCGCCGCGCGGGTGCGCATCTGCGCCGAAGCGGACCCCCGGGCCCTCGAGCTCGCGGGAGCGCTCCACGACCGCCGCGAGGACCTCTCCGAGCAGGTCGTCCTGGACGTCGCCGCCCGGTTTGTCGATCGCGAGCGCCTCCAGGCCTGTCTCGACGCGCCCGAGACCCAGGCCCGGCTCGAGGCCGACATCCGGATGGCCAGGGACGCCGGCATCCGGGGCACGCCCCTGGTGCTGCTGAACGGCCGGCCCACGGCGCCCTTCCTGCCGTTCCTCTACGCCATGGCCGTGACGGGCGGCAATGCCACCCACCCCCTGTTCGACGACCTCCCCCCGGCGAAGGGAGAACCCCTCGGCTGAGACCCGGCGGCACAGGAACCTCCCGCGCGGCGCGCGGATGTCGCTACACTGCCCCGCGGGATGAGTGACGAGGGCCGAGCTACCCGTCTCGTCTCCGGGGTCCGCCAGTGGCTCCAGGTCGAGGTGAACGCCCGCTACGGCAAGCGGGTGAAGAGCAAGCAGCGACGGGACGAGGACACGGGCGACTTCGAGCTGATCCTCGACGTGGAGGATCGCGGCACCATCGAGCTCTGGATCAGCTTCGAGCTGGCGGCCGCGGCGGAGGACGCCACCGCCATCGCCCGGGCGCTGGACGACGGGCGGGTGCTGCCCAAGCTGGTCGACCCCTTCTACCGGCCGCTCATCCTCACCGCCGACGGGGTCAAGTCGCTCGACGCCGTCCGCAGCGGCTAGCCGACACCCGAGAGCGTCCGGATCAGGGTGTCCTCGAGCAGCTCCAGCTCGAGGCTCCGGACCCGGGCCTCGGGGCCCTCCAGCATCTTCACCGAGGCGAGGCCGGCCAGCACCGAGATCGTGTAGTGCTGGAGGGCGTAGCGACGCCGCGGCGAGAGACCGGCGTCCGGGAAGAAGCGCTCCCAGATCCGGTTCCAGGCATCGAGCATGCCCCACTGCCAGGCATGCTCGGGGTCCCCCTCGGCGGGGACCGGCAGGTTGAGCAGGATCTCGAAGACCGAGCGGAAGTGGGGGCTGCCGAAGTGGTCCCAGGCGCCCTCCACGAAGAACGCGACCCGCTTGTCCAGGGGGGCGGCCGGGTCCAGGTCGATCGCGGAGAGCCGGGCGGCGAAGCGACCGAAGGAGTCCTCGAGCACCGCGGCCAGGATCCCGTTCTTGTCGCCGAAGTGGTGCTGGACCGCGCCCCAGGTCACCCCCGCGCGCCGGACGATCTCGGAGGCGGTGGTCCGCTGGAAGCCCACCTCCGCGATGCTCTCCACCACCGCGGCCACGATCCGGGCCCGGGTCTCCGCCGTGCGCTCGGCGTGACTGCGCCGCACGCGCTCGCTCAAGCCACCTCCGGGGGCCGCCCTCGACCCGGAGGCCAACGTACCCTCGCGGTCTCGGGGCTGCACCCGCGGCCGTGGTAGGCTGCCGCCCCGTGGACCTCCCCGCGCGGCATGCAGCGCTCGGCCTCGTGGTCGCCACCCTGCTGGCGGGCCCGGCCTGTGTGGGGCCGGCGCCCGGGGTGGGCGCGGCGCCTCCACGGGGCGACCGCCCCAGCGGCTGGATCGAGGTCTCCTCCGCCCACGTGGGCATCGTCAGCGCCCTCGACGAGAGCGCGACGCTGGAGATCGCGGCACGGCTCGAGATCTTCCGGCGGGCGGTCGCCTTCCTGACGAACCTCGGCGACGCCGAGGCCCGGGTGCCCACCCGCTTCTATCTGTTCCGGGACCGTACCCGTTTCGTAGAGCTCGTCCGGGAGACGGCTGGAGGCTTCTTTCTTCCGAGAATGCGGCACAACCTGGCAGCGCTCGACGCCTCGGGCGCCAATCCGACCCTGAACGTGCTCTATCACGAGTACGCCCACTTCCTCATCTCCGGCGGCACACGACCGCTCCCGATCTGGTTCGAGGAGGGTGCGGCAGGGCTGTTGGAGTCCTTCCGAGTGGAAGACGACGCCGTGGTGTTCGGCGCCTCGCCTCCCTATCGAGTCCGCCAGCTGGCGCAGCGTCCCTGGATTCCGATGCGCAACGTGATCACCGGGGAGGGCCTCCACGGGCGGCCCTCCGAGGTGGCGATGTTCTACGCCCAGTCCTGGGCACTGGTCCACTACCTCCTGCTCGGACCCGAAGCGGCGGCGTACCCCGCGCGCATGCGCGCCTATCTCTCGGCCCTGGAGGAGGGAGAGAGACCTGTCGAGGCCTTCGAAGCCGCCTTCGACCTGAAGGTCT
>CAYTZH010000011.1:68595-111074 GCA_964442285.1 uncultured Spirochaetales bacterium | reverse complement strand
GAGGAGGGAGAGAGACCTGTCGAGGCCTTCGAAGCCGCCTTCGACCTGAAGGTCTCGGCCCTGCCCCGGCGTCTCGTGAACTACCTCCGCCAGGGCAAGCGGGTGCTGCGCATCCAGCGCTCGGCCCTGCGCGGCGAAGGGCCGGCCGAGCTCGCCCTCCGGACCCGGAGCGTCTCCCAGGCAGAGCTGGCGGAGGGGCTCGGGGTCCTGGCCACCGAGCTCGGCAAGGTCGAGCTGGCGCACTTCTACCTCGATCGCGCCCTCGAGGCCGATCCCTTCCTCGCCCGGGCCCGCGCGGGGATGGGCCGCGTCCTCGAGCTGCAGGAGCGCTGGGAGGAGGCGGAGGTCCAGCACGGCTACGCCGTGGAGCTCGACCCGGGCGATGCGCTCAACCACCTCGATGCCGGACGCTTCTGGCACGGGCGCGCGGCGAGCAACGACGACGTCCGGCAGCGGCAGGCCTGGCTCGAGCAGGCCCGCGCGCACTATGAGCGCAGCCTCCAGCTCGACCCGGCCTGCCCCGAGACCTGGGCGGGCCTCGGCAGCCTCATCCTCGACGCGCGGACGTCGCCCGAACGCGGCGTGGAGCTGCTGGAGCACGCCCACGCCCTGCTCCCGGGCAACTTCGAGATCGCGCTTCGACTCGGCACCGCGTACGTGGACGCGCGCCGCTACACCGAAGCCCGTCAGACCCTCGAGCCCCTCGTCGTCCACGACCTGGCTCCGGCCGACGCGCGCAGGATCCAGACCCTGCTCACGACGATCGCCGGCGCCGGCGCCTGAGGGCGGCGGCCCGGGCGGCCGCCCCGGCCGCGGCGGCAGTCCTCCTCGCCGAAGTGGGGCAACGGCGACCCGGGGCGGGGGCTCGGGTGGTGACCCAGGCAGGATTCGAACCTGCGACTTCCAGCTCCGGAGGCTGGCGCTCTATCCAGCTGAGCTACTGGGCCGTGCGGAACCCGCAGAGGGGGATCAGGGTAGGCAGAACATCCTGGAATCGCAAGCACTTGGGCGAGTGGGCCGTCGGCGCTCGGACAGCGAGACGGGCAGCGAACGGCAAGCATCTCGACAGGAGGAGAGATCTCATGGCCGATCCGCAGCCCTCGGACGAGACGCGCGTGACCCTGTTGCGCGGCAAGGTCAACCAGCTCGCCGACCAGCTGCACCGGGCGAAGCAGCAGCTCGACTGGACGCAGTACAACTGGCTCGGCCTCGACCGCGGCGAACGCGACGTCTGGCGCCGCTTCGCAAACGGCCCCATGAAGCTCGAGCTCGACGCGAAACACCGCAGCTACCGCCGGGCCTGGCACGCGTACTGGGAGGCCCGGAAGGAGCTCGACATGCTCACCTGGGAAGACGCCACCGAGCAGGCCGTGGCCGAGGCGCGCCGACACATGAATGAGCGGTTCGGCCCCCGGCTGGTGGAGGCGGCCGGAACGACCGGCGCCTTCGACCTCTCGGAGCACCCGGAGATCGCCCGGGAGCTGGAGCAGAGCCTCGCCGAGGCTGCGGCGGCGATGAAGCGCAGTCCCAGCGAGCAGACCATCACCTATCTGGTGGAGACCATGGCCGCGGCCCAGGAAGCCGGCTACTCCGGCACGGGGGAGTACCGGGAGGACGCTCGCAAGGCGGCGGCCCGGCTGGTGGAAGAGGCCAGGACCTGGGACCACCAGCGGCGCGACCAGCGCAGCCGGTTCATCGGAAGGCTCGTGCTGCACCAGTGGCTCGGGGGATGAGCGGATCCGAGCGGGCCGGAGGAGGCGGGCTGGTGGGGCGTACTGGGCTCGAACCAGTGACCTCCGCGGTGTGAACACGGCGCTCTAGCCAACTGAGCTAACGCCCCGGAAACTGGGGATTTAGACGAGTTCGGCAGCCGGCGCAAGGGCGGCCCGTCCGGCCGCCGGGCGGTCGCGGCCCGCGCCTCCGATCCGCCCTGCCCTACGCCTCGCGGCTGGCGGCGTTCTCCAGGGCGGCCCCCACGAAGTGCACGAACAGCGGGTGCGGCCGGAAGGGCGTCGACTTGAACTCCGGGTGGTACTGGCAGCCCACGAACCAGGGGTGGTCCGCCAGCTCCACCACCTCCACCAGGCGCCCGTCGGGACTGGTGCCCGAGAGCACCAGCCCGGCCTCCGAGAGCCGCTCGCGGTAGGCGGGGTTGAACTCGTAGCGGTGGCGGTGCCGCTCCTGGATCTCGGGCCGGGGGTAGGCGGCGTGGGCGCGGGTGCCCGGCTGCAGCACGCAGGGATAGGCCCCCAGGCGCATGGTGGCGCCCTTGTCCTGGATCTCGCGCTGCTCCGGCAGCAGGTCGATCACCGGGTGGGGCGACTCGGGATCGATCTCGGCCGAGCTGGCCCCGGCCAGGCCGGCCACGTTGCGGGCGAACTCGATGGTGGCCAGCTGCATGCCGTAGCAGATGCCGAAGAAGGGCACGCGCTGCTCCCGGGCGTAGCGGACGGCCGCGATCTTGCCCTCGGCGCCGCGCCCCCCGAAGCCATGGGGCACGAGCACGCCGTCGGCGGCCGCCAGGACCCCCGGGTCGCCGAGCTTCTCCGAGTCCACGTACTCGATGTGCACCCGCGCCTCGTGGGCGAAGCCGGCGTGGTAGAGCGCCTCGTTCAGGCTCTTGTACGACTCCGTGAGGTCGACGTACTTGCCCACCATGGCGATGGTGACCTCGCGCGCCGGGTGGCGCAGCGTGCGCACCAGGTCCTCCCAGGGCCCGAGGTTCGGCCGGCCGGTCCAGATGTTCAGGATCTGGCAGAGCTTGTCGTCCACCCCCTCGTTGTGGAGGATGATCGGCACCTCGTAGATGCTCTCCACGTCCTTGGCGGTGATCACCGCATCGTCGTCGACGTTGCAGAACAGGGCGACCTTGCTCTTCACCGACTTCGGCAGGAAGCGGTCGCTGCGGCAGAGGATCACGTCGGGCTGGATGCCGACGCTGCGCAGCTCCTTCACCGAGTGCTGTACCGGCTTGGTCTTCAGCTCGCCCGCGGTGGCCACGTAGGGTACCAGGGCGATGTGCATGTAGCAGACGTTGTCGCGGCCGGCCTCGGAGCGGAACTGGCGGATGGCCTCCAGGAAGGGTAGCGATTCGATGTCGCCGACCGTGCCGCCCACCTCCACCAGCAGCAGGTCGGCACCCCGACTGGCCTCGTGGATGCGCTCCTTGATCTCGTCGGTGATGTGCGGGATGACCTGCACGGTGCCGCCCAGGTAGTCGCCGCGGCGCTCCTTGGAGAGCACGGCGTCGTAGACCCGGCCGGCCGTGACGTTGTTGAGCCGGCTCAGCACGCAGCTGGTGAAGCGCTCGTAGTGGCCGAGGTCCAGGTCCGTCTCGGCGCCGTCTTCGGTGACGTAGACCTCGCCGTGCTGGAACGGGTTCATGGTCCCGGGATCGAGGTTCAGGTACGGATCCAGCTTGAGGAAGGAGACCTTGAGCCCCCGCGCCTCCAGCAGCGCACCGATGGATGCGGAGGCGAGGCCCTTGCCCAGGGAGGAGAGCACGCCCCCCGTCACGAACACGAACTTGGTCGGCCGCTCGTTCATCCCGGTTCCCCTTCGTCGCCTCTCGTCGACGTTCCGTGTGCGCCTCAGCGCACGCGCGCTTGCGCCCCCCCGGCCAGCGCGTCCTCCACCCGCACGGTGTGGATCGGCACGAACGGCTCCGGCAGCGCGTCGGCTGCGAAGTAGCCCGTCTCGAGCGTCTCCTCGGGTGTCGTCGGCGCCCCCTCCCCCACCGGGACGGCCTCGAAACACAGATTCACCGCCTGCACCCGGCGGTCGGCGTAGGCCACCACCTGGCGCGACGGATCGGAATAGACCCCCACCAGGCGCCCGACCTCGACGCGCACGCCGGTCTCCTCGAGGACCTCCCGCGCGGTGGCCTGGGCGACGGACTCGCCCGGCTCGACGTAGCCCCCGGGAAGACCCCAGTGGCCGTTGTCGGAGCGGCGCATCAGCAGGAGCTGCCGCGCCGCCTCCCGGCTCCGCCAGACCACGGCCGAGACGGACAGGCGAAGCTCCTGCGGGTCGTCTGCGAAGTAGCGGGTCACGTCGCACGCTCGGGGCGTGACGCCGCCAGGCTCGCAGCCGCGGTCTCTCGCTTCATCGACACTCGTACTGTCAGGCGGTTTGAAGGTGTATACCGCGCGGTCGCGGCCGCTGTCAAACCGGTGGACCTCACTCGGCTCCCGCGGGCCTACGGCACGAGCGGAGCCTCCAGGAGTCCCTCGGTCTCGGGCCAGCCCTGCATGGCATTGACGCACTGCACGGCCTGGCCGCCAGCGCCCTTCACCAGGTTGTCCAGGGCCGAGAAGAGCAGCAGGCTGCCGGTGCGCGGGTCGGCCACGGCCGCCACGTCGCAGAAGTTGCTGCCGCGTACCGCCGCCAGGCTTGGCAGCGTTCCCTCGGGCAGCAGCCGTACGAACGGCTCCGGGTCGTAGGCCTCGCGCAGGAGGGCGCGGGCGGCCGCGGTGTCCACCGGCCGGGTCGGCCGGGCATGGATCGTCGTCACGATGCCGCGGATGGTCGGCAGCAGGTGGGGGACGAAGCTGATCCGCACGGGCGCGCCCGCCGCCAGGCCGGCCTCCTGCTCCATCTCGGGAACGTGGCGATGCTCGCCGCCGGGCTTGTAGGCGCGGCAGTTGCCATCGAGCTCGGCGAAGAGGTAGTCGGCCTCGAGCTTGCGCCCCGCTCCCGAGACGCCGGACTTGCTGTCCACCCAGAGGCTGCCGGTCTCGAGCCAGCCCCGGTCCAGGAACGGCAGCAGCGGCAGCAGGACGGAAGTGGGATAGCAGCCCGGTGCGGCCACCAGGCGCGCCCCGGCGAGCTCCCGCCGGTAGCGCTCGGGCAGCCCGTAGACCGCCTGCCCGAACAGCGCCGGGGCGCCGTGGTCGCCGTAGGCGGCCTCGTACACCGCGGGATCCCGCAGCCGGAAGTCGGCCGAGAGATCCACCACCGGGATCCCCGCCTTGTGCAGCGCCGCCACCGTGGGGGCGGAGGCCGCGTGGGGCAGGGCCGCCAAGGCCAGGTCGATGCGGCCCACCAGGGCCCCGGGGTCGTTGCGCTCGAAGACGAGGTCCACCAGGCCCGCCAGGGCCGGGAAGGCCGCGCCCACGGTCTGACCCGCGCGCTGCTCGGAGGTGGCCGCCACCAGCTCGAGACGCGGGTGGCGCACGACCAGCCGCAGGAGTTCGAGTCCCGTGTAGCCACTGGCGCCGATCACCGCGATCTTCATGACGTTTCTACGCCTCCAACGAAAGCGGGGCGCCCTCTCCAGGACGCCCCGCCGCGAAACAGACTGCTCCGGCGTCCTACCGCTTGGAGAACTGGAAGCGCGCACGGGCCCCGCGCTGGCCGTACTTCTTGCGCTCCTTCTTGCGGGCGTCCCGGGTGAGCAGACCGGCCTTCTTCAGGACGGGCCGCGAGGTCTCGTCGAAGCGCTCCAGGGCCCGGGCGATGCCGTGGCGCAGGGCGCCGGCCTGCCCCGCCACGCCGCCGCCCTTGACGTTGGCGCGGATGTCGAAGCGGCCCAGGCTGTTGCTCACGTCGAGGGGCTGGCGGACCACGATCTGGAGCGTCTCCCGGGGGAAGTACTCCTCCATGGTCTTGCCGTTGACCACGATCTGGCCGGTGCCGAGGGTGAGACGCACCCGGGCGATGGCGTTCTTGCGCCGCCCGGTGGCGTCGAAGTTCTGGGGGGCTTCAGCCAAGGGTGAGCTCCTGGGGCTTCTGGGCGGCGTGGGGGTGCTCGGCGCCGGCGTAGACCTTGAGCTTGCGCAGGAGCCGCCGGCCCAGGGTGTTCTTGGGAAGCATGCCGCGCACGGCGTTGCGGATGACGCGGTCGGGATGGGGACCCGAGAGGACCCGCTCGGCCGTCACCTCCTTGAGGTGACCCGTGTAGCCCGTGTGCCGGTAGTAGGTCTTCTGCTCGCGCTTGCGGCCGGTGAGCTTCACCTTCTCGGCGTTGATCACCACCACGAAGTCGCCCACGTCCTCGTGGGGCGTGAAGGTCGCGCGGTGCTTGCCGCGCAGCCGGTCGGCGACGGCGGTCGCCAGGCGACCCAGCACCTGGTCGGTCGCGTCCACCACGAGCCACTGGGGCTCCACGTCCTGCCGACGCAGGCTTCGGGTGTCCTTCGCGTTGAGACCGACGACGCTCGTCATGCGTGCTCCGGGGATCGCGGGAGCGCGGATAGATACCCCAAGGAGTGCCCGGCGTCAAGCACCCGGCCCGGGCTAAGCGCCTGGAATTTCGGGCCTTTCAGTAGTCGACCCGCACCAGGGTGAGGCCCCGGGCCGGCGCCGTGGGGCCGGCCGCCCGGCGATCGCATCCGGCCAGGACGGCGGCGATCCAGCCCGGCTCCCGCCGCCCGCGCCCGACCTCGAGCAGGCTGCCCACCAGGTTGCGGACCATGTGGCGCAGGAAGCCCGAGCCCTCCACGTCGAAGCGGATCTCGCCGCCGCGCTTGCCGCTCACCTCCAGCCGCGTGAGCGAGCGGACCGTGGTGCGCACGTCGCTGCCGGCGGTCTGGAACGCCGCGAAGTCGTGGGTGCCCAGGAGCCCCTCGGCCGCCGCGGCCATCGGGGCCACGTCGAGGGGGCTCCTCACCCAGGCGGCGCGCCGCGCCCGCAGGGGCGAGCGGGTGCAGCCGTTCCAGACGGCGTAGCGGTAGAGCTTGCCGCGGGCGTCGCGCAGGGCGTGGAAGCCGGGCGGCGCCCAGTCGAGGCCGACGACGGCCAGGTCCCGGGGCAGGTGGGCGTCGAGGGCCCGCTGCAGGGTCTCGGCGTCGAGCGCCGTCTCCAGCACGCCGCTGGCGACCTGCCCCTCGGCGTGGACCCCGGCGTCCGTCCGGCCCGCGCCGACCACGCGCACCGGCCGGCCCACGATGGCGGCCAGGGCCGCCTCCAGCTCGCCCTGCACCGTGCGTCCCGCGGCCTGGACCTGCCAGCCGTCGAACTCGGTGCCGTCGTACTCGAGGACCAGCCGCAGGAGGCCCACCGCGACTCACCGGGGCGGGCGCGGAAGCGGACGCGACTCCGCCAGCTTCACGCCGTTGAGGGCGGCGAGCCGGACGCCGTCGGCGGCGAGCCACAGCTGCAGCCCCCGTTCGCAGGTGGGGTCGCGGCGCACCCGGGCGACGACGACCTGGTCGCGGCCGGCGGTGGCGCGGGTGGTGGGCGCCACCGACGTGGCCACCTCGACCCCGGGCGCCTTGGCGAGCACGGCCCGCGCGTCGTCGGGCGAGAGCGGCCGCTCGGTCTCGATGCGGAGGCTGACGCCGTCGCCCACGAAGGTGGGAACGCGCACCGCGGTGAGGGCCACGGGGAGGTCGCTGCGCACGAGCCGCTGCAGGGCCGCGACGAGGCGATGCTCGGCGTCGGTGGCGCCGTCGTCCTCCAGGTGGCCCACGACGGGATCGCAGTCGAAGGCGATCCCGGGAACCGGATCCTCGGCCCCGCCCGTGGCGGCCCCGAAGACGGCCAGGCTCTGGCTCGAGAGGGCGTCGACCCGGTCCCGGCCGCCGCTCGAAGCCGACGCCAGCACGGTGCCCACCACGCTGCGCAGGCCGGCGGCCTCCGCCAGGGGACCGAGCACGAGGGCCGCCGCCAGGGACGTCGCCGGGGGCCCGGCGACCAGGGGCTGGTGGATCTCGGCGTCGGGGGCCATGCGGTCGGCGACGAGCAGGGGGACGTCGGGCTGCCCGGCGAGGGTTCCGGAGACGTCGATGCACGGCGTCGGCGTCCGCAGCGCCCGCCCCGCCCACTCCAGGGAGACGTCCGGCGGCGCGCACAGGAAGACCAGGTCGATCTCGGCGAGGGAGGCCTCGGCCCCGGAGATCGGCCACACCTCCCCGGCCAGCTCCACGTCCTGGCCCAGGGAGTCCTCGCCGGCGATGGCGAGCAGGTGGCCGACCGGGTAGCGCCGGTCGCCCAGGATCTCGACGAGCTGGCGGCCGAGGGAGCCGGTGGCGCCGACGACGGCCACCCGGGACAGGGCGGTGGTCGTCACGCCGCGCCCAGGGCCTCAAGCACCCGATCGCCCATGGCGCGGCAGCCGAGGGGCGCACCGGGCTGTCCGGCCAGCAGCAGATCCGCCGTGCGGTGGCCCGCCTCGAGCACCGCGGCCACCGCGGCCCGCACCTCGGCGGCGGCCTCCGGCGCCGAGAGGGAGTGCTCGAGGAGCATGGCGGCCGAGAGGATCGTGGCCAGCGGGTTGGCCTTGTCCTGTCCGGCGATGTCCGGCGCGGAGCCGTGGACCGGCTCGTACAGGCCCACGCCGCCCTCGCCCAGGCTCGCCGAAGGCAGCATGCCGAGGGACCCGGTGATCATGGCCGCCTCGTCGGAGAGGATGTCGCCGAACAGGTTGCCGGTCACCAGCACGTCGAAGCGGCCGGGATCGCGGACGAGCAGCATCGCGCAGGAGTCCACCAGCTGGTGCGCCAGCTCCACGTCCGGGTAGTGGCGCGCCACCTCGTCCACGACCTCCACCCAGAGCTGGGAGACCTCCAGCACGTTGGCCTTGTGGACGTGGGTCACGTGGCGGCGCCGGCCGCGGGCGGCGTCGAAGGCCACCCGGGTGATGCGGAAGATCTCCGCCTCGTCGTACACCATGGTGTTGCGAGCCTCGCGGCGGCCGCCCACCAGGGCCCGGCCCCGCGGCTCGCCGAAGTAGATCCCGCCCGTCAGCTCCCGGACCACGAGCAGGTCGATCCCGCCCACCACCTCCGGCCGCAGGGTCGAGGCCTCGGTGAGGGCCGGGAAGACCGTGGCCGGCCGCAGGTTGGCGAAGAGCCCGAGCTCCTTGCGCATGCGCAGCAGGCCCCTCTCGGGCCGCGTGTCCACGGGCATCGCGTCCCAGCGCGGCCCCCCCACGGCGCCGAGCAGGACCGCGCCGCAGGCCCGGGCCCGCTCGACCACCTGGTCGGTGAGCGGCGTCCCCGCCGCGTCGATGGAGGCGCCGCCGATCAGCCCCTGCTCGAAGCCGAGCTTCAGGCCGTGGCGCTCGCCCACCGCCTCGAGGACGCGCCGTGCCTCGCGGACCACCTCGGGCCCGATGCCATCTCCCGGAAGCAGCAGCACCTGGTGCACGCCTAGATCCCCCTCGGCTCGCCGACGCCGCGGCGTCGCTTGTGCCACTCCAGCTTGTTCAGGGCGTGGACGTAGCCCTTGGCGCTGGCGACGATGATGTCGGTGTGCGCGCCGTGCCCGATCACCCGGCGGCCATCCTCGGCCAGGGTGACCGACACCTCGCCCTGGGCGTCCATGCCGGCCGTGATCGCGTTGACGTGGTAGCGGATCAGCTCGCTCTTGGTCTCCGTGAGCTCGGCGATGGCCTTGAAGACGGCATCCACCGGCCCGGTGCCCTGGGCGCTGGCCTTGCGGCGCTCGCCGTCCACCCGGAGCTCCACCGTGGCGTGGGGCGCGGCGAAGGTGCCCGACGCGATGGAGAGGTCGCCCAGCTCGAAGCGGTCGTCGGCCTGCACCACGGCGTCGCCGGCGATCGCCTCCAGGTCCTCGGTATAGATGCTCTTCTTCTTGTCGGCCAGGGCCTTGAAGCGGCGGAAGGCGGCTTCGAACTCGTCGCCCTCCAGGTCGAAGCCGAGCTCCTGCAGCCGCTCCCGCAGCGCGTGCCGGCCCGAGTGCTTGCCCAGCACCAGCTCGTTGGACGCCCGCCCGATGGACTCGGGCGTCATGATCTCGTAGGTCATCTTGTTCTTGAGGACGCCGTCCTGGTGGATGCCGGCCTCGTGGGCGAAGGCGTTGTCACCGACGATCGCCTTGTTGGGCTGCACCGGCACGCCCGTGATGGACGAGAGCAGTCGGCTCGTGGGGTAGATCTCGGTGGTGACCACGCCCGTGTCCGCCCCGCCGTAGACGTCGGGACGGGTCTTGAGCGCCATCACCACCTCTTCCATGGCCGTGTTGCCGGCGCGCTCGCCGATCCCGTTCACCGTGCACTCCACCTGGCGCGCGCCCGCGCGGATGGCCGCCAGGCTGTTGGCCACCGCCAGCCCCAGGTCGTCGTGGCAGTGCAGGCTGAAGACCGCCCGCTCACTGTCGGGGATCTGCTCGCGCAGGAAGCGGATCAGCTCGTAGTACTCGACGGGCGTGGTGTACCCGACCGTGTCGGGCACGTTGAGCGTCGACGCCCCGGCCTCCAGCGCCACGCTGAAGACCTGCACCAGGAAGTCCCAGTCCGAGCGGGTGGCGTCCTCGGCGGAGAACTCCACGTCGTCCACGTGGCGACGCGCCTGGCGCACCGCGCGGTCCACCTCCTCGAGCACCTGCTCCCGGGTCTTGCGCAGCTTGTGCTCCAGGTGGATGTCGCTGGTGGCGATGAAGGTGTGGATGCGGGGCCGCGCCGCGGGCGCCAGGGCCTCCAGGGCGTGCTCCACGTCCGCCGGGCTCGTCCGCGCCAGGGCGCAGATCACCGGCTCGCGCACCGACGTGGCGATCGCCTTCACGCTCTCCAGGTCGCCCTCGCTGGCGATCGGGAACCCGGCCTCGATGATGTCCACACCGAGCTTCGCCAGCTGCCGCGCCAGTCCGAGCTTCTCGTTCTGGTTCATGCTGCAGCCGGGCGACTGCTCGCCGTCGCGCAGCGTGGTGTCGAAGATCAGCACGCGGTCGTCGCTCATGGGTTCACTCCTCCGCGGGGCCGGGTGACTCGGCCAGGACCGGAAGCGGCCGATGGGTCGCGCGCCGCCACAGCCACTCGGCGGGACCCGCCGCCACGTAGACGCTGGCGATCGCGAAGAGCGTCACCTTGGGCTCCTGGATGATCACCGCCAGCAGCAGCACGCTGAAGACCAGGGTGCCGAAGGAGTGGCGCAGGTCCAGCTCCTTGAAGCTGCGGTAGGGGATCGGGCTCACCATCAGCAGGCCCAGACCCGCCACCCCCAGGGCGACGCTGTACTCGGGGAACTGCAGCGCCACGCCCTGCTCGCGCAGGAACGAGACGAAGAGCTGGGTCGTGGCCACCATGGCCGCGGCGGGCGGGCTGGGCAGCCCCTCGAAACGGCCCCGGTAGCGCCCGGGCGACACGTTGAAGCGGGCCAGGCGCAGGGCCGCGCAGGCGGTGTAGAGGAAGGCCATCACCCAGCCGGTGCGGCCCAGCACGGCCAGGTTGCCCGCCGAGAAGGCCAGCATGGCGGGGGCGACCCCGAAGGAGACCGTGTCGGCGATGGAGTCGTACTCGCCGCCGAAGCGGCTCGTGGCGCCGGCCAGGCGCGCCACGCGCCCGTCGATCGCGTCGAGCAGACCCGCGAGGATGATCCCGATCGCCGCCAGGTCGGGCCGGCCGCTGGTGGCCTGTACGATCGCGTAGAAGCCGAAGAAGAGGTTGGCGGTGGTGAACAGGTGCGGCAGCAGCAGGAAGCCGCGCGACCGCCCTCCCCGCGGCCGCCGCCGACGCCGCCGGCCCCGCCGATCCATGCCCTCCGAGGCGCCGGGGCCCATCAGACCGCCCCCGCCAGCTCGGCCACGATGCTGCTGCCCCCGCGCACCCGGTCCCCCACGGCCACCCGCGGCGTCGTGCCGAGGGGCAGCACCACGTCCGTTCGGGAGCCGAAGCGGATCAGGCCGTAGCGCGCGCCGCGCTCGAGCCACTCGCCGACCTGCGGGTGGCAGACGATGCGACGCGCCACGAGACCCGTGATCTGGGTGACCTGGAAGCGCACGCCTCGGGCCGTCTCCAGCTGCAGCGTGCAGCGCACGTTGTCCTGCTCCGCCCGGGGGTCGAAGGCGGCGCGGAAGCCGCGGCCGCCGCGCTCCACCGCCACCACGCGCCCCGCCAGGGGGGCGCGGTTGACGTGCACGTTGAAGACCGAGAGGAAGATGCCGATGCGCAGGGCCTTGCCGCCCTCGACCTCGATCTCGTCCACCGCGATCACCCGACCGTCCGCGGGCGACACGACCGCGTTCTCGCCGGGCGGCAGGCGGCGGCGCGGGTTGCGGAAGAAGAAGCCCACGAACAGCGTGGCCCCGAGGCAGACCCAGCCCAGGGCGGTCCAGCCCAGGAGCCCGCAGAGACCAGCCGCGGCCGCGGGGAAGACCCCCAGGCGGAATGCGTCCGTCGCGATCGGCTCCGTGGGCCGCTCGCGAAAGACGCCCTCGGATTGCCCGGACGCTTCGCTCATGTCAGTTCTTCGAGCGGTCCACCAGCCGCTTCTCCTGCAGCCACGGCATGAGGCCCCGGAGGCGCTCGCCCACCTGCTCGAGGTCGTGCTCGGCGCCCCGGCGGCGGAGCGCGTTGAAGGAGGCGTTGCCCGCCCGGTTCTCGAGGATGAACTCCTTGGCGAACCGGCCGCTCTGGATCTCGCCCAGGATCTCCTTCATGCGCGCCTTGACGGCGTCGTCCACGATGCGGGGGCCGCGGGTCAGGTCGCCGTACTCGGCGGTGTTCGACACCGAGTAGCGCATGTTGGCGATGCCGCCCTCGTAGATCAGGTCGACGATGAGCTTCACCTCGTGGATGCACTCGAAGTAGGCCATCTCGGGGCTGTAGCCCGCCTCCACCAGGGTCTCGTAGCCGGCGGTCATCAGCGCGGTGAGCCCGCCGCACAGCACCGACTGCTCGCCGAAGAGGTCGGTCTCGGTCTCCTCGCGGAAGTTCGTCTCGAGGATCCCGGCCCGCCCGGCGCCGATGCCCGCCGCGTAGGCCAGCGCCATCTGGAGCGTGTCGCCGGACGGGTCCTCGCCCACCGCCACCAGGGACGGCACGCCGCGCCCCTCCTGGTAGTGACCCCGAACCGTGTGGCCCGGCCCCTTGGGCGCCACCATGAAGACGTTGACGCCCTCCGGCGCGACGATCTGCCCGAAGTGGATGTTGAAGCCGTGGGCCACCGCCAGGTAGTTGCCCGGCACGAGACCCGGCTCGACCTCCTCCCGGTAGATGTCGGCCATCCGCTCGTCGGGAAGCGTGAGCATCACCACGTCGGCCTCCCGGGCGGCCTCGGCGGGCGTCACCACCCGCAGGCCCTCGGCCTCGGCCTTGGCCACCGACTTCGAGTCCTTGCGCAGGCCCACGACGACACGGACGCCCGAATCCCGCAGGTTCAGGGAGTGGGCGTGCCCCTGGCTCCCGTAGCCGAGCACGGCCACGGTCTTGCCGTCGAGGCGGCCCAAGTCCGCGTCCTTGTCGTAGAAGATCTTCACTGCCATGGCGCTGCTTCCTCGTTCGTTGGGGGGTCAGAGCCCGCGGGCCACGGCCAGCGGGCCCGTGCGCATCACCTGCTGCAGGCCCAGGGGCTCCAGCAGCCGGATCAGGGCACCGATCTTGTCGGCGCCGCCGGTGATCTCGATGACGAAGGAGCGGGGCGAGACGTCCACGATCTTGCCCCGGAAGATCTCGCTGATGCGCATGACCTCGGCCCGGTTCTCGGGCGTGGGGGCCACCTTGAGCATGGCCAGCTCGCGGCCCACGTACTCCCCGTCGACGTAGTCCTTCACGGTCATGACGTCGATCAGCTTGTGCAGCTGCTTCGTGATCTGCTCGATCGTCTCGTCGTCGCCATGGGTCACGATCGTCATGTGGGAGACCTTGGGGTCGAGGGTCGGCGCCACGTTGAGGCTGTCGATGTTGTAGCCGCGGCCGCTGAACATTCCCGCCACGCGCGAGAGCACGCCGAACTCGTTTCGCACCAGGATCGAGATCGTATGTCGCATGGGATCCGGGTCAGCCCATCGCGTCCGGGTCGGACAGCAACATCTTCGCCGAGGGCGAGCCCGACGGCACCATCGGGTAGCAGTTCTCCGTCTCCTTCACGACGAAGTCGATCAGGACCGGGCCGGGATGGGAGAAGGCCTGCTCGAGGACGGGCTCCACCTCGTCCACGCGGCTGGCGCGCAGGCCCAGGGCGCCCATGGACTCGGCCAGCTTCACCCAGTCCGGGCCCACGTGGAGGTCGCTGCCCGACACCCGGTTGTCGTAGATGAGCTGCTGCCACTGGCGGACCATGCCCAGGTAGCGGTTGTTGATGATGGCCACCTTCACCGGGAGCCGCTCCTCCACCGCCGTCACCAGCTCCTGGATGGTCATGAGCAGGGAGCCGTCGCCGGCGATGCAGATGACCTGGTCGTCCGGCCGCGCCACCTGGGCCCCGACGGCCGAGGGCAGCCCGAAGCCCATGGTCCCCAGACCGCCCGAGGAGATCCAGTTGTTGGGGCCCTGGCAGTGGTAGTACTGGGCCGCCCACATCTGGTGCTGGCCCACGTCCGTGGTGATGCAGGCCTCGCCCCCGGTCATCTGGAAGATCTTGTCGATCACGAACTGGGGCAGCAGCGCGCCGTCGGCCGGCTGCTCGTAGGCGATCGGGTGCTCGTCGTTCCAGGCCTGGATGCGCGACCACCAGGGCGCGATCCGCTCGTGGAAGCGGGTCAGGTCGCGCTCCTCGCTGGCCAGCTTGAGGAACTTCTGGAGGACGTTGCGCACGTCGCCGACGATCGGGATGTCCACGTGCACCACCTTGCGGATGCTCGTGGGATCGATGTCGACGTGGATCTTGCGCGAGCGGGTGCTGAACTCGTCCACCTTGCCCGTGACGCGGTCGTCGAAGCGCGCGCCGATGGCGATGAGCACGTCGGCCTCGTCCACCGCCAGATTGGCGCGATAGGTGCCGTGCATGCCGAGCATGCCGAGGGAGAGCGGATGGTCGCCCGGGATCCCGCCGATGCCCATGAGCGTGTAGGTGGTGGGGATCTTCATCATCTCGACGAAGGAACGCAGCTCCCGGGCGGCGCCGGACAGGATGGCCCCGCCGCCGAAGTAGATCACCGGCCGCTTCGCCTGCAGGATCAGGGAGAGCGCCTTCTTGACCTGCCCCCAGTGCCCCTCGTAGCGGGGCTGGTAGTGCTCCAGGTGGATCTCCCGGGGGTAGTGGTAGTCGCACTCGGTGTTGCTGACGTCCTTCGGGATGTCCACCAGCACCGGACCGGGCCGACCCGAGGTGGCGATGTGGAACGCCTCCTTGATGGTGTAGGCCAGGTCGCGCACGTCCTTCACCAGGTAGTTGTGCTTGGTCACGGGACGCGTGATGCCCACGTTGTCCGCCTCCTGGAAGGCGTCGCTGCCGATGGCGTGGGTGGGCACCTGCCCCGAGAAGCAGACCAGGGGGATCGAGTCGGTGTAGGCGGTGGCCAGGCCGGTCACGGCGTTGGTCAGCGCGGGACCGGAGGTCACCAGGGCGACGCCCGGACGACCCGACGCGCGGGCGTAGCCGTCGGCCATGTGGACCGCGCCCTGCTCGTGGCGGGCCAGCACGTGGCGGAAGCCGTGCTTGTGGATGGCGTCGTAGATGAACAGGACCGCGCCGCCCGGATGGCCGAAGAGGACGTCCACCCCCTCTTCGCGGAGCGCGTGGATCAGGATGTCGGAGCCGGTCAGACGCACTGGGATTCCCCGTTGGCGGCGGGGTCAGCGGTGCGCGCCGAGGATCTCCTCGATGCGATCGCGCCCCGCAAGCTTCGCTTTCTGGAGCTGCCTGCGCCGGACCTGCTCGTCCGGCGTCAGAAAACGCTGTTCGTCGAGGCTTGCGAGCTCCCGCTCGAGTCGGCCGTGCTCGGCCCACAGCTCGCGGAGCTCCTCGTCCTCCGACTCGAGCCGCTGGATCAGCGCGAGATCGCGCGGTTCCATTCGAATCCGGTCACTCGGTTCGCCCTAAGTGAGCAAATTACGGGAGGAAAGGCGGGGTGTCAAAGAATTTGCCCCGAAGGGAACGCCGCTTCGACACCCGGCTCTACGGGCTCTCCGATCCGCCTCACCTCGGCCTCCGCGCGGCGCAGATAGCGGGGGACGAGCGCGGCAGCCGAGACCCCTTCCCCGCGGGCGAGCATGCGGGTACCGAGGACCCCGACCGCCTCCGCAGTGGGGGGCCCGTCCCCGGCCACCTGCACGCGACCCCCGGACCGCGCCTCGAGCGGCGGCCGCAGCAGCGCGGCCCCGTCGCCGCGCAGGATCCAGGGGCCCGACCCTCCCAGCAGCGCGTCGGCCAGGGCCTCGGGGTGCCAGACGCCCTCGGGCACCCGGCGCACCAGGTCGTCGCCCACCGGCTCCCAGGCGGCGCCGTAGAGCTCGCCGCGGCGGGCGTCGAGACACGCCACCCGCCAGGGCCGCGGCTCGCGGCCCGCCGCCTGCGCCGGCTCCCCCCAGGCGAGCGCCCCCAGCGTGGGCACGGGCGCCACCGGCAGCGGCCTCCGGAACGCCAGCCCCTTCACCGTGGCGACCCCCACCCGCAGGCCCGTGAACGAGCCGGGTCCGATGGAGATCGCGAGCCCGTCCAGATCCTCGAGGCGCCAGCCGGCCTCTCGGAGTGCGGCGTCGATGGCGGGCAGGAGCGTCTCGGCGGGGCCCTCCGGGTCGGCCACCGCCGGCGCGACGCGCACGGCACCGTCTTCCAGCAGCGCGACCCGCGGTCTGGCGGCGGCGGTCTCGAGCGCGAGCAGCCTCACAGACCCGAGCGCAGCCACTCCACGAACGTCGACCAGTGGCGGGAGAGATCGTTCCAGAAGGCGAAGCCCATCAGCATCAGCACCATGGTCACGCCGATCTGCATCGCGATCTCGCGGGTGCGGAGCGAGAGCGGCCCGCGCTTCACGCCCTCGAGCAGGAAGAGCACCGCCTGGCCGCCGTCCAGCACGGGGATGGGCAGGAGGTTCAGGATGGCCAGGTTGATGCTGATCAGCACCATCAGCTCGAGGTAGCGCTGCCAGCCGATCTCCAGGGCCGTGTGGGCCTGCTTGGCGATCTCGATCGGGCCGCCGATCTGGTTGCGGGAGATCTCGCCGGTGATGATCTTGCCGACCCCCTTCACCATGAGGCCGGTGATGTAGGCCGTGCGCTCCACGGCGCGGGGCAGCGAAACCAGCGGGTTCCGCTCCTGGTCGAGGTCCAGCGCGCCCACCAGGGTGGCGTCCTCGGCCTGGATGCCCACCCGGTAGACCTCTTCGCCCGCGTTGCCGGTCTCGGTGAGCCGCGGGGTGACGGCGGCGACCCGGGTGCGGCCCTCGCGGGCGAAGGCGACCTCGAGGGTGCGTCCCTCACTCGACAGCACCGTCTCGGCGAAGGAGGCGAAGCTCCCGGCCGGCTCGCCGTCGACGGCCAGGATGAGATCGCCGGGCTCGAGACCGGCCGCCGACGCCGCCGAGTCGGGCGTGACCGCCGAGACCAGCACCGTGGCCGGCACGACGCCCAGGGCCCCGAGGGAGCCCAGGGCGGGGACGTCGATCTCCGCGCGCGCGGTCGCCTCGGGGTCGCCGCGCTCCACCGCGACGACCACCGGGGCCTGCGCCGTCCGGTAGGCGTCGGCGAGGGCCGCCCAGTCCTCCACGGGCGTTCCGCCCACCGCCACCACCCGGTCGCCCGAGCGCAGGCCCGCGACCGCGGCCGGAGAGTCCACGTCGGGCACGCCCAGCGTGCTCCGCTGGCGGCGGTGGCGCAGCCCGAGCCAGCCCACCTCGCTGGTGAGGCGCAGCTCGTCCAGACCCGGCCGGGCGCGGACCGCCAGCGACAGCGCCCGCTCCGCCCCGTCGCGCTCGATCGCGAGCTGGAGGCTCTCGCCGGGGCGCGAGCGGATCTCGCGCTCCAGCTCGTCCCACCAGCGGACCGCCTCGCCGTCGATCGACACGACCCGGTCGCCCGGCACCAGGCCCGCCGCCGCCGCCGGAGAGCCCTCCTCGACGGTGCCCACCACCGGCGCGGGCCGGTCCATCCCGACGGCCAGGGAGATCGCGAACACCAGGACCGGCAGCAGCAGGTTCATCGCGGGGCCCGCGAAGACCACCGCGAGCTTCTGCCAGACGGGCTTGGCGTTCAGGGCCCGCTCCGGGTCCTCGAGGGCGAGATCCTCCTCTTCCTCGCCCGGCACCTCGCCGAGCATCTTCACGAAGCCGCCCAGGGGGATCCAGGCGAGGGTGTACTCGGTGCCGCCCCGCTCCCAGTGGAGCCGGTAGCGCCCGATGCCGATCGCCGGACCGAAGCCGATCGAGAACTTGAGCACCCGCACACCGCACAGCTTGGCCACGATGAAGTGCCCGAACTCGTGGATCGTGATCAGCACGCCCAGCAGCAGCACGAAGGCGAAGGCGAAGCTCAGGATGGTCACGCAGCCCTCCCTTCGTGGCCCGACAGGGCCTCTCGCGCCCGGGCCCGCGCCCAGGCATCGGCGTCCAGCACGTCCTGGAGGTCCCGGGCGGTGTCGCCGCCGGCCCTGCCGACGTGGGCCCCGAGCACCTCGGCGTTCACGGCCGCGATGGCCGGAAAGGCGATCGCCCCCTCGAGGAAGGCGGCCACTGCCACCTCGTTGGCCGCGTTGAGCACCGCCGGCGCCGTCTCCCCGCCGCGCAAGGCGTCGAAGGCCAGCTCGAGACACGGGAAGCGGCTCCGGTCCGGGGGCTCGAAGTCCAGGCGGGAGAGCGCCGCCAGATCGAGTCGCTCGAGCGCCAGCGGCAGCCGCTCGGGGTGGGCCAGGGCCACGGCGATGGGCACCCGCATGTCCGGCAGCCCGAGCTGCGCCAGCACCGAGCCGTCGACGAACTCCACCAGGGAGTGGACGATGGACTGGGGGTGGACCACCACGTCCACCCGCTCCGGGGGCGTGTCGAACAGCCAGCGCGCCTCGATCACCTCGAGACCCTTGTTCATCAGCGTGGCCGAGTCGACGGTGATCTTGGGTCCCATGTCCCAGTTGGGGTGGTTGAGGGCGTCCGCCACCTTCGCCTCGGCGATCCGCTCGGCGCTCCAGGTGCGGAAGGGCCCGCCGGAGGCGGTCAGGATCAGCCGCGCCACGTCCTCCCCCCGCTGTCCCGCCAGGGCCTGGAAGATGGCGCTGTGCTCGCTGTCCACCGGCAGCAGCGACACGCCCCGCGCGCGCACCGCGCGCAGCACGGGCGCGCCCGCCATGACCAGCACCTCCTTGTTGGCGAGGGCCACGTCGCGTCCCGCCTCGATGGCGGCCAGCGTGGGCCGGAGCCCCACCGCCCCCACCAGGGCCGAGACCACCAGGTCGGCGTCGGCGCGGGCGACCGCCTCGAGGCCCGCCGCGCCCACGTGCACCTCCGGACGCGGACCGCCGGCGGGCAGCCGCTCTCCGAGGCTCTCGGCCGCGGCGGCGTCCGCCACGGACACGAGCCCGGGCCGGAAACGCCGCACCTGCGCCGCGAGCTTCTCGGTGTTGCGCCCGGCCGCGAGGGCCACGATCCGGTAGCGGTCCGGGAAGGCCGCGACGACGTCCAGGGTCTGCTCGCCGATGCTCCCGGTGCTGCCCAGTACGCTGAGGCGCTTCACGCGTCCCCCGTCCGGCCCCGCTCCACCTGTGCGCTCGTCAGCCCGAAGCGGCGCTCCCGGCGCTGGTAGTCCAGGAACGCGTTCACCAGGTGCTGCTTGCGGAAGTCGGGCCACATGACCTCCGTGAAGTGAAGCTCGGTGTACGCGATCTGCCAGAGCAGGAAGTTCGACACCCGCGATTCGGCGCCGGTTCGGATCAGCAGATCCGGCTCCGGCAGGTCGGGCTCGTAGAGGTGGGCGGCAAAGCTCTTCTCGTCCAGGCTCTCGGCGTCGAGCTTGCCGAGCTCCGCCTCGCGCAGCAGCCTGCGCGCCGCTTCGACGATCTCCCGGCGCCCGCCGTAGGAGAGGGCGAAGCAGAGGGTCATCTCGGTGTTGTCCCGGGTGCGCGCCACGGCCCGGTCCAGCTTGGCGCGGATCTCCGGCGGCACGAGGTCCGGCTCGCCCATCACCCGGATGCGGATGCCGTTGCGGTGGACCTCGTCCACCTCGCTGTCCAGGTACTCGTCGAGGAGCCCCATGAGCCGGTCGACCTCGGCTTTGGGCCGGCTCCAGTTCTCCGAGGAGAGGGCGAACAGGGTGAGCACCTGGACCCCGAGCTCGTGGGACGCGCGCACCACGGCCCGCAGGGACTCCAAGCCGGCCTCGTGGCCCGCGTTGCGCGAGAGCCCCCGCTGCTCCGCCCAGCGGCCGTTGCCGTCCATGATGATGGCGACGTGCCGGGGCAGGCCCTCCCTGTGCAGACGGCGTTCCGGCATGGTCAGACTTCGAGGATCTCCTTCTCCTTCTGGGCGCAGATCTCGTCTACCGACTTCACGTGCCCATCGGTCAGATCCTGGATCTTCTTGTCCGCCCGGTGGCGATCGTCCGAAGACAGGCCGTCGCCCTCCAGGTCCTTCAGCATGGAGAGGCCGTCCCGCCGGGCCTCCCGGATTCCCACCTTGTGCTCTTCGGCCACCTTGTGGACGTGCTTCACCAGCTCCTTGCGCCGCTCTTCGGTGAGCGGCGGGATCGGGATCCGCACCACCTTGCCATCGTTGTTGGGGGTGAGCCCCAGGTCCGAGGCCTGGACCGCCTTCTCGATGGCCGCCACGGTCCCCTTGTCGAAGGGGTTGATCAGGATCAGCCGCGGATCCGGGGTCGTGAGGTTGGCCAGCTGGTTGAGGGGCGTGGGCGTCCCGTAGTAGTCCACGCTGATGCCGTCCAGGAGCTGGGTGTTGGCGCGGCCGGTCCGCACCTTCTGCAGCTCGTGGCGCAGCGACCGGAGCGCCTTGTCCATGGCCTCCCCGGTCTCCTCGAGCACCAAACCGACGTCTTCTTCGGCCGCCATGTTGCCTCCGCTAGCCGGTCACGCGCGTGCCGACCTTCTCTCCCTGGATCACCTTCCGGATGTTGCCGGGCGCGGTGACGTCGAAGACCACGATCGGCAGATCGTTCTCCCGACACAAGGCGATGGCCGTCTGGTCCATGAACCGCAGGTTCTGCTGGATGGCCTCGTCGTAGGTGAGCTGGTCGAAGCGCCGCGCGTTCGGCTCGAGCTTCGGGTCGGCGTCGTAGACGCCGTCCACCTGGGTGGCCTTCAGGATCACGTCCGCGTGGATCTCGGCGGCGCGCAGGGCCGCCGCCGTGTCCGTGCTGAAGTAGGGGTTCCCGGTGCCGGCCGCGAAGATCACCACCCGCCCCTTCTCCAGGTGCCGGGTCGCCCGCCGGCGGATGTAGGGCTCGGCCACCTGCTGGATGTCCAGCGCCGACAGCACCCGCGTCTGCAGGCTCCGCTTCTCGAGGGCGTCCTGCAGGGCCAGGGCGTTGATGGCGCTGGCCAGCATGCCCATGTAGTCGGCGGTGCCGCGGTCCATGCCCGCCGAGGCCGCCGTGATGCCGCGGATCACGTTGCCACCGCCGATGACGATGCCCAGCTCGACCCCGAGACTCCGGACGTCCTCGATCTCCTGGGCGATGCCCCCGATCACCTCGGGGCTGATGCCGAACCCGGGCCCCCCGGCGAGTCGCTCGCCGGAGAGCTTGAGCAGGATCCGGCGGGATCCGGTCACGAGGTCGCGGCCTCCCCCAGCTTGAATCGCGCGAAGGCCGTCACGCGGACCTCGCCACCCGTCTGGGCCGCCACGTCCTCGAGCAGCTTCTTGACCGCCCGATCCGGGTCCTTCACGAAGGGCTGCTCCGTCAGCACCACCTCCGCGTAGTACTTGTTGACGCGCCCGTCGACGATGCGGTCGATGATCTTCTCGGGCTTGCCCTGGTCCAGGGCCTGCTTGCGGAAGATCTCGCGCTCGCGCTCGATGAGCTCCTGGGGGACGCCGTCCCGGTCCACCGCTACCGGGCTCGGGTCGGCGGCGGAGATGTGCATGGCCAGGTCCTTGGCGAGCACCTCCACCGGCTCGCCGCGGGCCCCGGTGGCCAGGCCGACGATCACGCCGATCTTGCCGCCCGTGTGGACGTAGCCGCCCACCAGGCCGGGCCCGTCCACGTCGATGCGGGCGACCCGCTTGAGCACGATGTTCTCGCCGATGGTCGCGATGGCGTTCTGGAGCTTCTCCTCCACCTTGGCTCCGTCCACCTCGGCCGCGAGGAGCGCCTCGGCCGAGTCGGCGCCGTGGTCGAGCACCGCCTGGGCCAGCTCGGCCACCAGCGCCTGGAACTTCTCGTTCTTGGCGACGAAGTCGGTCTCGCAGCCGATCTCCACCAGCGCGCCGCGGGACCCGGCCAGGGCAATCCCGATGCTGCCCTCGCTGGTCTCGCGCCCCTCGCGCTTGACGGCCTTCGCCAGGCCGCGCTCGCGCAGCAGGAGCACGGCCTTCTCCACGTCACCGCCCTCGGCGTCGGCCAGCGCCTTCTTGCAGTCCATCATGCCGGCCCCGGTGCGCTCCCGGAGCTCCTTCACCATCTTGGCCGTGATCTCCGCCACGCTGCCTCCTCTACTCCGGCTTCTGCTCGGCCCCGGCCGTCGGTGCCGGGCTCTCGCTGGCGGCGGGCGGGCTCTCCTCGCCCCCGCCGGTGTTCCCGCCGGCCGAGACGGCGCGGCCGCTGCGGCGACCGCTGCCCCGGCCCCCGGCGCCCTCGGCGCCGCGGCCCCGACGCGGGGGCTGCTTGATCTCGACCACCACGCGCCCCGTGGTGGGCGCGCCCGCCTCGACCTTGCCGGGATCCGCGGTGGCCTGGGACTGGACGCGCGCCTCGTGGAGCGCCTGACCCTCGGCGCAGGCATCCGCGGCCCGCGCGCAGTACAGGAAGATGGCGCGCATGGCATCGTCGTTGCCCGGAATCACGTAGTCGATGCCCTCGGGGTCGCAGTTGGTGTCGACCACCGCCACGATCGGGATGCCCAGGCGACGCGCCTCGGTGACGGCGATGTGCTCCCGGGCGATGTCGATGACGAGCAGGGCGTCGGGCAGCCGCGTCATCTCCTTGATCCCCTCGAGGGAGCGCGCGTACTTGTTCACCTCGCGGTTCACGCGGGCGCGCTCCTTCTTGGAGAGGTCCGTCACCTTCTCCTCGTCGTCGAGGATCGCGCGCATCTCCTTGTAGCGCTCGATGGACTTCTTCACGGTCCGGAAGTTCGTGAGCATGCCGCCGAGCCAACGGTTGTTGACGTAGAACTGGCCGCAGCGACGCGCCTCCATCTCGATGGGGCCCTGGGCCTGGCGCTTGGTGCCCACGAAGAGAACCTTGCCGCCCGCCGCCACCGTCTCGCGCAGGAACTCCACGGCGGCCTGGAAGCGCGGCAGTGTGGCGTCGAGGTTGAGGATGTGGATGCCGTCCCGCTCGCCGAAGATGTACGGCTTCATGCGCGGGTTCCAGCGCCCGGTCTGGTGACCGAAGTGCACGCCCGCCTCCAGCAAGGCGCGGATCGAGAGCGGCTGCTGGGCGACCTGCTCGGCCATGGCCGCGTGCAGCTCGTCCGGGGGTGCAGAGGGGGTGGCTGCCGAAGTCTCGGCGGACGTCTCGCTCATGGCGATCTCCTTCGCGGTTGTGCCTCCGTTCCGACCGGGCGACCGGATCGCTGGGCGACCGGGCTCCTGCCCTCGCGCGGTCGCGCGCTGTCGCGCGCCGCCCTCCCCTTCCCCGGCGGCCGGGCCCGGAGCGCAGCCCCGGTGCCCCACCGCCCGGGCACCGCAGGGGCGGTCCGGAACGTGTGAAGTTGCGAGGAGATAGCACGCCGGGGCAGCCCCCGGTAGGCGGAGCGACCGACGTTCCCCGAGGGGCCGGTCCGCAGCTCAGCCCACGCTGAGGGGGAACAGGACCGGCTCGCCGAGATGGACCCGCACCAGGGCCGTCCCGACGCGCCGGAAGTCCTCGGCGGAGCGGGTGTGGCGCAGCAGGAGATCCTGGAACTCGTCCGACCAGTCCACCTCCAGGGTCTCCGACGGCTCGACGCGCCCCTCGAAGTGCAGGCGCTCGTCCGCCAGGGAGACGTGGAGCGTGTAGCGCCCCCCGCCGAGGGGGGAGATGAAGTCGATCTGGAAGGCCATCTTAGGTGGTGTACTCGGCGTTGATGCGGACGTAGTCGTAGCTGAGGTCGCACGTCCAGCGGCGGGCCGTCGCCCGGCCGTCCCCCAGGTGCACGCGCACCTCCACCTCCCGCCTCCGCAGGCGCGCCTCGGCGCGGCGCCGCGCCGCGGGCCCGGCGCTGGCGCCGTCGCGGAAGACCGTCACCCCGGCGAGGACGACCCGGGTGCGCTCGAGCCGCAGCGGGACGCGCCCGGCGCCGACCGTCTGCAGGATGCGTCCCCAGTTGGCGTCGGCGCCGAACAGGGCCGTCTTCACCAGGGGCGAGTTGGCGATGCGCGCGGCCGCCTTCTCCGCGGCCGTCGCGCTACGCGCGCCCTCTACCACGACGGTCACCAGCCGGGTCGCCCCCTCGCCGTCCCGGGCCAGCGCCTGCGCCAGCTCCTCGCACACCTCGCCCAGGGCGGTCGCCAGCCGGCGCGCGCCGGCGCTCGCCGGGTCGCGCAGCACCCGGTGCCCGGCCCGACCGTTGGCCAGCAGCAGGGCCGTGTCGCTGGTGGAGGTCTCGCCGTCGACCGTCACGCGGTTGAAGGTCTCGGCGGCGGTCCGGCGCCAGAGCCGCCGCAGCAGCGCGGGCGAGGCCGCCGCATCGGTCAGCACGAAGCCCAGGACCGTGGCCATGTCCGGGGCGCACATGCCCACGCCCTTGGCGATCCCCGCCACGCGCACCGGCGTCCCCGCGACGCGCGTCTCGGCGGCGGCCCACTTCGGCCGGGTGTCGGTGGTCATGATGGCCCGGGCCGCGTCGCGAAGGCCGGCGGGCCGCAGCGCCCGGGCGGCGGCGGGGATGCCGCTGCGCAGCCGATCCATGGGCAGGGGCTCCCCGATGACCCCGGTGGAGGCGACCAGCACCTCTTCGGGGGCGCAGCCGAGGCAGCTCGCCGCCCAGGCGGCCATCCGCCGCGCATCGCGGTCACCGCGGGCTCCCATGGCCACGTTGGAGATCCCGCTGTTGACGACGACGGCCCGCGCGCGGCCGGCGCGAATCCGCTCGCGGCAGAGCGCCACCGGGGCTCCCACCACGCTGGAGCGGGTGAACACGCCCGCGGCGCTGCAGGGGGCATCGCTGACGAGGAGGGCGAGGTCCGGCGCGTCGTCCTTGATCCCGCAGTGGATGCCGGCGGCGCGGAAGCCGGGAACGCGCAGCGCGGTCATGGGGATGGGGTCAGCCGGCGCCGCAGCACTTCTTGTGCTTCTTGCCGCTCCCGCACGGACAGGGGTCGTTGCGGCCGACCTTGCCGGGGCGGGCCGCCTTGCCCGCGCCCACCACGCCCGCGGCGCCGACCACGCCCGCAGCCGCCGGGGGCGGCGCCGGATTCCGCTCGATGGCCGCACCCGGGCGCGGCCGGGCCGCCGCGGCGGGCGCCTGCGGGGGCGGCGCCTCCTGGGGCACCAGCGACTCCTCCCGGATCTGGAGCCGGAACAGCTGCTCCACCACCTGCTCGTCCACCCGGCGGTTCATCTCCTCGAACAGGGCGAAGCCCTCGCGGGCGTACTCGAGCTTCGGGTCGCGCTGGGCGTAGCCGCGCAGGCGCACGCCCTCGCGCAGGGCGTCCATGCCGTGGAGGTGGTCCTTCCACTGCCGGTCGAGGGTCCAGCGCAGGATCTCGCGCTCCAGGTCCGCGAAGGTCGGCAGGCGCTGGTCGGGATAGCGCTCGACCAGCTCGTCGCACATGCGCGACTTCTCGTCGAGGATCTCCACCAGGCGGTCGAGGATCCCGTGGCCCATGGCGTCGCGGTCCGGCACCCGCCCGTCCAGCTGGAAGGGCGGCTGGCGGGGGTCGAGGAGCACCCCGAAGTGCGCCTCCAGGGCCTTGGAGAGGTTGGCCAGGTCTTCGTCCTCGGGGTCGCCCTTGGCCGGCCAGTGGGCGTTGAGCGTCTCCACCAGCACGCCCTCGGTCATCTCGAGCACCTCGGTGTGGACGTCGGACTGGGAGAGCAGCGCGCGCCGGCGGTCGTAGAAGACCACGCGCTGCTTGTTCATCACGTCGTCGTACTCGAGCAGGTGCTTGCGGATGTCGAAGTTGCGGGCCTCGACCTTCCGCTGGGCGCCTTCGATCTGGCGGGAGAGCATCCGGCTCTCGATGGCCTCGCCGTCTTCCATGCCGAGCCGCTCCATCAGCGGCTTGAGGCGGTCGGAGCCGAAGATCCGGAGCAGGTCGTCTTCCAGGGACAGGAAGAACTGGCTCGAGCCGGCGTCGCCCTGGCGGCCGGCGCGGCCGCGCAGCTGGTTGTCGATCCGACGGCTCTCGTGACGCTCGGTGCCCAGGATGTGCAGGCCGCCGGCCTCGATCACCCGCTCCCGCTCCGCGTCGCACTCGTGCTGGAAGCGCGCCAGCTGCGTCGGGTAGTCCGGGTGCTCCTTGTCACCGCCGCACCTGGCCAGGGCCATCATCTCCGGGTTGCCGCCGAGGACGATGTCCGTGCCGCGGCCCGCCATGTTGGTGGAGATGGTGAGGGCCCCGAGACGGCCCGCCTGGGAGACGATCTCCGCCTCGCGCTCGTGGTGCTTGGCGTTCAGGACGTTGTGCTTGATGCCGCGCTTGGCCAGGCGTCGGGAGAACTTCTCGCTGGCCTCCACCGAGACGGTGCCCACCAGGATCGGCTGGCCCTGGGCGTGGCGCTCCACCATGTCGTCGATGGCGGCGTCGAACTTCTCCGCGTGGGTCTTGTAGACCACGTCCGGCAGGTCCGCGCGCACCATGGGCCGGTTGGTGGGCACGACGACCACGTCCAGGTCGTAGATCTTGGCGAACTCCGGGGCCTCGGTATCCGCCGTCCCCGTCATGCCCGCGAGCTTGTCGTACATCCGGAAGTAGTTCTGGAAGGTGATCGAGGCGAGGGTCTGGTTCTCGCTCTGGATCGGGATGCCCTCCTTGGCCTCCACCGCCTGGTGCAGGCCGTCGGACCAGCGCCGCCCCTCCATCAGGCGACCGGTGAATTCGTCGATGATGACGACCTCGGGGCGGCGGGTGCCCTCGTTCACCTTCACCAGGTAGTCGACGTCGCGCTTCTTGAGGGTGTGGGCGATCAGCGCCTGGTTGACCGCGTGGAGCACCGGCATCATCTGCGGCGTGTAGAGGTCGTCGACGCCCAGCAGGCCCTGGGCCTTCTGGATGCCGGCCTCGGTCAGCACCGCCAGGTGATCCTTCTCGTCCACCCAGTAGTCGCCGGTCTCCTCGATCCCCTTCATGGGATCGCCCTTCGTGCCGGCCGCCAGGCGCGGGATCACCCGGTTCGCCACGGCGTAGATCTGGGTGTTCTCCTCCGACGGGCCCGAGATGATGAGCGGCGTGCGGGCCTCGTCGATCAGGATCGAATCCACCTCGTCGACGATGGCGAAGGCGTGGCCCCGCTGGACGAAGTAGTCGAGGGAGGGCTTCATGTTGTCGCGCAGGTAGTCGAAGCCGAGCTCGTTGTTGGTGGCGTAGGTGATGTCGGCGCCGTAGGCGGCCTTGCGCTGGGCGTCGTCGAGGTCGTGGAGGATGCAGCCCACCGACAGGCCCAGGAAGCTGTAGACCTGCCCCATCCACTCGGCGTCCCGGCGCGCGAGGTAGTCGTTGATCGTCACCAGATGGACGCCGCGCCCGGTGAGGGCGTTGAGGTAGGCCGCCAGGGTCGAGACCAGGGTCTTGCCCTCACCGGTCTTCATCTCGGCGATGGAGCCGCTGTGGAGGACGGCTCCGCCGACGAGCTGGACGTCGAAGTGGCGCTGGCCCAGGACCCGCTTGGCGGCCTCGCGCACGGTGGCGAAGGCCTCCGCCTGGAGGTCGTCCAGGGAGGCCCCGTTCTCGAGCTGCTGCTTGAACGCCGCGGTGCGGGCCGCGAGATCGGCGTCCGACAGCCGGGCCAGCTCGGGCCCGAGGCGGTTGACCCGCTCGACGAGCGGGACGAGCCCCTTCAGGACGCGGTCGTTGGCGGATCCGAGGACGCTTCGGGCGATCTGCTGGAACAAGCGGGACGAGCCTCCCTCGCGGGGCGAGGGCGCAGTGTAGCGGGCGGCCTGCGCCCGGAGCAAAGAGGTCCCCGAGGGGCCCCGACTCGGCTCACTCGTCCAGGATGTAGTTCATCGGGTTCACGAGCCGGCCGTCCACCTGCACCGCGTAGTGCAGATGGGGCCCGGTGCTGCGTCCCGAGCTCCCGACCGCGGCGATGGGGTCCCCCCGCTCCACCCGCTCGCCCTTCTTCACGAACAGCTTGGCGTTGTGGCCGTAGGTGGTGCGGATGCCGTAGCCGTGGTCGAGGATCACGGTCCGGCCGAGCGGGCCCTTCCTGCCCGCGAACACCACCACGCCCTGGGCGGGCGAGATCACCGGCGTGCCGGGCTTGGAGGCCACGTCGATGCCCCCGTGGAACTGGCGGTTCCCGGTGAACGGGGAGGTGCGGTAGCCGTAGCCGGAGGTGACCCAGCCGCGGGTGGGCCAGATCGACGGAGTGGAGGCCAGGCGGCGGCTCTTGCCCTCGAGCCGCTCCACGAGCTCGGCGAGGCTCGTGGCCTGGGACACCGCGCGCTCGTCCAGGGCGTCGGCCGTGGCGTGGATGCGCGCGACGTGGGCCGCGCGCATGCCGGCGGCATCGAGGGCCGCGCGGCGGTCCGGCGGCGGCGCACCCTCCCGCGCGCCCGCGCCCGCGCCCTCGGCCGCGGACTCCTCGGCCGGTGGCGCCCCTTCGGGCTCGATCTCGGGAAGACTCTCCTCGTCGCGCCCACCGCCCAGGCCGGCCGGCGCCACGGTCTGCTCCGAGACCTGCGGCAGGTCGGCGATGATGCGGACCTTGCGCTCCAGCTCCCGCACCCGGTCGAGCCGATCCTGGAGCCGCGCCACCGTGGCGTCGAGGGCCGCGAGCCGGTCGCGCTGAGCCGCGGTCTCCTGCCGGAGTCCCGACAGCTCCCGGGTGTCGCGGCGGGCGCGGACGTAGTCCACGCTGCCCACGCCGATCGTCAGCACCCCGACCACGGCCAGCAACGCCGCTCGCTTCAGGCGCCGCACCGACAGGCTGAAGCGACGCACGGTCGCGTTCGAGCGGTCCGGGATCACCATCACCGTGAGTCGTTCCATCTCGTTCCCTCCGGTCAGCAGGGCAGCCGCACCTGGAGCAGCAGCTTGCCGAGCTGGACCTCGTCGCCGTCGCCGAGCGCCGCGCGCTCGAGCCGGTGGCCGTTGACGAAGGTGCCGTTGGTGCTGCCCAGGTCCTGCACGAAGAAGCCCTTCTCTCCGTAGCCGAGGGCTGCGTGGGCGCGGGAGATGGTGCCCTCGTGGATCACCAGATCCGCGCCCCGCCCCCGGCCGACCACGAGCCAGTCGCGGTCCAGGGGCAGCTCGAGACCCTCGAAGAAGCCCCGCATCACCCGCACGCTCGCTCCGGGCGGGACCGGCCGCGCCTCGCGGCCCTCGCCGTTCGCCGACATCTGCTTCGACCTCTCGGAGCCACGCCTCCGTGACGGGGGCCACACGCCTCCGCCGGACGCCCACAGGCTCTCATCGGCGGCCCCGGGGCGCCGCTTGAAGGCCCGGAAAGCTCGAACCGAAACAGGGGCTTGGAGGCGGGCCTGCGCGCTGATCAGGCCTTCTTGCCGGTGGCCAGGAGGGCCTCCGCGTGGCGGCGGGTGGCCTCCGCCACGCGGCTGCCGCCCGCCATGCGGGCGACCTCCTCCACGCGGTCCTCGCCCGCCAGCGGCGTCACCTGGACCGCGGTCCGCCCACGCTGCACCCGCTTGGCCACCCGGAGGTGGACGCTGCCCAGGGCCGCCACCTGCGGCAGGTGGGTGATGCAGAGGACCTGGTGGGCCCCGGCCAGCTCCGCCAGGGCGCGACCCACCTTCTCGGCCGCCGCGCCCCCGATGCCGGCGTCCACCTCGTCGAAGACCAGCACGCGACCCGCGTCCGCCTCCCGGAGCGTGTTGCGGAGGGCGAGGAAGACCCGCGAGAGCTCGCCGCCCGAGGCGACCCGGCGCAGGGGTCCCGCCGGCTCGCCGGGGTTGGCCCGGAACAGGAACTCGGGCCGCTCGGCGCCGGTCGGGCCACAGGGAAGCCCGTCGGGCGGCGGCACCGGCTCGAGCGCCACCTCGATGGCGGCGCCGGCCAGGGCGAGCTCGGCCAGGGCCGCCGAGAGCCGCTTCGAGAGCGGACCCGCCGCCTTCGCCCGGCCCCGGGAGAGGGCCTCGGCCTCCCGCGCGAGGGACGCGGCCCGCGCCTCGCTCTCCTTCGCCAGGTCCGCGAGGCGGGCGTCGGCGCCGACCGCCTCGCCCAGCTCGGCCTCCAGGGATTCCCGACGGCGCAGGATCTCCGCCTCGTCGGCGCCGTACTTGCGCGCCAGCCGCTCGATCAGGGCCAGACGCGCCTCCACCACGGCCTGGCGCTCGGGGTCGGCCTCCACCGCTTCGGCGTAGCGGGCGAGCTCGAGGGAGACGTCGTCGAGCTCGCTGCGGACGGCGGCGAGGCGCTCCGCCGGCGCGGCGAGCGCCGGATCCAGGGCGGCCAGCTCGGCGACGACCCGGGCCGCCTCGCCCACCGCGTCCGAGGCCGACGGCGTCTCGGCGGTCGGATCCCCGGCCAGGAGGCTGCTGGCCCGGAACGCCTCCGCGCGCAGGCGCTCCGCGTGGAGCAGGCGACCCCGCTCGGCCACCAGCCGCTCGCGCTCGCCGGGCTGGAGCTCGGCCTCGTCGATCTCGCGGGCCTGGAAGGCCAGGTAGTCGCGCCGGCGTTCGCGCTCCTCGGCGTCCTCGGTGAGCCGGCGCAGCTCCTCCCGGACCCGACGCAGGGCCGCCGCCCCTTCGGCCACCCGCGCCCGCGTGGCTTCGAGGCCGGCGCCGGCGTCGAGCAGGCGCCCGTGGGTCTCCGGGCTCCGCAGCGCCTGGGACTCGTGCTGGCTGGCCACCTCGATCCGCTCGCCGAGCAGCTCCGCCAGCGCCGCGATGGGCACGAGCTGGCCACCCAGCCAGGCCCGGCTGCGCCCCCCCGACGCGATGCTGCGACGCACCACCAGGGCGCCGTCGTCGGTGGGGATCCCCCGGGCCTCGAGCGCGGCGGCGAGCGCCGGGGCGGCGCGGAACACGGCCTCCACGACCGCCTCGTCGGCGCCCTCGCGCACCCGGTCGGCGGAGGCCCGCGCCCCCGCCAGCAGGGCCAGGGCGCCCAGCAGCAGGGACTTGCCGGCGCCGGTCTCGCCGGTGAGCACGTTCAGGCCGGGACCCAGCTCGAGGGAGACGTCGCGGACGATCGCGAGGTCGCGGATCCGCAGACTCTCGATCAACGCCGCCCCCAGCCGAGCTTCTCGCGCACGATGGCGAAGTGGTTGCGGAACGGCGACACCACCAGGTGGACGCGATGCGGGGAGCACCGCAGCGTGACGAAGTCGTCCTCGCCCAGCACGCCGCCCACCTGGCCGTCCACCGCGAGCTGCACGTGGCCGCCCCGGACCCGGGCCCGGATCTCCACCTGCGACGCACCCGGGAGGACGACCGGCCGCTGGGTGAGCGTGTGGGGCGAGATCGGCGTCACCACCATGGCCTCGAGCCGCGGGTCGAGCACCGGACCTCCGGCCGACAGCGAGTAGGCGGTGGAGCCCGTGGGCGTGCTCACGATCAGCCCGTCGGCGTGGTAGGTGGCCAGCTCCATGTCGTCGACCCGGGCCCGGACCTCGATCATGCGGGGGAAGTCGCCGTTGGCGACCACGGCGTCGTTCAGCGCCAGGAAGCGGCCGCGGATCTCGTCGCCGCTGCGGATGGTCACCTCGAGCCGCATCCGGGGCTCCACCCGCATCTCGCCGCGCAGGACGCGCTCGAGCGCGGCGAACATCTCGTCCTGGGGGATCTCCGCCATGAAGCCGAGGGTGCCGAGGTTCACGCCCAGGATCGGGACGGCGCGCTCCCCCGCCGCCCGGGCCACGGCCAGGAGGGTGCCGTCGCCGCCCAGGGCGACCACGCCGTCCACCTCGGCGATGAGCGCCTCCCGGGGACGCCCCGGTCGGCCGACCTGCTCGCCGGCCTCCTCGTCGAGCCCGACCGCCAGGCCCCGCTCCCGCAGCCACTTGTCGAGACCGCGGACCAGTCCCGACGCCTGGGGCTGGCCCGGCTTGAGGCAGAGGGCGATCGAGCGCAGGGGCATCGAGTCGGACGACGTCGGGTCGGTGCGCATGGCGCCTCGCTGCGGGGGGTGGGGCGCAGCCGGAACGTACGGCAGCGACCGCGACGCTGCTAGCAGGCGCGGTGCTAGGCTGCTGCGAATGGGCGAACGCGAGCCCGGCCTCTTCGACCGCCCGGCCCCGGGGACGCGCCCTCCGGCCCCGCCCCTCGCGGAACGCATGCGGCCGCGAAGCCTCGACGAGGTGGTCGGCCAGGACACCCTGGTCGGTCCCGGGGCTCCCCTGCGCACCCTCGCGCGCGCCGGCGAGCTGACCTCGCTCATCCTCTGGGGGCCGCCGGGGACCGGCAAGACCACCCTGGCGCGGCTGCTGGCGGGCCCGGACGCCGTCTTCCATGCCCTGTCGGCGGTGCTCGCCGGGGTCACCGAGCTCCGCGAGGCGGTGAAGCGGGCGCGGCTGGACCGGGCCTCCGGCCGGCGCTTCGTGCTCTTCGTCGACGAGATCCACCGCTGGAGCCGAGCCCAGCAGGACGCCCTGCTGCCCCACGTGGAGGCGGGCCTGCTGACGCTGATCGGTGCCACGACAGAGAACCCCTCGTTCGAGGTCGTGGCGCCCCTGCTCTCCCGCTGTCGCGTCTTCACCCTCGAGCCCCTCGACGCCGACGCGCTCGCCGCGGTGCTCGAACGCGCGCGCACCGACCCGGAGCGAGGGCTCGGCCGGCTCGGGCTCCCCTTCGCGGACGACGCGACCGGCGCCATCGCGACCGCCGCCGACGGAGATGCGCGCCGCGCCCTCAACCTGCTGGAGGCGGCCGCGGCCCTGGCCGCCGAGGAGGGACGCGCCCGGCTCGACGCCGACACCGTGGAGCGGGCGGCGGGCCAGCGCCTGCTCCGCCACGACCGGGAGCGCGAGGAGCACTTCAACGTGACCTCCGCGCTCATCAAGAGCCTGCGCGCGAGCGATCCCGACGCGGCCCTCTACTACGCGGCGCGACTGCTCGTCGCCGGCGAGGACCCGCTGTACGTGGCGCGCCGGCTCGTGATCTTCGCCTCGGAGGACGTGGGCAACGCCGAGCCCGCGGCGCTCGGCCTGGCGATGGGGGCGTACCACGCCGTCGAGCGCGTCGGCATGCCGGAAGGCCGCATCCCCCTGGCCCAGGCCATCACCTTCCTGGCCTGTGCGCCGAAGAGCAATGCCGCCTATCGCGCCCTGGGCCGGGCGACGGAGGCGGTGGAGTCCGGCGGCGCCCTACCCGTCCCCCTGCACCTGCGCAACGCGCCGACGCGGCTCATGCAGCAGCTGGACTACGGCCGCGGCTACCGCTACGCCCACGACGCTCCGGAGGCGTTCGTGCCGGACCGGAACCTGCCCGAGGCCCTGGTGGACGCGGTCTTCTACGAGCCCACGGAGCGCGGCGCGGAGGCGGAGATCGCGGAGCGACTGCGCGCCTGGCGGCGCCGGCGCGAGACGGGCGAGCCCTAGTCCAGCCGCCGGGTCGGCCGCCTAGCAGACCCGGTCGCGCCCGGCGGCCTTGGCCTCGTAGAGGGCGGCGTCGGCGGCGGCCACCAGGTCGGCGGCCGACGCGTGCAGCTCCGGATCGAAGCCGGCGCTGCCGACGCTCAGGGTGCACGCGAAGCTGCGGCCGTCCGGCAGGTCGAAGCGCTGCTCCGCGAAGTCCTGGCGCCAGCGCTCCCCCAGCAGCCGCGCGCCCTCCAGGGTGTTGTGGGCCAGGATCACCAGGAACTCCTCGCCGCCGTAGCGACCGGCCACGTCGCTCCCCCGCAGACGCGTGCGCAGGATCTCGGCCAGCTGCCGCAGCACCTGGTCGCCGGCCGGGTGCCCGTAGGCGTCGTTCACGCGCTTGAAGTGGTCCACGTCGGCCATCAATACGGCCAGCTGCGAGCCGTAGCGGCGGGCGCGCAGCACCTCGACGTTGAGCAGGTCGTCGACGAAGCGGCGGTTGCGCAGCCCCGTGAGCCCGTCGGTCGTGGAGAGCCGGGAGAGGATCTCGTTCTTCTCCCGGAGCTCGTCCTGCAGGCGCTTGATGCGCATGTGCAGGCGGACCCGCGCCATGAGCTCCGCCGGGTGGAAGGGCTTGAGGAGCAGGTCGCTGGCGCCCCGGTCGAGGAGCCGTACGCGCCGCTCGAGGTCCGTGCTGGCGGTGAGGAAGATCAGGGGCCGGTCCCGCACCTCGGGTCGCGACTCCTTGACGGCGAGCAGCTTCTCGCCGTCGAGGCCGGGCATCTCGAGGTCACAGACCACCATGTCCGGCTGCTCGGAGAGCAGGAGCTTGAGCCCCGAGACCCCGTCGCCCGCCTGCACCGTGCGGCGGAACAGACCCGCGTCGTCCAACGCGCGCAGGATCCCCGCGCGCGCGGCCTCGCAGTCGTCGATCACCAGCAGCGTCGCCATGGGCGGCCCCGTCCCCCGCCGCGCGTATCGGCCATCCCGGGCCCGGGCTTGGGTCCGGGGATCGGCTCCGGGATGCCCCCCAGAAGCCCGCCGGCAGCACGGACGCAGCTCCGCGCGACGGCGGCGGGTTCGAGTACCATGCCGCCCCCCATGGATCTCGACCGCTCGTGAAGCGCGGACGCGTGGGCTGGCGCGACCGCGACCACACCCGGGGCAGCCTGCTGGTCTCCCTCGGCGTCCTGGCCCTGCCCCTGCTCGCCCAGAGCGGGAGCGGCGTCGTCTTCCAGCTCACCGATCTGAGCTTCCTAGCCCGGCTCGGCGAGGACGCCACCACGGCCGTGGTGGTCACCAACCAGGCTTTGCGTCAGGTGGTGTTCATGCTGGTGATGGGCGCCAGCTTCGGCGCCCAGGGCCTGATCTCCCGCTGTGTCGGCGAGGGCCGGCCGGAGGCGGCCGAGCACGTGGCCGGCCAGGTGGTCCTGATGGGCGGCGCCTTCTCCCTGGTCGTCGCCGTGCTCGGCTACGCCCTGGGCCCCGCGCTGCTGGGGGGCCTCAACGTCTCCGACGAGGTGCTGCGGGAGGGCACGCCCTACGTGCGCCTGGTGTTCCTGCTCAACTTCGGCTTCGTCTTCGGCTTCCTCTTCAACGCCATCCTCAACGGTGCGGGCGACGCCACCACGCCGCTCCTGGTCAGCGTGCTCCAGGCGGGCCTCTCGCTCCTCGGCGAGTGGTGTCTCATGTTCGGCCACCTGGGCGCCCCGGCCCTCGGCGTGCGCGGGGCGGCCTACGGCATGGCGATCGGCCAGGTCGCCGGCCTGGGCGTCGCGTACTGGGTGCTGTTCCGAGGCAAGAGCCGGGTGCATCTCCGGCTGCACCACCTGCGGCCCGACCGCGCGGCCATCGCGCGGATCGCCGGTCTCTCCTGGCCGCCCGCCCTGCAGATGATCGGCGGCTTCCTCGTCAACGTGGTGTTCATCCGGCTCATGGGGCGCTTCGGCGACGAGGCCCAGGCGGCCTACTCCATCGGGCTGAGGCTCTCGATGGTCGGTCCGATGCTCGCCTTCCCCCTGGCCGGCGCCACCAGCACCCTCGTGGGACAGAGCCTCGGGGCGCGCAACGTACCCCGCGCCTGGCGCTCGATCGGCGTCGGCCTGGCCGCCCACGTCGTCCTGCTGTGGAGCGTGGCCCTCGGCCTGGCGTTCTTCCGGGAGCCCGTCCTCCGGCTCTTCGCCGACGACCCGGCCGTGATCGCCATCGGCTCGCAGATGCTCCTGTACCAGGCCGGGACCTTCGCCGTGTGGGCCTTCTTCTTCGTGTTCTTCCGGGCCCTCCAGGGCGCCGGCGACGTGCAGGTGCCCATGCTGCTCACCCTGGGCAACTCGCTGCTCCTGACCCTGCCCCTCGGCTACTTCCTCTCGCTCCGGCTGGACTGGGGTCCCAGCGGGGTCTTCGCCGCCAGCCTGGTGGGCGCCGTGGTGGTGACCGCCGGCAACGGGCTCTGGCTCTCTACGGGTCGCTGGACCCGGCGCGCGCCCCTGGGCGTCCCGCGCCGGGGCGACGGCGGCTTGCCGACCCCCGACGCCGAGGGGTAGACTGGTCCGACCAATCCTGGCCCCGGTCGGCGACCTCCCCGCCGACCCGTCGGCCGCCCGGAGGCCCGGTGTCCGAGTGCGCATCCCGCCCCGACGCCATCGCCCGGGAGCTCCGCGACGAGATCCTGCGCGGCCGCTGGAGCCCCGGCGAGCGGCTGCCGTCCGAGCGCGATCTGGCCGCCGCCCACGGCGCCCACCGGAGCTCGGTGCGCGAGGCCCTGCGCAAGCTCGAGCAGCAGCGCCTGATCGAGATCCGCCGCGGTGGCGGCGCGCGGGTGGCGCCCCTGGAGCAGGCCAGCCTGGACGTCCTCGGCCCCCTGCTGCACCTCGACCACCGCCCGGACCCGCAGCTGGTGGCCCAGTGGCTGGACGTCCACGAGCTGCTGCTGGCGGGGGCCGTGCGCTTCGCCGTGGAGCGCGCGAGCGAAGAGGAGCTGTGCCGGGCGCGCACGCTGCTCGCGCGCCTGTCCCGACGCGGCCTCACCGACGAGGTCTACGTGGAGACGATCGACGAGCTCATGGAGCTGATCGCGGTCGCCACCCGCAACCGGGTGCTGCGGATGGTGCGCGCCGCGCTGCGGCGCCTCTTCGTCGAGCGCCTGGTGCGCACCCGCCAGCGCCTGCGTCCGCCCCGCAACGTGGTCGCGCCCATCGCGGAGGCGGTCGACGCGGCCCTCACCGAACGCGACGCCCTGGCGGCCGAGGAGGGCGTACGGCGGCTGCTGCGCAGCGGCCGGGAGCAACTGCTCAAGTCCCTGGAGGCGCGCGCGGCGACGTCCGACGCGCGCCGCGCACCTGGAGGAATGCCGTGACGAAGCTGTCCGAGAAGCACCCGAGCGGAGCGGAAGGCGTCCGCGCCGCCCTCGAGGCCGTCTACAGCTGGCACTACGAGCCCGAGATCGACGAACTCCGCACGCTCTACGCCAACGCCCTCGAGCGCCAGTGGATCGCCCTGCGCGACCTCGACTGGGCGCGGGAGCTCGACCGGGAGGCCTTCGCAGCCTCGTTCTCCCTGGGGCCCCTGCCGATCCAGGAGACCGACTACTGGAAGCGGCTCCCGGCGGACGTGCGCTGGAAGGTGTCGAGCGGAATGGCGACGTTCGCGCTCTCGAACTTCCTCCACGGCGAGCAGGGGGCGCTCATGGTGGCGGCCCAGCTCGTCAACGCCGTCCCGGACATGGACGCCAAGTTCTACGCCGCCACCCAGACCCTCGACGAGGCCCGACACGTGGAGGTGTTTGCGGCGTTCATCCGCAAGCTCGGCGAGGTCCGGCCCATCGCGCCCGGCATCAAGAAGCTGCTCGACACGGTCCTGGCCAGCGAGAGCTGGCAGATGAAGGCGGTCGGCATGCAGGTGGTCACCGAGGGGCTCGCGCTCTTCATGTTCCGCGACATGCGCAACGCCACCCGCGAGCCGCTGCTGCGCCAGCTCCTGACCCTGGTGTCCCGGGACGAGGCGCGGCACACGGGCTACGGGATCAAGTACCTGCAGCACGTGATCCCGCGGCTCTCGGACGCGGGGCGCGCCGAGCTCGAGGACTTCGCCTTCGAGGCCACCCGGCTGCTCATCGACTCCCGCGGCGGCAGCGCGCTGCGGGACTCGGCCTTCCAGGTGATGGCGGAGGCCGGTCTCGACCTGCGGGAGGTCGTCCCGGTCCTGGTGGCCGAGCGGCAGCGCATCGCCCGGGAGAGCGCCCCGGAGAAGGTGCGCCGGGGTGCCGTGCGGGGCTTCATCATCCCGTCCCTGCGCACGGTCGGTCTGTTCAGCGACCGCATCGCGGAGCACTTCGAGCAGATGTTCGAGCACGTGCCCGGCCGCGCGCTCGGGCGCATCGCCGACGATCCCCGCCACCTGCCCGAGGACCTCGAGGCCTGGGTCGAAGAGAGCGGCTGAGGCGAGAGCACGGCCTCGTCCCGCCGCGCGAGGGGCGCGTGGCGGGCGAGCAGGGGTCGTGGTTGGCGGGGGGCGGGGCTTCGACCACCCGGCCGAGCCGGGTCCCGAGCAGGCGGTATCCTGCCGACGCCATGATCGTTCGGGTCGACCACCTCAGCTTCCGGTACCCGGGCGCCGAGGACGTGGTCCTGAAGGACCTGGACTTCGGGATCGCCGAGGGCGAGGTCTTCGGCTTCCTGGGGCCGAACGGCTCCGGCAAGAGCACCACCCAGAAGCTCCTCACGCGCATCCTCTCGGGCTATACGGGCCGCGCCGAGGTCTTCGGCCGCGACCTCGCCGCCACCGGACCCGACTACTTCGACGCAATCGGGGTCTGCTTCGAGTTCCCGAACCTCTACGAGCGGCTCACGGCCCGCGAGAACCTGGAGTTCTACGCCGGCTTCTTCGGCGGTGCCGTGGAGTCGGCCCCGGCGATCCTCGAGCGGCTCGACCTCCCTCCCAGCGACCGCCGACCGGTCGGGCAGTACTCCAAGGGCATGCGCATGCGCGTGGTCCTGGCGCGCTCCCTGCTGAACCGGCCGCGACTCTGGTTCCTCGACGAGCCCACCACCGGCCAGGACCCCCAGCACGCGGTGCTGATCCGGGAGCTGATCCGGGAGCGGGCCCGGGAGGGCACGACGGTCTTCCTCACCACCCACGACATGACCGTCGCCGACACGCTCTGCGATCGGGTGGCCTTCCTGGCGGGCGGCCGCATCGCGGCCCTCGACGCGCCCCGCGACCTGAAGCTGGCCCACCACCGGCGGCGGGTACGGGTCGAGGTACGGGAGAACGGGGGCCTCGTCCCCCGCGAGTTCTCCCTGGAGCGCGGGGAGGAGAAGCGCGCGTTCCTCGCGCTCCTGGCCGGAACCGACGTGGAGACGATCCACACCCTGGAGCCGAGCCTCGAGGACGTCTTCCTCGAGGTCACCGGCCGGAGCCTCGTCTAGATGCTGCGTCGCGTGCTCCGGGCCGCGCGCCTGGCCCTGGCGGTCCAGGCCCGCTCCCGCTTCCCCCAGATCTACTTCGGCGTGGCGCTCGCCACCGTGCTGGTCTTCCGCTTCACCCCGGCCGCGGCCTTCGCCGAGGTGTGGATCCCCGCCTTCCTGCTCGGGGAGCCCGGAACCCTCGGGATCTACCTGGTCGCCGCCCACCGCTACCTCGAGCGCAACGAGCGCAGCGATCTGGCGCTGGTGGTCACGCCGCTGCGGCCCCTGGAGGCCGCCTTGGGCCTGGTGCTGGCCACGGCGCTGCTGGGCACCGGGGCGGGCCTGCTGGTGTACGTCGGCAGCCTCGGCCTCGACGGCGCCGTCCTCGCACTCGCGCTCCCGCTGTTCCTCACCGTCACGCTCTCGGGCTTGCTCGGCGTTGCCCTGGCCGGCGTGTTCAGCGAGTTCACCCGCTTCCTGATCGGCTCGATCGTGCCGGTGACCGTCTACTCCCTGCCCTTCGCGGCCCACTTCGGCCTCCTGCCACGGGCGGCCACCCTCTGGGTGCCGAGCGATCCGGCGCTCGGCGTGTTCGGCGCCCTGGCCCGGGGAGAGCTCGGCGCCGGCGACTGGGCGCTCCAGACGGCCGCCCTGGCGGTCTGGAACCTCGTGGGTGTGGCGTGGATCGCCGCGCGCACGAAGGTCTGGGCGGAGGCGCCGTGAGCGAGCGGGCGCAGATCGCGCTGCTCCTGCGCAAGGACGTCCGCGGCGTGTGGCGCGACCGCTTCCTGCTGTTCCTGGCCTTCTACGCGGCGGTGATCGCCGGCGCGATGCGGCTGCTCGTGCCCTGGGTCCCGCTCGAGGACGCGGGCCTGTACGCGGCGCCGTTCGGACCGCTGCTGGCCAGCATGCTGGTCGGACAGGTGCTCGGCTTCGTGCTGATCGAGGAGCGCGAGACGCGAACCTGGCTGCTGCTGCGGGTGCTGCCCCTGCGCGAGCGGACCCTCTACGGCTACCTGACCGTCGCAGGGCTGCTCCTCGCCGGGCTCGTGAGCCTCCTGTGCGCGGGCGTCTACGGCCGTCCCGTGGCCCACCCGGGACGGTTCGCGGCCATGATGCTGGCGAATGCGGCGCTCGCGCCGGCGATCATGCTGGCCCTGGGCGCCGCGGCGTCGAACAAGATCGAGGGCCTCGCCCTCGGCAAGATCGCCGGCTCGGCGAGTCTCGCGCCCGCGATCCTGCTGCTGGCGCCCATGCCCTGGCAGCTGCTGCTGGCCTGGAATCCGTGGTACTGGCTGTACCTGGGCCTGCTGCGCGCCTGGGCCGACGACCCCGAGCTCGCGGCGCGCATCGCCTACTGGCCGGGCTGGCCCGGCTGGACCTATCCGGTCGTGTCCCTGCTGCTGGCCGTATCCGCCGCGTTCTGGGCCGCACATGCCTACCGACGCGGCGCAGCGGACTGAGAGGAGGATCCCGTGGCGGAGAGAGTGGCGTTCCTCGGACTCGGCGTGATGGGCGGGCCGATGGCCGGGCATCTCGCGGAGGCCGGCCATGCGGTGACGGTCTACAACCGCACCCACGAGAAGGCGGAGACCTGGGCGCGCCGATACGCCGGGCGCGTGGCCCGAAGCCCGGCGGAGGCCGCGCGCGACGCGGACTTCGTCTTCGCCTGCGTGGGCCGCGACGCCGACGTCCGCGCGGTCTGCCTGGGAGAGGCGGGCGCCTTCTCGACCCTCGCGCCCGGCTCGGTCTTCGTGGACCACACCACCGCCTCTGCCGAGCTCGCCCGGGAGCTCGCCGAGGCCGGCCGCCGCCTCGGGATCGGCGTCGTCGACGCGCCCGTCTCCGGCGGCCAGGCCGGCGCCGAGCAGGGACGCCTCACGGTGATGGCCGGCGGCGACGCCGCCGCCTTCGATCGCGTCCTGCCCCTCCTGGGCTGCTATGCCCACTGCACGCGCCTGCTGGGTCCGGCCGGCAGCGGCCAGCTGGCGAAGATGGTCAACCAGATCTGCATCGCGGGCCTGGTGCAGGCGCTGGCCGAGGGGCTGCACTTCGCCGGGCGCGCAGGGCTGGACGCGGCCGCCGTGGTGGAGGTGATCTCCCAGGGCGCGGCCCAGTCCTGGCAGATGGACAACCGCTGGAGGACCATGCTCGCGGGCGCGTACGACCACGGCTTCGCGGTGGAGTGGATGCAGAAGGACCTGGACATCGCCCTCGCCGAGGCCCGGCGCAACGGCGCACACCTTCCGGTGACGGCCCTGGTCGACCAGTTCTACGGCGAGGTGGCCGCCCTCGGCGGCTCGCGCTGGGACACCTCGAGCCTGCTGGAGCGCCTGGAGGCCGCCTCGCCGGACCGCGGGCGCCAGCGAAACGCGGACGCCCCCTCCGGGCGAAACCCCATCCAGTAAATGCGCCGGAACGCCGATGCTCCCGCCGTGGAAGGGGCGCCGATCAAGACCGGCGGGGAGGCCTTCCTCCGCCTCCCCGAAGACGATGCACCGCGGATCCTGGCGCGGGCGGTCTTCGAAGCCGTCGATGCCGGGGGCTTCTGCCTGCGGATGGACCGACCCCACCCCGACCTCGAGTCCGGCGGGGCGGTCATCGTCTACTACCAGCGCGAGGGCCGCTTCGTCCAGCAGCTCGCGCGCGTGCGCGGCCTGCCCGACGGCGTGCCCGCCGAGCGCGTGGAGCTCGCCCCGGCGGGCGATCCGATCTGCGCCGACCACCGTCGCCATCGACGCACGCCGGTGTCGAGCGAGTGTGTGCAGGTGGAGCTCGACGGCGTCGCCGTCGCCCGGGTGCTCGACGTGAGCCCAAGCGGCCTGGCCGTCGTGACCGACCTGCGTCTGCTCGCCTCCCAGGAGCTCACCGCCCGGCTGGAGCTGGACGGCGAGGGCTACGAGGGCCGGGTGACGGTGCGCAGCTTCCGGGCGCTCGACGAGGGCCGCAACCGCTACGGCCTGCGGCTGCTCGACGAGACCGCCGAGACCCGGCTCTGCGAGGGGCTGCGGGACCTCGCCCGGCGGGAGGAGAGGGCTGTCGCGCTCCCCCGTCTGCTCGTCGTCTGACCGCGCCTCCCGGGTCGACTCTGCCACGTCGCGATGACGGGCGCGTGACCTCGCGCCCACCCCGATGGCGTCCCGGGGACACTTCGCGTACCGCGCCCCCTTCGACGCGGCGTTCACGCCGATGTGACCGGCGTCACCGACGGCGCACCCCCCGATTCGGGATATGCTGACGACGCGATTCGTCGCGTGGAACCTTTGGGGGGGGACCGTGGGACAGAGGGAGAAAGGCGGCCTGCGCCGACCGGGCGTGCACGGCCGGACGCGCCTGGCCTGGGCGCTCGTAGCGGCCGTCGCGAGCTCGGTGGGCCTGGCCGGGGAGTCGCGGGCGAGCCGGCAGGAGATCCTGCGCTGGACCCACCCGAACCCCGCCGAGGTTTCGGGCTTCCGCATCTACGTGGGGACCCAGAGCGGTGTCTACCTGGGCTGGAGGGACGTGGGCCTGCCGGCGTCCGTGGGCGGCGTCTACACCGCCGACTTCTGGGTCCGCGACGATGCGACCGCCTTCTTCGCCGTCTCGGCCTACGGTCCCACCGGCGTGGAGAGCGCGTTGTCCAACGAGCGGCGTCGAGACCCGGCGACGGCGCCGCCGCCCCCGGCCGACCCGCCGGACGGCGGCACCTCGGACGGCGGCACCTCGGACGGCGGCACCTCCGACGGCGG
>CAYTZH010000011.1:18352-68495 GCA_964442285.1 uncultured Spirochaetales bacterium | reverse complement strand
CGGACGGCGGCACCTCGGACGGCGGCACCTCGGACGGCGGCACCTCCGACGGCGGCGCTCCCGGTGAAGAGACCCCGGACGACGAGGGAGGCGGCTCGGGAGTCCCATCGTCGGGGGAGTCGCTCGAGATCCTCCTCTCCGCCCCGCTCTACGGCCAGTGGCTATGGAATCCCTCCTGGCGACTCGTCGCGACCGGCGATCTCGACGGTGATTCCCGCGACGACCTGATCTGGTACGAAGGCGACCGGGATCGACATACGGCCTGGTACATGGACGGCTACCTGCTCCGTGAAACCGCGGACCTCCCGCTCGGGGAGGGCGCGCGCGTCGTCGGGTCCAGGAGCCTCCTCGGCCACTTGGCAAACGACCGGGAAGAGATTCTCTGGGTGGACGCAGCGGACCGTCTCTGGGCCAGCGCTGCCGAGCCCTCGGGCGCGCTGGCCAGCTGGGACCTGGAGGTGCTGCCCTCGTGGTGGCGTCAGGCCGACACCGGCGATTTCGACGGCGATGGCCGCGTCGACCTCCTCTGGCGCGGCCACTCGACGTTGAACCACACTCTCTGGCTGCTCGACTGGACGGGCGTCGCGGAGGCCCTGACGCTCGCGGCCCCGTCCGGCTGGTTCCGCAGGGCCGGCTCCGCGGACCTGGACGCGGATGGCGACGCCGACCTGCTCTGGCAGGACACGGCCCCTCCGGGCGGCATCTGGTACCAGACGATGGAGGGAGGCGTACCGGAGGCGGCCCGCTTCCTGGCACCGGCCATCCCCGACTACCGGATCGGCGCCGCCGCGGACGTCAACGGCGACGGACGCGACGATCTGGTCCTGTCGCCGACCACGGCGCCAGGGCCGGCCCTGATCTGGATGTCGCAGCCGGCAGGGCCGCCGGTCGCCGTCCTGCTCGGCTGGATCCCGACCGGCGACCAGACGCCGCACCCCGCGGACCTCGACGGCGACGGCGACGACGACCTGATCTGGACGGGAGATCCCGCAGGCCAACCACCTGTCGTGTGGTTCATGGCGCCGGGCCCGCACTGACCGAGCGGATTCGGCGTGCTACATCCCACCCGTGCCGGATCGGGTGTTCCAGAACGCGACCCTCCTGGACGTCCGGGCCGGCGCGCTGCGCGAGGGATCGGTCCGCATCGAGGGCGACCGCATCGTCGAGGTCGCCGACGGGCCGATCCGACACGGCGGCGTGCCCGAGTCCGACCTGCGCGGACAGGTCCTCATGCCCGGGCTGATCGACGCCCACGTCCACGCCGTCATCACCACCATGAACCTGGGAGCGCTGCAGCAGCGGCCCGCGACCCTGGTCGCCCTGGAGGCGGCGCGGGTGCTCGAGGGCATGCTGTGCCGGGGCTTCACGAGCGTGCGCGACGCCGGCGGCGCCGACTGGGGCCTGGCGGAGGCGGTCGACCGCGGCCTGATCCGGGGCCCGCGCCTCTTCCACGCGGGCCGCGTCCTGAGCCAGACCGGCGGCCACGGCGACCTTCGCTCGCGCGGCCAGGAGGACGGCCTCTGCGCCTGCCAGATCCACTCCTCGGGCTTCTCCCACGTGGCCGACGGCGTCGACGCCGTGCGCAAGGCGGCCCGGGAGGAGCTGCGCCGGGGGGCGCGGCAGATCAAGATCATGGCCTCCGGCGGCGTGGCCTCGCCTTCCGATCCCGTCTGGAACGTGCAGTACTCCCGGGAGGAGATGCGCGCGATCGTGGAGGAGGCCCGCGGCTGGCGGACCTACGCCATGGCCCACGCCTACACGCCGGAGGCGATCACCCGGGCCGTCGAGGCCGGCGTGCGCACCATCGAGCACGGCAACCTGATCGACCGCGAGGCCGCCTCGCGCATGGCCGCTCGCGGTGCGTTCCTCGTGCCGACCCTGGTCACCTACTTCGCCATCGACGAGCTCGGACGCGCCCTCGGCTTCCCCGAGGTGAGCCAGCGCAAGGTCCGCGACGTGCTCGACGCCGGCCTCGCCTCGGTCGAGATCGCCCGCGCCGCGGGCGTCGAGCTCGGCTTCGGCACCGACCTGCTGGGCGAGACCCACGAGCAGCAGAGCCGCGAGCTCGGCCTGCGCGCCCAGGTGGAGACGCCTCTCGACGTGATCCGATCGGCCACCCTCGTCAACGCGCGCATCCTCGGCATGGAAGGCGAGCTCGGCGAGATCGCGGTCGGTGCCCGGGCCGACCTGCTGGTGGTGGACGGCGATCCCCTGGCGGACCTGGGCCGTCTGCAGGAGCCGGAGCAGCACCTGCGACTCGTCATGAAGGACGGCGTGGCCTGCGTCGACCGGCTCGGCTGAGAGGAGACCCTGTGACGACCGCGGATTTCTCGTTGGAGGGCCGGGTGGCGATCGTCACCGGCGGCAGCCGCGGCATCGGTCGCTCCATCGCCGTGGCCCTGGCGGAGCACGGCGCGGACGTGGCGATCGCCGCCCGCAAGCCGGCGGCCCTGGCCGAGGCCAGCGCCGCCGTGCGCGCGACGGGGCGACGCGCCCTGGCGGTCCCGACCAACGTGCGGCGCATGGACGAGCTCCGGCGCCTCGTGGCCGAGACCGAGCGCGAGCTCGGCCGCGTCGACGTGCTGGTGAACAACGCCGGGACGACCCCCATCTTCGGGCCGGTCCACGAGATCGACGAGGGCGCCTGGGACGTGATCATGAACACGAACGTCAAGGCGGTTCACTTCCTCTCGATCCACGCCCGCGAGGCGATGCTGCGGCACGGCGACGGGGGCAGCATCGTGAACGTCAGCTCCATCGGCGGCCTGCGCGCCTCCGACGTGATCGGCGGGTACTCCGTGTCGAAGGCGGCCCTGATCATGCTCACCCAGGTCCAGGCGAAGAACTGGGGAGGCGACGGGATCCGGGTGAACTGCATCGCCCCGGGGCTGATCCAGACGGAGTTCGCGCGCACCCTGTGGGAAGACGAGCGCATCCGCCGCGAGGCGGAGACCGAGGCGGCGCTCGGGCGCATCGGCGCCCCCGACGAGATGGCCGGCGCCGTGGTCTACCTCGCCAGCCCCGCCGCCTCCTTCGTCACCGGCCAGACCCTCGTGCTGGACGGGGGACGCCTGCTCTGAAGGCGATGCGGCGGGCCGGGTCGCCCCCCGCCCCAGCTCCGCCCGAACCCGACCGCCCCCCCCGCGGGCTTGACATCGCTCCATATTTCGATACCTATAGAAGCGTGCAAACCCAGGAAGCCGTCGATCTGCTCTCCGCGCTGGCCCAGGAGTCGCGCCTGGACGTATTCCGCCTGCTGGTCGAAGTCGGTCCCGAGGGCCTGCCGGCCGGCGAGATCGGGCAGCGCCTGGGTCTGGCGACCCCCACGCTCTCGTTTCACCTGAAGGAGCTCCGCCACGCGGGGCTCGTCGCCTGCGAGCGGCGGGGCCGCTGCCGGATCTACCGCCCGGCGTTCGACGTCGTGAATCGTCTGCTCCAGTTTCTCACCGCCCACTGCTGTCGGGGCCTCGCGCCCCGGCGGCGTCGCTAGAGGAGTCCCCCATGCGTGTCCAGCTCGCCCTGAACGTCGACGACCTCGAGACGGCCGTCGAGTTCTACGAGACGCTCCTGGGCGTCCCGGTCGCCAAGCGCAAGCCCGGCTACGCCAACTTTGCCGTCGACCAGCCCCCCCTGAAGCTCGTGCTGTTCGAGAACCCCGGCGCGACCGAGCGCCTCAACCACCTGGGCGTGGAGGTGAGCGAGGACGCCGAGGTGCGAAAGGCCGTCGAGCGCCTGAAGGCCGCCGGTCTGGCCGATCGCGTCGAGGACGAGACCACCTGCTGCTATGCCACCCAGGACAAGGTCTGGGCCACCGATCCCCAGGGCGCGCGCTGGGAGATCTACCGCGTGCTCCGCGACAGCGAGACCTTCGGCGGGCAACCTCCCGGCGACGGGGACGCCGAGCGGGTGCGCGACTCCGTCCGCGCCGGCTACACCGACGTCGCCGAGCGCCGGCTCGACAGCGGGGACGCGGCGCGGCACGCGGATCGCATCGGCTATGCCGAGGCGGACCTCGCCGCCGTCCCGGACGGCGCCAACCTCGGCGTGGGCTGCGGCAACCCGACGGCCATCGACAGCCTGCGCCCGGGCGAGACCGTGCTCGACCTGGGCTCGGGCGCCGGCATGGACGCGTTCCTCGCCGCCCGCCAGGTGGGTCCGGAGGGCTGCGTGATCGGCGTCGACATGACCGACGCCATGCTGGAGAAGGCCCGGGAGAACGCCCGGAAGGTCGGCGCCGCGAGCGTGGAGTTCCGCAAGGGTCTGATCGAGGACCTGCCCGTCGACGACGGGAGCGTCGATGCCGTGATCTCCAACTGCGTCATCAACCTGTCCCCGGAGAAGCCGCGCGTCTTCCAGGAGGCCTATCGGGTGCTCCGGCCCGGGGGCCGGCTGATGGTGTCCGACGTGGTGCTCGAGCGCCCCCTGCCCGAGGCGGTGGTGAAGAGCGCCGAGGCCTGGATCGGCTGTGTGTCGGGCGCGAGCCAGCGGGAGGCCTACCTGGCCGCCATCCGCGACGCCGGGTTCCGCGAGGTGCAGGTGACCGGGGAGGCGAGCTTCGGCCACGCCTTCCCCCTGGACGCGCCGGAGGTACGGAAGCTCATCGGCGACCTCGGAATCTCCGAAGGCGAGGCCCGCGACTACGCCGGGGCGGTCACGAGCCTCCACGTCTTCGCCCGCAAGTAGGCGGCATGCCTGCGGGGGCGAGAGGGCAGCCGACACTGAGCGAAGCGCCGGGGGGCGCGCTCCGGCCCTGCTGGCGCTCGGCGCCGGGCTGCTCGGGGCGGCGCCGCCCGCGTCGGGCCCCGGCCGGCGCCTGGTGCTCCTCGAGATGGGGACGGCGCCCTGCCTGCTGGAGCAGGCCGGTGCTCCGGCGGCCCCGGCTGCGCCACCCCCGCCTCGCTAGGCCCCCGGCGGCTCCGCGAGCCCTTCGGGGTCGAGGCGCAGCACCCGGGGCACGCCGCCCTCCACCTGCCAGGCCGGCCCGTTCGAGTTCGAGGTCCAGATCCGGCCCCGATCGTCGAAGTCGATCTCGCGGGTGTAGGTGACCCGGGTCGGGAGCGGATAGATCGACCAGCGCTCCGCCTCCGGCTCGAAGCGGATCAAGGTGTCGCTGGCCGTCCCGCAGATCCAGACCGTGTCGCTGCGCCGATCCACGTGCAGGGCGTAGGGCGTCTCGGTACCGCGGGGCTCCGTGGGCAGCTCCCACTCGCGGAACTCCCGCGTCTCGGGGTCGAACCGCGCCACCCGGCTGCCCGAGTAGGACGGGATCCACAGCCGCCCCTTCGAGTCGAAGCGCAGGCGCCGCGGGGCGGGGAACGGCGTGTCGAGCACCTCGATCTCCCCGGTCTCGGGGTCCATGCGGCCGATGCGGTGCTCGTTGAGCTGGCTGAACCAGACCTCGCCGTCGGGCGCCACGTCGATGCCGTAGGGCACCGGGAGCACCATGGGCTCCCCCTCCGCCGCCTGCCCGCGCAGGTCCACGTGGCGACCCAGCCAGAGCAGGAAGGGCATGGCGCGGCTGACGATCGCCTGGCTCCAGGTCCGGCTGGGCAGGCGGTACTGCTCGTGCTTCCCGGTGGCCGGATCGTGCATGCCCAGGTGGTTGGAGGCGGAGATCGTGTACCAGATGCGTCCCTTCGCATCGAAGCGCAGGGTGTGGGGGTAGAAGCCGGCGTCGAGGCGGACCAGCTGGAACTCCTCGCTCTGCGGGTCGAAGCGCGCCAGGCGGTTGCCCGTGGCCAGGGTGATCCAGATGCTGCCGTCGGGTCCCGTCTGGAGGGAGTGGGGACCCACGCGGGCGTCGGAGCTCGGATTCTGGCGGCTGCCGTCCTTGGCGGCGAACACCCCGCCGATGGGGAGGCCGTCGGTGGGGATGTCCCAGGAGCGTCGCTCCCCGGTCACCGGGTCGAGACGGTGGAGCTGGTCGAAGGGCATGTCCACGCCGTAGAGGAGGCCGTCGGGGTGGAACATCACGTCGTGCTGCATGGAGCCGGGGCCGCCCAGGTCCCACTCCTCGATCACGGCGTCGCGCACGGCGGGCGCCGGCAGCGGCCCGAAGTCCGGGCCCTGCATGCCGGCCGTCAGGGCCGGCACGGCAGTGGCCGGGTCGTAGGCCTCGATGAAGACGTGGGGCAGCCGCTCGCGGAGGTCCGGCGTGAGCATGGCGCCGCGCCGCCCCATGAGCAGGATGACCTTGCTCCACTCCTCCGCATCGCGCTCCACCCGGGTGTGGAGATTGCCCTGCTGGTGACAGAAGGTGCACTGGCGGACGAACTCCTCGCGCTCGGCCGCGTCCGGGAGCCGATCCAGCACGCGCTCCATCCAGTAGTTTGCGGGGAGCTGGGCGGCGACCCGTGCCGGGTCGGTCTCCCGCGCGAGGGTCACCTCGAAGGCGTCCCGGGGCAGCGCGGACAGCTCGGCCCGGAAGTCGCGCCAGCCCACGCGTCGCGCGCGCACCGTGAACGGCCCCTGCACGGGGCCGGACCGCAGCGGCGGCGTCCGGAAGCCGCCGTCCTCCCGGGTGTAGACCGTCACCCGGTGCACCGGCGCCGGCGAGGCCACGCTCAGCATCGCACCCGCCACGGGGTTGCCCTGGGCGTCGCGTACCGTCCCCTGCAGCCCCGGCCAGGGCGCGCTGCCGGATGCATGCGCACTCCCCGCCGTGATACAACAGAGCGCCACGAGCATGCGCGTGACCCGACTCCTTCGCAGCAGCATCCCGACCCTCCCCGGTTTCACGGGCTCGACGGCCCATGGTACACGCATCCTTGCGGGCCGGGGTCGCGCGCTGCTCGTGGGGATCGCGCTGGCCTGGACCGGGTGCGGGTCGCCCTCCCCGCCCCCGCTGCCCGCGCGCCCCGCCGCCGACGCCGCGGCCGTGCGGGTCCGGCTGGTGTTCGGCGCCGAGGCCGACCTCGACCTCTTCGTCACGGACCCCTCCCACGAGGAGGTCTACTTCGCCAACTCGCCGAGTCGGCTGGGCGGCGTGCTGGATGCCGACCGGCGCTGCGAGGACCCGGCGCCCCGGGTGGAGACGGTGCGCTTCGACGCGGCCCCGCCGGGACGCTACCGGGTCAGCGTGGACTTCCCGATCCGCTGTCGCGCGGGGGTCGACGAGGCGTCCTACCGGGTGATCGTGGAGGTCGACGGCCGGCGCCGGGAGATCGAGGGGGTCGCCCGCTTCGGGCGCCTGGAGCGGATCGTGACCGAGTTCGAGGCGGGCCGCGGTCCGGACTGACGCTCAGTCGGCCGCGTTGCGGCGTCGCTCCAGCTGCTCCTGGATGCCCGCGTACACCTCGCGGGTGAGCGGATAGCGCGTGAAGAGCACCGCGCCGAGCAGACCGACCAGCAGGGGTGTGCCCCCGTAGAGGAAGCGCAGCCCCGCCACGGTGCGCCCGCTCTGCTCGAGGTCGGGCACGAAGCCGATCAGGTCGAGCATGAAGCCCATGGCGAACAGGGCCACACCGCCACCGGTCTTCTGGACCAGCATCCAGATGCCGTAGAACCCGCCCTCGTGGCGCTTGCCGTGGTGCAGCTCCTCCCACTCCTGCACGTCGGGACCGAGGGCGCCGGGCAGCATCCACAGGCCGAGGGCACCCGCGCCCACCAGCAGGTTGACGAAGGGGAAGAGGGCCCCGAAATCGCGGGGGATCAGGAAGACCCCGAGGATCACCACACCGAGGTACACGAACGCGAAGATGTAGCCATGCTTCTTGTCGAAGCGCCGCAGCGCCATGGACCAGAGCGGCGCCGACAGGAAGACGCCGGAGAAGTATCCGAGGATCACGCCCAGATCGAGGAAGGCGTTCTTGCCCATCGCCTCGACCGCGGGCGCCAGGAACGTCCCCTCGAGTCCGGTGGCGGTGAACACGTACTTGTTCACGAAGCGGAAGACGGCGACCGGGATGGTGGTGGCGAAGACCGCGCAGGCGTAGCTCGCGATGAGGATCGCGGCCGGGCGGTTGCGCACGGGGAAGGTGAGGATCCGACGCAGGTTGGGCCACAGCCGGGTGCGCGGCAGGCGGAGGTAGGCCCGTCCCTCGGGCACCCGCGACCAGGTGATCAGGGCGGTCACCCCGATGACCGCGGCGATGGCCGCCCCGCTCCAACGGAAGGTGATGCGCGGGGCGAGCGCGGCCAGCATCAGCATGGGCAGCACCGCGCCGACCATGTCGCCGACGTTGCCGATGGTCACACGGTAGGTCGCCACCCGGGTGCGCTGGTCGTAGTCCGGGGTGAGGTCGGGCGCCATCGCCTGGTAGGGCGTCTCGAACACCGTGCGCGCCGTGAACGCGCCCAGGAAGGCGACGAGCAGCCACGGGAACAGGCCCGCGCCCTCCAGGCCCGCCGGCGGGTTGAACAGGAGGAACGTCAGGCAGGCGAGCAGGGGCGCCCCGATCAGGAAGAAGGGACGCCTTCGACCGTAGCGCCAACGGGTGTTGTCCGTGACGTGCCCCATCAGCGGGTCGGTGAAGCCGTCCCAGACCTTCCCCAGCAGCATGACCAGGCCGAACAGGGGGGCCGGCAGCTTCAGGGTGTCGACGTAGAAGAACGGCAGATGGGTGTTGACCAGGGTGTTCATGGCGCTCAGCCCGAACTGGGCGACCGCGTAGGAGACCAGGATCCCCGAGGAGAGGCGGGCGGACGGGGCCCGGGCGACGGTCGACGAGCCGGCGCCGCCGGCCGCCTCCCATGCCCTGTCGCGCCCCGCCTCGCTCACTCGCGCTCCCCGCCCCCGGACCGACCCTAACCGAGGAGGCCAGCGCGTGCCCCGGCGCGCCGGGGTAGCATGCCCGATGCGCCGCTCCCGAGCCCGCACCCCGCCCTCGGTCCTGCCCCTGATCCTGCTCCCGCTGGCGCGCCTGGCCGGTCTGGCGCCTGCCCGGGATCGACTTCGTCCCGGTGCTGGGCCGCCGCGCGGGGAGCCCTGAGGCCCCTCCCCTTCCGCTGCGCCCCGCTCGTTCTATGCTCTGTGCCGGGAGGTGAGACCATGAGCCATCGACGCGAAGAGTGGACCCGAAGGCAGCTGCTGGCCGGCGCCGGACGGGCCCTGGTGGTCGTGCCGGCGGGCGCGACCCTGATCGGCATCCTGGGCTGTGGCGAAGGCGGCAGCGGCGGCGGGACGGCCTCGCAGCCCGACCCGACGCCGGCCCCGGCCCCGACGGCTACGCCCGAGCCGAAGCCGACGCCCGCCCCGAAGCCCTCCGCCCGGGCCCCCGGCGAGGACGCCCTGGTCACCGAGATCCCGGCCATGGCGCCCCAGGTGACGGCGCTGCAGTACGTGAACGAGTCGGTGAAGCCGGACCAGCAGTGCGCCAACTGCATCTTCTACAAGACGCCGGGCGAGGCGCGCGGCGGCTGCCAGCTCTTCCCCAAGGGCAAGGTGGCCGCCCAGGGCTGGTGCGCCTCCTGGGCCAAGCGCCCGGCCTGATTCCCGCCTCGCGGTGTCGCTCCGCCGGGCCACCTACGCGACCGCGCGTCGCGTCGTCGTTGCCGTCGTCGGCGGCACCCTGCTGCTGATCGGGGCCATCCTGCTGTTCGTGCCGGGCCCGGGGACCGTGGTGATCGGTGTGGGGCTGGCCGTGCTGGCCGGCGAGTTCGCATGGGCGCGGCGCTGGCTGCGACGCGCGCGAGAGGCCGGCCTCGAGGTCGCTCGGAGGGCTGGCGTGGCCCGCGACGACGGTCCGAGATGCGAGCAGCGGGCGGAGGAGGCGAAGTCCTGAACGCTCAGGCCGCGCGGTCGCCCCGGTCGGGATCCACGTCGAGGCCGGAGGCTTCGGCCACCGCCTGCAGGCCCCCGTCCTCGCGCAGCCGTTCCAGAGCGCGCCGCTCGATCTGGCGCACGCGCTCGCGGGAGAGTCCGAGCCGCTCGCCCACCTGCGCGAGGGTCAGGTTCTCCTCGCCGTCCAGGCCGAAGCGCCAGCGCAGGATCAGGCGCTCCCGGTCGGCCAGGGACTCCACGCCGCGGCCGACCTCCCGCTCGACGGCGGCCCGCTCCAGGGCCTCGCCGGGCTCGACGGCCTCGTCGTCGGGAAGCCGGTCCTCCAGGCTCAGATCCTCGCTTCCGGTCAGGGGCGTGTGGATCGACGACACGGGCTCCATGGCCTGGGCCGCCTGCTCCATGACCTCCGGCGTGATCTCGAGCGCCGCCGCCAGCTCGACGACCGTGGGGATGCGGCCGAGCCGCTGCCGCATCTCCTGCTCCGCCCGCCGCCGGCGGTAGCGGAGCTCGTAGATATGGGACGGCACGCGCACCGTGCGCGACTGGGTCTGGATCGCCCGGATGAGCGACTGGGTGATCCACCAGACACCGTACGACGAGAATCGGAAGCCGCGCTCGTGGTCGAACTTCTCCACCGCGCGGATCAGGCCCAGGTTGCCCTCCTGGATCAGGTCCAGGAAGGGGACCCCCATGTTCCGGTAGCGCTTCGCCACGGCGACCACGAGCCGCAGGTTGTGGTAGACGAAGCGACGCTTGTGTGCGTCGAGCGCGGCGAGGGCCGCGCCGGCGCGATCCAGGGCGGCCCGGGCTCGGGCGTTGCCGAGACCCAGGCGCCGCCGCGCATCCTTGGCCGCCGCGGGGTCCTCGCTGTCACGCGCGGCGCACAGCTCCTCGTGGATCGCGCGCAGGACCTCGAGGGAGACGTTGGCCGCAGCAAGCGCCTCGACCACCCGCGCCGGCTCCCGGGCCTCCAGGCCCTTCTCCACCTCGAGCATCTGGGCGTCGAGCACGGCGCCCCAGTCACGGCCGGTCCCGTCGCGATAGCCCGCCGAGAGGGCGGCCGTCACGTGACCGCCGCGGCGCCGCTCGTTCCAGCGGCCGAGCAGCAGGACCGCCGTCCCGGGCACCGCGAAGACCGCCTCCTGGAACCGCGCCTCCTCCGCCCGCATGCCAGCCGCCAGCTCCGACGTCTCCTCCGGCCCCAGCACGGGGATGTCCCGGATGGCCGCGAGGTAGGCGGCCAGGTCGTCGGACGAGGTGCCGACGTCGCCCCGCGGCGTCTCCCCGGCGGCTCCCGCGGTCGGCATGGCGGTCTGCTTCGATCGGTTCAAGTCACCCTCCCACGGTTCGTGACGTCGTTCGCCGGCTCTTCGCCCAGCCTCCCTGAGATGCCCGGACGGCTCGCCCGTTACGGCGACTTGCGCCGATCCGCTGCATCCCCGGCACGTTGCGCCCGACCCGACGGGCCCGTTCGGGCGTCGGCCGGGCCGGAGTCGGGCCGCCCACTTGGACGTTCGCGCCGGGCGAGACCTTCGGATGCGGGGGGTCTTCTCGAGCCCGGTCCCGCTTTCGCCTCCTCCGGGGCGTATCGGCGGTCCGGCCGCGAGAGCCACCCCCCCGGGAACTCTCGCCCTTCATCCTTGAGAAACCGGGGGTGGAGCCGGGGTTCGGGCCTGCGGGGCCCCGCCTTCGCCCGGGCACTCCGGACACCCCTCGGGCCCCTCGGGGAGAACCGCGGCGCGTCCCCACGGATTCGATAGCCTCGGGCCGATGCGCAACGCCGCACGATCCGCCCTGCCCTCGCTCGCCGTCCTGGCGGCAGGAGCCGCGCTCGCTGCCGCCTGCCAGCCCAAGGTGGCGGTCGAGGCTCCCAAGGAGCCGATCGTGATCAACCTGAACGTGAAGATCGAGCACGAGATCCGGGTCCGGGTGGACAAGGAGCTGGAGACGGCCTTCGCCGAGAACGAGGAGATCTTCTGATGGGTGTCGCGGTCCGGCCCCGGCTGCGTGCGCTCGGCCTGGCCCTGGTGATCGCCCTGCTCCCGGCACCCGCACCGGCCGAGGCGGATGCCCTGGACGAGGCCAAGGCGGCGGGCTGGGTGGGGGAACGCAACGACGGCTTCATCGGCCTGGTGCGGAAGGACGCCCCGCCCGACGTGCGGCGCCTCGTGAAGACCGTCAACGACAAACGCGAGGTGGTCTACGACGAGATCGCCGACGAGGAAGGCACCACGCCGGTCGTGGTCGCGGCCCGGGCCGGGGCCAAGCTGATCGCCCGGGCGCCCGCGGGCCACTACGTCCAGAACGATCGGGGCGACTGGGTCCGGAAGTAGCCGCGACCGGGTCCGGGAGAGCCCCGTCCCCGCGGAGTGACCCACCTCACTGCGCTCCCCCGACCGCCCCCGGCATCCTCCGCTCCGCGGTGCGCGGAACGACCCGACCCGCTGGGAGGCAGGAAGCCATGTTCGACGACGATCTGGATCTCGAGGCCATCGAGGAGCTGGATGTGGACGTGCTCTCGCTCGACGCCCCGAGCGAGGGAGACCTGGCGGGCCTGGACGAGGTGGACGTGGAGGCGGCCTTCCGCGCCGCGCGCCGCCTGCGGACCGGCACCTTCGAGGTGGTGGACCTGGGCGACTGATCGCTCGGGGCGCCCCCGCGCCCCGGACGGGATCATCTATGCTCGGAGCGTGGGGGGTCACGCTCGCAGCGGAGGGCTTCGGCCAGGGGGAGGCGGAGGCATCGCGGCGATCGCCGCGGCGTCCGTCGCCATCGGGCTGGCCTTCCTCGGAGCGGGCTGTGGCCGCGGCCCCGAAGCCGAGCTGGCGCTGCTCTACAACGCCAGCGCCCAGTACCACCGACCCGATCGCAACCCGATCATCGCGATTCCGGGCATCCTCGGAAGCCGGCTCGTCCACACGCCTAGCGGGACCGTCGCCTGGGGCGCCTTCGAGCCCGGCGCCGTGGATCCCGCCGACCCCGACGACGCGCGGGTGATCGCCCTTCCCCTGCACGGGGACGCGCCCCTCGCTTCCCTGCGCGACGAGGTCGTGCCCGATGGCGTCCTGGAGCGGGTGCGGATCCGCCTCGTGGGAGTTCCCCTGGAGGTGCAGGCGTACGCGGGCATCCTGGCCACCCTGGGCGCCGGGGGCTACCGGGATCGCAGCCTCGGCCTGGGCGGTCAGATCGACTACGGCGACGACCACTTCACCTGCTTCCAGTTCGCCTACGACTGGCGCCGCGACAACGTCGAGAACGCGCGGCGCCTCGCCGCCTTCATCGCCGAGAAGCGGGCGGCGGTGCGCGCGCAGTGGCGCGCGCGCTATGGCGTCGACGTTCCCCAGGTGAAGTTCGACATCGCCGCCCACTCCATGGGCGGGCTCCTCACCCGGTACTTCCTCATGTACGGCGGTGAGGACCTGCCCGCGGACGGCTCGCTGCCCCAGCTCACCTGGGCCGGGGCCCGGGACGTCGAGCGCGTGATCCTGGTGGGGCCGCCGAACGCGGGCTCCGCGAGCGCGCTGCTGCAGCTGGTGCAGGGCCGGCGCATGGGTCCGCTGCTTCCCTTCTACCCGCCCGCCCTCATGGGCACCTTCCCCTCGGTCTACCAGCTGCTGCCGCGCAGCCGGCACCGGCCCGCGCTCTGGGACGGCGATCCGGAGCGACCGGTCGACGACCTGCTCGACCCGGCGCTCTGGGAGCGGCTCGGCTGGGGGCTCGCCGCGGCGGACCAGACCGACGACCTCGCGGTGCTGCTCCCGGACGTGCGCGGGGCGGCGGCGCGGCGGCGCGTCGCCCTCGCCTACCAGCGCCGGGTGCTCGAGCGGGCCCGCGCCTTCATGCGCGCCCTCGACCGGCCCGCCCAGGCACCCGACGGCCTGGAGGTCTTCCTGGTCGCGGGCGATGCCCTGGACACGCCCCAGACCGTGGCGGTGGGCGCCGAGGACGGCCGCGTGGCCCTGGTGGCGTCGGGACCGGGCGATGGCACGGTCCTGCGCAGCAGCGCCCTGCTCGACGAGCGGGGCGCGCGCGGCTGGCGTCCCCGGGTCGACTCGCCGCTGGACCTCGACCGGGTCCTGCTCCTGCCCGACGGCCACCTGGGGCTGACCCGGAATCCCGTCTTCCGGGACAACGTGCTCTTCTGGCTGCTCGAGCAGCCGCGATGAGCGAAGACCCCATCGACGAGCGGCGGGGGTTGACCCGGCGCCGGCTGCTGAGCAGCGCCGCCTGGGCGGGGGCCGGCGCGGCCGGGCTCGGCCTCTGGCGCCTCGGTCGCGGCCCGACGCGGGCGGGCGACGTGGCGGCGTCCCCGGCCGGGACGCGGCTCTCACTGCTGGTGGTGGGCGACTCCGGCGCGCCGCCCAAGTGGGTCGAGGGCGCGCCCGCCTGGCGGGTGGGCGACGCCATCGCCGCCGAGGCGCGGCGAAGCTCCGCGGACGCCTTGGTCCTGCTCGGCGACAACTTCTACGACTCGGGCCTCCAGACGGACACCTTCACGCGTCAGGTTCGCGACAACCTGGTCGCGCAGTTCCGCCCGTTCGTGGAGCTCACGCCCCAGGGCGCCGAGGAGCTTGGCGAGGAGCGCGTGTGCGGGGGCTGCCGACCGATCCCGATTCACGCGGTGCTCGGCAACCACGACTACGCCTCGGACGAGAGTCCCGCCCTGCAGCGGGACCTGCTCCCGGAGCTCGTGGCCAACTGGCACATGCCGAAGGACCTCGCTGGCCTGGTGGAGCTCGGCGAGGGCGTGAGCCTGCTGCTCTTCGACTGCATCCGCTGGGACGACGGCGTTCCGGAGCGGCTCCTCGAGCTGCTGCGGGCGTCCCAGGGCCCCTTCCGCATCCTCGCCAGCCACTACCCCATGGCCGACACCGGGCACTACTTCTACAAGACCTTCACCCGCGACCTGCACAAGCTCATGCGGAAGGCAGAGGTCCCGGTCCAGCTCTACCTGTCGGGCCACGAGCACAACCTCCAGATCCTGCGCATGCCGCCGCCGGCCCCGCCGCTGCACGTGATCGCCGGGGGCGGCAGCTACGTGCGCGAGATCTCGCCGACGCCCACGCGGCGGGACTTCGCCGCCGCGGAGCTCGGGTTCGCCCGGGTCGACCTGGTCGGCCCGCCCGGCGGCGCCGGGGTCCTCGAGGTGACGCTCTTCCGCGTCCCGCGCTGGCCCTGGCAGGGGAGCGCGCGCGGGCAGGCGGTGGCCACGGCCCGGGTCGACGCCGCGGGGACCGTCTCGGTGGAAACCGGCTTCAGAGATGGCCGCGGCGAGCGCGCAGGATGAGCGGGACGGCGGCCAGCAGGAAGAGCGCGTTGGGAATCCAGAGCGCCGCGGCGGGGGGCAGGCGCAGGTCCCCCAGCACCAGGTACTCGGCGAAGCCCAGCAGTCCGTAGTAGACGAAGGCCAGCGCCGCACACACCAGCGCGCCCCACGAACGTGCTCCCCGTGCCCGCCGCAGGCCGAGGGGAACGCCCACCAGGGCGAACATGAGCGGCGCGGCGGGCAGCGCCAGCCGGCGATGGATCTGCAGGTGGTACTCGGCGGGATCCCTCACCTTCAGGTCCCGCAGCTCGTCGCCCTCGGCGATGCGCTCGAGGGCGCGGCGGAGCTCCGCCATGCTCATGTGGCGGGGCCGCAGCCGGGCCGCCTCCCCCGCGAGCAGGGCGCCGATGTCGAAGGCGTAGTCGAAGGTCTCGAAGGAGATCCGCTGGTAGCGCGGGTCCCGGGGCTCGTCCGGCTCGAGATGGACGTCCCCGCGCTCCAGCTGGAAGTTGAGGATCGCGCTGTCGGCATCGAAGCTCACGCGACCCCGCTCGGCGAAGACCGAGAACGGCCGATCCTCGTCGCTGAAGTCCCAGATCATGACGCCGCGGACGTTGTCGTCCGGGTCCATTTCCCGCACGAAGAGCATGCGGTCGCCGAAGCCGCGCACCCGCCCGGGCTTCACCAGGCGGGTGCGCGAGGCCACGTCCCGGGCGACCGTGTTGAGATTGCGACGCAGGGACGGCTCGACCTCGATCATGAGCCAGGCCGTGGTGGCGGAGGCGAGCAGCCCGAGCACGAGGGCCGGCGTCATCAGCTGGAAGAGCCCGACGCCGCAGGCCCGCATGGCGGTCACCTCGCTGTCGGCTGAAAGACGCCCCACGGCGACGAGGACACCGAGCAGGAAGGCGAAGGGCAGCGCGTAGGTGGCCCAGATCGGGAGGAGGTGGCCGAGGACCACCATCACGTCGCTCAGGGGGATCCCGGCGCCTGCGAGCTGGCGGAGCATGCGCAGCAGGTTCTGGGACACGAGCACGGCGGTGAAGCCGAAGAAGCCGAGGAGCGCGTAGAGCGCCATCTCGCGCCCGATGTAGAAGGCCAGGGTGCGCGGGATCCGCATGGAGGCCGCATGCTACCGCCTCCCCTCCGGGAACGCCGCGGTGTTCCGCAGCGGGATCGGGTCGTCCGGTCCGTCCCTCCTGGTCTACGATGCTCGCGGGAGGGCTCCATGGCATCCGCACGCATCGACTTCGATCCCCCCGCGGCCCGGCGGGCCATGCTCCGCGAGGGGCTCTCCATGGCTGCGCTCGGTCTCATGCTGCCCCTCGGTCTGCGGAGCACGCAACGTCGGACTCCCCGCTGTCCCGAGGAGCGCACGCTGGTGTTCGTGCACGGCCTCGCGGCCAACCGCTCGAGCTTCCTGCCGCTCCAGACCTACCTCCGCGTCCTGGGACATCGCCGACAGCTCGCCGTCACCTATCGCAGTCGGGGGTCGATCGAAGCCCTGGCCCTGGGTCTGCGCCGCCAGATCGATGCCTGCGTGCGCGGCGGTCGCATCGACCTGGTGGCGCACTCCATGGGCGGTCTCGTGGCGCGCTTCTACCTCCAGCAGCTCGGGGGAGCGCGACGGGTCGACCGCCTGATCACCCTCGCCACGCCCCACCGGGGCAGCCACGCCGCCAACTTCATCCCGGCCTCCCTCGTGCGACAGCTGCTTCCCGGCTCCTCGTTCCTGCGCCACCTGAACGCGCTGCCGCCGCCGGCGGGCGTGGAGGTTACGTCCGTCGTCGCGGGTCGCGACCTGCTGGTGCAGCCGGTCGAGTCGTCCCACTGCCCGTTCGGCGAGGTCCGCGAGTTCCCGCAGCTGGGCCACGTGGAGCTGCTCTTCCGGCCGGAGGTCTTCACCGAGGTCGGCCGCCTCCTGGTCCCCGGCGCCGGCCCCACCCGGAGAGTGAACCAGCTCACAGCCCCCGGCTGGGGAGGGGCCTAGCTTCGGGCTGCGGCTTTCGCCGCCCCACCCGATGCGCGGAGGTCATCCATGTCCAATACCTGCAAGGACGTGCCCGGCTCGGCCGTCCAGAGCGTGATGCTCCTGATCCGCCTCGGCGAGGCGACCGTCGCCAACCGCGAGGAGCTCGCGAGGCAGGTGCTCAGCAGCGAGAAGGTCCGCAAGGCCATCCACGAGGCCTTCCGCGACCAGGCGGGCAAGATGGCCAGCGCCTCCCTCACCGGGACGTCCATGGGGGCGGACACGGCGACGGCCCTGCTCAAGCCGATCGGCAAGGCCGCAGCTCCGGCGGCCGAGAAGGCCGTGAAGTCCCAGGAGGAGTACAAGAAGCTCGAGCGCGGTCTCAAGGAGCTGAAGTGCGCCTGGGATGCCTCGCCGGTGGGCGTCTTCGTCGACAAGAACCAGACCTGGCTGATCATCGTCGGCGCGCTCGCCGCGGTGGGCGGCGCGGCGGTCATGTACAAGACGAAGACCGGCGATCTGCCCGCCAAGGGCATGGCGCTGCTCACCGAGAAGATCGTGAAGCGGGAGATCGGCTCGGTGACCCTGGACGCGAAGGGGATGACCTTCGTGCCGTCGAAGCGCGAGATCGGCGGCACCCTGGGCATCGAGATCAAGTCCGCCGAGGCCGTGAAGACCCGCTTCGAGGTGAAGTCGGTGGTGGAGGGCAAGACCCTGAAGGAGCTGACCTTCACCGAGTCGTTCGTGGTCCCGGTCGACGAGCACACCAAGTTCAAGGCGAGCGCGGGGGTGGGGACCAAGGACGACAAGGCCCTCTACAACGTGGCCCTCGGCGTCACCCACAGCCGCAACGGCCTGGATCTCTCGGTGGCCGCCTACATGAAGGGGCTCGGCAACGAGCAGACCTACGGCTCCAAGGCCGGCGTCGGCTATGGAACCGGGACCGACCGCATCTTCGGGAAGGGCTCCCGCCTGAGCGTGGGTGCGAGCGCGGGGGTCGAGGCCACGCGGGCGGCGGGTGGGAACGTCCAGACCGCGGCGGTGGTCTCGGGGAACGTCACCCTGACGTTCTTCTGATCGGCCGGCGGGCGATTGACGCCGCCATGCCCGGCGTGCACCCTCCGGCGCGTGCACCGGAGGGATGCGCGCAAGGTCATCGCCACGCGCTGTGCGATGAACGCGATCGGATCGGCGGCGATCGGATTGGCGGCGATCGGACTCGCCGCGATCGGGTTCGCCCGGACCGGGGCCGCCCAGACCGGACTCAACCGGCTGGCCGACGAGACCAGCCCCTACCTGCGCCGACACGCCCCGAACCCGGTCGACTGGCGGCCCTGGGGCGAGGCGGCCTTCGCCGCGGCCCTCGCCTCGAAGCGACCGCTCTTCGTGAGCGTCGGCTACGCGACCTGCGCCGGCTGCCGGATCATGGAGCGCGAGTCCTACGCCGACCCGGCGGTCGCGGCCGCACTCGCCGAGCACTTCGTGGCCGTGAAGGTGGACCGGCTGGCCCGGCCCGACGTGGCCGAGCTCATGGCGCGCTATGCCGACGCCATGGGCGTCCGTCCCGGCTGGCCCCTGCACGTCTTCCTCACGCCCGACGGCGAGCCCTACTACGCCGACACCTTCCTCCCGCGGGAGGACGGTCCGGGACGCCCGGGCATCCTCACGGTGCTGGCGTCGACGCGGCGTGCCCACGCCGGCGCGGCCCCCGGCCTGGTCCGACGCGCCCATCGGGTCGGGAGCGCCGTCCGGGCCGCGCTGGGTGCGGCGAGCCCGGGCCGCGGCGACGAGGCGAGGCGCCTGCACGGGGCGGCTGCCGCACTGGAGGCGGGGCTCGAGCCCGAGTCGGGCCGTCTGGGAGCAGCGCTGCTCCGCTTCCCCACCCGCGCGCCGGTGCGCTTCCTGCTCCGCTACCACCGGCGCACCGGGGACGCGACGGCCCTGGACCTGGCCGCACGGACGCTTCGGCGGATGGCGTCGGCTCCGGTCCGGGATCCGGTCGGCGGCGGCTTCCACCGGGCGGCGAACGCGCCGGGCTGGCGCGAGCCGCACGCCGAGAAGCGGCTGTGCGACAACGCGCGGCTCGCCCTCACCTACCTCGAGGCCTGGCAGGCGACGGGCGACCCGGGCTTCCGGGAGGTCGCGCGGGAGAGCCTCGACTTCCTGATCGACGGAATGCAGCTTCCCGGCGGAGGCTTCGTCGCGGCCGTCGACGAGACGGCCGCGGACCCGCTGGTGATCCTGGGCTGGAACGCCCTGGCCGTCACGGCCCTGGCCCGCGCGGGCTTCGCCCTGGACGAGGACCGCTTCGTCGCCGCGGCGCGACACACTGCTGCCTTCATCCGCGGCGCCCTCTACGAGGGCGACGAGCCGCGACGCACCTGGAGCGACGGGCGTCGCGCGGGCGAGCCGCTCCTCGAGGACCTGGCCCTGTGGATCCAGGCCCTGCTGGACCTCTCCGAGATCGATCCCGATCCCCGCTGGCTGGCGGAGGCACGCGCGCTCCAGCGGCGGCTGGACCGCGACTTCGCCCATCCGGAGGGTGGCTACGCGCGCCGCGCGCGGAAGGCCGACGGCCGGCTGCCTCCCGAGCGACCCGTGCGCGACGCAGCGGTTCCGGCGGGCAACCCGGTCGCCGCCAACAACCTGCTGCGACTCCACGGCCTGACCGGAGAAGGGCGCTTCCGGACCGCCGCCGACACCCTGCTCGCGGGCCTGGGCGGCGCGGCCGACGGGGATCCCGCGGCCCACGCCGCCCTGCTGGCCGCTCTGGAGGCGCGCCTGGACGCGTGGCACGAGGTGGTCGTCACCTGGCCCCCCGGCGACGAGCCCGCACCGCTGCTCGCGCCGCTGCGCAGGACGTTCCTTCCCAACCGGGTGCTGCTCGTGGCGGCGGAGGGCGAGGCCCTCGGCAAGATCGCGGGGCTGGCGCCGTTGGCCTCGGGGCGGAAGGCGCTCGGGGGGCGACCCACGGCCTACGTGTGTCGCGGCCACGTCTGCCGCGTGCCCGCCCAGGATCCGGCGGCGCTCGGCGCGCAGCTCGCCGAGGTCCACCCGCTGCAAGCGAAGCTCAGGGACCCGAGCTAGCCCGCCGAAGCGGGTCCAGCCGGCCCTCCTGCAGCCGCAGGCGCTGTCCGGTGGCGACCCCCTCGAGGGTCTCCCGCCGTCCGGAGGGCCAGCGGATCTCGATGCGGTCGATCCGCCTCGCCTCCCCCAGACCGAAGTGGAGGACCGGGGACGAGCTGGCCAGGAAGCCCGATCCGGCCGAAACCTGCCGGCTCACCGTGAGATCTCCCGCGTGGACCCGGACCACGGCGCCGACGGCATCACGGTTGGGACCGGCGCCCTCCAGGGCCAGCTGCAGCCACCGACCCACCTCGCCCTTGCCCATCAACAGGACCGCGGGCTGGTCCAGATTCTGGACCACGAGGTCCAGGCGGCCATCCTGGTCGAAGTCCGCGACGGCCACGCCCCGGCCGTCCTCGATCCGGTCGGCGCCGGCGACGAAGCCCACGTCCACGAAGCGGCCGTCGCCCCGGTTCCAGAACAGCGCGTTGCGTTCGCGACCGTTCAGCGAGTAGTCACCCACATCGGTGGGGTCTCCCTGGTTGCCCCATTGTCTGGAACGTCGACCGACGTTCTCGATCACCAGGTCCATTCAGAGGTCGTCTTCGAGCGGTCCGGAGATGAAGCCGTTGGACGCATACACGTCGAGGCGACCATCGTTGTCGAAGTCCAGCCACGCGGAGCCCCAGCCCCAGCCGTTGCGCTGGGCGCCGCTCTCCGCGGCGAACTCCCGGAAGCGGCCGTCGCCCAGGTTCTCGTAGATCCGGTTGCCCAGGAACCAGGCGCGCACCGCCTCGCGCACGTAGGGACGGAACAGCGCGTCGATGATCCAGGGCACCTTGCGGATCCGGAAATCGGGCGCCTCGAGCACCCATGCCGCACCCGAGGCCATGCCGGCCACGAACAGGTCGAAGTCCCCGTCTCCGTCGAAGTCGCCCCAGTCGGCGCTCATGGCCGCGACGGGGCGGTCCAGGCCCGCGTCCCGGCTGACGTCTTCGAAGCGGCCGCGACCGTCGTTGCGCAGCAGGGCGTCGGGACCGAAGTCGTTGCCGACGAAGAGGTCCACGTCGCCGTCGCCGTCGTAGTCGGCGGCCACCGGCGCCAGCGACCAGCCCGTGTTGTCGATGCCGGACTCGCGGGTGGCGTCCCGGAAGCGGCCGTCCCCCAGGCCCAGGAACAGCTGGTCGTTGCGAGCGTTGCGGGCGTTGGGCGGATCCGGCGCCCGATGGAAGACGCTCTCGTGGTTGGCGAGGAAGAGGTCGAGGAGCCCGTCGCCGTCGAAGTCGGCCGCCACCGCGCCCACGGTGCGCTCGTGCGAGCGGATCCCGGAATCGGGCACCAGCTCGAAACGCTCGCCGGTGTTGCGGAGGAGCAGCGGCTGCCCGTGCTCCGCGGCCACGAAGAGATCGCGCCGCCCGTCGCCGTCGAAGTCCCGCGGAAGCAGTGCCGTCCAGATCGTCGCTCCCGGCGCCCGCAGCCCGGCGCCCAGGCCCCAGGCCTCGGAGACCCGTTCGAACTGGCCGGCCTCGTTCAGGAAGAGCTCGATGCGGTCGCCCTGGGCCAGGACCACGTCGTCGAACCCGTTGCCGTCCAGGTCGGCGGCGGCGACGCCGGAGCCGAAGACGTAGCGCTTCGGCGTGCCGTCGGCCGCGGGCACGGGCTTGCCCCGGTGCTCGAACCAGAGCCCGCGCAGCCGGGCCTCGTCGTAGAAGAAGGTCGCCGGTCTCGGCACCTCGAGGGCCGGCCCGGGCTCGTCGGAGGCGATGCGCCAGCCCGCCGCGTCCCGCGCCAGCACCATGTCGTGGCGCTGCTGGAGCGTGCGCGGGCGGCCCTCCGGATCGATCCCGTCCAGCCGCAGCGCGACCCGCGCGCGTACCGGCAACGACTCCAGGCGAACCCACTCGATGTGGCCGTGGGTCCGGTCCACCTCCCGGAACCGCTCGAGCAGGGCGACGCTGTCGGCTGCGGCCGAGGGCTCGACGAAGAGCGCTCGCAGCACCTCCGGATCCCGCTCGGCGAAGGCCTCGGGATAGGCGTGGTGGAGCAGCGCGTGGATCGGATCGATCACCTCCGCCCGGGTGTGGTTCCAGCTCGCACAGCCCGGCAGCAGCGCGGTGCCCGCCGCCGCCAGGAGCACCGCACGCACCGCGGGCCGGGAACGCCCCGCGCGTCGACGGGCGAGTCGCGGGACCAGCACCAGGTAGCCGAGGGACCAGGCGGCGGCATCCACCAGGGTCTTCTCCGCGGTCTGGCCGAAGCGCAGGAAGTCGCGCCCCTCGTGGAGCCCCAGCAACACGGCCAGGACGGGCGCGGCCAGGGCGTGGACGCGGGCTCCCAGCCGCCAGAAGAGGAGGCCGAGGAGCGCGCCGCCCGCGAGGTGGAACAGCTGGCGCAGCCAGAAATGGACGCTCGCCGTGGCGCCCTCCCGCGCGGGGTCGATGCCGAACTGGTTGGGAAGCTCCACCAGGAAGCGGTACAGCGACTCCGGGTCCATCGGCGGCCAGCGTAGCGAAGCCCGGCGGGGGCGTTGAGTCGGCGCCGCGATCCGTCGATACGTCGTCTGCAGGACCATGCAAGAGCGACCCGAACAGCCCCAGGACGCGCTGCTGGAGGCCGAGGCCCGGGGCCTCGACCGCACCCTGCGCGCGCTCGCCGAGCCGGCGATGCGCCGCGAGCGGCTGCTGCGGCGCCTGGAGGAGGCGAGCCCTGCGGAAGCCTACGGGCTGATCGCGGCGATTCTCGAGCGCCCCGGAAGGCGTGCGCCACACCTGCTGACCCTGCGGGAGGTCCTCCAAGGTCTGCTGCGAGAGGGCGGTGCGACCCGGCGGCTGGACTACGAATTCTGCGCGCGGATCTACTCGGAGGCCGCGGCCCGCGACGACGATTTCGTGATGCGTCTGTTCCGAACGGCACCGGCCGCGGAAGTGATGAACGATCCGGCGGCAGACCTGCCCCGCGATGTGGCGGAGATTCCGCTCGGCATGAGGCGCGCGCTCGCCCGGGGCGGAGAGCTGGCGCTGCTGGAGCGCCTGCTGCTCGATCCCGACGCAACGGTGATCGAGCACCTGCTCGCCAACCCGCGGATCACGGAGCCCCAGGTGGTCCGCATCGCAGCGCGCCGGCCGATCCCGGCCAGCACCCTCTCCTGCATCGAGCGCAGCCGCCGTTTCGGCCAACGTATCGCCGTGCGGGTTGCCGTCGCCCGCAACCCCTACTGCCCGACGCCCCTGGCCCTGAAGCTGCTGGGTGCCCTGCCCCTGTCAGAGATCCGGGGCATCGCGCGGGACGCCACGCTCCACGAAGCACTCCGAGCACACGCGCGGGCCGAGCTCGAGCGACGTCGACAGCCCGAGGGCAGCTAGCGGGATCGCTCCCGCGCTGCCTCCTTGGGGGCGCGGCCCTGGCGCCACTCGCGCACCCGCACGAGATAGCGCTCGCGCAGCGCCACGTAGGCTCCGGCCGCTGCGATGAAGAACATGGCGCAGCCGAAGGTCAGCAGGTTCGCGTCACTCATCGCGGCCGTCCCCCAGCAGGAGCGCGCCCGCGGAGAGGATCGAGGGGACCCAGAGGCCCACGAAGATTCCCTGCTCGCGCGAGCCCGTGAAGTACAGGTAGACGGAGGCGAGCAGCGAAATCAGCGCCGCCGTGAAGAAGAGGGCCTTCGAAGTGGCCCGGTCATTGGAGGCGGATCTCGCCTCCGGCAGGGTTCGATCGGACATGGTGATTTCCTCCCGTGCGGGCTCTCTGGCCCTCCCGAACTATTACAGACGTCTAGATTTTGTCGAGATTTAAGCCGAGATTTGTCTAAATATATGCCGAAAGATCTAGACAGATACGCCTGGGCCCGCAACGCGACGGCAGATGGGGGGTTCGAAGATCGTGTGGGGCGGCTGCGTCCCACCCGGTTGAAAGGGGTGGAGCCGAGCTCCGGACCCGCTCCGGACCAGGAGGAACGGCACATGACGATCGGGAAGGCGACGAGGCGGGCGGCGGCGACCGTCCTCATCGCCGCGCTGGCGGTCCCGGTGAGCGGCGGCTTCCAGACCGCCGAGGCCGGCGGGCGCCACTACCACCGCCGCCATCACGTACACCACCACCATTACCGGCCCTACCGCCACCACCGGCATCGCCACCACCGCGGCAGGCTCGCCGCCGGCGTGGCGATCGGACTCGGCTCGGCGCTGCTGCTGCACCACCTGCATCGCGTCCACGAGCGGCGCGTCGTGGTCCGGCGGCCCGTCTACGTCGAGCGCGAGCGCGTGGTCGTGAGGCGCGAGCCCGTCTACGTGGAGCGCGAGCCCGTCTACGTGGAGCGCGAGCCCGTCTACGTGGAACGCGAGCCCGTCTACGTGGAGCGCGAGCCGGCGCCCGAGCCGGCCGAGTTCTGGTACTACTGCGAGAGCGAGCGCGCCTACTACCCCGACGTGGAGCGGTGTCCCGAGGCGTGGGTCCCGGTACCGCCGAGGTACCGCTAGCCGTGGGGCGCGGCGCGCGACGGCGCGCGGCGCTGGCGACCGCAGCCACGGCTTGGCTGGCGCTCGGCTGCGCCACGATCGCTCCGGGGCCGGGGGTGACGGCGCTCCCGGGCACGGGCTCGAGCCTGGCGGGCTTCGAGGCCGACGACGGCTACTGCCGCGACGAGGCCTGGCGCCGGACCGGCGACTTCAGGGGGCGCGCCGTCGGCCGCGGGGTCGCCACGGCGGCCGTGGGGGCGGGCATCGGAGCCGCCCTGGGCGCCGCCATCGGCGCCGCGGTGGGTCACCCGGGCATCGGCGCCGCGATCGGAGCGGGCGGCGGGCTGGCCTCGGCCGCGCCCGCGGCGGCCGCGGGCGTGCACCAGACCCGGGCCGTCGGCCAGGACCGCTTCGACGCGGCGTACGTGCAATGCATGTACGCCCTGGGCCACCAGGTTCCCGTGGCGCGGGACTCGGTCCCGGTGGATGCGCGCACGGCCGTTCCGCGATCCGCGCCGCCGCCCTACGGCCGTCCGCCGCCGCCCCCGCCCGAGCTGCGCTGAGCCGCCTCAGCCCCCGATCGCGAGCACCACCAGCAGCGAGCCCGCCCAGCAGGCGATCGCCAGCAGGCCGCGACGCACACACAGATGCCGCTCGGCCCGGGCCTCCGGGGGCAGCTCCGCCGCACCGGGCTGGCGCCAGTCCACGGGCTGGCGGGCCGCCTGGACCGCCGCGAAGCCATGGCGAAGCGCGGCGGCGAAGTGCCACGCACCCAGCGGGATTCCCACCAAGACGATGCTGAGCACGGCGATGCGTTCCAGTTCCACCTCCGGCGCCCAGCGCGTAGAATGGGCTGACCCGAGGGGGATCGCCATGGCCTACACCTTCTCCGAGCGCCTGACCGCGCTGGACCTGAGCTTCCTCCGCTTCGAGGAGTTCGACCCCACCGTCCATATGCACGTGGGCGCCGTCGCGCTGTTCGAGCTCGGGCCGCTGGGCAACGAGCACGGCGGCCTCGACATCGACCGCATCCGGCTCGGGATCGAGGCCACCCTGGGTGAGAGCCCGCGCTTCCGCCAGAAGCTCGCCTCGCTCCCGCTCGTCGACACCCCCGTCTGGATCGACGACGCCCGCTTCAACATCGCCTACCACGTCCGCCACACGGCCCTGCCCCGTCCCGGCACGGTGCGGCAGCTGAAGCGGCTCGCCGGCCGCATCTTCTCCCAACGCCTCGACCGCTCCAAGCCGCTGTGGGAGTTCTGGCTCGTGGAGGGCCTCGAGGACGGCCGCTTCGCCCTGATCGCAAAGGCGCACCACTGCCTGGTCGACGGCATGTCCGGCTTCGACCTGCTGGCGCGGATGATGCGCCTGGACCCCGACCCCACGGTGACGCCTGCCCGCCCCTGGATTCCGAGGCCCGCCCCCTCCACGGTGCGCCTGCTGCGCGGGGAGCTCTCCCGCCGGGCCAGCCTGCCCTTCGATCTCACCGGCGCGGGGCTCCGCGCCCTGGGCTCGCCGATCTCCTCCGCCGGGCGTCTCCGCCAGGCCTCCGCGGCCCTGTTCGAGGCCCTCAGCGCCAACCTGTCCCCGACGCCCCCGACCCCGCTCAACGTCGACATCGGCCCGTACCGGCGCTTCGACTGGCGCCGCTTCGACCTCGCCTCGGTGAAGGAGGTGAAGGAGCGGGTCGGCGGCACGGTCAACGACGTCGTGCTCGCCTGCGTGGCCGGTGCGGTGCGACGCTTCCTCGCCCAGCGCGGCGAGCGGCCGGATCAGCGCTCGTTCCGGGCCATGGTGCCGGTGAGCATCCGCGGCGAGGGGGAGCGGGGCATCGAGGGCAACCGGGTGGTGAGCCTGACGGCGCAGCTGCCGATCGATACGGCCGATCCCCTGCTGCGACTGGAGCGCGTGCGGGAGACCACGCGCCGCCTCAAGCGCTCGCGGCAGGCCCGGGGCGTCGAGCTGTTCGAGGAGATCACCGACCGGCTCTCGCCGCGGCTCTTCTTCGACGTCGTCCGGCGCACCGCGCGGGACTCCTACAATATGGTGGTCACCAACGTCCCTGGACCCCAGACCTCCTGCTGGCTGCTCGGCGGCAAGATGCTCGAGGTCTATCCCCTGGTGCCGCTGTTCGTGGGGCAGGCCCTGGGGATCGCGCTCTTCAGCTACAACGGCGGCCTCTACTGGGGCCTGAACGCGGACTGGGATGCGCTCCCGGATCTCCACGAGTTCGCCGGGTTCCTGGAGGAGGATTTCGAGGCCCTGCGCAAGGCGGCCACGGCGAGCGAGCCCTGACCGAGGCCGATCAGGGGGCGATGGTGACCCGGCTGTCGTCGGTCTCCACCGTGAAGGCCGCGCCGCCCGGGTCCGCCAGCGCCGCCTGGGTGACGTTGACTTCGGCCACCCCGCTGGAGAGGGCGACGACCCGGAGGCGCGCGACGCGCACGAGTCCGCTGACCGCACTCCCCGATCCGTGGCGCAGGTCGACGACCGCGGAGACGGTCCCCGCGCCGAAGTCGTAGCTCGGGGGGAGGAAGAAGCCGCCGTCGTCGTCGAACTCGGCGGGCTCGATCGACACCAGGGCGAGCAGGGACGGATCCGCCCGGGTCGAGATCTCGAACGCCTGCACCTGACCGGACGTCACGTCCATCATCACGTCGAGGTCGAGCAGCGTGCCCGGCGGGACGACGACGGAGGGCGGGTCCACGTACACCCGGGCCTTGCGCTGCCCCGAGTCGCAGGGCGCGCCGATCGAGAGCCCCCCGGCGAGGGCGAGGAGAAGGACCCAGCGCGATCGGGAGGAGCGGCCCACCGACTACTCCACCACCAGGTGTGCCGGGAGCACCGCGGACTGGCCGTCCGGGTTGGTCACACGGACGTCGTAGGTGAAGCCGGGGATCACCACGAAGGCGTTGATGGTCCCGGTGAGCTGCGTCGACGACACCAAGCTGACGTTCTGGACCGAATCCCAGGTGGGGAATCCCACCCCGCGAAGGTCGACGGTCGGTGTGCCGACGAGGTCGACGCCATCCACCGTGATGGAGGCCGTGACCTGCCCGCCGGGGTAGCTCACCGGGTTCGGGGTGACGGCCACGAGGCCCGGCGCCGGATAGAGGGCCGTGACGAGCTGGTTCAACACGACCCGGTTCCGCAGATAGGCCTGGGCGAGCGGTCGGAAGCCGGGCGGCGCCTCGCCGTTGCGACCCGCGATCTCGTCGAAGCTGAAGCTCGCACCGGCATTCATCAGCCAGGTCTGGGAAGGCGTTCCTCCGGAGCTCGTGACGTTGTGGTCCGTATTGGCGCCCGTCGCGCCCCCGAACAAGCCCGCGGGTGCGGCCCCGTGGGCGACGAGCCCGACCAGATGACCGGTCTCGTGCGCGATGATGTTGCCGAGGACCATACCCAGGGTCTGGATCCCGGTCTCGATCTCGAACCAGCGGACGATCTCTTCCTGGTCCAACACGGTCTGGCCCAGGACGACCGCGTCCAAGGGATCTTCGCCAACGGGCGTGCCGCCCAGGTCGGGATCGAGGGGTCCGAACGCCTCGACGTAGCTCGGGGCACCGCCCCAGAGGTTGTCCATGGCCGCGGGGAACACCCCGAACACGTCGCCGCTGCAGGTGTCCTCGGCCCGGACCAGGTTCTGGGGATCGAGCGGCGCTGCGCCCAGGAACAGGCTGCCCAGGGAGGACTCGCCGCCGACGCAGAGCCGCGCGTGCTCGCCGCCGGGCGCCGTCGTGACGAATTCGAGGTTCACGGCGTCGGGGCCCGGACTTCCGTCGGCGTTGCGACCGTAGAGCTCCCGGGCGCGGGCCACGGCCACGTCCACCACCCGGTCTCGCACGATGCCCTCGAGTGCCGGATCCTGGAGCGAGGAGAGACCGTACTCACGGAGATCCTCGAGCAGGTCGATGTCCGGTCCGCCGCTGCGGTTCTGGTCGAAGTCCAGGAAGACGACCTGGGGACTCCCGCCCAGCGGCGCGCCGAAGGCGAAGTCGCGGACGGCGAAGCCGTAGGTCTCCGAGGCGACGTTCCCGGCGACGTCGCCGACCTCGACCGTGAGGTAGTGGGACGTGGGCGCGAGCGTCTCGCTCTCCGGCACGGCGTAGAAGAGGCGCGAGCGGGAGAGCTGAAATCGGGAGACGAGCTCCTGGCCCGCCGGGATCCCAGCCAGGTCCTGGGTGGAGGTGATCGACACGTTGTCGATGTCGACGAGGCTCGACCCCGCGCTATCGAGATCGACCGTGATGTGGAAGCCACCGGGCGGGACCACGAGAAGGTCGTTCTGGGAGTCCGGAATGTCGTTCAGGGTGAGGAAGACCTCGGGCGGCGCGCTGTCGACCTCGCCCCCGGTGGCGCCAAAGGCCACCCCGAAGAGCGCGAGGTCCTTGTGGTCGATCCTGTCGTCGCCGTTGGGGTCGGCGGCGAGGTCGTACTGGAGGTCTCCCTGCTGGGCGCCGTAGAGGAGCTTCAGCCAGCCCTCGTCGGAGGTCCCGACGACGCCGTCTCCGTCCAGGTCGCCCTCGAGGTTCGCCGCGTGGGCGGCCTCCCCGGAGAACGCGCCCGCCAGGATGAGCGCGGGCGCCAACAGGGGCAGGCTCGCCCTTCGCGCGGTCCGCCGCCAGCCACCCACACATGCGTGAATCGACACAGGATCGCCTCGTCCGCCCGCGCTTCGCACGCGAAGCACGCTACTGCATCCGCATCAGACTTCCGATTCGGCTTGGATCGACCCGGCCGGCCGCGAGAAGCGCCGCGTCGGCCGACGACCCCTCGCGCACGCAAGGGTAGTGCAGGGCCGGGCGACACTCGGCGAAGCTTCGGAGGCGGGAACGAGGCGAGCCCGCCCGCTCCCGTCCGAACGGCGTCTACTCGCGTCGCCCGATGCGCCGCCTTGCGCACGCGAGGCCGAGAAGGGAGGAGATCAGGAACGTCGTCGTCCCAGGCTCCGGAACGTCGAAGTTGATCTCCCAGGTGATGGAGCTGGTGGGGTTGGTGTTGAACCCCACCGTGAGGCTCTCGTTCCAGAATCCGCCGCCGAGCAGGTCGGCGAGCGCGAATCCGTTCGGGAGCGGATCGTCGATCAGGATCTGGAGCGTCGCCAGGGTCCCGACACCGCCGACCGCGTTGGCGAAGCTGCCGGTCAGCACCTCGAGCTGCGACTCGATGCCGAGGGTGTTCAGCTGGACGTTGCCGAGGGTCAGCGCACCCCGCGGCGGCGCGAACTCCAGGGGCAGCGCCTGGCTGACGTTCACGAAGCTCACATCCAGCGCCAGGAGCATCGTCGTGCGGGTGACGTCCTCCCAGATGAAGATCTCGGCGCCCGGCCCGGTCCCGATGAAGGTCGCGTCGAGCGGAGCGCCGGTGGCCGGGTCGTAACCCGACGTATCGAGCATGAGCTCGAGATCGATCACGCCACCGATCATCCCCGCGAGCCCGGGGCCGTCGGCGGTCGTCACCGTGCCCGGCTCGGCCGACGGGTTCAATCCGTTCAGCGTGTCGTCGAAGGTGAAGATGCCCGAGTCGCTCACGACGGGGTTGAAGCCGGTGTACTGGGACTGGGCATCGGTCCCGCCGATCGACGCGGCGAGGGCGATCCCCGACATCGAGGTGAGGGCCGTGACCAGGCAGGACACGGCGAGCAGGCCCGGCAACCGAGCCGCCTGCGCCGAGCGCCGCACCGCGCTCCGATCGGTCGTCATGTCCACAACCCCCCTCCCCTGATCCACTTGATGCTACCCATCGCCCATCACGTTGCGGTCTCGATGCCGTGTCGATCGCGTGCGGTCGCGTGCGCGCTTCGACGCCCGCTGCGACCCATCGTGGCCGCTCCGGGCGCCGAGATCAAGTCCGCCCCGTCTAGCGACGACGCCACAGAGCGAGGCCGGCCAGGCCCAGCCCGACGAGCAGGCTCGCACCCGGCTCGGGCACGAACGGGGATGCGTCCTCCGGGGTGAGCGTGCCGCTGCCCGAGTACACGAAGTCCTCGTCGATCTGGAGGTTGGCAAGGATGGCCTCCATCCCGCCGCTGAGGGGCGCGCCGCCGCCGAGCGGAACGCCGTTCGTCGTGAGGAAGTCGAAGAGCGTGCCGGTGAGGGACAGGGTGCCCGTGTTGCCGATGGCGGCCACCAGGCTCGCGTCGCCGCCCGTGACCTCGATGCCGACTGCGTTGGCGATGCCGCCCTGGTTCACCAGCATACCCGTGGTGTCGAAGACGCCGCCCACCTCGAGACCCGAGACGCCGAGCTCGGCCGTGAGGATCGTACCGGTGTTGTCGGTGATGACGATGTCGTCGCCCGTCACCGAAGAGAAGGTCAGCGAAGCCAGGACGTCGCCGCCGCCGACCGGCAGGACCGTCAGCGCCGTCAGCGTGGCGTTGAGCTGGAAGTTGACGTCGTTCAGCAGATTGGTGACCGGCCCCACGAGCTCGACAGAGGTGATGCGGCCGTCGATGGTGGTGTCGCCGGTACCCGCGCCGGTGGACGTGAAGCTCCCGCCGTCGCCGGCGACGTTGATCCGGTCGGCATCCCACTCGAGCACCGAGATTTCGTCGCCGTTCTGGAGGTTGAGCGGCGTCGCAAGAGCTGACGTGGGCAACAGCGCGACCGCAGCGGTGAGCAGGAGCGCGCGCGTGAGCGCAGAGTGCAACATGACAGAGATCCCCTTCCGTAGTGGCCGCGGCGGAAATGGCACCCACGACGACCGTTGGGGCCCGCGAGGGCCCTCCCTTCCCGGCGCAGTGCCCATGCAACTCGCGTGCCGCTCGCGGCGCCTGCCATACACGCGGATTTCGAAGTGATTCCGGGATCTTGAGCGATCAAGCCGCGGGTCGGGTGCGGCCGCCCCCCTGGGGCAGGCAGGGCGTCTACCACCGATGGGAAAATGCTTACCCTCCGGCGCTGCCCGACGCCTCCTGGACACGCGCAAGCCATCGATCCGTCACGCGAATTCACATTGTGACGGCGCGGCTACGCCTCCTGGGAGGTGTCGTGTCGGGGGGCTTCCGCCGGCCGCGAGACCCGCGTTGCGTAGAGGTAGACCAGGAGCACGAGGTTCCCGAACAGCATGGAGAGCAGCCCGATCTCGACGTCGTAGGGCTTCTTCACCGCCAGCGAGAGACGCAGCAGGATCGTGGACACGATGAACGCCGCGTTGCGGAAGACCAGCTCGTAGTAGCTGGGCAGCAGGAGCGAGAGGATCAGGATCACCACGTCGGCGAAGATCATGACCGTGAACAAGTCCAGGTAGAACAGCGTTCGGATATCGACGGTCGGCGCGGCGCCCTCGTACACCACCCGCAGAACGTCGACCGTCCACGTCGCCAGGCTCGAGGCGGCGAGGCCGAACAGCACCACCGAGAGCGCCAGCGCGATCGCCTTCTTGCGGGCGATGAATTGCGCCACCCGCCGGCGTTCGAGCGGATGCCGCGGCTCGAGCCGCGGCGTCCGTCGGCTCAGGTGGTAGAAGACGGCGACCAGCAGGAACATCCCGAGCCCTCCGGCCATGTCGAGCAGGACGGCGAGGAACTCTTCGGTCTGCTCGTTCAGGGCGGTCACCGAGTCGAAGGCCGCCATGTCCTTGAAGACGTTGCGGATGACGATCAGCGAGAGGATCTCGTACTGCTTCGCCAGCGAGCGGGTCGTCGACTCCGGGATCGCCAGGATCAGGAGCAGGACTTCGTAGAACAGGACGACGCTGAAGGGCGTGTAGAGGGCCTCGAGATAGTTCGTCCCCACGGCCACCGCGACGGCCGGAGGCTCGGGGAGCCAGCGAGCCAGCGCGACCAGGCCCACGTGGGCCCCCAGCCCGGCAATGGCCGCGACCACCACCAGCCGCTTGATTGCGTCGGTGCGGCCTGTGGCATAGAGCCGGTCGAAGAGATTCTCCAGTGCAGCCAGGATCGGGACTCCGGGTGAGGTTGTCGAGGCCTTGTCAACATATATCTTGCTGGGACCTAGACAAACCAGTGCCCCCGGAGGATCGAACCCTTGGAACTGTCGCCCTTCCAGTACGGACTGATCACGAATCTCATGTCGCTCACGGTGGCCGGCATGGGTGCTGCTGCCATCTTCTTCTTCCTCTCCCGCTCCCAGGTGGCGCCGGCCTATCGCCCCGCCCTGCTGATCTCGGGCCTGGTGGTGGCGATCGCCTGCTACCACTATTTCCGCATCTACGGCTCGTTCACCGAGGCCTTCGCGCTGGTGGGCGGGACCTACCAGCCCACGGGCAAGCCCTTCAACGACGCCTATCGCTATGCCGATTGGCTGCTGACGGTGCCCCTGCTGGTGATCGAGCTGATCGCCGTCATGAACCTGGCCCGGCCCCAGAGTCGCTCGCTGATGGTGCGGCTCGGCGGCGCGGCGGTGCTGATGATCGTGCTGGGCTACCCGGGCGAGGTCGCAACCGGGATCGGCTCGGCGATCTTCTGGTGGATCGCGGCCATGCTGCCCTTCCTGTACATCGTGCGGGTGCTCTACACCGAGCTCGCCGACTCGATCGAGCGGCAGCCGGAGAAGGCGCGGGGTCTCGTCTCGCAGGCCCGGTTCCTGACGGCCGCGAGCTGGACCTTCTACCCCGTGGCCTATCTGATCGGCCTTGGCGGCAGCGCTGCGGCCGCGACCGGTCTGCAGGTGGGCTACACGATCGCGGATCTGGTGGCCAAGGTGGGCCTGGGTCTGTTCATCTACGCGATCGCCCGTGCCAAGACCGAGGCCGAGGTCGAGGGCGAGGGCGCGGCGTCCCCGGCGGTCGGGACGGCTGCAGCAGCGTAGCGGCCCGGCTCGCCGCGTTGCGCGACCCGCGGGCGGGGGCTCTTCGGAGCCTCCGCCCGATGTGTTCCGGGCCGCAAGCGATTGTCTAGATTTATGCCTTCATTTATCTTGACAATGATTAGACATACGGTAGATTCAGGTTGCCAACGAACGGAGAGGAGAGCTCCTTTGGCCAGCCCCGCAATCGCCACTGACGCCCTGACGCCCGTTTCCCCGCACCCGGCCTGGAGCGCCGCCGCACAGCGGTTGCCGGCCGTACGAGCCGTGCTCGCATCCACTGCCGAATCGATGGGTCCGCTGGCCCCGGCCGCTCGGCTCCACCTTGCCCACCCGGGCAAGCTGGGGAGGTCGCGTCTGGCGCTGGCCTGTTGCGACGCGCTCGGCGTGGCCCCGGGTGACGGCGTGGCACTCGCCGTCGCCTGCGAGCTGCTCCACAACGCCTCCCTCGTCCATGACGATGTCCAGGACCGCGATCGCCTGCGCCGTGGCCGGCCGGCCATCTGGTCGGTCTACGGCGACGCAGTCGCCATCAATCTGGGGGACGATCTGCTGACCCGCGCCCTGCGCCAGGCCAGCCGGGTCGGGGCCGACCCTACCATCCGCCTGACCCTGGTCGACCTCTTCACCCGCGCTACGTCCCGCGCCATCGGCGGACAGGTCTGGGACTGCCGCCCGGGAGCCGCCCTCGAGACGGACCCGGAGGTCTACGAGGAGATCGCCCTTCGGAAGACCGGTGCACTCCTCGCCCTGCCGGCCGAGGCCGCGCTCGCGCTGGCGGGGCGCGATGCCGCCGAGCAGGAGCTGGCGCGGTGCGCTCTACAAGACTTGGCGGTCGCCTTCCAGATTCAGGACGACCTTCTGGACCTGCTCGGGCGCCAGGGCCGGGAGCCCGGATCGGATCTGCTCGCCGGTCGGCCGAGCGCCCCCCTGGTGCACTTCCTCGCCGCGGCCTCCGGGGCGGACAGGGACTCGCTCGCGCGTTTCTGGCGCGGCGAGCCGCGCTGCCGCCAGAGCCATCGAGACTGGCTCGAGCGCATCCGGGAGTCCCGCGCGGTGGACGCCGCCCTGGCCCGCTTCGCGCAGCGCGCGCAGGCCGGGCTGGACGCCGCGGCCGCTCTCGGCCGCCCGCTGGATGTCGTGCTGGGCGAGGCCGCCGCGGAGCTGCTGCGGCTGGGCGCCGATCTCGAGTCCCCCGTCGCCCGGCCCCCGACGCCGGCGGGACGGACGATCCCGATCGACTCCGTCGGTGGGGCACGGGCGTGAGCGCGCCCGCACGGGCCGTCGTCGCCGGCGGAGGCTTCGGAGGCATCGCGGCGGCGCTGCGGCTCCGGGCTCGAGGCTACGAGGTTGACCTCGTCGACCGGCTCCCGCGACTCGGCGGTCGCGCCCAGGTCTTCGAGCGCGACGGATACATCTTCGACGCGGGGCCGACCGTCGTGACCGCGCCGTTCCTGTTCGAAGAGCTCTTCGCGCTCTTCGGCAAGCGGCTGACGGACTATGTCGAGCTGCTGCCCGTACAGCCCTGGTATCGCTTCCGCTTCCACGACGGGCGCACCTTCGACTACGGCGGGAGCGTGAACGACACGCTGCGGGAGATCGCCCGCTTCGAGCCCCGAGATTGCGCCGGCTACCTGAGCCTCCTGGAGGCCTCGCGGCGCATCTTCCAGAAGGGCTTCGAGGAGCTGGCCGACCAGCCGTTCGACCGGCTCCGCGAGATGCTGCGGGTCACGCCGGACCTCGTCCGGCTCGGGAGCTATCGCAGCGTCTACGGCTTCGTCTCCAAGCACCTCCGCTCGCCCGAGCTGCGGCGCGCCTTCAGCATCCAGCCCCTTCTCGTCGGCGGAAACCCCTTCGACACGACCTCGATCTACGCGCTCATCCACTACCTCGAGCGCAAGTGGGGCGTGGTCTTCCCCCGCGGCGGGACGGGCGCCCTGGTCGACGCCCTCGACCGTCTGTGCCGCGAGGAGGGCATCCGCGTCCACCTCGAACGGACCGTCGACCAGATCCTGGTGGAATCCGGGCGCGCGCGGGGCGTACGTCTCGAGGACGGCGAGCGGCTGCCGGCGGAGCTGGTGGTCTGGAACGGGGACCCGGCCTGGCTCTACGAGAAGCTTCTTCCGGGCGGACGACGCCGACGTTGGTCCCCGAGACGCCTGGGACGCATGCGCTACTCCATGGGCCTGTTCGTGCTCTACTTCGGGACCCGGTCGCGCTACCCCGACGTCGCCCACCACACGATCCTGATGGGCGAACGCTACCGCGGCCTGCTTCGCGACATCTTCCACCGCCGGGTGCTGGCGGACGACTTCAGCCTCTACCTGCACCGGCCGACCGCGACCGATCCAGCCTTGGCCCCGGCCGGCTGCGACGGCTTCTACGTGCTCTCCCCCGTCCCCAACCTCCAGGCCGGCATCGACTGGCGGCAGGAGGGACCGCGCTACCGGGATCGGATCCTGACCGCCCTGGAACGAACGCTTCTCCCTGACCTGCAGGAGCACCTCGCCCTCGACTTCTGGATGACGCCGGAGGACTTCCGCTCGCGCTATCTGAGCGTGCACGGGGCGGGCTTCGGGGTGCAGCCCCTGCTCTCCCAGTCCGCCTGGTTCCGCTTCCACAACCGGTCGGAGGAGCTGGACGGGCTGTACCTGGTGGGTGCGGGTACCCACCCCGGAGCGGGGCTGCCCGGCGTCCTGTCCTCGGCGAAGGTGCTCGAGCGGGTGGTTCCCGAGCCCGCCGCCAGGGAGCCTCGCGCATGGGCGGCGTAGGCGCGACGGCGGCGCCCGCCGCGGTGATGGCCCGCCACGGCCGCAGCTTCCACTGGGCGAGTCGTCTGCTCGCCACCCGGGACGCCGAGCGCTGCGCACGGCTCTACGCCTTCTGCCGCCGCGTGGACGACGTCGCCGACGAGGGTGAGACGGAGCCCGCGCGTCGCGCCCTCGACGGCATTCGCGCCGATCTGCTCGCCGGCGCCAGCGCAGAACGCGACGTTGGGGAAGTACTCGACCTGGCGGCGGCCTGCGAGATTCCCCGCAGCGCGCTGCTCGCCTTCGTCGACGGCGTCGGACGCGACCTGGTCCCGCGTCCCATGGCGAGCGAGGCCGAGCTGATCCGCTACGCCTATGGGGTCGCGGGCACCGTAGGCCTGATGCTCTGCGGCGCACTCGGGGTGAAGGACCCGCGCGCCCTGCCCTTCGCCGTCGATCTCGGCGTAGCCATGCAGCTCACGAACATCGCGCGGGACGTGGTGGAGGACGCGGGCCGCGGCCGGCGCTACCTGCCGGGCGCCTGGCTCTCCCCAGCCACCACGCCCGAGGCCATCCTGCGCGGAGATCCGCGGGTGCGCGCCGACGTCTGGCGCGCGGTCCGGCGGCTGCTCTCGCTCGCAGAGGCCTACTACCGCAGCGCCGACCGGGGCATAGCCTTCCTGCCGGCGAGGGCGCGCCTGGGCATCCTGACGGCCTCGCGGGTCTACGAGGCGATCGGGAGCGAGATGCTCCGCTCGGGCGAGTCCGCCTACGGCTCCCGTCGCGCGATGGTGTCTGCCGCGGGCAAGCTGCGCCATACGCTCCGCGCGCTTCTGGCCTTCGCGAGCCCGCGATCCTGGATCCGCCCCTCGCGAGGCCACTGGGCTTCGCTCCACGCACCGCTGCGGGCTCTGCCCGGTGCCGACCCCGCGGCATGAAGGGGCGGCGCCAATACGACCTCGCCATCCTCGGCGGAGGCTGCGCCGGGCTCTCCCTGGCCGTCTCGCTCGTGGAGCGTGGTCTCGGAGGCCGCCGGCTGGCGATCTTCGAGCCGCGGACCGGGTACCGACGAGATCGCACCTGGTGCTACTGGGACGTGGCCGAGCACGCCTTCTCGGATGCCGTCGCCCACCGCTGGGAACGCTGGGCGGTACGCCACGGCGGCCGCCGCATCGTCCGCGAGGCGCAGCGGCACGTCTACTGCGAGGTGCCCGCCGACGCGTTCTACGCCAGCGCCCTGTCCCGCCTGGCGAACCGCCCGGACGTGGATCTGCGTCTCGGAACCCGGGTCCTCGGCATCGAGGAGACGGCCCGCAACGTCCGCGTCCACACCCTTGCCGGGAGCTTCCGGGTCGGCCGGGTCTTCGACGGGCGACCCCCGGCGCGCCCGCCTCCCGGGACGCTGCTCCAGCACTTCCTCGGAGTCCACGTCCGCACGTCCGAGCCCGCCTTCGAGAGCGACACGGTCACGCTCATGGACTTCGACGTCGCCAGCAGTCCGAAGGGCATCGACTTCGCGTACGTACTGCCCTACAGCGATCGCGAGGCGCTGGTGGAGGCCACCTGTTTCTCGACGACGCCCTTCACGGACGACCGCTACCGGGCGACCATCGACCGCTACCTGGAGACCCGGCTGGGCGTCTCCAAGTTCGAGACGCTCTGGCAGGAGCGGGGCGTGATCCCGATGCAGGCCGTGCGACCGCCGCGGCCGACGGCGCGGGTCGTGCCCATCGGCACGGCCGGCGGCATGGTCCGGCCGAGCACGGGCTACGCCTTCCTGGCGATCCAGCGCTGGAGCCGCATGGCCGCCCGGGGCATCCTCGGGGCGACCCCGCTTCCCGCGCCGCGGGATCGGGTGAGCCGGGTGCTGGATGCCATCTTCCTGGGCTTCCTCCGACGCCATCCGGAGCGCGCGCCCGCGGTCTTCGCACAGCTCTTCGAGCGGGTCGAGCCGGACGTGCTGTCCCGGTTCCTGATGGACGTCGGGTCGGCGCGGGACCGCCTCGCCGTGGTGCGGGCGATGCCGACCGGACCCTTCCTGGCGGAGGCGCTGCGCGCCCCGGGCGCCTGGTGGCGAGCCTAGCCGCGGGGGACGTGCCGATCGGAGTCCTCGCGGCGCTGGTCGGGGTGCTCGGGCTTCCCCACGGCGCCGCCGACCTGGCCGTGGGCGAGCGCGTGCTGGCGAGCCGCTGGGGCCGCGGCTGGCTGGCGGCCTTCGCCGCGGGCTACATCGGGCTGGCCGCGCTCGTCGTCCTCTTCTGGCTCTGGCTTCCCCTGGCGGCCCTCACCCTGTTCCTCGCCGGCTCGATCCTGCACTTCGGCGCCGAGGACACCGCGCCGGGGCGCGGACGGGCCGCCAACGGGAAGCTCGAGATCCTGCTGCGCGGCGCCATCCCGGTGGCGGGACCCGCCGTCTTCCACCCGGAGCGCACGGGCGCCCTGCTCGGGACGCTCGTGCCCTCCGCGCAGGCCGACCTCGTCGCGCAGGCGGTGCACAGCATCGCCGGACTCGCGCCGGCGCTCGCGGGGCTGGGCGCGGTCGGACTGCTGGCCGTGCTGCGCTGGCCGCCTCGGCGGCCCGCGTGGGGCGCCGCCGCGACGGGCGCACAGGTCCTGACCCTGGTCGCCGCCTCGGGTCTGCTGTCGCCCCTCGTCTTCTTCACCGCCTACTTCTGCGGCTGGCACGCTCCCCGTCACACCTGGGCGCTCGCGAGACGCATGGAGCCGCGAGACCCGGTCCGGGGTCTGGGGATCCTGCTGCGCGCAGCCCTCGTACCCACCCTGGCCACCCTGCTGCTGGGGGCCGTGGCCTTCGGCTTCCTGGCCACCCCGGGTCGTCTGGAGGAGGCCGGGCTTCGCGTCCTGTTCGTCGGCCTGGCGGCCCTGACCGCCCCGCACATGCTGCTCGGCGCCTGCTACCGCCCCCGCGCGACCTGAGCCGCGCGGCGGGGCCCTGGCCTAACCTGGCGCGCGGGGAGCGCCATGACCGGAGCCAGGACCGAGCCGCCGCGGGACCCGGGAACGACACGCTTCGAGCGCTTCCTCGCCGTCTTCGCCGAGCCGAGCGAGCCCGCAGACCGGCTGCGGATCGACGCCTTCCGCCAGCTCGTGCTGCTCTACGGATTCACGCGCAGCTGGCTCTGGTTCCGCTACGTCGCGTCCGAGGACCGGCCGTTGCTCGCCGCGACGGCCCTGGCGGCGAGCGTGGGCCTGGCCCTGGCCTTCGCCCCGAGCCGTTCCTGGCGCATCCTCGGGCCCCGCATCGCCCTGGTGGGCGTCTTCCTCCAGCTGGCCTGGCGCTTCGAGGCAGCCGCCAACCACCTCTTCCTCGAGCTCTTCGTCCTGGTGCTCCTCGCCCTCGACGGGGGCGAGGACGACGACGCGGCGCTGGTCCTGCGCGGACTGCGCTGGGCCACCGTCATCGTCCTCTTCCACACGGGGCTGCAGAAGGTCTTCTACGGCCTCTACTGGCAGGGCGAGTTCCTGGCGCTCATGGTAAGCGCCCAGGACCGCTTCGCCCGGATCTTCCAGCTGCTGCTGCCCGGCGCCGAGGTGGCCCGGCTCTCCCTGCTCGACTACGCGGAGACCGGCGCGGGGCCGTACCGGGTGTCGAGCCTGCCGTTCCTGTTCGCGTCCAACGCCACGATCGCGGCGGAGCTCGGGCTGCCGGTCCTGCTGGCGCTCCGGCGTACCCGCTTCCTGGGCGTGCTGGGCAGCCTGGGGCTCATGTTCGTCATCCAGGTCGCCGCCCTCGAGATCGGCTTCGCCTCGCTCTTCGTGAACCTGCTGCTGCTGCAGCTGTCCGGCCCCTGGACCCGGCGGCTGCTCCCGGGCTTCGCGCTCCTGTTCGCCTACGCCCTCGGCGCGGCCTACGGGCCGCTTCCGGGCAATCCCCTGGACTGGAACCTGACGTGAGCCGCAGGGCGAAGCGGGCGGTCGTGGCGACCGTGCTCGCCTGGCTGGCCTTCTGGCCGCTGGTCCATCGCGGCGTGGTCGCCCGCTACGAGATCAACCCCTGGAAGCTCGGCGGCTTCGCCATGTACACGGTCTACTGGAGCTCCAAGGTGGCGCTCTTCGAGCCCACGCCCGCGGGGCTGCGCTTCATCGACGACCGACGGCTGGCGCCCGAGGCGCGCCGGGTGCTGCGCCGGTTCCGCGGCCAGCGCAACGCCCTGGGACGGCTGCGAGAGCCCGACGACGTGGCGCGGGCCGTGTTCGCCGCCCACCGGGACCTGGACCGCCTGGTGGTGGTCGTGCAGCGGCTCTGGCTCGACCCGGACACGGCCAGGATCGACTCGGCCAAGACCCAGTATCCCTACGAGCGCGGCATCGACCCGCGGACCGGCCTCCCGCTCCGGGACTAGACCGACCCGGTGATCTCCATGACCCGATCGCGGCGCGTGTCCCGCAGCTGGACCGGCGACCGCTGCCGACGCGCGCGCAGGTTCAACGTCTCCACGAACACCGAGAAGGCCATGGCCGAGTAGACGTAGCCCTTGGGGATGTGCTGATCGAAGCCCTCGGCGACGAGCATCACCCCGATCAGGAGCAGGAAGCTCAGGGCCAGCATCTTCAGCGTCGGGTGCCGTCCGACGAACTCCGAGATGACGCCGGCCGAGAGCATCATGATCCCGACGGCGACCACCACGGCGACCACCATCACGCCCAGGTGCTCCGCCATGCCGACCGCCGTGATCACCGAGTCGAGCGAGAAGACGAGGTCCAGGAGCAGGATCTGGATGATCACCGAGGCGAACGAGGCGGGCCTCGCGGGGCCGCCGTGCGCCTCGCCCCCTTCCAGCTTGTCGTGGATCTCGTGGGTGCTCTTCCCGATCAGGAACAGGCCGCCGGCGACCAGGATCAGGTCGCGGCCGGAGATTCCCTCACCCAGCACCGAGAAGAGGTCGGCCGTGAGACCCATGATCCAGGAGATGGAGAGCAGCAGCAGGATCCGTCCCACCAGCGCCGCCGCCAGGCCCATGAAGCGGGCACGGGCCTGCTGGGCCACGGGGAGCTTTCCCGCCAGGATCGAGATGAAGACCACGTTGTCGATGCCGAGGACGATCTCGAGCGCGGTGAGCGTCCCGAGCGCCACCCAGGCCTGGGGGTCGGCGATCCAGTCGAACATGATGCGATCCGGTCCTCCGTCGGGCGACCGCGTCGGGCGGCGCCCGCGCGGCGGAGCATATCGCCCGTCCCCGGGACGGACCCGGCCCGGCCGCGCGCCGCTGGCTGGGAGAGGCCCGCTCTCCCATACTTCGCCGGCCGATGCCCGGCTCCACCCAACGCTCGAGCCGCACCCGCGCGTCCGTGTGGCTCCTGGTCGCCGTGCTCGCCGGCGGCGCCGTGCGCGCGGGCGTGACCGCCGCCGTGTATCCCACGAAGCTCACCGGCGACGAGTACTACTACCTGGAGACGGCGGCGAACCTCGCCACGGGCCGCGGCCACTACTCCGCGTCGCGCAACGCCTGGGCCGGCTGGCCACCGGCCTACCCCTTCCTGCTCTCCCAGGTTCCCGGCGCCGAGCGCTCGCTGGCGCCGGTGATGGTCTTCCAGGGCCTGCTCTCCACGCTGCTCGTGGCGTGCGTCGGCCTGCTCGGCTGGAGCCTCTTCGGCCCGGCCGCCGGCGCCGTCGCCGCCTGGATCGCGGCCCTCTACCCGACGTTCATCGCCTACGGCCACTACCTCTGGTCGGAGACCCTGTTCCTGCTCCTGGCCAGCGGCGGAATGGCGTGCGCCGTGCGGACCGCCCACGCCGCGCGCCTCGCCCGCTGGGTCTGGGCGGCGGGGGCCGGGCTGCTCTTCGGCCTGGCCGGTCTGACCCGGGAGCTCGGCCTGGTGTTCGCCGGCTGCGCCGCGCTGGCCTGGCTCTGGACTGGTCTGCCGGTGGCCCACGACGAGCGCCGCGCCGACGACGAGCGCCGCCTCGCGCGCCGCACCGCCGCCGGACCGGCCCTGCTGGTCCTGGTGCTGGCGCTGGCGGTGGTCGCACCCTGGACCGCGCGCAACCACGCCCGCTTCGGTCGCCTCGTCCCCGTGTCGACGGTGGGATGGATGGGGGTGCGCGAGGGCAACACGTTCGCCGCGCACGACTGGCTGCGCCCCCATCTGCCGACGCTCTCGGCGTTTCGCAGCCGCTACTTCGCCGAGCGCGACGAGATGGCGCGCATGGACCTCGCCCGTCGGGAGGCCCTGGAGCGGATCGCCGCGGAGCAGCCGAGCTGGCTCTGGAAGAAGGCGGTGCGGACCTCGGCGCTGCTCTTCGGCCCCGACTCCTTCCTCTTCAAGAAGCTCAGCCGCGGCGCCTACGGGGCGCTCGAGCCGGGGATCGTGCGACCCGTCGTGGCCGCCACCGTCGGGAGCTACCTCGGGGTCATGGCCCTGGGGCTGCTCGGCGCACTGCTCGCCCGGGCGCCCGGCCAGAGACTGCCCCTGGGCCTCGCCGGCGCGGCCGTGGTCGGGCTCCATCTCGTGGCCCATGCCTCGTCGCGGTACCGTCTGCCGCTCATGCCCCTCCTCATGGTCTACGCGGGTTTCGCGACCACCCGGCTCGCCGCCGAGGGCCCCGGCGCGCTCGGCCGGATCCCGCGCCGCCAGCTCGCGGTCGCGGGCGCCGCGGCCGTCGTGGTGCTGGGCTGGGGCCTGGTCTACTTCGCGCCGGACGCGGTCGCCCTGTGGCAGCGGGGCACCTACGTCGAGCCCTTCCGGCCGTGAGACGGAGCCTGGCGTCCGCACTGGCGCTCGCCCTGGCGGGCCCGGCCCTGCTGGCGCTCGTCGGCTGCGGCGCGGGCGAGACCCCGCCCCCGCAACGCATCGTGCTGGTGAGCCTCGACACCGTACGCGCCAGCAGCGTGTCGGGATACGGCGATGCGGACACCACGCCCACGCTGCTCGAGATCGCCGGCGAGGGCGTGCTCTTCCGCAACACCGTCGCGGCGTCCAGCTACACGATCCCCTCCCACATGTCGATCTTCACCGGTCTCGACCCGGCGGAGCACGGCGTCCACGAGTTCCACGCCCGGCTCGCGCCCGAGGTGGACACCCTGGCGTCGCGGCTGAAGGCGGCCGGCTACCGCACTCAGGCCTTCCACGAAGGCGGCTTCGTCGACGCCCGCTTCGGCTTCGGCCGCGGCTTCGACGAGTACCGCGAGCTGCCCCGTCAGGCCGTGCTCGACGAGCGGCTGCCCGAAGTCCTCGACTGGATCCGGAGCACCGCGGAGACCCCCTACTTCCTGTTCCTCCACAGCTACAGCGCCCACTTCCCCTACGGCGGCTACGAACGCTACCGGCGCGAGCACCCCGAGCGCGGCCTGCCCCCGGCCGAGGTGCTTGCCCGGGTCACCCCCGCGGAGAGCGCCGCCGACCCCGCGCTCCACCACGACTGCACCCTCTACAACCAGCTCGCCGAGCGGCAGGCCGCCGTCCTGAGCTGCGGCGAGCGCAAGGCGGGCGAGGCCTTCCGCCGCTCGCCCCACTTCGCCGCCGACCTCCGGGCCATCCGGCGCAGCTATCGTGAGCGCATCCGCCGGCTCGACGCCGCGCTGGGCCGGATCCGTGCGGCGCTCCGGGAGCGCGGCCAGTGGCAGGACACCCTGCTCGTCGTGACGTCCGACCACGGCGAGGCCTTCTTCGAGCACGGCATCTACGGGCATCCCTTCGTTCCCTTCGACGAGGTGCTGCGGGTGCCGCTGGTGATCGCCTATCCGCGGCTGCCCGCGGGCGCCCGGGGACGCGTGGAGCCGGGTCTGGTCTCGCACCTGGACCTGCTACCCACGGTCCTGTCCCTGGCCGGCCAGCCCGTGCCCGAGGGGCTGCAGGGCCAGGACCTCTCCCCCGTGCTGCACGGACGCAGCAGCGTGGCACCCGACCGGACCGTCTACGCGGGCGTCCTGCGCGTCGCCCACAAGCCGCAGGTGCCCCTGCGTCGGGTGGTCGTGACCCCGGCGCTCAAGTTCATCGAGGGGCACGCGTCCTTCGGAGACGCGGAGGGGCTGCTCTTCGACTGGCACGCCGACCCCGCCGAGCGCGAGAACCTGCGCACCCGGCGACCGGACGACTTCGCGACGCTCGCCGAGCAGGCCGCGACCTACCGCACCGGGCTGCGGACGGTGGCCGAGGATGCCCCGGCCGGCGCTGCGGCACCGCTCAGCGAAGACCAGGCCGAGCGGCTGAAGGCCCTGGGCTACGCCGACGACTGAGGGCTCCATGGGGCCCCACGGGGAGCGCGAGCGAGCGCGGAGGACCCGCCCTAAGGGCCCGTTGACACGGACCTCCGTCTGCCAGTAATGTCCGACTGAAATTGAAAAGCATTTTCACTTTCAGAAGCCAGCGAGTGCCCGTGAGCCCAGCCCGCCGATGACTGCCCACCCGCCCGCCCAAGAGACCACCGAAGAGGCCGGAGCCGCCTGCCGCTGCCTGTGCGGGAGTCTGCTCGCCCGCCTCGTGCCGGGCGGCGTGGAGCTCAAGTGCCGGCGCTGCAAGCGCACCCATCTGATCCCGCTCGTCGAGGCAGACTCGGCGTGCGACGCCTGCACCCCACCGCAGCGACCAGAGGCCCCGAGCCCCGAGTCCCGAGCCCCGCGCGCCCGACGGCGCCGCCGGGGCGAGGAGACCCGATGGCTCGATCCCTGCGACGGCTCGGTCTGACCCTGGCGATGACCGCAGCCCTGGCGACACCGGGATTCGCCGAGGACGACACGGCCCACGCGGATGCGGTGCGTGCCCGCGACGACCGCATCGCGGACCTCGAGCGCAAGCTCGACGTGCTCGCCAGCGAGCTCGATCGGGTGCGCACCCAGGTGGCGGTCCCCGAGGAGCCCGAGCTCAAGAGCGTCTACGGCTTCGGTCCGGCGGCCTCCAAGATCTACGGAATCGAGCGGGGCCTCTCGATCGGCGGCTACGGGGAGGGGCTCTACACCCATCTGTTCGACGACGACCCGGGCACCGCCCAGGACCGCGCCGACTTCCTGCGCCTGGTCCTCTACTTCGGGTACAAGTTCACCGACCGGATCGTGTTCAACTCCGAGATCGAGTTCGAGCACGCCACCACCAGCAACGTGAACAACGGCGCCGGTAGCGGCAGCGCCTCGGTCGAGCTGGCCTCCCTCGACTTCTTCTTCAAGCCCTGGCTCAACTTCCGCGCCGGCCTGCTGCTGGCCCCCATCGGCTTCATCAACGAGATCCACGAGCCGCCCTTCTTCTACGGGGTGAAGCGGCCCGAGGTGGAGACCCGCATCATCCCGACCACCTGGCGCGAGAACGGCGCGGGCATCTTCGGGCAGCTCTTCGACGACCAGGTCCAGTACCGCGCCTACGTGATGAACAACTTCAACGCCTCGCGCTTCACGGACGCCGGGATCCGCGGCGGTCGCCAGAAGGGCAACCGGGCCCTGGCCGAGGACTTCGGCCTCGCGGTCCGGGTCGACTGGACCCCGGACATGGTGCCGGGGCTGCTGCTCGGCGGCTCCGGCTACTGGGGCGACACGGGCAACGACTTCGTCGGCGAGGTGGACGCCCAGCTGATCATGTTCGACGCTCGCGCCCAATACCAGCGCGGCCCCTTCCACGCCCGGGCGCTCTTTGCCTACACCCACCTGTCGGATGCGCGGGAGCTGAACACGACCCTGGGGCGGCCCGTGGGCGCACCGATCGCCGAACTCATGCTGGGCGGCTACGCCGAGGTCGCGTACGACGTCTGGCCCATGCTCACCGGGGACGAGGGCAAGGCCCTCGAGCCCTTCTTCCGCATGGAGTACGTGGACACCCAGGCGGAGATCCCCGAGGGCTTCACGGCCAACGAGCGCAACCAGTATCTGGTGTTCACGCCCGGCGTGAACTTCTATCCCCATCCCAACGTGGTGCTCAAGTTCGAGTACCGGAACCTCAGTCCGCAGAGCGGAAACCGCCCGGACGAGCTGAGCGTCGGCATCGGATTTGCCTTCTAGACGATCCCCGGCACTCCTCCTTCTCGGCCTCGGACTCCTCCTCGCGACGGAGTCCGCGGCCGAGGTGTTCCTGAGCCAGCGCGAGGCCCTGGAGCAGGCCTTCCCGGACGCCGACCGCATCGAGCAGCAGACCTATCTGCTCGACGACGCGCAGGCGGAGGCCATCTCGAAGCTGGCGCGCTCCCGGCTCGAGTCCCGCCTGATCAAGATCCACACCGGCCGCCGCGGCGACGAGATCCTGGGCCACGCCTTCATCGACGTCCATCGGGTGCGCACCCTGCCCGAGGCCTTCCTGGTAGTGCTCACCCCCGAAGGCAAGGTGCGCTCCCTGCGCCTGCTGGCCTTCTACGAGCCGCCGGAGTACGCCCCGCCCGAGCGCTGGCTGCGCCTCTTCGACGACAAGCGCCTCGACCCCGCGTTGAAGATCGGAGGGGACATCCACGTGATCGCCGGCAGCACCCTCTCCTCCCGGGCAGTGACCGACAGCGTCCGCCGCAGCCTGGCCGCCTTCGAGGTGCTGGTGCGCCGCGACCCCGCCGTCGCCGTCCGCGAGCCCCCCGCGGCCGGCAAGGTGGGCGGAGGCGGCGGCGGCCGTTAGGTTCCCCGCGTGCGCTTCGTCATCACCGGGGAGTGGAGCCGCAATCGACTGCTGCAGACGATCGTCGTCCTCTACGTGGTCTACGTCGGCGGCCTCTGGCTCACCAACGCCCTGCTCTACTTCCAGAAGATGAGCTTGTATCCCCAGTCGGTGATCGACTACTACCTGGGGAACGAGGAGCGCTTCCTCCAGCCGCGGAGCATGCAGGGTCTGCTGGAGGTCTCCCACTTCCATCTGTTCGCCATGGGCATGCTGCTGCTGGTGCTGACCCACCTGATGCTGTTCGTGCCGATCCGCAACGGCACGAAGATCTGGCTGATCGTGCTGCCGTTCGTCTCCGCCCTCCTCGACGAGGGCAGCGGCTGGCTGGTGCGCTTCGCCCACCCGGGCTTCGCCTACCTCAAGATCGCCGGCTTCCTGCTGCTCCAGGGCAGCCTCGGCGCGCTGATCGTGATCTCGCTCTGGTCGGTGTTCACGGCCTCGTCCCGGAACTACCGGAGCGGCGAGGCCGCGTCCTGAGGTTGCGCCTGCTGGGGGGCGCCGCGGTCGTCGCGGCCCTCGCCCTGGCCTGCGCCCAGGGCCCCGCCCCGGCGCCGGAGGGGACGGGGCCGGGGGGCGTCGAGCGGCGCGACGGCCGCTACGCCATGGGCACGCTGCTCGAGATCACCCTGCTCGGCGACGCGGCGGCGACGCTGGAGGAGGCCCTCGAGGCCTGCTTCGCGCTCGCGGCCGAGCTGGAGGCCCGCTTCACCACCTACGACGACGGCAGCGAGCTCATGGGGCTGAACGCCCGGGCGGGCGGGGAGCCGGTGGTGGTGTCGCCCCCGCTGCGCTCGATCCTCGCCGACGCGCGCGGCTTCGCCGAGGAGACCGGCGGAAGCTTCGACGTGACGGTGGGACCCCTGATCCGGCTCTGGACCCGCGCCGCGGAGCTCGACGCCCTGCCCTCTCCCGAGGCCCTGACGGCGGTCCGCGCCCGGATCGGCGCCTCGCGCATCGCCCTGCGCCCAGACGGACGGGTGTGGCTGCCGTCCGGGGCGTCGGTGGATCTCGGCGGCCTCGCCAAGGGCTGGGCCCTCGACCGGATGGCGGCGCAGCTGGCCGAGCGCGGGATCACCCGCGGCGTGCTGAGCTTCGGCGGGAGCAGCGTGCTGGCCCTGGGCGCCCCCCGCGACGCGCCGGCCTGGCGGGTGCTCGTCCGCAGCGAGCAGGGCCGCGTGGCGGGGCTGGTCTCGCTGCGCAATCGACATCTCTCCGTGTCGGAGAGCCTCGGCCGCTCGAGCGAGATCGCGGGACGCCGCTTCGGGCACGTGATCGACCCGCGCAGCGGCTGGCCGGTGGAAGAGGGCCGTCTCGCGGCGGTGGTGACCACGAGCGGCGCGCGGGCCGAGGCCTTGAGCACCGCGCTGCTGGTGGTGGCGCCCGACGCGGGCCTCGCCTGGGCGGACGCCGAGACGCACCTGCTCCTGCTCGACGAGGCCGGACGCCGCCGCGCGAGCCCGGACTTCGAGCGCGCCACCGGCTTCGTCGCCGCCGAGGCCGGCCCCCGCTAGCGGCCTCCGGCGTGGCCGTGCGAGGCCTCCGGCGTGGCCGCGACAGCGAGGCCTCCGGCGTGGCCGCGACAGCTAGGCCTCCGGCGTGGCCGCGATGAGCTCGAGGATCGCCGCGGCCAGCGCCGGGCCCGAGTCCTCCTGCAGGAAGTGGCCGCCCGGCACCGTGCGGTGGGGCCGCCCGGCGGCACCGGGCAGCGCCTGCAGCAACCGGTCCATGCCCCGCGTGATCGGGTCCCCGTCGCTGAAGGTGGTGAGCACCGGCATGTCGGAGCGGCTGAGCACCTCCCAGGCCCGCCGACAGGCGGGCACCGCCGGGTCCCGGGGCGAGATCGGCACCAGCCGCGGGAAGGACCGCGCGCCGGCCTTGTAGCGGTCGTCGGGAAAGGGGGCGTCGTAGGCCCGGATCTCCTCGGGATCGAGCTTCCGGCCCGTGCCGAAGTCGACGATGGTCGAGATCGTGAAGCGCGGGGACCAGCGCGCGAAGGTCCGCCAGGCCAGGAAGGCGGCGGCGTTGATCAGCAGCCGGGCACCGCCGGGCGGCCGGCCCACGGGAAGCCCCCCGTTGCCGACCACCAGCCGCGCGAAGCGTTCCGGAACCTCGCCGGCGAGCCGCAGCCCGATGAGCGAGCCCCAGTCCTGGCAGAACAGGGTGATGCCCCGCAGGTCGAGCGCCTCGATCCACGCCCGCACCCAGCCGCAGTGACGCTCGTAGGTGTAGTCCGCCACGGCCGTGGGCTTGGACGAGCGGCCGAAGCCGATCAGGTCGGGAGCCAGCACCCGATGGCCGGCCTCGACGCAGGGCGGGATCATGGAGCGGTAGAGGTAGGACCAGGAGGGCTCCCCGTGGAGCATCAGCACCGGCGCGGCGTCGCGCGGGCCCTCGTCGACGTAGTGCATCTGGAGACCGGCGGGATCCACCGTCCGGAAGTGGGGCTCGAAGGGGTAGCCCTTCAGCTTCTCGAAGCGTTCCGGCGGCGTCTCGATGAAGTCCACGGGGCTCCTCCCGCGCCGAGCATAGCGGGGCTAGGATCCCGTCACCCCGAGACGGAGGCGCCGTGGAGCGACCCGAAGGACTGCAACGCTGGCTCGAGGCCGGGCGCTTCCAGACCCATGCCGGCCAGCGCATCTTCGTGCACGAGTCGGGACCCGCCGGCGAGGACGGCGTGCTCATCCTCCACGGCTTCCCGAGCTCCTCCCACGACTGGGCCGGCGTGGTGTCCCGGCTTCCGCCGGAGGTGCGCACGGTGGCGTTCGACCTGCTCGGCTACGGGCTGAGCGACAAGCCGGTGGCGGGTCCCTTCTCGTTCTACGCCCAGGCGGACCTGGCCGAGTCCGTCGCCGCCAGCTGCGGGCTGCGTCGCTGCGTGCTGGTGAGCCACGACGTGGGCCAGACCGTCGCGGCCGAGCTGATGGCGCGCCAGGAAGAGGCTCGACTGCCGTTCGAGATCCGCCACTCGATCGTCACCAACGGCTCGACCCTGGTCGACCTGGCCGCGCTCTCGCCGGGGCAGAAGGCCCTGCTGGCCCTCCCCGACGCCCCCCTCGAGCGGTCTCTGCCACTCGACGGCTTCCGCACCGCCATCGGCGATACCTTCTCGAAGGAGCACCCGCCCACTGACGCCGACCTCGACTGCATTCTGGCCTCGATCCGCGAGCACGACGGCGACCGCCTCATCCCGCGCCTGATCCGCTACATCGAGGAGCGTCAGGCCAACCTGGAGCGCTGGACCCGGGGCCTCACGGCCTTCTCGGCGCCGATGAGCGTCTTCTGGGGCGAGCAGGACCCCATCGCGGTCCCGGCCATGGCCCACCGGATCCGGGAGCTGCGTCCCGAGACCGACGTCCACCTCTGGCCCGACGTCGGCCACTGGCCGCCGATCGAGGTTCCCGACCGCCTCACCCAGGCCATCGCGGAGCGCTGCCGGGCGTGAGCCCGCACCCGGGCGGCGTCCGAGGGGCCCTCGTCGCGGCCTTCCGAGGGGCCCTCGTCGCGGCCTTTCGAGGGGCCCTCGTCGCGGCCTTCCGAGGGGCCCTCGTCGCGGCCCTCGCGATCT
>CAYTZH010000011.1:0-18252 GCA_964442285.1 uncultured Spirochaetales bacterium | reverse complement strand
CGAGGGGCCCTCGTCGCGGCCTTCCGAGGGGCCCTCGTCGCGGCCCTCGCGATCTTCCTCGTCGGCTGCGCGGAGGCACCGCCGCGACCCCGCCTGGTCCTCCTGTTCGCCCCGTGCACCGTGAGCGTGCGCCATCTCGGGCCCTACGCCACCGACGTCGGCTACACGCCCCATCTCACGGCGTTCGCCGCGGAGGCTCGCGTCTTCGAGCGTCACCAGACGGAGGCCGGAGCGTCGGGCATCGCCTACGCCTCCCTCTTCAGCGCTGGCCAGGCTCCCCACCACGGCGTCTACAGCCAGCCCCGGCGACTCGACGAGCGCCTGACGCTCCTGGGGGAGGTGTTCGCGGCAGCGGGCTACGAGACCCACGCCTGGCTCGCCCACCCCATGGCGAACGCGGGCCTCCGCTACGACCAGGGCGTGGCGCCGGAACGATCGCATCCCCGCCCCCTCACCGGGGACGACCCCGACTTCGCCGCCCTGCTGGCGCGTCTGGTGTCGGATCCCGGGGCGCGGGCGGTGGCCGTGACGAACTTCACCGTCACCCATCGGCCCTATCCGGGGCTGCTGCTCGACGCCTTCTGCGAGCGCTTTCCCGAGCCCTGCGTGCCCCGTCGCGACGAGGCCCGCTTCGAGCGCTATCGGGCCCTGCTCCGGGCGCACGGCGTCGCGCTCTCCTACGACTTCGAGGCCACGGCGCGGCGTCTGGGCCTGGCGACCGACGAGTGGGCCTCGTTCGGCCGGGCCATCGAGCTGCTCTACCGGGCCGACGTCTTCCACCTCGACCAGCGCTTCGGCGCCGTCCTCGACGCCCTGCGCGAGGCGGCCCTGCTCGACCAGACCCTGGTGGTCTTCACCGCCGACCACGGCGAGTCGCTCCGGGGCGCGGACCTCTTCCCCTGGTCGCACTCCTACTCCCTGTCCGCCGAGGTGCTCCAGGTCCCGCTGCTGATCCGGGGCCCCGGTGTGGAGCCGGGACGCCACGCCGGGGTGACCCGCTCGGTGGACGTGCTCCCTACCCTCGCGGGCCTGGCCGGCATCCCCTACAACGCGCCCGCGGGCGGTGGGGTGGACCTCTCCGGCGCGGTGCTCGGACGCGAGGCGGCGCCGGAGCTCCTGGCCTTCAGCCACACGGCGATGCTTCCCCAGCGCATGCTCCGCCAGCTGCCCCGCTTCCGGACCCTGGCGCGTCACTTCCCGCGCGCCGACCCGCGCCTGCTCTGGGTCGCGGTCCGGGAGGGCGACGCCGTCGTGACCCTCGAGCGCCGGAGCGGCGACGACTTCACGCCGGCCGCCTACGACCTGGCGAGCGACCCGGACCAGACCGCGGACCGCTTCGATCCCGGGAACGCGCGCCACGGAGCGCTGGCCGGACGTCTCGAGACCTATCGGCAGCTGCTGGTCGACGCGCACGAGGCCCGCCGCGGCGGCGACCCGGGCCTGGCCGAAGAGGAGCAGGCGGAGCGCCTGCGAAGCCTCGGCTACATCGAGTAGGGTTCGAGACGCGCCGGCGGGTCAGCCAGGAGGTCGAGACGCCATGGATCCCTATCCCCTCGTGGGAGCACCGGGCTCCCCCTACAGCCGCAAGCTCCGCGCCGTGCTGCGCTACCGGCGCATCCCGTTCCGCTGGATCCAGCGGGGCTCGCCCGAGGACCGGGGGCTGCCGCGGCCGAAGGTCCAGCTCCTGCCCCAGCTCGTGATGCGGGGCGAGGACGGCGTCCCAGCGGCACTCACCGACTCGACGCCCCTCATCCGCGAGCTCGAGCGCCGTCACGCCGGGCGCTCCGTGGTGCCGCCCGAGCCGGGGCTGGCCTACCTGGACGCACTGCTCGAGGACTACGCCGACGAGTGGCTGACCAAGTGCATGTTCCACTACCGCTGGGCGTTCCCCGAAGACATCGCCCGGGCCACGGCGGTCCTGCCGCGCTGGTCGCGGCCGGACCAGCCCGAGGCGCAGGCCCGGGCCCTGGGCGAACAGTTCGGCGAGCGCCAGATCGAGCGGCTCTGGGTGGTGGGATCGAACGAGACCACGGCACCCGTGATCGAGGAGAGCTATCGGCGACTGCTCGCGCTGCTCGACGCCCACCTCACCGACCATCGCTTCGTCGCCGGAGGCCGGCCGGGGACGGCGGACTTCGCGCTGTTCGGCCAGCTCACCCAGCTCGTGGGCTTCGACCCGACGCCGGCCGCCGTGGCGCTGGCCCGGGCGCCGCGGGTGATCGCCTGGGTGGACGGTGTGGAGGACCTCTCGGGCCTGGAGCCGGCCGACGGAGACTGGATGCCGGCCGACGCGGTGCCCGCGACCTACCGCGCCCTCCTGGCGGAGGTGGGTCGGGTCTACGTGCCCTTCCTGCTCGCCAACGGTCGAGCGCTCGCCGAGGGCGCCGAGCGCGTCGAGGCCGAGGTGGACGGACGTCCCTGGGTCCAGCGGCCCTTCCCCTACCAGGGCAAGTGTCTCGCGGCCCTGCGCCGGGGCTACGCGGACCTGGCCGAGAAGGATCGGCGCGGCGTCGACGCGCTGCTGGCGGGAACCGGCTGCGAGGCCCTCTGGGCGTAGTCCGCCCGCGAGCCTCGGGCGGCGCAGCCCGGCGCGCCGCGCTCGCGATCGGCGGCCTCGCGCTCCTGGCCGCCGGCGCCGTGGTGGTGGACCACCTCCGCCCCGAGAGCTCCCCGGCCGCACGTGGGGCCGAGCTGGCCCGCGAGCTCGACTGCGGGGCGTGTCATCGCGCGGCCCTGCGCGGGGGCGATCCGGGCGCGCCGTCCCTGTTCGCCGGCAGCCGCGATCCGGACACCCTCACCCGGCGTCTGCGGGAGGTCGACGCGCACCCCCGCGACCTCTCTCCCGCCCGGGTCGCCGCCCTGGCGGCCTGGATCGCCCTGGTGCAGTACGAGAACGATCGGGCCGCGACGCCTTTCGCCACCGAGGGCCTCGCGGGGGTCGAGGCCCTGGCGCGACGCCACTGCTTCTCGTGTCACGGGGAGCTGGGTCAGGGCGGCGTCGCGAACCCGGGCTCCCTCAAGGGCTACGTCCCCGGCTTCTTCGGCCACGACTACGACCTGCTCACCCTGGGCGACCACCCCGACGTGGTGCGCGAGTGGATCCGGGACGGCGTGCCACGCTTCTTCCACCTCGGCGTCGGCCCGCTGCGTCCGGCGCTCTGGTTCACCCGGCGGCAGCAGGTGAAGATGCCGGGCTACGCGGACCGCCTCACGCCTCGGCAGCAGGAGGACCTGGCGGGCTACCTGAGCCTGCTGCGGCGGCTGGGACCGATGGACGCGGCGGGCGTCGCCCGCTACCGCGCCCGGGCCGGTCTCCCGGTCCCGGGCGCGACGCGCGGCGTTCCGCCGGGGCCCTAGCGGCCTGGCGGGAGTCCGGCTGCGGCGGCTACGGGCAGCTCCCCGGCAGGCCCGCGATCCAGTCGCGGATCAGGGCAACGCCCTCGTCGTGGGCGATCGCCTTGGCCAGCTCCGGCATCTGCACCGCCGGCACCGTCGACTCCATCCGGAAGAGCAGGATGGAGGCGTCGGGATCGCCGGGCACGATGTCGAACTGCAGCCCCCCCACGCCGGCGGCGATGGGCGTCTTGCACACGCCGGTGTTGAAGCCGTCCGGCGTCTCGACCGTCAGCCAGACGCTGGTGAAGCCCGCGCGCCCGTCGGGCCGGTGGCAGTGACCGCAGTTGGCCTCGAGGTAGGCGCGCGCGCGCTCGGCCAGCGTGCCGTCGGCGGGATTGGACGCGTCCGGCTGCCGCGGAACCGTCGCGAGAGACGGAAGACCCGCCAGGATCCCCGCCGCCGCCCAGGCCTCCAGCTGATTCACCGCCGGGGCCAGCGGATCCGGGCGGTTCAGCCAGTGGGCCTTGGGCCCGATCAGGTCCATGGGCTCGCTGATCCCCGAGTGGCAGCCCGCGCACTGGTTGTGGTCCGGGATCTGGTAGTCGATGGTGCGCGGGTTCCCGTCGGGATGGATGAAGGTGATGTTCGCCACGCCGCCCTCGGGCGTGAGCACGGCCTCGGTGAAGGCCGCATCCCAGATGTAGACGAGGGCGCGCCAGCCCGTACCCCGACGGATGAGCAGGCGGGTCTCCACCACCACCTCGCCGGCCCCGGAGTCGTAGGCGAAGGTCTTGCTGATGATCGTGCCCACCGGGAAGTCCATCACGCCGCTGGGCTCGTATGCGGCGCTCTGGCCGGGCGGGACGAACACGAAGCGGTACTTCGCCATGTAGTCGGACTGCAGGGGCGTGGTGAGGTCGTAGAAGACGCCCCGCTCGGTGGCCGGCCCGCGCGGGTCGTTCCCCGCGAAGAGGTTGTAGTCCGAGAGCGCGGGGCAGTTGGCCTCGTAGGCGGCCCAGTTCACGCCGGCCGGGTTGGCCCCGCACAGCGTGGCCGTCTCCTCGGGCGTGAGATCCTGCTGGCCCGGCGGCAACGGGAGCGGGGCGTCCCGAAGCACCACGCGAGGCACCTTGGGGTGGGTGCAGTCGTAGAGCGAGCGGTCGTACTGATCCCCGCTCGGCGGCAGGAGCATGGTGCCGAAGCTGCCCGTGTTGTTCTGGATGCAGAAGGCCAGGTGCGGCGGCAGCTCGCCGTCGGGCTGCAGGTTGGCCGGGTTCGTGCTGCGGTCCCACATGACCTCTGGAATGGGGCCGAAGCCGAACTGGGCGGACAGGACCTGCCCGATCGCACCCTGGGGATCGTTGCCGTTGTTGGTCAGGTGGTTGTCGTGGACGTAGACGGTCTCCGGCCAGGCGTCGAAGGTCGGACCGAAGGGAGAGAAGGTCACTTCGTAGCTGAGGACGGCGATACCACCGGTGTAGTTGTCGTAGACCTCGTTCTCGTAGATCTCGACCTCGTCCATGGTGAGCAGCAGGATGCCCGTGCCCGGCGGCACGAGGGCCACGAAGCCACTGCCGAAGTTGGGGCCGTTGTTGTTGTAGACGAAGTTGTGGTGGACGCTGACGGCCCGGCCCTGCTGGCTCAGGCCATCGAGGTCGAACACCAGGATGCCGCCGGTGTTCTCCGTGGCGACGTTCCAGCGAACCTCGGCGTTGATCGTGTTCTCGATCTCGATGCCCGCGACGCAGCCCTCGACCCAGTTGTACTGCACCAGCGCGTTGGAGGACTGGCCCACGTAGATCCCGGCGTCTTCGGCGCCTTTGACGTAGCTCCCCTCGATGAGGATGTTGTTCGAGAGGACCGGGTAGATGCCGTAGGGCCCGTTGTTCGGATCCGCCGCGTTGGGCCACTCGACGGAGACGTTCTGCACCGTCACGCCGTCCACGCCGACGGTCTTCACGCCGTCGCTGGGCGGGTCGAAGATGCCGAGGTCGCGGACGGTGAACTCGTCGGCGGTGGCGAGCACGGCCTCGGCGTCCGTCGCGTTGGAGAAGTCGAGCACGGTCGCGCTCGGGCCCTGTCCGCGGATCGTCACGTGGGACACGGACACGCTCAGGCTGCGGGTCAGCGGGAAGGTCCCCTCCCCGAACTCGAAGATCGTGCCCGGCTGGGCCAGGCTGAAGGCCTGGCGCACCCGGGCCTCGAACTCGGCCGGGGTCTCCGCGGGCCCGGGCGCCAGGAAGATCAGCGTCGTGCTGAGCGGCAGCACGGGAATGCAGCCGGTCAGCGACGCGGCGGCGAGGAGTACGGTCAGGGCGCGGAGCATGCGGCACCTCGTGATGCGGGCGGGGCGGACGCGACCGCCCCTTCCGCGATGTGGGAACCCAGGTACGCCTCGAGCAGGCGCTTCATCTCGTCGGCGATCGCCTCGGCTTCCTCCGCACTCTCCTCGCGGAGCACGCAGGCCTGGACGGCGCCCGCCGCTTCCACGGCCACGCGGGCGACGCGCTCGCGGGCCGGCCCGCAGGCGTCGAGCGCGGGATGGGCCGCCAGGGCCCCCGCGATCCGGGCGGTGAGAGCCGCGTCGAACTCCCGGAAGGCCTCCGTGGAGGCGAAGGCACGGAGGATCGGTGCGCAGCGGTCGGCCCGATAGGCCGCCAGGTGCGTGTCGACCACGCGCCGGATGGCCTCCCGCCAGGGCAGCGTGTGCGCCGCCTCGATGGTCCGGGCCGTGGCGTGGTCGATGGCGCCCAGGACCTGCCGGGCCAGCTCGGCCAGGACGGCGAGGCGATTGGGGAAGTACTGATAGAGGGAGCCGATCGGGAGCCCGGCGCGCTCGGCGATCGCGCCGGTGGTGACGGCCTCGAGGGGCTGGCAGAGCACCAGCTCCCGGGTCGCTTCCAGGATCCGCTCGACGCGCTGGCGGGAGCGATCCTGGCTCGGGCGCTTGCGCGGCTCGAGGGCAAGGGGCTCGGACACGGCACCTCCGCGGGCGAGCGCGGGGCTCTACACCGCACGGAAACATGAGTGGCGCTCACGTATCGCATGGCGGCCCGGCCCCTGTCAAGCCCCCGACTCTCGACCCCGTAAACGGCGTTCGGCGGGTCGCTGAATCGTCGCCACAAGTTCACTCCCCGACGCCCGGGCCTGGTCCAGCATGCCGGCGGCGGCGACGGATCCCGTCCCCGCGAGGGGGGTTTCCACCGTGCTTACGCGCTCCGCAGCCATCGCCCGCCGCTGGCGGGCTGCGGCGGTCGTCCTCGCGGCCGCTGTCGTCCTGCCCGCCGTCGCCCAGGCCCGCTTCAAGGATCTGACGCCCGTCGCCGACACCCACGTGGCTTCGAACAACGCCTCACCCCAGGGCAGCAACACCACCCTGTTCGTCCAGGATGGCGAGCCCGGCGACAGCTTCGGCGACGAGCGCGCCTGGCTGCGCTTCGACCTCAACGGCCAGATCCCCGTGATGGCCGGCACCCACGTGACCTCCGCCAGGCTGCGGCTCTACCTCTTCGACGCCGACAACCGCGGCGCCGGGCAGGATCTGCCCGTGGAGGTCTGGGGCGCAGCCGACGGCTGGGACGAGGCCACCCTGGACTGGGCGACCGCGGACCTGATCACGACCGACACCACCCCGGCGACCGGGAACACCGCCTCCACCGGCACGCTCGACGCGACCCAGGAGCAGCGCTGGTACGAGTTCGACGTCACGGACTTCGTGAAGAACGAAGTCGGCGGCGACGGCGTGGTGAGCTTCGTGGTCAAGCCCCAGACCGAGACCGGTCCGGGCTCGGCCACGACCACCAGCTTCCAATACCGCTTCAACAGCCGCGACTTCCTCCGCGATGGCTACAGCCTGCTCCCGCGGCTGCGGGTGGAGTTCACCGGCACCTGGCCCTCGGCCAACGCCGTCAACGTGATCCACACCAACGACATCCACTCCCGCCTCACCCCCCACGACCTCGACTTCCCGGACGGTCCGACCGAGGCCGCCGCCCTCGAGGAGGCCGGTGGCGCCGCCTTCGTCGCCGCCAAGGTGGTGGAGCTGAAGAAGGCGAACCCGTCCTCCCTGATGCTCGACGCCGGCGACATCTCGGAAGGCAACCCGCTGGGCGACCTGGACGGCAACGGGGGCACCGTCCGCTTCTTCACCACGCTGGACCAGCAGCTCAAGGCCCTGCCGAACAACACCGCGGGCCGCGGCGTCGACGCGGTGGTGGTGGGCAACCACGACGTGCGCGAGCTGGCCATGCTCCAGAACATGCAGGATCCCGACGCCGACGGAACGCCGAGCACGTGGATCGACACGGACATGGACATGGTGGTCGACACTCTCAGCGTCGACCCGGACGACGTGCCCTACCTGGCGGTGAACATCGTGCGGGAGGGCGCCAGCAAGCCGGCGCCCGCCGCCTGGCCGATGGAGATGCCCTTCCGCCCCTACGTGGTGATCGACGTCGACACGGGCCTGCCGTCCCCGGTGAAGGTGGGCGTGCTCGGATACCTCACCGACGACTCGGCGATCCTGACCGCCGAGACGGTCAACGAGATCGACGTCCTCGAGACCGCCTGGACCGACAGGGGCAACGGCGTGAGCACCACCGACGTGGTGCTCCTGAAGGACTGGGTGGACCACCTGCGCAGCGTCGAGGGGGTCGACGTCGTGATCCTGCTCTCCCACATCGGACACCGGCGCCTGAACAGCGACGGAGACGTCGGCACCGGCGACGGCAACGACGAGCTCCTGGGCGACGACGGCGACGTAGAGCCCCCCGACGCCGTGGTCTCGGGCCACTGGCACACCTGGACCGAGACGGCCTGGCAGCCGGGAAACCTCAACTACAAGACCACCAACGTAGAGGCCGCCTCCTACGGCCAGTACGTCGGCGAGCTCCAGCTCACGCCCCAGGGCCGCTATGTCGGCGCCGTCAAGCACCCCATCCGCCGCAGCCTGTTCACGGTGCCCTTCGCCGACGCCGACGTCGACGCGGCCTACGACGCGGTGGTGGCGCTCCTCTCCACCCTGGAAGGAGAGTACGACGCGATCATGGACCCGGCGGAGGCCTGCACCCTTCCCGAAGCCACGATCCAGCTGCAGTTTCCGGGCTACATGGCGGGCGCGCCCTGTCCGCTCGAGTTCATCGTGGGCTACTCGGGCGTCGACCTGCTGCTCGACAAGGACAAGTGGTTCACCCTCAGCGAGTTCCCCTGGAGCGGCGACAACACCGCTGGCGAGTGGATCGCCGACGGCATGGCCTGGAAGATCAACGACCTGATGCTCGCGCCGGCTCCCGGCACCGAGGGGAACACCGCCAACCCGTCGCCGGCCCCGAACCCGAACAGCACCTTCGCCGACCTGGCCATCCAGTCCGGCGGCGGCATCCGCCGCGACGTGGCCAGCGGCCCCGTCACCTACCGGGAGATCTTCGAGACCTACCCCTGGTCCGACGACCAGATGGTGCGGGTCCAGATGTCCAGCGCCGACATCTGGAGCTACATCGAGGGCCACTTCGTGGGCAGCTCGCTCTCCACGGGCTGGCTGGTCAGCGCCGAGGACGGCCAGGTCACGAGCGTGCTCTACAACGGCGTCCCCCTGGTGGAAACCGACGACGCGACCGTCTGGAACGTGATCATCAGCGAGTTCATGTACGAGAACGACGACTGGATCAACGACACCGGCGGCTTCGACGACACCTTCACCACCATCGACGACACGCCGGAGTGGCTGGGCCTGGGCATCCGGGACGACGCGGTGGTGCCCTACACGGCCCAGTTCGACCACCCCGTCACCAACCTCATGGCGGTGCCGGGCCCCCGCTATGTGCTCAACACGGAGGTCGCCGGCGCGTTCGATGCGGTGGTCACGATGGCCGCCGACGCCGAGACCCAGCCCTTCTTCGAGGGCGTGTTCATCCGGCTGCTGAACGCCACGCCCGACACGCTCTATCGGCGCAACCTGGCGGGCGACCCGTACGGACTCACGGGGCTGGTGCGACCCGACGGCAGCATCGACCCGAGCCACGAGTTCTCCGAGACCCTGCTCTACCGCAGCCACCTGGGCTTCCCTGACGGCTGGCTCCAGGTGGGCGATCTGCTGCGGGTCAAGGGCGAGTTCGGCTTCTTCGAGGGCAACCCCCAGCTCGTGGACCAGGAGGGCGTGATCGGGGCCGAGGTGGAGTTCGACCTCACGGGCCACGACCCGAGCCTGGCCCTGCCCGACTACTTCGCCCAGACGGCCGACTTCTTCGTGGACCCCCTGGAGAACCACCTGGTGGTCTTCTACGGCCACCGCGCCGGCGACAACCAGGTGATGGACAGCACGGGCTCCCTCGTGACCACCTACCGGGAGGGCGGCTTCTTCGACTCGGTCCACCTGCCCGGGGCCGACGGCGACTGCCTGGTCCTCACGGGCGTCATGACCGAGCGTGCGGACGGGGGTGCGGAGACGCGGCGCTTCCGGCTCCGGGACGCGGTGGCCCTGGACGCCTGCTTCCCGCCGGCCTCCCAGGTGACGAGCGTGACCGGCACGCCCCAGGTGGGCCAGACCCTGACCCTCACAGCCACGGCCGAGGATCTGAACGGCCTGAGCCAGCAGATGATCGTCGGGGGGAACACCCTCTTCGAGGAGGACTTCGAGACCCTGCCGATCAGCTACACCACGTCCGACGGCGAGTTCACCAACGGCAGCGGCGACTTCTTCACCCGCACCGACGGCAACAACATCGGCGGCTTCGTGAGCTACAGCAACGTCCAGGGGGCCTGGTGGTTCGCCGCCATGGACATCGACAACAACGGCGCGCGGCCGGCCTCGCAGGAGATCCTCTTCAGCGGGATCGACGTCACGGGCGCCTCGAACCTGCAGTTCTCGGCTCGCTTCGCCGAAGACGACGACGGCGCCAACGAGGACTGGGACGCCCCCGACTCCGTGGTCGTCGAGGCCCGCATCGACGCCGGCGCCTGGACGAAGATCTTCGCCCTCGAGAACGACGGCTCCACCTTCAACTCGCCGCCCTTCGAGGACACCGACCTCGACGGGACCGGCGACGGCACCGAAGTGACCTCGGCCTTCGCCCTGTTCGTGGCACCGATCGCCGGGACGGGGTCGAGCCTGGACCTGCGCTTCACGGTCTCGTTGGACTCCGGCGACGAGGACATCGCCATCGACGATGTCCAGATCGGCGAGGCGGGCACGGTGATCCCGCCCATGCAGCAGTTCGGCACGATCCAGTCGGTGCGCTTCGAGTACTCTACCGACGACGGCCAGACCTGGCTTCTGGCGGGCACCGATACGAACGGCGGCGACGGCTGGTCGGTGGACTTCGTGCCGGGCGCCGCGGCCGACTACCTGTTCCGGTCGATCGCCACCGACAGCGACAGCAGCGAGTTCGGTGCGAGCATGGACCACGAGGAACCGCCGCCGGTGTTCGCCGACGCGGGCATCACCGTGAACCCGCCCGTGGCGGGGCCGGTTCCGGTGCCGGTGCTGGGCCGGATCGGGCTGGGCCTGCTGGTGCTGGGGCTGGCCCTGGCCGGCCGGCGTCTGGCCCGCGGCCGGGCGGCGGGCGCTCAGCGCGCCAGGTAGAGGCTCACGTCCTTGTCCTCGCCGTACATGCCGTGGCGGACCGCCTCGTCGCAGAGTGCGCGGGCCGGAAGGTCCATGCCGGCGCAGACCTGGCGGGCGCGCTCCGGGTGGTACCGGCCCATCCGCTCCATAACCCCTTCGATGCAGGCCTGCGCGGCGGCCCCCTCGTAGCGCGCGCAGACCTCGTCCAGGCCGACGCCGGCGCGGGCGATCCAGGGCATGAAGGCGTTTCCCACGCCGTGGATGCAGCCGATGCGGCGCGCTCCCGCCTGCCGCTCGCAGAGGGCGAGCACCCGCGCCGCGGTGCCGTGCTCCGCCAGCTCGACGTGGAGCAGCCGGGGCATCAGGTAGCGGGCGCAGGCGGCGGGGTACGGATGGACGTCGCAGGGGGAGAAGGCCGCCCGTGTCAGGGATGCGTCAGCGTGACCGGCTGTGACGAACTCCATGTAGGCCCCGGTGGCGCAGAAGTAGCGCATGCGCTCCTCGCGAAAGCCGTCGCAGGCGCCCACGGCCCGGCCCACCTCGTAGCCCGAGAGGAACATCAGCGCGTGTCCCACGCCGTGGGCGCAGTCGCCGGCGCGGTACTGGCTGCGCATCGGCTCGGCGCGGCAGGTGAGCTCGATGGCCGGCGCGAGCAGTTCGAAGCGCAGCTGGCCGTCGACGCTGCAGGTCGCCGTGAACGCCTCCATCAGCACTCCGTGCATGCAGCCGGAGTGGCAGCGCCGGTCGCAAGCGCGGAGCGCCTCGCCGACGGATCCCAGGCGCTCGTAGAGCACCTTGCCCAGGTCGTGGGCCTCGGAGTGGCACTGCGGATGCAGCGCCTCGATCGCATCGAGGATGCCATTGGCGCCGAGCCGGTCGACCCAGGCCGCGTAGAGCGGACGGAGGGGCCCGGTGTGACGCCGCAGGGCGTCCTCGAAGTCCGGCCGGCGGACCGCCGCCCCCGGATCGGCGCGCAGGGGAATCGACGCCGGGGCCGAGAGCACCAGCCCGAGGAGCGCGGCCCCGATGCCGAAGCGGGCCCGCACGCTCAGGCCTGGCGCCGCCGGCGGACGGCCCAGCCGAGGCCCGCCGCGAGCAGGACCCCGGCGAGCGGCTCGGAGAGGATCACGTTGGGGCTGACGGTGACGCCGTAGGCCTGATCGAGGGGCGTCGGGACCCCGTTGACGTCCACGGTGGCGCCCGGCGTGAACTGGATGATCGGGTCGACGAAGGCCTCGTAGGAGCCCGTGGTGAGGTCGTCCGTCGACGAGGAGACGCTCACGAAGCCGTTCGTCCGCTGGACGAGCCGGGCCTTGTCGGTGTCGGGCACGAAGCTCATCGTCAGTGTCCGGGTGATCGTGTCCACTTGGGACGACCCGGTGCAGGCGAGCACGGTGCTGTCCCCGCACTGGATCGAGACGTCCAGGCGCTGGAAGTCGGTCGTGAGATTCCCGGTGAGCCGGCGCAGCTCCAGGGAGGCGTTCGAGCCGATGCTCGTGAAGTCCGTGGTCAGCCCGGTCACCGAGGCCGAGAGCGTGGTACCGAAGTCGACCGACAAGGGCACGCCGGTCGGCGCCCCCGGCATCAGCGGCACGATCGCGAACTCGAACTCGATGAAGTTGCGGAAGTAGGCGGGGCCCTCGCCCCCGTCGATCTGGCGCAGGTTCTCGAACGTGGCCACGGAGCGGGCCTCGGTCTGGGGCACGAGGCCGGAGACATCGACGACCTTGGTCTCGGCGAAGCCGCTGATCGAGGTGGCCTCTCCCCGGCTGTTGGTCCCGGAGGCCATGAACGGCAGCCGCTCCTGCGCGGTGTCGTCGGCGCCGCTGAGCTCGCCGTTGAAGCCCGGGTCGAAGCGGGGCAGGCCCTCGAAGGCGAGCCCGAAGGACTCCCGGAAGATGGCGTTCTGGATGGTCACCGCGCTGGCGGCGGGAGCCCAGACGACGGCGGGCAGTCCGAGCAGGAGCGGCAGGACGCGAGCGGGAAGACGCATGGGAAGGCCTCCAAGGGCCCCTTCCCGGGTCTCCGATCCTACTCCCGGTCAGATCACGATTTGGTTCACGTTTTCGTGAAGGTCGTTCCCGAGGGGACCGACTGCTGCGTCCCATCGACCGCGTGCCCCCTCAGCGGTCGGCGGCCGGCAGCACCTGGCGGGTCTCGTGGACCTCGACGCGCTCGAAGACCCCGTGAACCCGATAGGGGTCCGCTTCGGCAACGGCCCGGGCTGCCGGAAGGTCGTCGGCCTCGAACACGATGAGACTGCCGACCGGACGACCGTCCGCGTCGAGGAGCGGCCCTGCGAAGCGGATCCGCCCGGCCTCGGCCAGGGGTTCCAGGTGCGCCAGGTGGGCGGGACGATGGCTGGGTCGCAGCTCCAGGCTCCGCGGCCCATCGAATCCCCGGTAGACGAACAGCGGCATGGGTACCTCGGAACGGAGCCTAGCGAAGGCCCCTTGCAGCGCGGCTCGTCCGGCCGTATCACCGGACTGGCCGAGTGTCCAAGAGGTGCCGTCCGTGGCCCGCAACGCGCCCCGCCCCCGCGACATCGCCGTCCTCGGCGCGCTCGGGCTCGCCTTGTGCGCCGTCTCCGGCTGCGAGCCCGGAAGCCACGGAGACGCGCCGCACCGCGTCTACGTGATGCTCGGCTTCCACAGCAACTTCTACCACTCCTGGCGCGGCGACACGCCCGACGAGGCCGGCTTCGGCACCGACATCCGCCTGGCGCGTTTCATCCTCGACGAGCTCGAGCGGGCGAACGCCGAGGGGCTCGACGCCCGGGGCTACTGGGACCACGACAACCTCTTCACCCTGGGCAGCATCCTCCCCGCCCACGCGCCCGACATCCCGGCGCGCATCCGCCGCCGCGTCGAGGCCGGCCTCGACGAGGTGGTGCTGGGCGCCTTCTCCAACGGTCTCACCGGTGCCATGACCGAGGACGAGTTCGCCGCCAGCGCGGCGTGGGCCATCTCCAACCCCTGGGGCAGCGGCACCCGGGACGTCTTCGGCACCCACACCCCGCTGCTGCGGGCCCAGGAGGGCATGCTCACGACCGGCACCATCCCCCTGCTGCGGGCGGCGGGGATCGAGTCGCTGGTGCTGGCCTACTCCGAGTGGCCGTTCAATACCTTTTCGAACTTCGTGCCGGTGCTGGCCCCGGAGCAGCGCTACGGCGTCACCTGGCTGCGCTTCCGCGAGGGCGGGCCGCGGATCGCGCTGCTTCCCGCCATGAGCATCGGCGACGTCCTCAACCACGTCTCGTTCGAGCGCTGGCTGCTCGACCTGCGCGCGCTGCAGGTCCGCGGCGAGGTGGACCGCGACCTGCTCCTGCACATGAACTGGGACACGGACGTGGAGAGCTGGCTGCCCCAGGATCTGCCGCCGGGCCTCGGCTGGTTTCCCAACGCCGGCGGCCTGCGCGAGTACATCGAAGCGGTGAACAAGTACCCGTGGGCGGCGTTCACGACACCGGCCGAGTTCCTCGCCGACCACGAGCCGGTGGGCGAGGTGGTGATCCGCCAGGACACCGCCGACGGCGCCTTCGACGGCCACGCCTCCTGGGCGGAGAAGTTCCCGAGCCACGCCACCTGGACCGACCTGGAGCAGTCCCGCCTGGCCGGCAAGCGGGCCCGGGCCTGGCTCGCCGCCCTGGGCGAGCGCTCGGCTGGCCTGGCCGCCGAAATCGAGCGCGTGCTGAGCCATGGACGCGAGTCGGTCTTCTTCCAGCGGCTCCGCGGACTCTCCACCACCCACTTCGGCATGAGCACGCCCGTGTTGAACGAGGAGCGGCAGGCGGTGGCGCGGCGCGTGGCCGCGGGCGCCCGGGCGACCGCCGAGCGCGCCGAGCAGCGCGCCGCGGAGGCCGCCGCGCGCGCCCTCTTCCCGGAGCCCGCGCCGCCGCAGACCCTGGCGCGGATCGCCCTGGCCGACGTCCGCGGACCGGAGCCGGGCCCCGCCACCACCCTCGTGCGGCTGCCCTTCCTGTTCGAGGACGGCGCCCTGCCTGCGACCCGCCTCCGCGACGGGTCGGGGGCGCTGCTCCCGCACTCCTGGGTGAACCTCGAGACCCTCGACGGCGCGCTCGCCGCCGAGCTGTGGCTGCTGCTCGAGCTCGGTCCCGGCGCCCGGCGACGGCTCGCGCTCGAGCGCGTCCCGGGCCCCACCCGCGGCAGCGCCGGATCGCCGGGTGGCCTCGGCAACGAGCATCTGCGGGTGAAGCTCGGCGACACGGGGATCGCGTTCCTCCGCTACGGCGACTGGGAGGTGGGCGGTCCGGACTTCCTGGCGCCCTTCGTCACCTACGCCGTCGGCCCGGACGGCGAGGCCCGCCCCCGACGCTTCCCCGCCGCGGCCTTCGAGCAGGAGCTCCTGCGCGGGGAGCGGACCGCAGGGCTCTCCCGGGCACGCCTGGTGACCCGCATCCCCTTCGAGACGCCCGCCGGCGCTGCCGCGACCGACCTCCGCGTCGACCTGAGCCTGCTCGACGACGCGCCCTGGCTCGTCGCCGACGTGGCGGTCGCCTACCCCTACACCGCAAAGCAAGACCTCCTCCACACCAGCCAGCAGAAGCTGCGCCGCTACCTGGACCTGCGCTGGATCGAGGTCGGTCCGTTCCCGCTCACGCCGAAGCTCGTCGGGACGCGCGAGGACCCGCTGACCGTCTGGAAGCACAACTTCCTGGACACGACCGCCTCGTTCCGCCTCGACTACGGCCAGATCAATCCGCGCAATGCGGAGCTCGACGCCTTCAACCACCAGATCACGGCCGGCTGGGTCGCGCTCTCCGACGGCGACCGCGGCTTCCTCGTCGCCGACCGGGCCGACGTGCGCACGAGCTTCGCCTTCGCACCCATGCGCCTGCGGGAGGTCGAAGGACGCCAGGAGGTGTCGCTGAATCCGTTCGGCACCTTCCACGGTCGCCAGCTGGCCTACGACCACCTGGGCGGCAACGGCGTGGGAACCGCGTTCACCTCGCTCTCGTCGTCGGCCGTGCGCCCCAACGGCACCAGCTACAACGGCGAGCGCGAGCGCTTCAGCCTGCTCCTGGCCCCCTACCGCGGAGACGCGCCGCCCGCGCGGCTGCAGGCGGAGGCCGCCGCCTTCTTCCACCCGCCGGCGGTCGTGGTGGAGCGCGGTGGCCGGCTCCGGCGACCCCAGGCGCTGCGTGCGGAGGTCGAGGCCCGGCGTCGGGCGCTGGAGCGCCGGCGGGCCGGCCCCCTGCCGATCCCCCGGGCGCTGCTGGCCAATCCGAGCGACGGGGCAGTGGACCTGGTCTGGGACCCCCCTCGCGACGCCCGGATCACGGGCTTCGAGATCCAGCACCGCGCCGTCGGCGCGGCCGGCTGGGAGACCGAGCGGGTGGGCCTCGTGGATCGCCACCGCTTCGGCGGCCTCACCAACGGCAACCGCTACGCCTTCCGACTGCGCGCCCTCCGCGACGCCGAGAGCGGCGGCTGGACCCCCGAGGCGGCGGCGGAGGTGGGTCCGGTCCCCCGCGTGGACGCCGTCGGCACCGCGGCCGAGGCGCCAGTCGGGCTGCTCCTGCGCACGTTCTGGTACGGGCTGGTCCACCTGTTCTCGACCTGAGACGCCGTTCGTCCCGCCCCAGACCCGAGCCCGTGAGGTCCGGGTGCCAGGCGCGAGGCGCCGACTCACCGGGACGCCTCGGATTCGTCGCAAGGTCGGCGTGTTCACCTCGCTCGACGCAGGTCACCGGGAGTCCCGGAGCCGGGCAGCCTGCTGTTGCTCGTGAGCGGCGTGGGGGGCTGCTGATCGCGCGCCGCCGCGCGCGGACTGGCCCCGCGGGGCGCGCGCCGGCGGGCGCGATTGGCCCCGCGGGGTACGCGCCGGCGGGCGCGGGAGGGCGGGTCGGCTACCTATCGAAGATGCCGAAGGTCCCAAGCGGAATTTTCGACTTGCCGTACTGCTCCCACGGCCGAAGCTCCAAGGGATGAGCGCCCCTGACCCGCACGCGCGGGACGCACAAGACGTGGCCTGGAATGCCGCAGCTGGCGCCTATGCAGGCTCGGCCAGTGCCATGCAGGTGCTGATCCGCCGGATCCTGGAGGCATCGACCGGCGAGTTCGACCCCGCGCGCGCCCACGCCGCCGCGGCCCTCGAGGACTTCGGGGCCCCCTGCACCTGGCAGGAGGCGTTCGGAGAGGCGAGCGCCGCGCACGGTCTGCGGGCGCGCCCGGTCTTTCTCTCGGCACGGGATGCGGTCGGTGCAGCCAGCCCGCGCACGCCCCTCGTCACCCACCGGGCCCCGAATGCCGACGGGGGCCCACCCGGCTGGCTCGCGCTGCTCGATCGTTCGTGGAGCCGGGGGCTGGCCACCCGCGGCCAGGGCCCGGACCGCTGGCTCGGACCGGCCGCACTCGCGGCGGAGCTCGGCGCGCAGGACGCCGACGCCCTGCTGCCCTGGCTGCTGCTCGAGCCGGACCTGACGGCGGCCGGTGCCGCCGCCCCCGCCAAGGCCAAGGGCGCCCTGCCGCCCCTGCGCCGCCTCTTCGAGCTCGTGCGGCCCGACCGGGTCGATCTCTGGACGGTGGTGCTGTTCGCGGCGGTGATCGGCGCCCTCACCCTGGCCACCCCGATCGCCGTGCAGCAGCTCGTGAACACGGTGGCCTTCGGCGGGCTGATCCAGCCCGTGGTCATCCTCGCCCTGCTGCTGTTCGGTGGCCTCGCCTTCTCGGCAGTGCTCTCCGTCCTCCAGGCTTATACGGCCGAGCTCATCCAGCGCCGGCTGTTCGTGCGCGTGTCGATGGATCTCGCGACCCGCCTGCCCCGGGTCGAGCTCGGGACCTACGACCGGCAGCACGGCCCGGAGCTCGTAAACCGCGTCTTCGATGTCTTCACCGTCCAGAAGGTCGGCGCCCTCCTGCTCCTGGAGGGCACCTCGGTGCTGCTGCAGACCGGCGTGGGCCTGCTGATCCTCTCCTTCTACCACCCGCTGATGCTCGGCTTCAGCGTGCTGCTGGTGGCTGGCGTGGCCTTCGTGGTCTTCGTGCTGGGCCGCGGCGCCGTGCGCACCGCGATCGCGGAGTCGAATGCCAAGTACGCCGCAGTGGGCTGGATGGAGGAGCTCGCCCGACACGCGGCTGCCTTCCGCGGGCGCGGGGGCACCCGCTTCGCCGCCGAGCGCGCGGACCGGCTGGCGGCCGCCTACATCACCGCGCGGCGGCGCCACTACCGGATCGTGTTCCGGCAGCTCTCCGGCGCGCTCGCCCTCCAGGTGCTGGCGAGCAGCGCGCTGCTGGCCCTGGGCGGCGCCCTGGTGGTCGCCGGCCAGCTGACCCTCGGTCAGCTCGTGGCCTCGGAGCTGATCATCACCGCCATCGTGGCGGCCGTCGCCAAGC
>CAYTZH010000010.1:98182-125993 GCA_964442285.1 uncultured Spirochaetales bacterium | reverse complement strand
CCGGGATGCCGGCCACGGTGCAGTAGCGGATCAGGGGGACCATGGTGTCGCCGTGACCGCCCAGCACCAGGGCGGTCACGTCCTCCACCGAGACGCCCAGCTCCCAGGCCACGAAGGCGCGGAAGCGCGCCGAGTCGAGGATGCCGGCCATGCCCACCACCCGGCTCTTCGGGAAGCCGGAGATCTCCTTGAAGGTGTAGACCATGGCATCGAGGGGATTGGAGATCACGATCACGAAGGCGTCCGGGGCGTTGTCGCGCACGCCCGCCGCCACCTGCTTCATGATGGACAGGTTGGTGTTCAGCAGATCGTCGCGGGACATGCCGGGCTTGCGCGCCAGACCGGCGGTGATGATCACCACGTCCGCGCCGGCGATCCCACGGTAGTCGTTGGTGCCGGTGATGCTGGCGTCGGCGCCCAGGACCGGGGCCCCCTCGGCCATGTCGAGGGCCTTGCCCTGGGGCATGCCCTCCACGACGTCGAACAGGATGACGTCGCCGAGCTCGCGGTAGGCGGCCTCCTGGGCCAGCACACCGCCGATGTTGCCGCTGCCGATCAAGGCGATCTTCGGTCGGGGGGGCATGTGGGGTCTCCTCAGTCCATGTTGGAGATGATGGCGTCGCCGAACTCCGAGCACTTGAGCAGCGTGGCGCCGTCCATCAGGCGATGGAAGTCGTAGGTCACGGTCTTCTCGGCGATGGCCGTGCTGATGCCCTTCTCGATCTTCCGCGCCGCCTCGTTCCAGCCCATGTGGTCGAGCATCATCACCCCGGACAGGATCACCGAGCTCGGGTTCACCTTGTCCTGCCCGGCGTACTTCGGGGCGGTGCCGTGGGTGGCCTCGAAGATGCCGTGGCCCGTCTGGTAGTTGATGTTGGCGCCCGGGGCGATGCCGATGCCGCCCACCTGGGCCGCCAGCGCATCCGAGAGATAGTCGCCGTTGAGGTTCATGGTGGCGATGACGTCGAACTCGCGCGGCCGGGTGAGCACCTGTTGGAGGGTGATGTCGGCGATGGCGTCCTTGACGAGCACCTGACCCGCCGGCGGCTGGCCGCCGCAGTCGTCCCAGCCCACGGCGCGCCCGGCGTACTCCTTGCGGGTCAGCTCGTAGCCCCAGTCCCGGAAGGAGCCCTCGGTGAACTTCATGATGTTGCCCTTGTGCACCAGGGTCACGCTCTCGCGCTGGTGGGCCAGGGCGTAGTCCAGGGCGGCGCGGACCAGGCGCTCGGTGCCCTCCCGCGAGACGGGCTTGATGCCGATCCCCGACGTCGCGGGGAAGCGGATCTTCTCCACGCCCATCTCGTCGCGAAGGAAGGCGATGAGCTTCTTCGCCTCGGGGGACTCGGCCTGGTACTCGATGCCGGCGTAGATGTCCTCGGAGTTCTCCCGGAAGATGACCATGTCGACGTCTTCCGGACGACGCACCGGACTCGGCACGCCGGGATACCACTTCACCGGCCGCAGGCAGACGTAGAGGTCGAGGATCTGGCGCAGCGCGACGTTCAGGCTGCGGATCCCGCCGCCGACGGGGGTCGTCAGCGGACCCTTGATCCCGACCAGGTACTCCCGGAAGGCCTGCAGGGTGGCTTCGGGCAGCCACTCCCCGGTGGCGTCGAAGGCCTTCTGGCCGGCCAGCACCTCCATCCACGCCACGCGCCGGGCGCCCCCGTAGGCCTTCTCCACCGCCGCGTCGAAGACGCGCACCGCGGCGGCCCAGATGTCGGGCCCGGTGCCGTCGCCCTCGATGAAGGGAAGAATGGGATGGTTTCCGACCTCGAGCCTGCCCGATCCGTCGAGGCGGATCGGATCGCCGTCGGCCGGGACGTCGTAGGTCCAGTCCGTCGCCATGGCGCCCGCGTGTTTATCGGATTCGCCTGGGCCTCGCCAACGCGGGGCCGCGGGGCCCCGCCCGGGTCATTTCTCCAGCAGGCCGCGGGCCTCGCGGCGGACGGCCTCGCGCTCGGCGGGGTCGATGGTCGGAATCGCCAGCCGCTGCCCGGGGTGCAGCAGGCTGGGCTCGGCGATCTGGTCGCGGTTGGCGCGGTAGAGCGCCGGCCAGAGGCTCGCATCGCCGATGACGTCGGCCGCGATGCTCCAGAGCGTCTCGCCCGGCCGCACCACATGGACCCGCGCCTCCTCGGCCGACGGCGTCGTGGCCCCCAGCGCCGAAGAAGCCAGCAGCACCGCCACGGCGCGCTGGATCCGGCTCACGGCGCCCGCCGCCGGACGCGGAGACCCAGCTCCTCGAGCTGCTCGCCGCTCACCTCGGCCGGCGCGTCCATCAGCAGGTCCTGGCCCCGCTGGGTCTTCGGGAAGGCGATGACGTCGCGCAGGCTCTCTCCGCCGGCAAGCTGCAGCACGAAGCGATCGTAGCCGAAGGCGAATCCGCCGTGGGGCGGCGCACCGAGCTCGAGGGCCTCCAGCAGGAAGCCGAAGCGCGACTCCATCTCGTCCTTGGCGTAGCCCAGGATCTCGAGGATCCGGCGCTGGACGTCGCTGCGGTGGTTGCGGAGGCTGCCCGATCCGAGCTCCACGCCGTTGGCCACCAGGTCGTAGTGGGTGGCGCGCACCCGCTCGGGATCCGTCGCCAGCAGCGGGATGTCCTCCTCCACCGGGGCCACGAAGGGCTGGTGGGCGTAGGTGAGCCGGCCCTCCTCGCGCTCGAAGAGCGGGAAGTCCACCACGAACAGGACGTCCCAGGGCCGCCCGTCGGTCCGGCCGAGACGCGGGCCCAGGTCCGCGCGCAGCCGCGCGAGGATGGCGTTGGCCTTCGGGGCCTCGTCGGCCTGGAAGAAGAGCAGCGAGCCGGGACGCGCGTCGCAGCGCTCGGCCACGGCGGCCTTCTCGGCCTCGGAGAAGAACTTCACGATGGGCGACTGCCAGGTGCCGTCGGCCGTCACGCGCACCCAGGCCAGCCCGCGCGCGCCGAGCTCCTTCCGGGCGAAGCTCTCCAGGCGGTCGACTTCGCCCCGGGAGAGGGCGTCGGCCTCGGGGACCGGCAGGCACTTCACGATCCCGCCCTGGTCGACGGCCGCCCGGAAGGCGCGGAACTCGCTGGTCCGGAACACGTCGGTCAGGTCCCGAAGCTCGAGCTGGATCCGGGTGTCGGGACGATCGATCCCGTAGCGTCGCATGCAGTCGGCGTAGGACAGGCGGGGGAACGGCCGCGACAGCTCGACCCCGAGGCAGTCGCGGTAGCCCCGCCAGGTGACCTCCTCGAGCACCCGGAGCACGTCCTCCTCGCCGACGAACGCCATCTCCAGGTCGATCTGGGTGAACTCGAACTGGCGGTCGGCGCGCAGGTCCTCGTCGCGGAAGCAGCGGGCCATCTGGAAGTAGCGCTCGAAGCCGCCGATCACGAGGAGCTGCTTCAGGATCTGGGGCGACTGGGGCAGCGCGTAGAACTGGCCCGGATGCATCCGGCTCGGCACCAGGAAGTCCCGCGCGCCCTCGGGCGTGGATTTCGCGAGCAGCGGCGTCTCCACCTCGACGAAGCCGAGGTCGTCCAGGGTGTCGCGCACGGAGCGGGTGAGCCGCGAGCGCATCCGCAGCGCGCGCTGCAGGGGCGGACGGCGGAGGTCGTGGATGCGGTGGCGGAGCCGCACGGGCTCGTCGGCGGCGACCTCCTCCTCGATCGGGAACGGCGGCGGCGTGGCGGCGTTGAGCAGCCGCAGCTCCTGGACCGACACCTCCACCTCGCCCGTGGGCATGGCGGGGTTGCGGGTCTCCTCCGACCGCCGCTCCACCACGCCGCGCACGGCGATCACGAACTCGGAGCGGAGCTGGTGGGCGCGCCGGTGGCTCTCCGGGTCGACGTCGGGACGGAAGACCACCTGCACCAGTCCGGAGGCGTCCCGCAGGTCGACGAAGATCACGCCGCCGTGGTCACGGCGGGTGTCCACCCAGCCGGCGAGGACGACCTCCCGGCCCTCGTGGTCGAGCCGCACCTCGGCACAGCGGAGCCCGGGGCGCAGCGCGCCCAGGCTGTCCAGGACGAGCGCGTCGGAATCCGGGGCTGCGGGACCGCCAGGCGGCCCGTCGGTAGGCAGGGACACGAGAAACCCCAACGAAAACCGCGGCGTGGGTAGCAGACAACGGACGGCGCCGCCAAGCGACGCGCCCGGGCAGCGCGGTCGGGCGACGCGCCCGGGCGGCGACGCCGGGCGACGCGCCCCTCCGGCGCTCGTCAGTCTACCAGCTCGGAGGCGGTGCAGACGCGATTGCGCCCGGCGGACTTGGCCCGGTACATGGCCTTGTCGGCCAGGTCCAGCAGCTCCTCGCGGGTGCTGCCGTGGGCCGGGTAGGTGGCGACCCCCACGCTGACCGAGAGCTGCATGGTCTCGCCGCGGCCGCCCTCGAACCAGGTCTCCGCCACCGTGGCGCGGATGCGCTCGGCCACCTGGAGCGCGTCGTCGAGGCCCGTGTCCACCAGCAGCAGGGTGAACTCGTCGCCGCCGTAGCGGGCGAGCGTATCCACCTGCCGGACACAGCTCGCCAGCACCTGGCCCAGCTGGCGCAGCGCGCGGGAGCCCACCAGGTGGCCGTAGCGATCGTTGACCAGCTTGAAGCGGTCGAGGTCGAGGAAGAGCACCGAGAGCGCGGCGCCGTAGCGCTCCGCTCGACGGATCTCGTGGTCGGCGGACAGCAGCAGGTAGCGGACGTTGTAGAGCTCGGTGACGTCGTCGATGAAGGCGCGTTCCTTGGCGCGGTTGTACTGCTCGGCGTTGCGGAGCGAGAGCCGGGCGTGGCCGGCGATCATCCGGGCGCGCTCCAGATCGACCTCCTCGAAGGGCTGCCCATCCTCGAAGATCCAAAGCCGCCCCGACTCGCTCTCGTCTCCGTGGATGGGGACCTCGAGCAGGGTCTCCACGGGGACCCCGGCTTCACGCAGCGCCGGGTGGAGCGGCGTCCGCGAGAGGACGCGCACGCCGGCGTGGCTCTCGAGCTCCGCCTGCTTCTCGTCCAGGAGCAGGTGGTGGAGGCGCGACTCCTCCGCCTCGCTGAACCCCCGCGTCACCAGGGCGTCGGAGAGCGCGATGGAGGCGCGGCCGAACAGGGCCAGCCCGCGGGCCCGGCCGAGGACCTTCAGCAGCAGGTCGAGGGAGACCGCGTAGACCTCGCCCGGCTCGAGGCAGGTCGCCAGGGCGCGGCAGGCATCGACGGTCTGGAGCATGTCCCGCAGCCGGGTGTTCTCCTCGACGAGGGCCCGGCGTTCGAGGGTGCGCTGGACCACGAGCACCAGCTCGTCGGGGTCGATGGGCTTGCGCAGATAGTCCGCCGCCCCCATGCGGAGCGCGGCGACGGCGCTCTCCACGGAGGCATGCCCCGTCAGCACGATGAACTCGGTGCCGGGGTGGTCCCGCCGCACCCGCTCCATGAGGGTGAGGCCGTCCACCTCCGGCATGTTGAGATCGGAGACCACGAGGTCGGCGGGCTGGTGGGCCAGGGTGGCCAGGGCCCGCTCGGCGCCCGCGCAGACCTCCACGCGCGCGTGGGGGGCGAGCGCACTGGCGGCGAGCTCGCGGTCGAAGCGACTGTCGTCGACGACGATCACCCGGGGACGGGTCTCTCCCCGCATCGTCCCCTCCTCGCCCTGCGCCGCAGTTTGGGGGGCGGCCTTCCCCCCGCCCGGCTCCCGCCCGGGTATGGGTCCCCGGACAGGGAGATCGGCGGATCCGGACGGACAGTTGAGCCGTTCCACCCAGGCGGCATGATACGGCATCACCCCACGCGCCCACCCCTCGGGGAGTCCCCGGGGAGGGCCCGGAGAACGAGCCATGTCCGATCCGTCCGGCCCCCTGGCCGCGAGCCGCCAGCTTCGGGCCGACTTCCGCTGGCAGGTGCCGGAGGCCTTCAACTTCACCCGCGACGTGGTCGACCGCTGGGCAGCCGATCCGACGAGACCGGCCCTGCGCTGGCGCAGCGCGGCGGGCGAGGAGCGGCGCCTCTCCTTCGCGGACGTGAGCCGGGCCGCGGCGCGGGCCGCGGGCGCCCTGGCGTCCCTGGGCGTCGAACCCGGGGATCCCCTGCTCGTGATGCTGGGACGCAGCCCCGCCTGGCCCCTCTGGGTCCTCGGCGGCCTGAAGGCGGGTGCCCTCGTGATCCCCTGCTCCACCCTGCTCCGGCCCAAGGATCTCGTCTACCGCGTGGCCCACAGCGGCGCCGCGGCGCTCGTGACCGACCCCGAACGGGTCGCGATGGTGGACGCGGAGCGGGCGGCGCTCGCGGCCCACGTGCGCCACTTCATCGTCGTCCCGGAGGGCGCCTCCGCCCCGCGGGCGGGCTGGCTGGACGCCGACGCCCTGCTCGCCGCGGCCTCCCCCGACACGGAAGGGTGTCCTACCCGCGCGGCCGACCCGGCCCTGGTCTACTACACGTCCGGCACCACCGGGCCGCCGAAGGCCGTCCTCCACCACCACGCCTACACGTTCGCCCATCGCTACACCGCCCAGTTCTGGCACGGCCTCCGCGAGGGCGACCGGCTCTGGACCACGAGCGACACGGGCTGGGCCAAGGCCGCCTACGGCGTGCTGTTCGGCCCCTGGAGTCTCGGGGCCGAGGTGTGCCTCTACGAGGGGCGCTTCGAGCCGTCGCGCCAGCTCGACCTGCTCGAGTCGTTCGCACCCCAGGTGTTCTGTGCGCCCCCCACCGAGTTCCGCCTGCTGGTGAAGCAGGACCTGTCCCGGCGCCGCTTCCCGGGGCTGCGGGAGGTGGTCTCCGCGGGAGAGCCCCTGAACCCGGAGGTGATCCGGGCCTGGCGCGACGCCACCGACCTCCCCATCCGGGACGGCTACGGGCAGACGGAGACCATCCTGCTCGTCGGCAACTTCCCGGGGGTCCCGCTCCGGCCGGGCTCCATGGGCCTGCCCATGCCGGGCCACGAGGTGGCGGTGATCGACGAGGCGGGCCAGCCGCTGCCGCCCGGGGAGGTGGGCGACGTGGCGGTGCGCCGGGGACCGCCGAGCCTCTTCGCCGGCTACTGGAAGGATCCCGAGGCCACGGCTCGCTGCCGCCGGGGCTCCTGGTACGTCACGGGCGACCGGGCCTCCGTGGACGGGGACGGCTACTTCTGGTTCGTGGGCCGGGCCGACGACGTGATCATCTCGGCCGGCTACCGCATCGGCCCCTTCGAGGTCGAGAGCGCCCTCCTCGAGCACCCGGAGGTGCTCGAAGCGGCGGCCGTGGCGGCCCCGGACGCCACGCGGGGCTCGGTGGTGAAGGCCTTCGTGGTGCTGCGCACGGGCGCCGATCGGGACGACGCCATGGTGCGTCGCCTCCAGGAGCACGTGAAGGCGGTGACCGCGCCCTACAAGTACCCCCGCGTGGTCGAGTTCGTGGACGAGCTGCCGAAGACCGTCAGCGGCAAGATCCGGAGGGTGGAGCTCCGCGGGCGAGGCTGAGGAGCGGACGGCCCCGCGAGGCCGCCCTCCTAGTGCGTGGAGGCGACCTCCACGTCCCTCTCGGGCGGCAGCACCTTCTTCCAGCTGCGGCCCCCGTCCTCGGTGCGCAGCACCAGGCCCCGCTGGCCCGCGATCATGCCCACCTGGCCGTCGTCGGCCCAGACGACGTCGCGCATGAAGGTGAAGACCTCGGGGAAGGTGTCGGCGGAGGGTCCGGCCCAGGTCCGTCCCCCGTCCTGGGACTCTCGCACCAGGCCCTTCTCGCCGACCGCGATGGCCCGGGGGCCCCGCGGCGCCACCGCGAACAGGGCCTGCTTGATGCCGCTCTGGCCGTAGCGCCAGGTGACGCCGCCGTCGTCGCTGGTGAGGACCACGCCGCCGAGACCGGTGATGATGCCGTTCTGGTCGTCGGCGAAACGCACCCGGAACAGGTAGGGGTTCTGGGCGACGGTGACCCGCACCAGGGGGCTCTCGGCCGTCTGGCTCTCGAGATAGCGCTCGAGGAAGCCGGGGTCGTCCGCCAGGAAGTCCTCGTAGTCCCAGGGCGGGGTCCCCCGCATGCGCAGGCGGTCGGAGAGGATGCCCGTCTCCTCGACGACCCCCCGCACCGAGAGGGCGCGGGCGTCGAGCACGTCGAAGAGCGTGGTGGGATCGTCCCCGCGGCCGAAGTCCTGGATCTCCCGCGGGCTGGCGAACGCCTCGATCTGCAGGTTGAGGTGCTCCTGGGAGAGGATCGACTCCACGAAGGCCTGGATGCGCTCGGTGTCCTCGTCCCCCATCTCGATGCCGTCGTACTCGAAGACCACCGGATCGACCTTGCCGGTGCCGACGATCTGGGCGCGCTCCCAGTTCCGGCCCGCGTCCTGGGAGTAGAAGATGTAGCCGAACTCGCCGACGATCCAGCAGCGCTGGCTCGGCAGGGGCCGGCAGTAGACGTCGTTCAGGGTGACGTCCTCGAACACCTTGTCCCCGCGCCGCACCCGCTCCTGCTCGGGCGGCGAGAGCCAGACGTACTGCGGATGGGTCGTGGTGATCACCAGGGACTCGTCCTGCCAGCTGCGGCCCCCGTCGTCGGTGTGGAGCCGGGTCCCCCACGCCCCGACCGCCAGCGCGGTGTTCGCGTCCCGGACCTGGAGCGAGAACAGGTGGACGCCCTGCTCCTCCTTGGTGGTGGGCTGCTTCGCCCAGTTCTGGCCCCCGTCCTCGGTGCGCAGCACCAGGCCGAGCTGCCCCACCGCCCAGCCGCGCCGGGGGTCGGACATGCCCACGTCGTAGAGGAGCAGGTCGGTGTCCGGGGAGCGGTCCGCCCAGGTCGCCCCGCCGTCGGCGGTCACGTACACGGCGCCCCGATAGCCCACGGCGACCGCGTTCTCGGGCGTCGGCAGGGCCAGGGCGAACAGGTCGTCGTAGAGCTCGATCTGGCCGGGCCGGGAGCGCGACTCGAAGTGGGTGTCGTGGCAGGCCGAGAGGCCGAGAGCCAGGGCCAGGCAGAAGGCGAGTCGACGTGCGGGCGGCAAGGGGGATTCCTCCGGCGGAGTGAAGCGGGGCCGGGGCATGCGCCCCGGCCCCGGTGGACCCGAACGGGTCGGCGGCAGATCAGCGACCGCGGTTCAGACGACCGATGTCGATGTAGCGTCGGACACGGCCCTTGCTCTTGAGCGGCGTGCCGTTCGCATCCCAGAACTCGATCCGGTTGCCCGTACCGGTCTGCACGTTCACGATCATGTCGCTGACGACCTTGATGTCGCGCGGCTTCGCGACGCCGTCCCAGCCCTCGTAGTGGTCGCCGTCCTCGCTCCAGCGCTTGTTGTGCCAGAGGATCTTCCACAGCTCCTCCTTCTGGTCGTAGGCGAAGGAGTAGAGGGGAGCGAGGGTCTGCTTGTCGAGATAGATGTCCTTGTGATGGTACGGGTGGTCCGAGTTCTTCGGCTTCATCCGCACCTTCACGGCCTTGCGCAGCTCCCAGACGTCGTCGGCGTAGGACAGACCGTAGGGGCCGAAGTTGTGCTCCTTGTCGTACGGATACGCCTTCACCTTGCTGTTCATGGGGCTGATGATGTCCATCTCGCCCAGGCACTCCCACTCGTACTGGGGCACGATGCCGGCGAAGCTGCGCAGGTCGTCCAGGGTGAAGTCCGTGCCGGAGACGGCGTCGGTGCGCTGGGCGGCGGAGATCCGGCGCACGCGGCGCAGGGTGGGCACGTACACCCAGGTGTCGTCGAACTTGGCCTCCGAGCGGGGCTCGTCGGAGGACTTGTAGCGGTACGTCATCACGGCGATGCCGCGGGCGTCGAAGGGCGCGGTCACCTCGATCCCGAAGGCCCCCTTGCGGCGCTCGTTCCGGAAGAGGTCACCCTCCTGCTCAGCGAGGAGGTCCGCCTCCACGCGATGGGCGAGCTGGATCGCCCGCGAGGTGCCCTCGTAGTAGAGCGGGAGCTGCTCGCCGCGGTCCCAGTAGGAGTAGAAGAAGTGGGCGAAGGTGCCGTCGCCCTCCCAGGCGTAGTCGAAGTTCCACATGATCTTGACGCCCGCCTGGGGGTCGCCCTTGCAGTCGATCTCTTCCATGGGGAACGGCTGGCCGGCGGTGTAGTTCTCGAGGGACTCGTCCGGGCCGATCTTCGGCTGCCCCTTGTACTTCTCGGTGGCGGCCAGGTACTCGGCGGCGGGCGTGTAGTCGGCGTTCGTCGGGCCAACCTCGAGGCGCATGCCCTCGTAGAAGAAGAAGTCGCGGTTGGCCCAGAACTCGGGCGGCAGATAGGGCTTGAGCGACTCGAGGCGGTCGAAGCCGAGCACGTCGCCTTCCTTGAAGGCGGGACCGGCGACGCCGGCGTCTTCCTGGGCGGCGACGGGCGTGGCGACCACCGCGGTGAGCAGGGCGGCGGTGGCGACGAGAGAACGACGGATCATGGAACACTCCTCGTTGGCGGGGCCTCCGGCGTCGGCCGGAAGGGCGATGCCCCGTGGACGGGCGCAGGCTGGGTCGGGCGCGACTTCCCCCTGGGAAGACCGCTCCTAACTAGACTAGCTGCGCCCCGCTTGTCAACCGAGGGATGCCTGACACCCCCCGGCTCCGCGCAGGGGCGGACCTCAGGAGTTCGACGATCCCGGAGCCCACGTCGTTTCAAGCCGGAGGCCGGGTCGGCGGACGATCGGCCCCGGGTCGGCGCCGGGCGATTGCCACGACGCGAGCGGGGGCGTAGCTTGCTCGCTCGAACGCGCTGCCGACCGCAGCAACGCGCCACCCGACCGGGAAGACTCACCCGACCGGGGAGAGACCGGGAGACCATGGATTCCGCGCCCGCAGCCCGCGCCGCCGGCCCCATGGGGGGCCACCCGCGCTGGCGCCATCCCCTCCGCGCCCTCGGCCTGATCCAGATCGGCGCGGTGCTCTTCGCCGGCCTCCCCCTGCTCGCCGAGGCGCTCGTGGGCGCCATGGGCGATCGCTTCCACTCGCCCGAGGCGCGGGCCGCGCGCCGGGAGGCCCGCCGGCGTCGGCGGCTCACCCGTCTGGCGCGGCTGCTGGGCCGACTCAAGGGGCCCTTCGCCAAGGCCGGCCAGTTCGCCCTGCTCCGCTACGACGTGCTCCCGCCCGATCTGCGCGAGGCGCTGGCGGAGCTCCAGGACCGGGTTCCCGGCATCCCCTTCCGCTTGGTGCGCGCCCAGGTGGAGGCGGAGCTCGGCCAGCCGCTCGAGGCCCTCTTCCGCGAGTTCGAACCCATGCCCGTGGGCGCCGCCTCCATCGCCCAGGTCCATCGGGCGGTGCTCGGCGACGGGCGGGAGGTGGCGGTGAAGGTGCAGTACCCGTGGCTCGCCGCCTCGCTGGAGGCGGACCTGTTCCTGGTGCGCCTGGGGACCCGGCTCTGGGCCAGCGACCGCTCGGGCGTCGACATGCGGCGTCTGCTCGACGAGTTCGCCGCCGGCCTGCGGGAGGAGCTCGACTTCCGCCGCGAGGCGCGCGTCGCCGGGGAGATCGCGGCCAACCTCCGCGACCATCCCCAGGTCGTGGTGCCCCGGGTCCACGCGGCCCTCAGCACGGCGCGCGTCCTGACCCTCGACTACCACGCGGGCGTCCGGATCACCGATCGGGCGGCCCTCGACCGCATGGGCGTCGACCCGGAGCGGGTGCTGGTGGCCCTGGCCCGGGCCTACGCCAAGCAGGTCTTCGTGGACGGCCTCTTCCACGCCGACCCGCACCCGGGGAACCTCTTCGTCCTGGCCGAGCCCGAGGCCGCCGCCCGTCCCCGCGTGCTGTTCGTCGACTTCGGCCTCTCCCGCCACCTGCGGCCCGCGCTGCGAGACGCGGCCCGGCGGGGGCTCTTCGCCCTGCTGCAGCGGGACGTGGCGGGCTTCTTGGCCGAGATGGACCGGATGGGCATGATCGCTCCGGGTGCCCGGGAAGGGGTGCGCGGTGCGGTGGGGGGCATGTTCGCGCGGATCGCCGCCGAAGGGGCCTCGCCCCTGGCCCTGGCGGGCGGCCGGGTGCTGGCCCTCAAGGACGAGGCCAAGGCGCTGCTCGAGTCGACGCCGGGGCTGCAGCTTCCCAACGACCTGCTCCTCTACGCCAAGACCCTCTCGTACCTGTTCGCCCTGGGCGAGCAGCTCTCGCCGGAGACGGACCTGGTGCGCCTGTGCACGCCCTACCTGCTGCAGTTCCTCGCCGGCGCACCGGCGCCGGCGGTCACATCCGCGGCAGGCGCAGGCCCTGCAGCCGGATGAAGCCGGTGGCGTCGGCCTGGCGGTAGCGATCGCCGTCGTCCTCGAAGGTGGCCAGGTCCGCCTCGTAGAGCGAGGTGGGCGAGCGGCGGCCGGTGACCTGGAGGCCGCCCTTGTACAGCGAGAGCCGCGCCTCCCCGTTCACGTTGCGCTGGGAGGCATCGATGGCCGCTCGCAGCACCTGCATCTCCGGGGAGAACCAGAGCCCGTTGTAGATCACCTGGGCCAGGCGGGGCGAGAGGCGATCCCGCTCGAGCATGACCTCCCGGTCGAGGGTGATGGACTCGACGGCCCGGTGGGCGGCGTGCAGGAGGGTGCCGCCCGGCGTCTCGTAGACCCCGCGACACTTGAGTCCCACCATGCGGTTCTCGACCATGTCCACGCGGCCCACGCCGTGGGCGCCCGCCAGGCGGTTCGATCGGGAGAGCAGCGCCGCCGGCCCCAGGGCCTCGCCGTCCAGGCTCACCGGCCGCCCCGCCTCGAAGCCCACCACCACCTCGGCCGGCGTGTCCGGCGCCTCGAGCGGGGAGCAGGTCATGCGGAACATCTCCTCGTCGGGCCCGCGCCAGGGATCCTCGAGGACGCCGCCCTCGAAGGAGCAGTGCATCAGGTTGCGGTCGATGGAGTAGGGCTTCTTGACCGTGGCCGTGACCTCGATCTCGTGCTTCTGGGCGTAGGCCATGCAGTCGGTGCGCGAGCGCAGGTCCCAGTCGCGCCAGGGTGCGATCACGGCCAGATCCGGGGCCAGGGCGCGATACGCCAGCTCGAAGCGGACCTGGTCGTTGCCCTTGCCGGTGGCGCCGTGGGCCACGGCGTCGCAGCCCGTGGCGCGGGCCACCTCCACCTGGTGCTTGGCGATGACCGGCCGGGCCAGGGCGGTCCCGAGGAGATAGGTACCCTCGTAGATGGCGGCCCCGGCGATGGCGGGGAAGACGAAGTCCCGGGCGAACTCCTCCCGCAGGTCCTTCACGATGCAGTCCACGGCGCCGGTCGCGGCCGCCTTCTCGGGCAGGCCGTCGAGCTCCTCCTCCTGGCCCACGTCGGCGCAGTAGGCCACGACCTCGCAGTCGTACTCCTCGATGAGCCAACGCAGGATCACCGAGGTGTCGAGCCCGCCGCTGTACGCCAGACACACGCGCTTCACCGAGCCGCGCTTCGTCATGGAGAGTCCTCCACCGGAAACGGCGGAGGGTAGTGCGAAGCCAGAGGCCCCGGCAAGCGCCCGAGGGCGCTCAGAAGAGCGGGAGGCGGATCGTGGTGGTGGTGCCGGCCACCGGATCGGAGGTCTGGACCACGCTGCCCCCGATGGCGCCCAGCAGCTGCTGCAGGTGAGCAGGGGGCGCGGCGTTCTCCATGGCGAAGGAGCCGCCCGAGCCCACCTCGGTGAAGGTGAGCAGGACGCAGGGCGGCTTGCCATCGGGCAGCGCCCGCGCGGCCAGGGTGAAGGAGCTGCCCCCGGGACACGACGCCATGCGCTCGCGCAGATAGCGGAGGAGACCGGCGCCGAGGACGTCCTCGTCTCCGGCGACGGCCGGGAGGTCGGAGGGCAGCAGGCGCTCGAAGCCGTGACCGCCGGCCTCCGCGGCGCGGGCCGCCTGCTCTGAGATCTCGCGGACCAGCCGCTGGGCGTCGGCCTGGGCCTGCCCCGAGGAGGACTTGCCCATCAGGCCGTCGCGGAGCTGGGCGCTCCACTTCTCGATGCGCTGTACGGCGCGCAGGCCCTCTTCGAGCTGATCGCGGTAGGCCAGGCTGCGGCGTCCGCCGGTCTGCTCCAGCAGCGAGTCGAGGCAGGCCACCAGCTGTCCCAGGGGCTCCTGGATCTCGCGATGGAAGGCCAGGACCTGCTCCTCGCCGAGGATCTCCTCCTGCAGCAGCAGCAGGCTGCCCACGTTCTCGTTCTCTGCCACGATGGGGGCGGCCACGGCGGTCCAGCCGCCGCCCGACTCCCGCAGCCGGAAGCGGACCTCGCGGCCCCGGTGACAGGTCTCCGCCACGGCGCGCAGCACGGCCTCGCGCCCCCCGCCCTCGAAGAGGCTGGCCAGCGGGACCCCGGTGGCGTCCTTGGCCAAGACCCCGAAGCGGCGTTCGAAGGCCGGATTCACGTAGACCACCCGGCCCTCCGGATCCCCCACCAGGACGGGGGCCGGCAGCCAGGTCAGCAGCGAGCGTCCGCCGTCGCGGTTCACCCCGGCTTCCCGACGATTCCGGAGTCGAGCAGACCGGCGAGGACGCGCAGGGCCTCGAAGGTGTCGAGCCCCGAGAGGGAGACCAGGTCGTTCACGCTCGTGTTGCCGTCGACCAGCGAGAGCAGGAAGCCGGCCGTGGCCGGCAGGTTGTACTTCAGCACCTCGTCGCGACCGAGGAGGACCGTGGGGCGCGCGTCGAGGTCGCCGAGCTGGTCGCGGTAGCGGGCGAGCAGCTTGCTGCGGACCATCTCCACGTAGCCCTGGACCTCGAGGCGGTCGGGGTCGCGGCGCGCCACGGTCTCGAACAGCTCGAGGGCCGCCTCCAGGTGCCCGTCCCGGAGCATCCGCTGGGCATCCTGCACCAGGTCGCCCAGCTCGTCGCCGTGGATGACGGGATGCTTGGGCGCCGGCATGTCCTCGTCGCGGGCGCTCTCCAGGTACTCCCGGGCCTCGGCGTTGTCCGGATCGAGGAACAGCACCTCGCTCCAGCAGCGCTCCGCCTCCGCGGTGCGGCCTTCACCGTAGTGGTCGAGGCCCTCCTGGAGGAGGTCCTGGATCTTGCGCTTCTTCGACATCCGCCCGACGGCCTCCGTTACACCCGCTCCTGGACGTCTTCGGACTTGATCTCCACCTCGTAGAGCTCGTGCTCCTCGATGATGCGCTGGATCTCGTCCTCGGAGAGCGTTCCCGACGCATTGACCGTGATCGACTGCTCCTTGCCCGTGGCCACGTCGCGCGCCGACACGGCCACGATGCCGTTGGCGTCGATGTCGAAGCAGACGTCGATCTCCGGCTCTCCCTTGGGCGCCTGGCGGATGCCCGAGAGCACGAACTCGCCCAGCAGGTCGTTCTCCGCGGCCACTTCGCTCTCGCCCTGCAGCACCCGGATCTTCACCGCCGACTGGTTGTCCCGGGTGGTGGTGAAGACGTGGGACTTGCGGACGGGCACCGTGGTGTTGCGCTCGATCAGCTTGGCGAAGTGTCCTCCGACCGTGGCGATGCCCAGGCTGAGGGGCGTCACGTCCAGCAGGAGCAGGTTCTTCTCCTCGGAGACGAGCGCCTCGCCCTGGAGGGCCGCGCCGACGGCCACCACCTCGTCGGGGTTGACGCCCTTGTGGGGCGCTTTGCCGAAGAAGTGGGTGACGGCCTGCTGGATGACGGGAGAGCGGGTCTGGCCCCCGACCAGGATCACCCGGTCGATCTCCTGGGCGCGGAGCCCGGAGTCGCCCACGCAGGCCTCGACGGTCTTCAGGGTGCCGTCCACCAGGTCCTGCACCAGGCCCTCGAAGGTGTCGCGGTCGAGGGTGATGTTGAGATGGCGCGGGCCGCTGGCGTCGCTCGCGATGAAGGGGAGGCTGATCTCGGTGGACTCCCGCGACGACAGATCGCACTTGGCCTTCTCCGCGGCGTCCTTGAGGCGCTGCAGGGCCATGGCGTCCGTGCGCAGGTCGATGCCCTCTGTCTGCTGGAAGCTCTCCACCAGCCACGCCACGATCCGGCGGTCGAAGTCCTCGCCGCCCAGGAAGGTGTTGCCGGCCGTCGCCAGCACCTCGATCACCCCGCCGCTCATGTCCAGGACCGAGATGTCGAAGGTGCCGCCGCCCAGGTCGTAGATGGCGATCTTCTCCTCGGCCTGGCGCCCCGCCCCGTAGGCCATGGCCGCCGCGGTGGGCTCGTTGATGATCCGCAGCACCTCCAGGCCCGCGATCTTGCCGGCGTCCTTGGTGCACTGGCGCTGGGGGTCGTTGAAGTAGGCCGGGACCGTGATCACGGCCTCGGAGACGGGCTCCCCCACGTACTCCTCGGCCACCCGCTTCATCTCGCGCAGGATGATCCCGGCGATCTCCGGACAGGTGAAGGTCTTGCCGGCGATCTTGATGCGCGGGTCGTCGTTGGTGCCGCGCACGATCTCGAACGGGCACAGATCGATCGCCTTCTGCACCTCGGGCGCGTCGAAGCGGCGCCCGATGAGGCGCTTCGAGCCGTAGATCGTGTTGCGGGAGTTGGTGATGGCCTGCCGCTTGGCCAGGTGCCCGACCAGACGCTTGCCGTCGTGGGAGATCGCGAACATCGAAGGTGTCGTCCGATAGCCCCCCGCGTTCGGGATGACCGTCGGCTGGTCGTTCTCGATGATCGCCACACACGAGTTCGTGGTGCCGAGGTCGATCCCGATTACCAGGCTCATTGGTTTGCCTCCCCTGTCCCTTTCCGGCGCCGCAGCGCTAGAGCGACTTCAGCTCCGCGCGGGCCTCTGCGTCCTTCGGATCGAGGCGCAGGGCCTGCTGGAGCTCGCGACGGGCGTTGGCCTTCAGTCCCGCCGCCTTGTAGATCTGACCGAGCGTGCGTCGATACCCGGCGTTCTCCGGCTCGGCCTCGCAGGCGCGAGCCGCGTACTCCTTGGCGTTGCGGAGGTCGTCCGCCACCAGCCAGGCCAGGCGCGAGGCCGTGTGGTTGACCCCCGCGTCGAAGGGGCGGTAGTGCAGCGCCTCCTCGTAGAGACGCAGGGCATCGCCCCGATCCTTGAAGGCCATGGCGTTCTCGGCCTCCTTGAGCACCTGGGCGAAGCGCACCTCGTTGGCGTGGGTCTGGACCTCCCCGAAGCGCTCCTTGTAGAGGTCGTTGCCCGGGTCGTAGGCGATGGCCAGGCGCACGCTGGCGGCGGCCTCGAGCCAGCGCTCCTCGCCGAAGGCCGCCATGCCGGCCTCGAAGAAGGTCTTGGCCTTGGCCTTGCGCTGGGCCAGCAGGCGACCCATCGGGCTGAAGGGATTGAGCGGCCGGTCGCGGCGACGCCGGCGCGACGACGGACCCGGCGCCGTCCCCGTCGCCCCGGACGCCTCCGGCGCCGGGGCCGCGGCCGCCTCTTCGGCCCGCTCCCGCGCCTCGCGCAGCAGCTCCTCGCGCGTGTTCGGATCGGAGAGGAGCTCGTAGGCCTCCACGATCTTGCGGAACACCCGCTCGACACGCGGCTGGAAGGGTCCGATGTCCTTGCGGAAGTAGCGGTCCGGGTGGAACTGCTTCGAGAGCTCGAAGTAGGCCCGCTTCACCGCGCGGACGTCGGCGTCGAAGGGGACGCCCAGGATCTCCGGGTACGGCCTCCCGAGCCGCGCCTCGAAGTCCAGGATGGCGCGCTGGGCGTCGGGGGGGATCTCCAGACCGGGGTCGATCTCGGCGGCCGCGGGCGCCGCGACCGCGGGCGCCGCGTCCTTCGGGCCGGCCTGCGCCCGGGGGGGCTGCGGCCGCGACAGCGATCCACCGCTCTCGAGGAGCACGACGCCCTTCTCCACCCAGCGCTCCAGACAGCGGTCGATCTCCGCCGGCGGCAGGCCGGTGAGCTGGGGCAGCAGGCCCAGGGGCGTGTGTCCGTCGATCCGGGACAGCAGGAATCCCTCCGCGGGCGTCAGCTCGAGACGGGTCGGATCGCAGTCGGGCGCCAGGCGCGGTATGCGCCGCGCCCGGTCGCCATCGCCAGCGTGCATGCTCTCCTCGCGCACCCCGCACCCACGGGGGCCCTCCGGTCCCCCATCGGCAGGTCCGGGCCCGAAGCTGAAGCGGAATCGGGAGTTCCCCTCGGGAACTGCGGGCCTGGCTCACCCGCGACGCAGGCCGCCGGGCCTCAGAGGCGGAGGACGCGCTCGAGAACCGCCTTCTGGCTGTGGAGGCGGTTCTCGGCCTGGTCGAAGACGACGCTGCGGGGCCCGTCGAGGATCTCGTCGGTGATCTCCTCGCCCCGGTGGGCGGGGAGGCAGTGGAGCACCCAGGCCTCGGGCGCGTGGGCCATCAGGGCCGCGTTGACCTGGTAGGGAGCGAAGATCGACTTCCGGGCCTCGGCCTCGGCCTCCTGCCCCATGCTCGCCCAGACGTCGGTGTAGACGTAGCCGGCGCCGCGCACCGCCTCGGCCGGGTCCTCGCTCCAGAACAGGCGGGCCCCGCTGTCCGCCGCCAGGGCTTCCGCCCGGCGGCGGACCCGCAGCGCCGGCCGGTGGCCCGCGGGCGTGCCCAGCCGCACCTCGAGGCCGAGCACCGCGCCGGCAAGCAGCAGGGAGTTGGCCACGTTGTTGCCGTCGCCCACGTAGGCGATCACCGCCGTCTCCAGGTCGCCGCGCTCGGCGACGGTCTGGAGATCGGCCATGGCCTGACACGGGTGCAGCAGGTCGGTCAGGCCGTTGATCACCGGGATGCTCGCCGCCCGGGCCAGCTCCTCCACCAGCGAGTGGCTGAACGTGCGCGCCATGAGCACGTCGACCCAGCGCGACAGGTTGCGCGCCACGTCGGCGGGCGACTCCCGGGTGCCGATTCCGATCTGCTCGGGGCGCAGCAGGATGGCGTGACCCCCGAGCTGGGTCATGCCCGCCTCGAAGGTGACGTGGGTGCGCAGGGAGGGCTTCTCGAAGTACATGGCCAGGGTCTGGCCCTGCAGCGTCTGCGGCCGCTCCCCCCGCTTGGTCAGGTCCTTGAGCTCGCGTGCGCGGTCGAGCAGGGCGAGCAGATCGTCCCGGGACCAGTCGGCCACGCTCAGGAAGTGCTTCGCCACGCTCAGCTCGTGATCAGGGTGCCGACACCCCCGTCGGTGAAGATCTCGAGCAGCACGGCGTGGAGGATGCGGCCGTCGACCACGTGGGCCCGGGACACGCCGCCCTCCACGGCCGCGATGCAGGTCTCGATCTTCGGGATCATCCCCTCGCGGACCGTCCCCTCCTCGATGAGCTTGCGCGCGCCCTCCACGGAGAGCTGGGGGACCAGCTGGCCGCGGGCGTCGAGCACGCCCTCCACGTCGGTCAGCACCATGAGCTTGGCGGCGTCGAGGGCGACGGCGATGGCGCCGGCCGCCTCGTCGGCGTTCACGTTGTGGCTGACCCCGTCGCCGTCCACGCCGATGGGCGCGACCACCGGCACGAAGCCGGCGGAGGTCGCGGCGTGGATGGGGCCCGGGTCCACCGCAACGACCTCGCCGACCCGCCCCAGGTCCCGACCGCCCGGCGCCTTGCGGCGCACGCTGAGCATGCCGCCGTCGCGACCGGTGAGGCCGAGGGCACGGCCCCCGCCGCGGTTGACGAGCTGGACGATCTCGGCGTTGACCTTGCCGCCGAGCACCATCTCGACCACCTCCATGGTCTCGTCGTCGGTGACGCGGAGCCCGTCGACGAAGGTGGAGTCCTTGCCGAGGCGCGCCAGGGTGGCCTGGATCTGCGGCCCGCCGCCGTGGACGATCACCGGGCGCAGTCCGATGTACTTGAGCAGGACCGTATCCACCGCGAACGATCGCCGCAGGGGCTCGTCGGTCATGGCGTGGCCGCCGTACTTGATCACGACGGTCCGGTCGTTGAAACGGCGGATGTAGGGCAGCGCCTCGACCAGGACCTCGGCCTTCTCGATGAGCGACTGCATGGGGCGGGAATCCTCAACGGGCGGTTGGGCGCGCTCAGCGGACGGACGGGCGCGCCTCGCGCCGGGCCCGCGCCACCTCCTCGATGCTCTCCACCAGGCTACGGTACAGGAGGACGTTTCGGACCGCTGCCGAGAGCGCCGGTCCGAGCGCCTCCCCGACCTGGGGCGAGGCGCGCTCGGCCTCGTGGGGAAACGCGCGGAACACGCCGAGGGTCTTGCCTCGGAACGTGAGGGGAAGGCACAGGATCGGCCCCGCCACCCCCGACTCCGGCGTGTCCACGTCGGGCTCGAAGCGGGGGTCGGCGCCGGGATCTCCGGTGGCGACGGGCCGGCCGGTCTCGAGCACCGTGCCGGTGAGCCCCCGACCGGCCGGAACGCGCTCGCGGTCGGCCTCGAGGTCGCCCGCCTGGGACTCCCGCACCAGGTCTCCCGTCTCGGGGTCGCGCAGGTACAGCGAGGCCGTGGCGTCGAGCGATTCGGCGATCGGCCCCAGGGCGGCCCCGAGCAGCCGCGCCGGCTCCACCTCGCCGGCCATGGCCTCGCAGACCGCGCGCACCAGGTCGGTGACGTCCGCCTCGGGCCCGGCCTCCGAGACCAGCGGGACGGTCTGGCTGGCGCTGGAGCTCCCGCCGGTCGTCGGGGACCCGTCCAGGGGCCGCGCCCCGTCCAGGATCCAGGCGGCCTGGTGGGCCAGCACCCGCAGGAGGGCCAGGTCGTCCTCGTCGAAGGGGCCCCGGCGACGCGCATCGGTGGCGCAGAGCACGCCGAGGGCACGGTCGCCGGCCACGATGGGCGTCACGGCGAAGCTCGGGCTGTCGTAGCGATCTCCGGTGCCGCGATCGACGAAGCGGGAATCCTCGTTGACGTCCTGCACCAGCAGGCTCTCGGCGCGACCGAGGGCGAGGCCGGCGACCCCCTCCCCGACGCGGACCCGATCGAACTCCTCGGTCGCGAGCTTGCGGCCCACGGCCGCCGCCACCCGGAGGCTCGAGCCGTCCTCGTCGAGCAGCATCAGCGAGGTCTTGTCGGCGTCGAGCACGTCGGCCACGGCCTCGGCCGTGGCCGCCTGGAGCGACTCGAGCTCGTCCGCCCCGCGCCGGCCCAGGCTCGCGAGCCGCGCCATGCGCTCGTCGAGCGCGCGCAGATGGCCGCGCAGCCGGTAGGCCCGCCCGCCCAGGGCGAAGCTCTCCAGGGCGCGCTGCACGGAGAGCACCAGCTCCTCGTCGTGGAGCGGCTTCGCCAGGTAGTCGCAGGCACCCAGGCGCAGGGCCTCGAGCACCAGCTCCTGGTCCGTGCTGGCCGAGAGCATGATCACCCGCACCAGGGGCCGCTTCTCGCGGAGCCGGCGCAGCACCTCGATGCCGTCGGTGCCGGGGAGCCGCACGTCGAGCACCACCGCGCCGATGCTCGGCTCGTCGGCGAGCTCGAGCGCCTCGGCGCCGTCCGCGGCCAGGATGCACTCGAGCCCGGCCTCGGTGAGCGCGTCCTGGATGGCCTCCCGGAAGAACCGCTCGTCGTCCACGACGAGCACCCGCGTGCGACCCATGGCCACTCCCCCCTGCTACAGGATGTAGCGCGACAGGTCCTCGTCCTCGACCAGGTCTCCGAGCCGCTCCCGGACCAGGGCCTCGTCCACCACCAGGTGGGCCCCGCCCAGGTCCGGCGCGTCGAAGCTCACGTCCTCGAGGAGCTTCTCCATCACCGTGTGGAGTCGCCGGGCCCCGATGTCGTCGGTGCGCTCGTTGACCTGGGCCGCGATCTCCGCGATGGCGCGGATCCCCGTGTCGACGAAGTCGACCCGGACCTCCTCCGTGGCGAGCAGCGCCCCGTACTGGCGCACCAGGGAGTTGTCCGGCTCCGACAGGATGCGCACGAAGTCGTCCCGGGACAGGCTCTGCAGCTCCACCCGGATCGGGAAGCGGCCCTGGAGCTCGGGAATGAGGTCCGACGGCCTGGCCACGTGGAAGGCCCCGGCGGCGATGAAGAGCACGTGGTCGGTGCGCACCGGGCCGTGCTTGGTCTGGACCGTCGAGCCCTCGACGATCGGGAGCAGGTCGCGCTGCACGCCCTCGCGGGACACGTCGGGGCCGCTCTTGCCGCCGGCCGCGCGCCCCGCGGCGATCTTGTCGATCTCGTCGAGGAAGACGATGCCGGCCTGCTCCACCCGTTCGATCGCCAGCTCGCGCACCCGGTCCATGTCCACGAGCCGCCCGGCCTCCTCCGCCGCGAAGGCCTCCCGGGCCTGGGGCACCTTCATGCGCTTCTTGCGGGTGCGGCCCGGGAAGAAGTTCCCCAGCATGTCCTTGAGCTGGATGCCCATCTCCTCCACACCCTGGGGCGTGAAGATGGAGAGGTTCGGCGAGGCGCCCTCGGCCACCTCCACCTCCACCTCGCGGTCGTCGAGCTCGCCCCGACGCAGCATGGCCCGCAGCTTCTCCCGGGTCTCGCCGCCCTGGGGCAGGGGCTGGAAGCCGGGGGTCGGCGACGCGGGCAGCAGGGCGTCCAGCAGGCGCTCCTCGGCGCGCTCCTGGGCCTTGGCCCCGACGGCGCGCTTCTCCTCCTCGGCCACCAGGTTCACGGCCAGATCCGTGAGGTCGCGGACGATCGACTCCACGTCCCGCCCGACGTAGCCAACCTCGGTGAACTTCGAGGCCTCCACCTTGATGAAGGGCGCCTGGGCGAGCTTCGCCAGGCGCCGGGCGATCTCGGTCTTGCCCACGCCCGTGGGCCCGATCATCACGATGTTCTTCGGCGCGATCTCGTCGCGCAGGGCCTCGGGCACCCGCTGGCGACGCCAGCGGTTGCGCAGGGCGATCGCCACCGCGCGCTTGGCCTCGCGCTGGCCCACCACGTAGCGGTCGAGCTCGGAGACGATCTCGCGAGGCGTGAAGGTACGGGGTTCGGTCACGGCAGGCTCACCAGCTGGATCTCGTCGTTGGTGTAGATGCAGATCTCGGACGCGATGCGCAAGGCTTCGCGAACGATCTCGTCGGCGGACAGCGTCGTGTGCCGGGCCAGGGCCCGGGCGGCGGAGAGGGCGTAGGAGCCGCCGGAGCCGATCGCCGCCAGGCCGTCGTCGGGCTCGATCACGTCGCCGTTGCCGGAGACCACGAGCACGGTCTCCGGGTCTCCCACCAGGAGCAGGGCCTCGAGGCGGCGCAGCACCCGGTCCGAGCGCCACTCCTTGGCGAGCTCGACAGCGGCGCGACGCACGTTGCCCGGGTGGGCCTCGAGCTTGGCCTCCAGCCGCTCGGAGAGCGCCAGGGCATCGGCGGCACCGCCGGCGAAGCCCACGGCGGCCTGACCGCGGCCCGTCTTCCGCACCTTCTGGGCGCTGCGCTTCAGGATGGCGTCCCCGACGGTGACCTGCCCGTCGGCGGCCATGGCGAGCCGGCCGTCCCGCACGACGGCGACCACGGTCGTGGCGCGAATGGGCGTGCTCACTTCCCCCTCCGGGCCCGTGGGTGCGCGCGGTCGTAGACCTCCAGCAGGCGCTCTGCCGACACCGCCGTGTACTTCTGGGTCGTCGAGAGGCTGGCGTGCCCGAGGAGCTCCTGGATCTCCCGCAGGTCCGCGCCCATGTCGAGCAGGTGCGTGGCGTAGCTGTGGCGCAGGCGATGGGGGTGCACCGGCTCGGCGAGCCGCGCGCGTCGCGCGCGCGCCGCCAGCACCCGCCGGGCGTCCCGCGCGCCGAGCCGCCGGGGCGGCCCCCGGCGCGAGCGCGGCCCCAGCGAGGTGAACAGCGGCTCGCCGAGGATGCCGGGGCGCTCGCGCAGCGCCAGGTAGTCGGCGAGGGCCCCCCGGGCCTCGGCCGGGAGCGGCACGACCCGCTCCTTGCCGCCCTTGCCCCAGACGCGGACCTCGCCGCGACGCAGATCCGCGTCGCGGACGTCGAGGGCGACCGCCTCGCCGATCCGCAGCCCGGCCCCGTAGAGCAGCTCCACGAGGGCGCGGTCGCGCCGACCGCGCTCGTCGCCGTCCGTCCCCGCGCTCTCCATCAGCGTCTCGCAGTCGTCCACGCTGAGGGGCCGCGGCAGCCGCTTCGGCGTCCGCGGCGTGGGGATGCCGGCCGTCGGGTCCGTGGCGCGGCAACCCTCCCGGACCCGGTGGCGGAAGAAGCAGCGCAGCGCGGAGAGCTTGCGCCCCACGGTGGACGAATGCCGACGGCCGTGGAGGGCGGCCAGGAAGGCGAAGATGGCGTCCGGACCGACGCTCTCGGGTGTGGCGGGGGCCACCGCCTCGGCGAAGCGCCGCAGGTCGCCCGCATAGGCGCGCCGGGTGTGGTCGGAGAGGTTGCGCTCCGCCCGCAGCCAGAGGTCGAAGCCGCGCAGGGCCTCCTCCCAGCTCAAGGGAAGTCCCCCGGCCCGGCTCACGGGGCGATCGCCTCGGCCCAGGCGTCCAGGGCCGACTGGGCGCGCTCGGCCAGGCGGGCGTAGCGCTCGCGCTTGGGCAGCTTGCGCTTGCCGGGCGGCGGGACCGCCTCCGACGCCGCGAGCGGGGGGAAGAGGCCGTAGGTGGCGTTCGTGGGCTGGAACCGGGCGGGGTCCCCCTCCGCCAGGTGGCGCAGCAGGGAGCCGTGGGCGGTCTCGGGCGGGGGCGGCGGCGCAGGACGGCCCCGGGCGCGGCCGGCGGCCTCGACCCCCGCCACGAAGCCCAGCGCCGCCGACTCCACGTAGCCCTCGACGCCGGCCATCTGTCCCGCGAGGAAGAGCCCGGGCCGGCGCCGCACCTCGAGCCCCGGCCCGAGACAGCGCGGCGCGTTCACGTAGGTGTTGCGATGGACCGAGCCGAAGCGCGCGAAGACGGCCTCCGCCATCCCCGGGAGCGCCCGGAACAGGCGCCGCTGGTCGGCGATCCGGAGCTTGGTCTGGAAGCCGACCAGGTTGTAGAGGACCCCCTGCCTGTCCTCCTGGCGCAGCTGCACCGCGGCGTGGGGACGCCGGCCGGTGCGGGGATCGATCAGGCCCACGGGCTTGCACGGACCGTGGGCGAGGGTCTCCGGCCCGCGTCGCGCCATCTCCTCCACCGGCAGGCAGCCCTCGAAGTAGAGCGCCTTCTCGAACGGGTGCAGGGGCACCGTGTCCGCCGCGACGAGCCCTTCCACGAGCGCGGCGTAGTCCGCGCGGTCGAGGGGGAGGTTCAGGTAGTCGCCGGGACCGTCCTCCCAGCGGGAGGCGCGGAAGGCCACCTCGAGGTCCAGGGAGTCGGCGTAGACCGTCGGCGCGATGGCGTCGTAGAAGTAGAGGTACTCGTCGCCCAGGAGCGCCGCGAGATCCGCGGCCAGGTCAGGGGCGGTGAGCGGGCCCGAGGCGAGGATCACCAGGGAATCGTCGGGCACCTTCTTCACCGCCGCGCGGCGCAGCTCGATCCGGGGATGGGCCTCGATCTCCTCGGTCACGTGGCGGGCGAAGGCCACCCGGTCCACGGCCAGCGCCCGGCCGGCCGGCACCGCGCTCGCGTCCGCGGCCCGGAGCACGAGCGAGCCGAGCCGACGCATCTCCGCCTTCAGGAGCCCCACGGCGTTGGCGAGCTGGTCGGAGCGCAGGGAGTTCGAGCAGACCAGCTCCGCCAGGTCGGCGGTGCGGTGCGCCGGCGAGGACGCGGCGGGGCGCATCTCGTACAGCACCACGTCGACGCCCCGGCGAGCGAGCTGGTACGCCGCCTCGCAGCCGGCGAGCCCGCCGCCCACGACGGCCACCGGCCTCCGCGTCGCTTCGCTGCTGAGCATGGTCCCCCTGGGAGACGCTCAGCTTAGCCGGCCCGGGTTGGCGCGTCTCGGACCGCCCAGCGGCCGTCGCGCTCGCGGGCGATGCGCCCGGCCAGCTCGAGCTCCACGAGGTCGAGGGCCAGCTCGGCGGGCGAGCGCCCGAGGCTCCGCACCAACGCGTCCTCGGAGGCGGGCTCCCGCCGGAGTGCCGCCAGGAGCGCGCGCTGGCCGGCGGGCAGCCCCGCCTCGGGCGGCGCCTCGGCCGGGCGGGGCGCCAGCGGCGGCCGTCCCAGGGCCCGCAGCACGTCGTCGACGTCGAGGACCGGCGCGGCGCCGTCCCGCAGCAGCAGGTTCGAGCCGCGACAGCTCGCCGCGGCGACCGGACCGGGGACGGCCAGGACGTCGATCCCCTGCTCGGCGGCATGCTCCGCAGTGATGAGCGAGCCGCTGCGCTCGCGCGCCTCCACCACCACCACCGCCTCCGAGAGCGCGCTGATCAGCCGGTTCCGGAGCGGGAAGTGGAACGCCAGCGGGGGTGTGCCGGGCGCGTGCTCGCAGAGCAGCGCACCCCGCTCGGCGATGCGCGCGGCGAGCGCGGCGTGCTCCGGCGGATAGACCTGGTCGGGTCCGCAGGCCAGGACGGCCAGGGTCACCCCGCTGGCCGAGAGCGCGCCCTCGTGGGCGGCGCGATCGACGCCCCGCGCCAGGCCCGACACCACGGCGAGACCGGCCGTCGCCAGATCGGCCCCGAGCCGTCGGGCCGTGTCGCGCGCCGCGCGGGTGGCGGCGCGCGCGCCCACCACGGCGACGGCCGGGAGCCGCAGGGACCGGGGATCTCCCCGGACCCAGAGCAGCGGCGCGGTGTCCACCAGTCGCGCGAGGCGCGCCGGGTAGGCGGGCGAGCCGAAGGGCAGTCCCCGCGCGCCGGCGCGGACCAGCAGGCGGACGTCCCGGGAGAGCGCGGCGTCCGCCAGCTGCGGCGCTCCGCGGGCGCGAATCACCTGGGCCGGGGAGGCGCCCTGGGCCAGCAGCGCGATGGCCGTCTGGGGCCGCAGCGCCAGCGCGCGCTGCAGCGCGAGCCAGTCCCGGAGCCGCGCGCGCACCGCAGGTCGCGCGTCCCCGGGATCGAGGAGATCGGGTGCGTGGGACAGGAGAGGGTCTCCCGGGACCGGGAGCCCCCTCAGTCAACCATCGGCGGCGCCAGACCGCAACGGCGCATTCCGCGCCGGCCGCAGCGGCGCATTCCGCGCCGGCCGCAGCGGCGCATTCGGCGCCGGCCGCGACGGCGCATTCGGCGCCGGCCGCGACGCGGTCAGTCGCGGACGGTGCGGAACGTGTCCCCCATGGCCAGCTCCGTGGTGGCCTCGGTGACCACGGCGACCGCGCTCTCGGGCAGCGCCGTCACGATCACCATCTCGGCCACCAGTCGGTCGGGCACCTGCTTGATCTCGCCGCTGACCGGGTCGAAGGCCTTCGCGACGGGCCGGAACACCTCCACGGTGTTGCCCACCTCGAGGCCGTGGTCGCCGCCCCGATCCAGGTAGACCACGTCCTGGCCGGCGCTCTGGAAGCGATCCCGCGGCATGAAGGCGATCTGGCCCTGGACGTCGGCCGTGGCGGATCGAAGCTCCACCTCCAGGGGCAGCACCTCCCGCGGCAGCAGGCGATCGCCCTCGCGCATCTCCTCGAAGGCCATGCGCACCTCGGCGCGGGAGACCTCGGCGTGGACCTCCTTCACCTCGAGCCAGCCCAGGATCTTCACGTTCCAGCCCAGGGGCTTGCCCGTCTTCGGGTCGTAGACGCGCTCGCCCACCCGGAAGATCGTGAACTGCTCCCCCTCGACCGCGTCGCCCTGGCCGAGCGCCACGTGCACCGGGTCCATGGTCCCCATCCAGACGCGGTTCGGGATCGCGTCGACGATGCTGGAGGCGCCCTCGAGCATGGCGTCGCTCACGAGCCCCGCCGCCTCGCGGGCGCTGAAGCGGAGCGTCGGGGGGGGCGGCGGCTCCACGCCGTCCACGCCCTGGACGTCGACGCCCTCCAGACCGCCGGCGTCGGCGGAGGCGGGCGAACCGGCCAGCAGCTGGTCGGCCTCGGCGTCGCTGATGCGGCGCATCTCGCTGGGCGTGATCCAGAGGCGATCGCCCGGAAAGATCCTGTGGGGGTTCTCGATGGCCTCGTTCTCGGTCCAGACCGAGGGCCATACCCAGGGCGTACCGAGATAGGCGTCGGAGATGTCCCAGAGGGTGTCCCCGGCCACGACCGTGTGGACGCGACCCGGCTTCCCGGCGACGTCCCAGCCCATGGGGCCGAGCTGGACCACGTGGCGAGGCGGTGCGGCCGCCGCCTCCTCCTCGGCGGGCGGCGTCGCGGCCTCGGCGGCGGCCGCCTCCTGGTCCGCGGCCTCCGCGTCGGCGGCG
>CAYTZH010000010.1:20799-98082 GCA_964442285.1 uncultured Spirochaetales bacterium | reverse complement strand
CGTCGCGGCCTCGGCGGCGGCCGCCTCCTGGTCCGCGGCCTCCGCGTCGGCGGCGTCCTCGTCGAGGGCCTCCGCTTCGGCGTCCTCGTCGAGGGTCTCCGCTTCGGCGTCCTCGTCCAGGGCCTCCGCTTCGGCGTCCTCGTCGAGGACCTCCGGCGCCTCGGTCGTGTCGGCGGCCGGCTCGTTCTTGGCGGCCGTCCCGGCGTCGGCCTCGGCCGGGGTCGCGTCCGGCTCGGACGCCTCCTCGGCGGCGACCGCGGGGAGCGCCAGCCCGAGCGCCAGCACCAGCGCCAGGAAGTGCTTGAGCGAAGCCATCGGATCCCCTCCCGTCCCGACCATGCGGCGTCCGGCGAATCCGGGACGGCGTCCGGCGAATCCGGGACGAACCGGCCCGGGGCCCGGCGGCATGGCGGCGGTGGGTGTATCGGCAGGTCTCGGGGATCCCTTGAAAGCCGGGCGTGCGGGACGCCCATCCAGCCGCTCGGGGCCCCGCGGGGGTCAGCCCTCGGCGCCGGCGGCGGCGCTGGCCGGGCCCGCCCCTTCCGGGCCCTCGATCCGCTCGAGCATGGTCTGCATCTCGGTCAGCCAGGCGGGCTTTCCGGGCTCCTGCCCGGTCCGATCCCGGTAGGCATTCCGCAGCGCCTCGACGTCGGCGATGCCCTTCTCCAGCGCCTCCCGCGCGCGCTCGGGCTCCCCGTTGGCCTCGTAGGCCAGCGCCAGGTGATGGCGGACCACGCCCAGGTTCGGGTCGTCCGGTCGGAACAGGCTCTCCGCCTCCTTCAGGTAGCCCAGGGCCGCCTGGGGCACGCCCTTCTTGTAGAGCACCCACCCGAGCGTGTCGGCGACGTGGCCGTTGTCCGGCAGCAGGCGCTTGGCCTCCTGGGCCAGGTCGAGCGCCCGATCCAGGTTGGTCTCGGACTCCGCCAGGATGTAGGCCATGTTGTTCTTGGCCGGGGCCAGGTTCGGGTCGATCGCGATGGCCTTCTCGTAGTGCTCCACGGCCTTGTCGGTGTCGCCGTAGGCCTCGTAGAGCGAGCCCATCACCAGCTGGAGGCCCGCGGCGTCGGGCCGCTGGGCGGCCGCCTTCTCGTAGGTGGCCAGCACCTCCTCGCGCCGGCCGCTCCGGGCCAGGTACTGGGCCAGGCTCTGGTAGGCCGCCAGCGCGTTGGGATCCAGCTCGATCGCCCTCCGGAACGCATTCTCCGCATCGCTGCCCCGGCCCAGCACCAGGTAGGTGAGCCCCTGGAGATGCTTGAGCTTCGAGGCCTCGGGCTGCGCCTCCACCGCGGCGGAGATGCGGTTCAGGGACTCCTCCGCCCGCCGCTCCCGCAGATCGAGCTGCAGCAGGGCGTCGAGGATGTCGGCCTGGTGCGGGAGCGCCGCGTTGGCGCGCTCGAAGTAGTCGCGCGCCTTCACCGCATCGCCCTCGATGACCTGGATGCGGCCGAGGGCATAGAGGGTCTCCCCGCTCTGCTCCCCGGCCGGGATGGACTCGAGGATCTCCTTGGCCTCGTCGTTGCGGCCGAGTCGGACCAGCGACTGGGCCACCAGCAGGCGGGTCGTCAGGTCTTCCTGCTGCTCCAGGACCTTGTCCGCTGCCTCCACCGCGAGCTCGTGATCGCCGAGGGCGGCGTGGATCCGGGCCAGGATCTTGCGCGCCTCCACCATCTGACCGTCGATCTCGAGGGCGCGCGCCACCTCGACCCGGGCCGCATTCAGATCGCGCTGGACGAAGAGGGCGGAGCCCAGCATGTAGTGGGCCTCGGCCCAGTCCGGCTTGAGGTCGATCGCGCGCCGCAGGTCCGTGATCGCCTCGGCGGGTGCCGCCTCCGCGAGGTGGGTCTTGGCGCGGACGAACAGGGCCTCCGGACTCGACGGGTCCTTCGACAGCACCGCGTTCACGATGCTCCGACCCTGGGCGATCTTGGCGGTGTCATCGTTGCGGTAGCCGATGTCCAGCAGCAGCTCGGCCTTGCGGAGCTTCGCCGGGCGGCTCTCGGGATCCACGTCCAGGGCCTGCTCGGCCGCCGCCAACGCCCCCGGCAGGTCGTTCTGGCGCCCGCGGTACGCGGAGAGGACCAGATAGGGACGCACGTCGTCCGGCTGCGCGCGGGTGGCCTCCTCGATCATGGCGTCGGCCCGGTCGGACTCGCCCCGGGCGGCGTAGAAGCGGGCCAGCACGTAGATCAGGTCCAGGTCGCCCGGGCGCTTCTCGAGCGCGGCCTGGAGGACGGACTCCGCCTCGTCGAAGCGCTCGCGGGCGTAGTAGAAGCTCGCGAGCACCCGGTGGCTGATGCTCACCTGTTCCTCGTCGGCGAGCTCCTGCGCCTTCCGATAGGCCGCCTCGGCCTCCTCGTCCCGGTTCTCCCGGGCCAGGAATCCGGCGAGCGCCGCCCAGGAGTTGAAGCTGGGCTCGACCTCGGTGAGCTTGCGGAACAAGGGCTCCGCCAGCTCCGGGTCGCCCTGGCGAAGATGGAAGTTCGCGAGGAGCAGCAGCGGCGCGGGATCCTCGGGAAAGCGCTCGACCGCCTCCTCGTAGCTGATCTGCGCCTCGTCGTAGCGCTTCAGCCCGTCGAGGGACTGCCCCCGCAGCAGATAGGCCGCCGGTCTGTCCGGATCGATCTCGATCACCGCATCCGCCTGGGCGAGGGCCTCCTCCAGCTCACCCGCGAGCCGGGAGAGGTGCCCGTACTGCAGGCGGGCGGCCGCGTTGCTGGGATCGAGCCGCACCGCCTCCCGCAGCTCCCAGTAACCCTGGCGCAGGCGGCTCGTGCGCAAGAAGGCGTCGGCCAGACCGAAGTGCGCCTGGGCGTTGTTCGGGTCGATCTTGAGCACGTTCTTGTACTCGATGATCGCCTCGGCGTACTTCTCCTCCTCGCGGTAGCTGTCGCCCTGCGCGAGGTGCTCCTGCAGCCGCTCCTCGTCGCTGGCACAGGCGAGCAGGAGGCTGGCCCCCAGGGCGACCAGGCAGGACAGGAAGGCGGATGCGAGACGCGCGGACGTGGGCCGGCGAGCCATGGCGTGACCTCCGGGGGACCCCGCAGCGGAAGTCGGGGCAGCCCGGATTGCTATCCCAGGTGCACCGGGGATTCAAGCGGGCCGGACGCCTCGGACTCCGCCTCGTCCCCCGAGGCGGCATCCCCGTCCCCGCCCCGATGCCGCCGCCAGCTCGGATGGGTGATGCCCAGGCGCGCGATGATGTAGTTCAGCTTGCGCCGGCTCACGCCCAGGAGCTCGGCCGCGTGCTTCTGGACGTGGCCGGTCCGGCGCAGCGCCTCCTCCACGGCGGCGCGCTCGACCGCCGCCAGGCGGAGGTCGGATGCGAGACGCCGCGGCGCGGCGCTGGCCGGAGCCCCCACCGTCGCCAGCCCCAGGTCCGCGGGCTCGAGGAGTTCGCCCTCGGCCATCAGCGCGGCGCGCTCCACGGCGTTGCGCAGCTCGCGCACGTTGCCGGGCCAGGGATGGGCCAGCAGCTCGGCGCGCGCGGCCTCGCTGAAGCCGCGCAGGGGACGGCGCAGCTCCTGGGCGTACCCGTGCAGGAGGTGCTCGGCGAGGTGGAGCACGTCGTCCCCCCGCTCCCGCAGGGGGGGCAGGTGGATGCCGATCACGTTGAGCCGGAAGTAGAGGTCGCCGCGGAAGCTCCCGTCGGCGACGGCCGCCTCCAGGTCCTTGTTGGTGGCCGCCACGATGCGGACGTCCACGTGCCGCGTCTGGGTGTCGCCGAGCCGCTGGAACTCGCGGTTCTGGAGCACCCGCAGCACCTTGGCCTGGGTGGCCGGCGACATGTCGCCCACCTCGTCCAGCAGCAGGGTGCCGCCGTCGGCCTGCTCGAAGCGGCCCACCCGGGAGCGCTCGGCGCCCGTGAAGGCGCCCCGCTCGTGGCCGAAGAGCTCGGACTCGAGGAGGGTCTCGGGGAGTGCCGCACAGTTCACCTGGACGAAGGGCCCGTCGCCCCGGGGCGAGAGCCGGTGGACGAGGCCCGCCACCAGCTCCTTGCCCGTTCCGGTCTCTCCGGTCACGAGCACCGTCGAGCGGGTGGGGGCGGCGCGGCGCGCCAGGTCGAGGGCGGCCCGCAGGACCGGGCTCTCGCCCACGATGTTCTCCGGCGCGAAGCGCGCCGAGCGCTCCTCGCGCAGGCTCCGCACCTCCTGCGCCAGCCGGCGATGCTCCCGGGCGCGCGCGATCCGGATCTCGAGCTGCTCCAGCTCGAAGGGCTTCTGGACGAAGTCGAAGGCCCCGCAGCGCATGGCCTCCACCGCCGCCTCGATGCTCCCGTGGGCGGTCATCAGCAGCACGGCCGTCCGGGGATCGCGCCTGCGCGCCGCCGTCAGCACGGCGAGCCCGTCGGCGCCGGGCAGGCGGAGGTCGGTGACCACCACGTCGTACGGCTCGATCTGGGGATCCTCCAGGCGCGCCACGGCGTCGTCCCCGCGGTCCACCCCGTCGACGCACGACCCGGTCTCCGAGAGCGCGCGGACGAGGCCCCCGCGCAGGGTGTCGTTGTCCTCGGCGAGGAGGATGCGCGCGCGGCGGCGGCTCACGACCCGCCCTCGCCGCCCGCTCCCGAGGCACCCTCGCCGCCCGGGCCGAGGGGCAGCCGCACCTCGAAGACGCTTCCCTCGCCCTCGCGGCTCTCGAGCGCGACGACGCCGCCGTGACTCGCCGCCACCTTCTGGGCGTTGGCCAGGCCGATTCCCGAGCCCTCGCCCTTCGTGGTGAAGAACGGATAGAAGATCCGGTCGCGCAGATCCGGCGGCACGCCGGGACCGGAGTCGCCGATCGCGAAGACGAGCTCGCAGCGCGCCTCCGGCGCCGGGCCCGCCGGCAGGGTCCCGCGCACGCGCACGGGGGGCCCGGCCGTGGGATGGACCTCTGCCCGGATCGACAGCGCGAGCCGCGGATCGGCGTCATCCGGAAGCGTCGCCATCGCCTCGAGGGCGTTCACGATCAGGTCGGTGAGCGCCGAGCGCAGCGCCTGGGGATCGGCCACCAGCTGGGGCAGGGCGTCGGCGTAGGCCCGATCGATGCGTCCCTTGAAGGGCACCCGGGCCAGGGCCCGTTCGAGGCAGGCCTCGAGGAGGGACTCCGGATCCAGGGTCTCGGGTGAGGGCGCCAGGGGCCGCACGAAGTCCAGGGTCTCGTTCAGGGTGCCCGTCATCCCGCGCAGGCCCGCGCTGAGCTCTTCGACGACAGCCAGGGCCTCGGGGCGGTCGGCGACCCGGCGGCGCAGGAGACCCGCGAGGACGCCGAGACCCGCGAGCGGATTCCGGAGCTCGTGGGCCAGGCCCGCCGCCATCTCGCCCAGGGCGGCCAGCCGGTCGCGCAGGCGCTCCCGCTCGCCGAGGCGCTCGTAGGGCGTCACGTCGCGGAACTGCATCGCGGCCCCGGCGATGGCACCCTCGCGGCAGAGCAGCGGCGTCAGGGTGAAGCCGATGGTGGTCGTCGGAAGGCCGCCGCGCGCCTCGAGGACCAGCTCGGCGCGGGAGGGGCGCTCGCGACCGTCCAGGGCGTCGAGCAGCACCGCGGCCACCTGGGGGCGGTCCCGCAGCACCTCGACGACCGGCCGCCCGATCCACGGGCTGGGGTCTTCCTCGGAGAGCCGCAGGATCCGGGGCACGGCCGCGTTGGCGACGACGACCGCGCCCTCGCCGTCGATGGCGAGGAGCCCCGAGGACAGGGCGTCGATCAGTCGATCGGCGTAGGTCGCGTCCCGCAACGCCATGCGGGACGTATCGGTGGATCGGGGGGTCGCCTGAGGCGCCCGGGGCTCAGGCCTCGGCGGGAACCAGGTACTGCTTGCCCTTCTGCTCGAGCCAGCCGTCCTGCTTCAGCTCCTTCACCACCCGGGTCACCGTCTCCCGGGAGGTGCCGATCATGTCGGCGATCTGCTGATGGGTGAGCTGGGGCGTGACCCGGCGCTCGGCCGGTCCCTCCCGCTCCTCGGCGAGCCGGCGCAGGAGGCCCTTGGTGCGGTCCTTCACGCGCAGGAACGAAAGCGAGCTGGCCTGCTCGTTGGTCTCCCGCAGGCGGCGGGTGAGCTCCTGGATCACCGCCATGGCGAGGTCCGGAGTGCGGCGCAGGAGCGACTGGAAGTCGGCCCGGGACAAGGCGAGCAGCCGCGACGGGGCGAGGGTCTTGACCGACGCGGAGCGCGGCGCCTGGTCGAGCAGCGCCATCTCCCCGAAGAAGGAGCCCTCGCCGAGCATCTCCAGGATCTTCTCGCGCCCGTCCTCGGAGAGCTTGGTCACCTTCACGCGACCGCTGTGGATCACGTACATGTAGTCGCCGGGGAGGCCCTCCTCCACGATCGTGGCGTTGCGCGGGTACTTCCGCTCGATCAGGTGCAACGCCATGTTCGCGAGATCCTCGTCGGAGACCCCGGCAAAGAGCGGGATCCGCCGCAGGGACTGCACCGTGTGCTCCGTCGCCATGTCCGTCCTCCCCCGGCTCCCCGTCTCCGGGACGCCTAGGTCAGATCCTCCCGGTCCGCGGCTCGCAGCGCCGCCACGATCTCGCGGACGGCCGGGCTGCGGTCCAGCCGCGCCACCAGCAGGGCGTCGCCGGTGTCGACCACCGCGAGGCCCTCGACGCCGACCAACGCGATCGTGCGTCGGTGCCCCCAGACCAGGTTCCCGGAAGCATCGTGCATCAGCACGTCTCCTCCCAGCACCCGGTTCTGGCCGGCCCGCACGCCCAGCTCCTCGGCCAGGGACTGCCAGGTGCCCACGTCGCTCCACCGGAAGCCCACCGGCAGTGTCCACACCCGCCGGCTTCGCTCCAGGATCGCCACGTCCACCGGCAGCGACGGCGCGCGCGCGTACGCGCGACGGATCGCATCGGCGGCGCCGCGTCCCCGCGGCGTGCGGCGTACCGGAGCCAGCGCCCGGTGCAGGTCCGGCGCGCAGCGCTCGATCTCCCCGAGGATCGTCTCCGCCGACCACACGAAGATGCCGGCGTTCCAGAGAAACCCTCCGGAGCGAAGGAAGCGCCTGGCCCGGGCCTCGTCCGGCTTTTCGACAAACCGGCGCACACGGTGAAGTCCCCGGTAGGCGGACCCCACCGCTTTCCCGACCTGAATGTAGCCATAACCCGTCTCGGGACGCGTCGGGCGAACCCCCAGGGTGACGAGCACGTCGGCCGTCGCCGCCGCGCGGGCAGCCCGCAGCATGGCGCGGGAGAAGGCCGTCTCATCGGGGATCCGGTGGTCGGCGGGGAGGATCGCCATCACGGCCCTCGGATCCTCCGCGGCGATGCGCAGCGCGGCCAGCCCCACCGCCATGGCCGTGTTGCGCCGACGGGGCTCCACCAGCACCCGTCGGGGCGGCAATCCGGTGATGCGGATCACCGAACGCCGGTGCTCCTCGCCACAGACCACCCAGCAATCGTCGGGGGCGGCGAAGCGCCGCACCCGGTCGAGGGTGGCCTCGATCAGGCTGCGGTCCTCCCCGAGCGCGAGAAAGGGCTTCGGCACGCGCTGCCGGGAGGCGGGCCAGAACCGCTCCCCGGCACCCCCCGCCAGCACCACGGCGTGGATGCGCGGCTGGGACGCCGATCGGCTCATCGCCCGACGCTGACGTAGCGGAAGCCGGCGGCGTGCATCGACTCGGGCTCGTACACGTTGCGCAGGTCGATCACCAGCGGCTCCCGCAGGGTGGCGCGGATCCGCTCGAGATCGAGCATCCGGAACTGGTTCCACTCGGTGATGATCACCAGCGCATCGGCGCCCTCGCAGGCCTCGTAGGCATTCTTGCAGTAGGTGACCTCGGGCAGCACCGGCTCGGTGTTGGGCATGGCCACCGGGTCGAAGGCGCGCACCTCCGCACCGTCGGACAGGAGCGCCCGCACGATGTCGATGGCGGGCGCGTCGCGGATGTCGTCGGTCTCCGGCTTGAACGAGAGTCCCAGCACCGCGATGGTACGATCGCGGGCGTCACCCCCGACGGCCTGACGGATCTTCTCGGTCATCCGCTCGCGCTGGCGCTCGTTGGCGCGGATCACCGCCTCCACCACCTCGAGCCGCTCGCCGGCCTCGTGGGCGAAGTGGGCCGCCGAGCGCGTGTCCTTGGGGAAGCACGAGCCCCCGAAGCCCGGTCCCGCGTGGAGGAACTTCGGTCCGATGCGCCGGTCGAGCCCGATGCCGCGGGCGATGGCCTGGACGTCGCCGCCGACCCGCTCGCACAAATTGGCCATCTCGTTGATGAAGGAGATCTTGGTGGCCAGGAAGGCGTTGGCGGCGTACTTGGTGAGCTCGGCGGTCGGAATGTTGGTGACGACGAAGGGCGTCTCGTTCAGGTAGAGCGGGCGGTAGAGATCCTGCATGATCGCCCGGGCCGAGTCGTCCTCGGCGCCGATCACCACCCGGTCGGGCCGCATGAAGTCGCCGATGGCGGCGCCCTCCCGCAGGAACTCGGGGTTCGAGGCCACCGAGAAGCGGGCGCCGGCACCGGCCCGGTCGAGCTCGGCCTGCACCCACGCCTTCACCTTGCCGGAGGTGCCCACCGGGACGGTGCTCTTGGTGACGATCACCTTGTAGCTGTCCAGGTTCCGTCCGATCTCCCGCGACACCTGCTCGACGTAGGTGAGGTCGGTGCTGCCGTCGGCCTTGGGCGGCGTGCCCACCGCGATGAACACCACCAGGGAGTTGCGCACCGACTCGGCGGTGTCGGTGCTGAAGTGCAGCCGCCCCTCGCGCACGTTGCGCTTGACGAGATCGTCGAGACCGGGCTCGTAGATGGGGATCTCTCCCCGGTCGAGCGCCGCGATCTTCTCGGCGTCGTTGTCCACGCAGGTGACCTGCACGCCGAACTCGGCGAAGCAGGCCCCGGTGACCAGCCCCACGTAGCCGGTCCCGATCACACTGATGTTCATGCCCCCCCTCCCGGTTGTGTGCGGGCGCCCTCGAGCGTCCGCCGGAGCCCCTCGCGCAGGTCGACGCTCGGCGTGTAGCCGAGCACGCGGCGGGCGACTTCCAGGTCCGCCACGCTGTCGCGGACGTCTCCCGCCCGGGGCGGCGCCGAGCGAGGCTCGAGGCGCGACCCGGTGAGCGCGCGGATCTCGCGGACCAGGTCCCGGATGCTCGTGCGGGCCCCGCTCGCCACGTTCACCACACGCCCCACGGCCGCCTCCGATTCGACCGCCAGCAGGTTGGCCCGGACCACGTCGCCCACGTACACGAAGTCGCGCGTCTGGCCGCCATCGCCGAAGATCGTCGGCGCCTCGCCCTTGGTGAACGCGCGGACGAAGATGGGGACCGCCGCGGCGTACTCCCCGTCGGGATTCTGGCGCGGCCCGTAGACGTTGAAGTAGCGCAGGCTCACCGTGGGCAGACCGTGGAGCTCGCTGTAGAGCCGGCCGTAGTGCTCGCAGGTCACCTTCTGCAGGGCGTAGGGCGAGGCGGGACGCGGCACCAGCCCCTCGTGCTTGGGGAGCTCCGGGCCGTCGCCGTAGGCGGCGCAGGAGGCCGCGAGCACGAAGCGGGCCACGCCGGCGCGCCGGGCCCCCTCCAGCAGCTCGAGCGTCCCGTGGACGTTCACGGCGTCGGTGCCGCGGGGATCGTCCACGCTCTGGGGCACCGAAGGGATCGCCGCCTCGTGGAAGACCACCTCGACGCCGTCGAGCGCGGCGGCCACCGTGGCCGGCTCCCGGATGTCTCCCCGACGGACGTCCACGTCGCCGCTGACGCCCGCCAGGTTCTCTGTGCGCCCGGTCGAGAAGTCGTCCAGGATCCGCACGGCCCAGCCGGCCGCCAGCAGACCCTCCACCAGGTGGCTACCGATGAAGCCGGCGCCGCCCGTGACGAGTGCGCGGCGACTCATCGGGTGCCGGGCGCTCCGCGGCGGCGTCCGCTGGCGCGCTCCTGGGCCTCCAGGTCGGCGTCCACCATGATCCGGACCAGGTCCGCGAAGGCGGTGCGGGGCGCCCAGCCGAGCTCCTCGCGGGCCCGGGAAGGATCCGCCAGCAGGGTGTCCACCTCCGCCGGCCGCACCAGGGAGGGCTCGATCCGCACGAAGTCGCCGGGATCGAGGCCCACGTGGGAGAACGCGATGTCGACGAACTCCTTCACCGAGTGGTGCCGGCCGGTCCCGATCACGTAGTCGCGCGCCCGGTCCTGCTGGAGCATGCGCCACATGGCGTCGACGTACTCGGGCGCGTAGCCCCAGTCGCGCTTGGCGTCCAGGTTGCCCAGGGCCAGCCGGTCCTCCAGGCCGAGGGCGATGCGCGCGACCGTCTCGCTGATCTTGCGGGTGACGAACTCCCGGCCCCGACGCGGCGACTCGTGGTTGAAGAGGATGCCGGACACGGCGTAGAGGCCGAAGCTCTCCCGGTAGTTCACGGTGATCCAGTGGCCGTAGGCCTTGGCCACGCCGTAGGGGCTGCGGGGGTGGAACGGCGTCTCCTCGTTCTGGGGCGTCTCGCGCACCTTCCCGAACATCTCGGAGCTGGAGGCCTGGTAGAAGCGGATCTCCGGATCGACCAGCCGCACCGCATCGAGCATGCGGGTGACACCCAGCGCGGTGAACTCACCCGTGAGCGACGGCTGCAGCCACGACGTGGGCACGAACGACTGGGCGGCGAGGTTGTAGACCTCCCGGGGCCGGACCTCCCGCAGCAGGTTCACCAGCGAGATCTGGTCCAGCAGGTCGGCCTGGTGCAGGACGAGCCGGCCGCGGAGGTGGGCGATGCGCTCGAAGCTCTCGGTGCTGGAGCGCCGCACCATCCCGTGGACCTCGTAGCCGTGGTCGAGCAGGAGCTCCGCCAGGTAGGAGCCGTCCTGGCCCGTCACGCCGGTGATCAGCGCGCAGCCGCTCACGACCCCTTGCCCTCCCCGGACGCCGCCGCCCGCGGCGCCGGCTCGCCCTCGTCGGGCGGCGGGTCGAAGAAGCCGAGGTTCCGGAGCAGGCGGATGGTCAGCAGGATCACGGCCGCCAGGAACACGATCGCCGCGAAGCCCTCCAGGTTCGTGAACGAGAGGGCGATCACGCAGAAGCAGGCCGTGAGGAAGTAGATCGAGAGCACGGCAGCCCGCTGGGAGCCCTCGGACTGCAGCAGGCGGTGGTGCATGTGCAGGCGGTCCGCCGTGAAGGGGTTCTTCCCGCGTCGCAGCCGGCGCAGCACCGAGAGGACCGTGTCGAGGAGCGGCACGGCCAGCGCCAGGATGGGGACGACGAAGGTCAGCACGGAGAACTTCCGGTAGCCCTCCAGGGCCAGCAGTGCCAGGACGTAGCCGATGAACAGCGCCCCGGTGTCGCCCAGGAAGATGCGCGCGGGCTGGAAGTTGAAGGGCAGGAACCCGAGCAGGGCCCCGACGAAGACGACGCCGAGATACACGCCCAGGGGCTCACCCGCCTGGTAGCAGACCAGGGTGAGGGTGGCCGCGATGATGGCCCCCACGCCGGTGGCCAGCCCGTCCAGGCCGTCGATCAGGTTCATGGCGTTGGTGATCCCCACGATCCACAGGGTCGTGAGGATCCAGACCACGGCCGTGGGCAGGGCCCAGGAGGTCTGGGTGAGCGGATCCCGGAAGTAGGCGATCGAGAAGCCGTAGTAGATGGCGATGGCCGCCACGGCGATCTGCACCGCGAACTTGGGCGTGGCGGGGAGTGCGAAGCGATCGTCGTAGGCCCCGATCCCGAGCAGGAGCGTCCCGCCGATCAGCAGGGCCTCGAGGTGCTCCCGGTACTCGACCTGGTCGCCGGTGAGCAGCACGGCCACGGAGAGCCCGACGAAGACGCCCAGGGCCACCGCGATGCCCCCGAGCAGGGGGATGTTGGCCCGCTCGTTCACCTTGCGCTCGCCCGGCTTGTCGATGACCTCGAAGGCGCGCGCCAGGCGCGAGACGATGGGCGTGGCCAGGGCGGCCACGGTCAGGGCTACGACGAAGGAGACCAGGAGCGCGCCGAGGTCGACCGATGCCTTCACCGAGTGCTCCGTGGCGACGGGTCCGCGGCCGCCGTCGGGAATGTCCGCCGCGATCAGCCGGGGTAGTAAGCGTAGCGCCCCTGGGGGACCTCGGCTCCGTTGAGGACCAGGCCCAGCAGCCGCCGGCGGTCCAGGAAGTCGAGCGTGGACTCCACGTCCTGCTGCGGGGTCACGTCCGCCCGCACGACCATCACGATCCCGTCGCAGAGGTCGCTCACGATCTTGGCGTCCGGGAGCGCCAGGGCCGCGGGGGTGTCCAGGATGACGCGATCGAAGCTGCGCGCAAGCTCCTCGATGGTCTCCCGCATCCGGTCCGTGGTGAGGAGCTCCGCGGGGTTCGACGGCTGCCGCCGCACCGCGAGGACCTGCAGACCGACGCCCTCTACGGGGATCAGGGCCTTCTCGAGCGGCGCCTCGCCGGAGAGCACCTCGGCCAGCCCCACCTCGGGCTGCAGACCCAGGGCCCGGTGGACCTTGGGCTTGCGCATGTCGCAGTCCACGAGGCAGACCCGGCGCTCCAGCTGCATGGCCGTGACCAGGGCCAGGTTGATCGCCGCGGTGCTCTTGCCCTCCCCCGCCATGGGGCTGGTCACGACCACCGTGCGGATGGGTCGCTCGGCCGCGATGGAGTCGATCCGGGCGCGCAGGGTGCGGAACTGCTCGGCCACGAAGGAGTCGGGCTGGAGCAGGGAGATGCGGCGCTTGTTCACGTCGCCGCCGACGTCGGCGGGCGCGGCGCGGCGGCGGAAGCGGCGCCAGACCTGCCAGAACGGCGGTTTGGACACCTTGGCGGCCGAGGCCGGGGGCTCCCACTTCAGGGGGGCGGCCACCCCGGGCTGTTGGGCCTCTCCGGCGCGGCTCTGCCGCTGCTCCTCCGCCCTTCGCAGGGCATCGTATACCTTGGCCATGGCTCTGCTCCCCGGGCTCCGCTCAGCGGAACATCCCGAATAGGCCGCGTCGGCGCCGTTCCCCTCGGCCCGACTCTCCGGAAGCCGGGGTCCCCGCAGGGGACGCCCCCGCCTCGATCAAGTCCAGATCCCGAGCCACCTCGAGGATGGCCTCGCGTCCGAGGGTGCTCCAATCCCGGGCGTAGCCGAGCAGCAGAGCCCCGTCGCAGACGACGTTGACGAGCCGGGGGACGCCCCCCGTGACCTCGTACAGCGCCGCCAGCGCCGAACGCTTGAAGATCCCCTTTCCCGTGTAGCCCGCAAGTCGCAGCCGCTCCTGCACATAGGAGGTGGTCTCCTCTGCATCGAACGGACGCAGGTGGTGCCGGAGCACGATTCGCTGCCGGAGCTGGCGCAGCTCGGGACGGGCGAGCAGCTCCTTCAGCTCCGGCTGTCCCACCAGCATGATCTGGATGAGCTTCGAGGTGGAGGTCTCCAGGTTGGAGAGCAGCCGGATCTCCTCGAGCATCTCGGGCGAGAGGTTCTGCGCCTCGTCCACGATGAGCAGGGTGGGCTGGTCGCGCTCGAGCCGCTCGATCAGGAAGCGGTTGAGCGCCATCAGGTACTCGGCCTTGGTCTCGCACCCCTCCTCCAGCCCGTACTCGTCGAAGAGCATCCGGAAGAAGTCCAGGGGCTCGAGTCGGGGGTTGAACATGAAGGCCGAGGCGGTGCTGGCGTCGAGCTGGGAGAGCAGGGCGTGGAGCAGCGTGGTCTTCCCGGTCCCCACCTCGCCGGTGAGCAGGAGGAAGCCCTTCCGGGAGCGGACGCCGTAGACGAGGGTCGCCAGCCCCTCCCGGTGGGTCTCCCCCAGGTAGAGGAAGGACGGGTCGGGCGTCATCTCGAAGGGCCCTCGGACGAGCCCGTAGTACTCCAGGTACATCGGCCGCCCCGCCTCCTAGACCGTCCGCCCCGGCCCCGCGAGGGCCGCCGCGTCCGGCGCCGGCTCCGACTGCTCGGCCTCGTCGCCGCCGCTGAGCCATCCCGGTGCCCCGTTCACCACGAAGTAGCCGGCGGCCGCGCCCATCAGCACCACGCCGACGATCGCCACCGTGGCGGCCGCCACCACGGCCCGCCGACGGCGCTGGGCCACCCGGTCCGACTCCAGGAAGATGTTCGGGATCTGGGCCAGCACCGGGATCCGGAAGGCGGTCTGGAGGTCCCGGGCCACGTGGAACGAGGGGTCCGCGGCCTCCATCAGGACGCCGACGCCCGCGCCCAGGGCCACGCCCAGGAACAGCCCCAGCAGCACGATCAACGGCCGGTTCGGCGAAGTGGGGCTCGGGGGCGGAACGGCCTGCTCCAGCACCCGGAACTGCTCGCCCTTCTGGCGCCGCTCCATGTTCGCCGAGACCGCCGCCTCGAGACGCTTGTTGCTGTAGCTCTGGAAGCTCTCGAACAGATGCTCGTAGTCGCGCTCCAGGGCCGCCAGCTGCTCCGCGACCCGGGGCGTCTCCGCCATGCGGGTCTGCACCTCCGCCACCTGCGCCTCGAGCCGGCCGATCTCCTCCTGGGTCGCGCGCACCTGGAGGGCCGCCCGGCGCTGCTCGGACTCGGCGGTCTGCTGGGCCACGCTCTTGGGCGGCTCGCCACCCTCCAGGTCGGCCCCGGCGGCGACGGTGCGCTTCACCTGCTCGATCTCCAGGCGGGTCGCCACGATGTCCGGGTGCTTCTCCGTCAGCCCGCGGGAGAGGTACTCGGCGAGCTGGAGCTCGAGCAGGTCGAGCCGGCGCTCGGGGCTCGCGGCGTCCTGGGGATAGACGTTCGACGAAACGGCGGCCTGCTGCCGATAGAAGGCCTCGTCGCTCTCGGCCTCCGCCAGCTTCCGCTGGGCGAGGCGCAGGTTGTCCACGGCCCGCTCGTACAGCCGCTGGTTGGCGCTGAAGTCCTCGGGGAGCTTGCCCGGGTTCTCCGCCTTCACCTGGGCGATGCGGCTCTCCACGTCCTGGATCTGGACGGCCAGCCGGGCGAGCTCCGCCTCGATGAACTCCGCGGTGTCGCTCGTGACGTTCACCCGCTCGCGGATGTGCTCGTCGGTGAAGTCGCTCGCCAGCCGATTGGCCACCTTGGCGGCCAGCGCCGCCCGATCGCTCTGGAAGAAGAGCCGGAAGGTGTTGATCTGGATGTCGCGGCGGACGGTGCGGAGGGTCTGCTCGAGCTCCGGGAGCACCGGCTCCACCCGGATCTGGTCCCGCATCAGCTCGATGACCTCGGCCCGGGTCATCTGCTCCGACTCGTCCTCGTAGAGATCGAGGTCGTCGATGATCCGCGAGAGCCGGGGCCGCGAGAGGATCTGCATGGACATCAGGTGGAGGCGCGCGTTGAGGTCGGTGCTGGCCATCTGGGCCTCGACCAGCTGCGTCGAGATGGTCTGGGGCTCGACGAGGATGGTCGTGGAGGCCTCGTACTGGTTCGGCAGCACGGCGGCCAGGACGATGGAGAGCAGGAAGACCGCCCCGGCCACGGCGGCAGCCACGGGGGCACGCCGGGTGAGCATTCCTCGGAGATCCGGAAGCTGAAGACCCTCTTGCGCGTTCATGGTCGTCCTTTTCGCCTGCTTTTCCGCGGAGTTGGGGGGAGAGATGCCTCAGAACCGCCAGGGATCGAACGTCCAGACGAATCCCAGGCTGGCCCTGTAGGTGTTCAGGACGACGCCTCCGGTGACGCTTCCGCGGGCGCTGTCCTGGCGGCGGTAGGCGAGGTCGAGGAAGACCCGAGACTGCCGGGTCAGCTCCCGCTCCAGCCGGACCGTGGCGCCGAAGGTCTGGATGTCGATGGCGTCGTCGATCGTGACCCGGCGCAGGGCGACCACCTCGGCCCCGACCACGGTGTCCAGGGCCTCGTCCGTGAGCTCCTGGGCGTCCGGGAGCTCGCTCAGGTCGAAGCGGTCGTCGCCGTCCGGACCGAGCGGGTTGCCGGGAAGGCCGTTGTTCAGGTTCTCGACCAGCAGCACCAGGTCGTCGTCCGGATCGCGCAGGATGGCGCTCGCGCTCTCCTCCGGGTTGAGGACCCCGCCGAACTCCTCGTTGAGCTCGCGCAGGGTCAGGGGCCGCAGGGTGACCCGGTTGACGGCCTGCTCGGTGGCGGACGACTGCTGGGTCCAGATCCCGCTCAGGCTGAGCCGCCACTTGCGGGCGGGCTCCCAGCTGAGAGTCCCCGTGACCGTGTCCACGATCGTGCTCGTGCCGAAGCCGCTGCTGCCGCTGTCCCGCCGGGTGTAGCGCAGCGCGGCGGTCACGGTCTCCCACGACTTGACGACCGAGGCCGCGGCGAAGAAGGTGATGTTGGAGCCGGAATCGGGGCGATCGCCCACCAGGGAGATGTCGACCACCTGATCCAGGACGTCGGTCCGCAGCACCTGGCTGTCGATGTAGAAGCCGTTCACCTGGCCGGCGACGCCCTGGATCATCACGTTCTGTGTCCGCTCGAACTCGAGCCGCCGGTTGCCCTGGAAGATTCCGCAGGTGTTGGCGTTGAACGGCGTGCCGTCGTCGAGCGTCGGGCAGAGCCCCGGGTCGAGCAGGTTCAGCCGGTCCGGCTCGGTGCTGGTGGTGAGGTTGCGGGCCGGGAATCGGAGCACCGTCTGCTGGGTGATGTCGTCCGCGGTGTCGGAGTCGATGAAGCTGGGGCCGGCCTGCAGGCTCACGGTCAGGGTCGGATCGATCTGGTGGGTGAGCCGGCCGAACAGGCGATAGAAGTCGGTCGTCGTCGTGTCCTGCGTGGTCGTCTGTTCGAAGAGCTGGTGGGTGTAGCCGAGACCGCCCCCGATGCTGGTCCGCCGGGTCAGGGCGTAGTCGAGGCTGCCGGTGGCCGCGTACGTGCTGCTGGTGAAGTTGTTCTCCAACTCCGGGATGAAGATCGAGTACTGCCCGACGAGGTTCCCCGTGAGCCGCTCGCTGAAGCCGTGGGTGAGGGAGAGATCCACTACGTTCTGCTTGGTCAGGTTGCGGTTGAACTCGATGTCGGGCTGACCGATTACGCCGAGCTCGACCTGCTCCTCCGGGGTCAGGAGGACCTCGGCGCGGTTGAGGCTGCGGGTCTGGAGGAAGCGCTCGGAGAGCCGAATCTGCGTCCGCGGGCCCAGCCGCAGGCCGAAGAGGGCCGCCACGTTGTAGTCCCAGGCCTCGAGATCCGACTGGACGATGAAAGTCTCGAAGCGCGGGACGAAGCGGACGTCGTAGGTGAAGTCGCCCTGCTCGTGGAGGAGCCGGATCGAGGGACTGAAGCGCCAGATCCCGTCGTCGGTCACGTCGCCGGCGCTGTTGAAGATGTTGCTGTCGTAGTCCATGGTCGTCTGCAGGCCGATCTGGACCTCGTGCGCGGCGCCCGGAGACCCGAGCACCAGGAGCGCGGCCGAGGCGCAGGCGGCGACAGCTTGGACCCGTCCCATGGTCAGTCGGGCACCACGATGGTGTCGCCGGGATAGAGCAGGATGTTCGCCTCGGGCGTCTTGCCGTCGAGATAGGCCTCGTAGTCGAAGCGGTACTCGGCGATGCCGGCGGGGCTCGGGCGCAGGATCTTGATCCGCCGCTTGTTCGAGTAGGCGGTGAACCCACCGGCGACGGCGAGGGCGTCCAGCACCCGCATGTCCCGGGAGACGATGTAGGCGTTGGGGCGCACGATCTCGCCCATCAGGTGGATGGTCTTGCTGTTGATCGCGATCACGAGGACGGTGACGTCGGGCGCGGTGACGTACTCGGCCATCGCCTTGGTGAGCAGCTCCTTGAGCTCTTCGGGCGTCAGCCCCGCCGCCTGCACGTCGTCGATCAGCGGCACCGAGATCTTGCCGTCGGGCCGCACCGGCACGTTCGCCACCGAGAGCTCGGGCTGCTTCCAGACGTCGATCCGCAGGACGTCGGAGTGCCCGATCACGTAGGTGTCCCGCTCGAGCACGTCCACTTCCGGGGGCGGGGGCACCACGCGGCTCGCGCACGCCGTGGCGAGGACGACCAGGATGCAGGCGAGGGGGATTCGCCGACCGAAACGCTTGGACATCGGGGCTCCCTGGAAACGCGCTCAGCGGCCCTCGCTGAGCCCGTTCTCCTTCATCTTGTAGAGCAGCGCCTTGTAGCTGATCTGCAGACGCTCGGCGGCCTCCTTGCGGTTCCACCGGGTCTGGGCGAGCACCTTCTCGATCACCCGCTTCTCCGCCAGCTGGGCCGCCCGCTTGGCGATCGACTTGAGGTCGATGCCCTTGCCGTCGGCCAGGTCGGCGTCGAGCTCGGTCAGGTCCAGGGGGTCGTCGGCCTCCGCGTCGGCGGTCTCGGCCCGCGCAGCCTGGAGGCGGATGTCCTCCAGCACGGTGTCCTCGTTCCCGAGCACCACCATGCGCTTCACCATGTTCTCGAGCTCCCGGACGTTGCCGGGCCAGCCGTACTGCATGAATACGGCCAGGGTCTCGGAGGAGAGCTGCTTCACCTCCTTCTTGTACTGCTCGTTGTACTTGCGCAGGAAGTGGTCCACCAGCAGCGGGATGCTGTCGCGCCGATCCTGCAGCGGCGGGATCTGGATGGCGACCACGTTGAGGCGGTAGAAGAGGTCCTCGCGGAACGACCCGTCGCGCACCGCCTCCTCCAGGTTGCGGTTGGTGGCGGCCAGCACCCGGGTGTCGACGCGGATGTCGCTCTCCCCGCCGAGGCGCGAGAACTCCCCGTCCTGGAGCACCTGCAGGAGCTTGGCCTGGAGGTTGGGGTGCATCTCGCTGATCTCGTCCAGGAAGATGGTGCCGTGGTTCGCGTACTCGAACTTGCCGAGCTTGCGCTTCTGGGCGCCCGTGAAGGCCCCCTTCTCGAAGCCGAAGAGCTCGCTCTCCAGGAGCTCCGAGGGGAGCGCGGCGCAGTTGACCTTGACGAAGGGACGGTCGCGACGGCTCGACAGCTCGAAGATGCTGCGGGCCACCACCTCCTTGCCGGTGCCGCTCGGGCCCCGGATCAGGACGGTGATGTCGGTGTCGGCGACCTGCTCGATGATCTCGCGCACCCCGCGCATCTTCTCGTTGTCCCCGAAGAGGATCATGCGCTCCGACTCGCCCCGGGAGCGGCGCCGGAGGTCCTCCACCTCCTGCTTCAGGGCGCGCTTCTCGAGCGCCTTCTGGAAGGCCAGCTCGAGCTCCTCCACCTCGAACGGCTTGCGCAGGAAGTCCGAGGCGCCGAGCTTCATGGCCTCGACGATGGTGCGGGCCTGGCCGTGGCCCGAGAGCATGATGACCGGCACGTCGGCCAGCTTCTGCTTGAGCTGGCGGAGTGTCTCGAGACCATCCATGCCGGGCAGCACCACGTCGAGGGTCACCAGGTCGGGCCGGCTCTGCTCGAGGGACTGCAGCGCCTCCTCACCACCCGCGGCGGCAAAGACCTCGTAGCCCTGGCGCGTCACCAGGGCCTCCAGGTAGTCGCGGACCCCGGGATCGTCGTCGATCACGAGAACGCGAAAAGGCTCGGACATTCCGGCGTCATTCCTCCGCGGACGAGGCTGCTTCCCTACGTTCCGGTCGCGGGAGGCTTTGCGATCGCCGTGCCGTCAGCGGCCTCCCCTCGAGGGCCCACACGGCCGAACGGAGTTTGCGGGCTTCGGCCCATATGTAAACCCCTTCCACTTGTGGGAACTGGTTCGGCACGTGGGAACGGATTTTCCGTCCTGCGGCACACAGAGGCAGCCCCATTCCCTTTCGCGAGACGAACGCAATACTTTAGGGCTTTGAGGTGCCGGCTCCGAGCGCCTCGGCGAGGTGCCTGGCACGCTTCTCGCAAATTTCACGAAGCCCGAGGCACCGCCCGCAACCCACCACCCGCGGGGAGAAGCGGGGAGAAGAGCAGGAGATCATGGCCCTCGAGCACCGGCCCCGTCCGAGGATCCTCGCCGTCGCGGGCGCGAGACCGAACTTCATGAAGATCGCCCCGCTCCTGCGCGAGCTCCGGGCCCGGGACGCCTTCGGCGTGACCCTCGTCCACACCGGTCAGCACTACGACCGCGCCATGTCGGAGGACTTCTTCCAGGACCTCGGGATCCCGGAGCCGGACCGCAATCTCGGCGTCGGCTCGGGTCCCCACGGGGCCCAGACGGCCGAGGTCCTGCGCCAGATGGAGGTCCTGCTCCAGGAGTCCCCGGCGGATGTCGTGGTGGTGGTGGGCGACGTCAACAGCTCCCTGGCCTCCGCGCTCGCCGCCGTCAAGCTCGGGATCCCGGTGGCCCACGTGGAGGCCGGACTGCGCTCCTTCGACCGGACCATGCCCGAAGAGATCAACCGGGTGCTCACCGATGCCATCTCCGACTGGTGCTTCACCACGGAGCCCGCGGCCGAGCAGAACCTGCTCCGGGAGGGCGTGGCCCCCGAGCGGATCCACTTCGCCGGCAACGTCATGATCGACACCCTGCGCGCCCATCTCGCGCGGGCCCGGGAGCGGGACACCCTGGGACGGCTGGGCCTGACCCCCGGGGGCTACGGCCTGCTCACCCTGCACCGGCCGGCCAACGTGGACGACCCCACCCACCTGCGGGCGCTGTTCGGCGTGCTGGAGGAGATCCACGGCGAGATTCCCCTGGTGTTCCCGGTCCATCCGCGGACCCGTGCGGCCATCGCGCGCCTGCTCGGCGGGCGCGAGCCCCGGCTTCGCACCACCGAGCCCCTGGGATACCTCGATTTCCTGCGGCTGATGGCCGATGCAAAGCTGGTGCTCACGGATTCCGGCGGCGTCCAGGAGGAGACCACGGTGCTCGGCGTTCCCTGCCTCACCCTGCGCGAGAACACGGAGCGGCCGGTGACGCTCAGCGAGGGAACGAATACGCTGGTGGGTCGCGACCCGGCCACCATCCGCAGCGAGGTCACCAAGATCCTCGACGGCGAGTCGAAGGCCGGTCGCGTCCCGGAACGCTGGGACGGACGCGCCGCGGCCCGGATCGTGGACGTGCTACAACGGGACCTGTGCGGGCCCCCGGAGCCGGGGACCGGCGGGCGGGAGGCCTCATGAGCGCGGCCGTGGAGACAGTCGGCTGGCGGCGTGTGCTCGCACCGCTGCGGCCCTTCGGACACGGCTGGATGCGCATCGTCGCCCACTTCGGCGAGGTGCAGACCCAGGTGATCCTGTCGCTCTTCTACGCCTCCGCGATCGGGATCGCGGCCACGATCGTCAACATCGGCCGGCAGGACCTGCTCGCCAAGCGCGGCCTGCGCGAGCCGGATACGGCCTGGAACGAGGCGGAGGCGGCGCCCGCCGAGCTGGAGCGCGCGAAGACGCAGTCCTGAGAACGGCCCGCGCGTCCGGACGTCCGGCGCCGCGAACGGAGACCCCCACGTGAACATCCTCGGCATCTCCTGCTTCTACCACGACGCCGCCGCCGCCCTGCTGCGCGACGGCGAGCTGGTCGCCGCGGCCCACGAGGAGCGCTTCACCCGCAGGCGCCACGACCCGGAGCTGCCGGTGGAGGCCACCCGCTACTGCCTGGCGGAGGCCGGCCTCGACATCGACGACGTCGACTACGTGGCCTTCTACGACAAGCCGTTCGTGAAGTTCGAGCGCATGCTCACCACGTACATCGCCACCTTCCCGCGCTCCCTGCCGTCGTTCACCAAGGCCATCCCGATCTGGCTGAAGGAGAAGCTCTGGGTCCCGAACCAGATCGCCAGCAAGCTCGGCTACACGGGCGAGGTGCTCTTCGCGGAGCACCACCAGAGTCACGCCGCCGCGGCCTTCCTCCCCTCCCCCTTCGAGGAGGCGGCCGTGCTCACCCTCGACGGCGTGGGCGAGTGGGCGACGGCGACCTTCGGCGTCGGTCGCGGCAACCAGCTCGAGCTGCTGCACGAGATCCGCTTCCCCCACAGCCTGGGTCTGCTCTACAGCGCCTTCACCTACTACCTGGGCTTCAAGGTCAACAGCGCCGAGTACAAGGTCATGGGCGCCGCGCCCTACGGCACGCCGAAGTACGCCGACCTGATCAAGAAGGAGCTGATCGACATCCGCGAGGACGGCTCCTTCAAGCTCGACATGAAGTACTTCGCCTACGACTACGGCCTGACCATGACCAACAAGCGCTTCGCCGAGCTCTTCGGGCAGCCCCGGCGCGAGCCCGAGTCGCCCATGGAGCAGTTCCACTGGGACATGGCGGCCAGCGTGCAGGCGGTCACCGAGGAGGTGGTGCTGCGCATGGTGCGGGACCTCCACGCCCGCACCGGCATGAAGAACCTCTGCATGGCGGGCGGCGTGGCCCTCAACTGCGTCGCCAACGGCCGGATCATCCGCGAGGGGCCCTTCGAGGAGCTCTGGATCCAGCCGGCCGCGGGCGACGCGGGCAGCGCCCTCGGCGTGGCCCTGTTCATCGACAACTGCGTGCTGGGTAACCCGCGCCGCTGCCGCATGGATCACGCCTACTGGGGCCCCGCCTTCGACGACGACGCCATCCGCAGCTTCCTCGACGGCGCGGGGGCGGTCTACCAGACGCTGCCCCGGGACGAGATGATCCGGGAGACGGCCCGCCTCATCGACGAGGAGCGGGCCGTCGTGGGCTGGTTCCAGGGACGCATGGAGTGGGGTCCGCGCTCCCTGGGCAGCCGCAGCATCCTGGCCGACGCCCGGGACGAGGAGAACTGGAAGCGGGTCAACCTCAAGATCAAGTACCGCGAGAGCTTCCGGCCCTTCGCGCCCGCCTGTCTGGCGGAGAAGGCGGGGGAGTGGTTCGACATCGACCGCGAGAGCCCCTACATGCTGCTGGTCTGCCAGGTGCGCGAGGGCCGCGAGGTGCCGGCCGTGACCCACGTGGACGGCTCGGCCCGCCTGCAGACGGTCACCCGGGAGAGCCACGCCGAGTTCTACGACCTGCTCCAGGCCTTCGACCAGCGCACGGGCTGCCCGGTGCTGATCAACACCTCGTTCAACGTCCGCGGCGAGCCGATCGTGTGCACGCCCCGGGACGCCTATCTCTGCTTCATGCGCACCGAGATGGACGTGCTGGTGCTGGGCAACCAGGTGCTGCGGAAGCGCGACCAGCCGGAGCTGCGCGAAGACGTGGACTGGCGAGAGCTCTACGAGCTCGACTGAGGAGAGAGACATGGCGAAGGCGGGTGGAAGCCGGCTGGGGATCTTCGGCGAGCTCTGGACCTTCATGAAGGTCCGCAAGAAGTGGTGGCTCGGCCCGATCGTGGTGGTGATGCTGCTGCTCTCGGTGCTCATCGTCCTGACCGAGGGCTCTGCAGTCGCGCCGTTCATCTACGCCCTCTTCTAGCGGGGCGGGACCCGGGGCATTGACGACGGAGTCGTACAGCCCGGGCGGGCCCCCGGCCCGCCCGGGCGCGTCTCCGCGAACGGCGCTCGCCGCCACCGCCGTCGCCCTCGTCGGGGCCACGGCGGTGTACGCACCCGTGCTCCGTCACATGGCGCGCCACTGGTCCACCGACGACAGCTACTCCCACGGCTTCGTGGTGGCGCCCCTGGCGCTCTACTTCGCCTGGGAGCGGCGCCACGACCTGGCGCGGACCGCGTTCCGGGCCAGCGTCTGGGGCGTGCCGGTGCTGGCCGCGGGGGTCCTGGCCCTGGCCGTCGGCCGGCTGGGCGTCGAGCAGATGAGCATGCGGACGGGGTTCGTGCTCACCTGCAACGGCCTGGTGCTGCTGCTCCTCGGCCGGGACGCCTACCGGGTCCTGGCCTTCCCGCTGCTCTTCCTGTTCCTGATGATCCCGCTGCCCCAGTCCCTGGTGAACGTCGTCTCGTTCCCGCTGCAGCTGTTCGCCGCCGACATGGCGGTGCGGCTGCTCCACGAGCTGGGCATCCCCGCCCTGCGCGAGGGCAACATCATCCACCTCGCCGAGGTCACGCTCTTCGTCCAGGACGCCTGCAGCGGTCTCCGCTCGCTCATGGCGCTGCTCACCCTGGGCGTCGTGTTCGCCTACTTCTTCCGGAAGTCCTGGCTGGAGCGCGGCGTCATCGTGCTCTCCACGCTCCCGATCGCGATCCTGGTCAATGCCCTGCGGGTGGCGCTGACGGGGATCCTGACCCACCGCTTCGGCCAGGAGATGGCGGAGGGCGCCATCCACGAGACCGAGGGGCTGTTCACCTTCGGGCTGGCCTTCGCCCTGCTCCTGGCCGAGGCCGCACTGCTGGCGCGCCTGTGGCCACGCCCGGGCGGCCCGGGGCGCCCCGCGGAGGCCCGGCCGTGACCCGCTACCTGGTGGCCGCGGCCTTCCTGGGCCTGAACCTCTACGTCTACCACGGCCTCGCCACCGGGGAGGTGGTGCCGGAGCGCCAGCGCTTCGAGGCCTTCCCGGACGCCCTGGGGGCCTGGCGCTGCGCGGGCCGCGAGGCGCTGGAGGCGCCGGTGGTCCGCAACCTCGGCGTGACCGACTACCTGCTCTGCAACTTCGTGCGCAACGAGCCGCGCGCCCTGGTGAATCTCTACGTCGGCTACCACGCCACCCAGGTCCGCCGGGAGGGCGGCGGGGCCGGCGAGAACGCCATCCATCCGCCGAAGCACTGCCTGCCGGGCTCGGGCTGGGACATCGTGGGGGCCCGCCAGCTCGAGGTCGACATGCCGGGGATGCCCGAGCGACCGGCGCGGATCAAGCGCTTCGTGATCGCCAAGGGGCCCGCGCGGCAGGCGGTCTACTACTGGTACCATTCCCGCGGCCGCGTGATCGCCGAGGACTGGCGCAAGATCGTGGACCTGTTCTGGGATCGCGCGACCCGGGGGAGGACCGACGGCGCCCTCGTGCGGTTCACGATCCCGCTGGGAAGCGGGGGCGAGGCGGCCGCGGACCGCGCCTTCGAGGAGTTCGCGCCGCGGGTCGTGGCGCGGCTGTCCGCGTTCGTGCCGGAATAGCGAGAAGGAGGAACATGCTGCCGCTGCCGGTCATCCACTTCACGGGCCAGAAGGACTACGACCTTCCCCTGCCCTACCACCCGCCGGAGCGCTATCCGGAGCTGGGCTTCCTGCCCGGGGACACCGAGCCCCGCAACCGCATCTACGCGGGGGTCCGCCGGATGCTCCGGGGCCTGGGCTACGACGCCGCGCGCTTCGGCACGCCCGACTGGTCGCCCCTCTCGGACCTGGTGACGCCCGGTGGGAGCGTGGTGCTGAAGCCGAACTTCGTGCGCCACTTCAACGAGACCCACGGCGATTCCGTCGAGGCGGTGGTCACGCATCCCGCCGTGCTGCGGCCGCTGATCGACTACGCCTGGAAGGCCGTCGGCCCCGGCGGCTCGGTGGTGGTCGCCGACGCGCCCCAGTACGACTGCGAGATCGAGGTGCTGCTCGAGAAGCTCCGCCTCGCGGAGTTCCTGGGCTGGTACACGGAGATCGGCCTCGAGGTGCCCTTCCGGGACCTGCGGGTCGAGTTCGGCCGCCACACCCACGGCGTGCAGACGGAGAAGCGCAAGCTGCCGGGCGATCCCAAGGGCTACGTGGCCGCCGACCTCGGGACTGCCAGTGAGTTCCAGAGCATGTCCGAGCGGCACCTGCGGCTGCTGCGGGGCGCCGACTACGACGAGGAGGTCACGATCCAGCACCACAGCCGGGGCGTGAACGAGTACCTGGTGGCGCGCACGGTGCTGTCGGCCGACCTGGCCATCAACGTGCCCAAGATCAAGACCCACAAGAAGGCTGGCGTGACCCTGTCGATGAAGAACCTCATCGGCATCAATGGCGACAAGAACTGGCTGCCCCACTACCGGGCAGGCTTCCAGTCCGGGGGCGGCGACGAGTTCCCCCGGCCGGACGCCTACGCCCGGCTCCGCGCCTTCGGCGGCGAGTTCGCCCGCCGGCTGCTCAAGCGCGGCATCGGGGGCGCGGTGTTCCGCCGGATCCGGGCCGCCGAGGAGGCCAGCGGCCTGGGCCAGCGGACCCGCTCCGGCAACTGGTGGGGCAACGACACCATCTGGCGCACCTGCCTGGATCTCAACAAGGTCTTCTATCACGCCGACAAGGAGGGCCGCCTCGGGCAGGCGTCCACCCGCCGCGTGCTCAACGTCTACGACGGCATCGTGGCCGGCGAGGGCCAGGGGCCCATGGGGCCGGACCCGCGCCCCCTGGGCCTGCTGGCCGCGGGCGAGGACGGGGGCTGCGTCGACGTGGTGCTCACCTGGATCATGGGCTTCGAGTGGCGGCGGATCCCGCTGCTGCGCCGGGCCCTGGAGGAGCTCGCCGGCGGCCTGCGGATCACCGCCTTCCGGGGCGAGCCCGAGAGCCTCGAGGTGTGTTGGATCGACGAGGCGGGAGAGCGCCGGATGCGCTTCTCCGACATCGACCTGAACCTCCACTTCGAGGCCCACCCCGGCTGGAAGGGTCACATCGAGCGGGAGCCGGAAGCCCGGGCATGCGCCAGCTGATCCAGTCGTACCGGACCGGCGAGATGAAGGTGGAGGACGTCCCGCCGCCCGCGCTGCGGCCCCAGGGCGTGCTCGTGCGCACGGTGCGTTCCCTGGTGTCGGCCGGCACCGAGAAGATGGTGGTGGACCTGGCCCGCAAGAGCCTGGTGGCCAAGGCCCGGGCCCGCCCGGACCTGGTGCGCAAGGTGATCACCACGGCCCGCAAGCAGGGCGTGATGAACACGCTCCAGAAGGTGCGCACCAAGCTCGAGACGCCGATCCCCCTGGGCTACTCGAGCGCCGGGATCGTGGTCGGCGTGGGCGAGGAGGTCTCCGAGCTGCAGGTGGGCGACCGCGTCGCCTGTGCCGGCGCCGGCTACGCCAACCACGCCGACTACAACTACGTCCCGCGCAACCTGGTCGTGCGGATTCCCGACGGCGTGGACATGGAGAGCGCCGCGTTCGCCACCGTGGGCGCCATCGCGCTCCAAGGAGTCCGGCAGGCCGAGCCCACCCTGGGCGAGCGGGTGGCGGTGATCGGCCTGGGGCTCATCGGACAGCTCACGGTGCAGCTGCTGCGGGCGGGCGGCTGCCGGGTGCTGGGCTTCGATCCGAACGGCGAGCGGGCCAAGCTGGCCGAGGAGCTCGGGGCCCACCGCGCCGTCTCCGACGACCTCGAGACCGCCGCCGCGCAGTTCTCCCTGGGCCAGGGCATGGACGCGGTGATCGTGGCCGCGTCGACGCCGGACGCCGGGCCGCTGGAGGTCGCCGGCGAGATCTCCCGCCTGCGCGGCCGGGTGGTGGTGGTCGGCCTGGTGGGGATGCAGGTCCCCCGCTCGACCTACTACCGCAAGGAGCTCGACCTGCGGATGTCCATGTCCTACGGCCCCGGACGCTACGACCCGGACTACGAGGAGCGCGGCGTCGACTACCCCCTGGGCCACGTGCGCTGGACCGAGCAGCGCAACCTCGAGGCCTTCCTGGACCTGGCGGCGGACGGCCGTCTGGACACGCGGCGGCTGGTCACGCACCGCTTCGGGATCGACGCGGCCCTCGACGCCTACGGCCTGATCTCCGGGGGCCGCGAGCCGTACCTGGGGGTCGTGCTCGAGTACGACGCCGACGACGAGGCCCCCAGGCCGCCGGCGTCGTCGGTGGCGCTGTCCGCCGAGCCCCTGGGGCGGGACCGCGTGCGGGTGGGCCTGGTGGGCGCCGGGAGCTTCGGGCAGTCGGTGCTGCTGCCCGCCCTCCAGGAGGCGGGCGGGACGGAGAACGTCGCCATCGCCTCCGCCGGCGGCATGACCGCCCGCCGCATCGGCGAGCAGCACGGCTTCCGGCTCGCCACCGCCGAGACCGAGGAGGTGGTGGCGCATCCGGACGTGGACGCGGTGTTCGTGCTCACCCGCCACGACCTCCACGCGCCCCTGGTCCGGCGCGGCCTCGAAGCGGGCAAGCACGTCTTCACCGAGAAGCCCCTCTGCCTGTGCGAGGAGGAGCTGGCGGCCATCGAAGCCGCCCGCGCCGGCGCGCGCGGCGACGTGATGGTGGGCTTCAACCGCCGCTTCGCGCCCCTGGTGGCGAAGCTCGCGGAGCACTTCGCCGACCGCACCCATCCCCTGGTGATGCAGTACCGCATCAACGCGGGCTTCATCCCCGGCGACCACTGGATCCACGACCCCGCCGAGGGCGGGGGCCGCATCCGCGGCGAGGTCTGCCACTTCGTCGACCTGCTGCAGTTCCTGGCGGGCGCGCCGCCGGTCCGCGTGCACGCCGAGAGCATCGCGGGCGACGACCGCTATCGCGGCGACGACAACGTCGCGATCAGCCTGCGCTTCGCCGACGGCTCGCTGGGCAGCGTGGTCTACACGGCGCTCGGCGACAGCCGCTACCCGAAGGAGCGGCTCGAGGTCTTCGGCGAAGGGCGGCTGGCGGTGCTCGACGACTTCCGCACCCTCGAGCGGGTCCGCGGGGGTCGCATCCAGAAGGACCGCTCGGCCAACCAGGACAAGGGCTTCGCCGAGGAGATGCGGCGCTTCCTCGCGGCCGTGCGCGAGGGCGGCCCGATGCCGATCCCCTTCGAGCAGTCGGCCGCCACCACCCGGGCCTGCCTGGCCGCCCTGGCCTCGCTCGCCAGCGGAGCGCCCTCCGCGGTCTGATGCCATGGCGCGAAGCCGCATGCACCGCCTGTACGACCGGCTTCCCATCGCCGCCCAGGAGCTGGCGGTGGCGGCCTGGGGCTGGCGCAGCTACCGGCACCGCTTCGGCGCACCGTTCCGCCGCATCCTCGACGAGCTCGAGCGGACCGACTTCAACTCCCCGGAGCAGATCCGCGAGGACCAGGACCGGCGGCTGCGGGAGATGATCCTCTGGGCGGCTCGCACGGTGCCCTACTACCGCACCCTGTTCACGCGGGAGGGCATCGATCCGGCCTCGATCCGCGGCAGCGACGATCTGGCCAAGGTCCCCTTCCTCCCCAAGGAGACGGTGCGGGAGAACGCCGAGGCGCTGAAGAGCGAGGGCATCCCGGAGCGCCAGATCATCGGCGGGCACTCGAGCGGCACCACCGGCACGGCCCTGCGGCTCTTCCACACCCGGGAGGCGCTGGGCTGGGAGTACGGCGTGATCTGGCGCCAGCGGGGCTGGTACGGCGTGAAGCTCGGCGACCGCTTCGCCGCCTTCGGCGGCCAGATGGCGGTCCCCTTCACCCAGGCCCGCCCGCCGTTCTGGCGCTACGACCGGGCGCGCTCCCGGATGATCTTCTCGCTCTACCACATGCGCGCCGAGTTCCTGGACGCCTACGCCCGGGAGCTGCAGCGACCCGGCTACCGCTTCTGGCAGGGCTATCCTTCCTCGCTGGGACTGATCTCCCAGCACCTGCTCGACCGCGGGATCGACCTCGGCGCCGCGGCGCCCCGCGCCGTGTTCCCGTCGTCGGAGACGCTGCTGGACTTCCATCGCGATCGGATCGCCCAGGCGACCGGCGCCGTCGTGGCCGACCGCTACGGCAACTCCGAGTTCAGCGTATCGGTGCTGCAGTGCCCGGCCGGCCACTACCACGTCGACACCGAGTTCGGCGTGGTGGAGATCGATCCCCACGAGGAGACCGAGGACTGGGTGCGCGGCGAGGTGATCTCCACCGGCTTCGCCAATCGCGCCATGCCGCTGCTGCGCTACCGCACCGGCGACGTGGCCACGCTGCTCAAGCGGGCGAGCTGTCCCTGTGGTCGGGCGCGCCCGCTCCTGGAGCGGATCGACGGGCGCATCGAGGACTTCGTGGTGACCCCCGATGGCCGCCGCATCGGGCGGATGGACCACGTCTTCAAGGACGCCCTCGAGGTGAAGGAGGCGCAGATCGTGCAGTCCAGCCGGGACCGGATCGTGGTGCGCCTGGTCCCGCGGGCGGGCTTCGACGACGCGGCCCGCAAGGAGCTCGACGCCGAGTTCCGCAGCCGCCTGGGTCACGAGATCGAGATCGCCTACGAGGTGGTCGACGCCATCCCGCGGCTTCCCAACGGGAAGTTCCGCGCCGTGGTGTCGCAGCTCGAGACGGGCCGCCTGGCGTGAAGCGACGCGAGCTCGCGCTGCTGCTGCGCCAGGTCACGGCCCACGACGCCTTCGTGCTGCGGCGGGCGGCGCGGGAGCTGACCGCGGCGGGCCTCGTGCGGGTGGGGTCCTGGCTGCCCGGGGCCGCCTGGGCCGCCTTGCGCATCCACCCCGGGGCGCGGGACGCCCACCGGCTGCTCGCCGCCCGCGCCGAGGCCCGGGGCGATGCGGGCGCGGCGGCCCGGCACCGGGACGCCTTCGAGCACCTCGCCCACAACACCCTCGAGACCTCGGTGCTCGGCGCCCTGCGCACCACCCTGGCCTGGCGCCGCTCGCGTCGCCAGGGCGGCGGCCCCTCCGAGGACCTCGAGAAGCTCCTGGCCGAGGGGCGCTTCGGCGACGCCGAGGCCGCGCTGCGCAAGTCGGACGCGCCCCTGGGCAGCCGGGTGGACGGCCTGCTCCACCTGGCCGCCGCGGCGGCCCGGGCCGGCGACCGCGCGCGGGAGGAGCGCCTGCTCGACGAGGCCGGCCGGCTCGACGGCGGTCGCGCGGACCTCTGGCTCGCCCTCGGCCGCCGCGCCCTGGCCTCCGGCGTCGCGAGCCTGGCGGAGGGCGCCCTGGAGCGCGCCGCGGACCTGGACCCCCTGGACGTCGCCGTCTGGTCCGAGCTGGGCGACGCCTGCGAGCACGCGGCGCCGGAGCGCGCCCGGGAGGCCTGGGGCCGCGCCCTGGCCCTCGACCCCGGGTGCGACGCGGCCATCGTCGGTCTGGAGCGCCTGTCCGGGAGCGGGCACGTGGCCCACCTGAGGCTGTCGGTCTCCGGCACCCGCCCGGCCGCGCTCGAGGTCGGCGAATCCGTCGAGATCGAGGTCGGGGTCCAGGTCTCCGGGGGTGCGGCCGGGCTCCACGTGCTCGAGCCCTGCGGCCACGGACTCCTCTGCGAGCCGCGGGGGCGGATTCCGGTGGCGGAGGGCAACACGTCGCTCACGGTGCGCGTGACCGCTCTCCGGCCCGACGCCGTGGCCGGCGGTCGGCCGTGGCGCCTGGAGCTGGCGCTGGCCTCGGGAGCCCGGGTGGAGCGGCTGTCGCTGGCGTTCGGCGTTCCCGACCGGGAGCCTGGCGAGATCCACTACACGATCACCGAGGACCACGAGCTCTACGACGAGCGCGAGGCCACCGACGCCGAGGCGGCGCGCAAGACCCTGGTGGACAAGTCGCGCTTCGCCGAGCAGGTGGCCAACGAGCAGGGCGCGGCCTGGACCCACATGGTGGACGTGGGCTCCCTCCACCTGGTGCCCTGGGCCGCGCGCCAGTCCCGCGGCGACACCTGGCAGGCGGTCGCCGACGCCAGCGCCGAGCACCTGATCGAGGCGGTGGCGAACGGCAACGACCTGGGCCTGCACTGCCACGCCTTCCACGACCCGGGCACCGACGTCTTCTGCCACGGCTTCGATCCCGAGTCGGACCGGGTGACCACGCCCGCGGCGTTCCTCGAGACGCCGCTGCCCCAGCGCGGGTTCTGGAGCCGCGCCTTCCCCGCCCTGGGCGACGCCGCGCTGGAGGGCTCCCGCGCCTGGGCCACCTGGCGCGGCATCGGCGCGCTCGAGGCCCTCGGGCGCCTGGGCGACCCGCGCTTCCGGGTCACCTGCTTCCGCGCCGGCTCCTTCGACTTCGGCGAGGACGCCCCCGAGCGCGCGCGCTCCCTCGCCCTGCTCCAGCGGCTCGAGCTGCTGGCGGACAGCGACGTGCCGAAGCCGCGGCTCTACCACCGGCCGATGGCCCGGGCCACCTACCCGGTCGACGGCGATCCGCGCCAGCCGGCGGCCGGCCCCGAGCGCATGCGGGCCCTGGAGATCCGCGCCGAGTTCAACATCGAGGCCGACTTCCTCTCGGACGTGGGCGTGCTGAACGGCTACGTCGACGGTCGGATCGACGCCCTGCGCACGCCGGAGGGCGGCGCGCTCCCCGGCGTGCACGTGATCTGCGCCATGACCCACGACAAGTTCATTAACTGGCGCATGGGTCGGCAGTGGGACTCCCTCGAGGCGGGCTACGGCGACTGGGCCACGATCCGCGACCACCTGGCCCACGTGGCCCGCGCCCACCCGGAGGTACGCTTCTCCCGCACCCGGGACGCGGTGCTCGCCTGGTACGAGCGCTACACGCCCCGGCTGCTGGCCTGGCGCGACGAGGAGGTGGTGGAGCTGGCGGCGCCCGACGCGGGGCAGGAGACCTATCGCTACGTGCTGCGGCTGGTGGGCCGCGACATCCCGGTGTCGGCGGAGCAGCCCCGGGAGGTGACGGTGCTGCCCCCGGCCTGGCTCTTCGGACGGGTCCGCGAGGCCTGGATCGAGCGCGACGGCGAGCGCTGGCCGGCGCGGCGCTCGCCGGTGGAGCCCGGCCCGCTGCGCTTCCGGGTGGACGCGCGGGACGCGGCCTGGGAGCTGGTGGTGGCGGCGGACGCCGTCGACGGCGCGGCGAGCGGCATCACCGCCGAGCGTGCGGGCGACACCCTGCGGCTGCGCTCCTCCCTCCCCTACCGACGGGCCAGCGTCGACGTGCCGGCGGCGCTCGCCGCCGACGGCGTGCGCCGCCGGGTGCGCGAGGTGGCCCTGCAGGCGGTGGACGGGGTGACGGGCGTCTACGAGGCCACGCTCTCGGCGTAGGCCTCGAGCGGGGGCGCGGGCGGTACGCGCGCCGGATCGGGCGCGGGCGGGTGCTCCGCCGCGGTCGCGCGCACGTCCAGGACGTCGGTCCCCTCGGCCGGCCCGAAGCGCGCGATCCAGTCCGCGCACGAGGTCCAGCGGAAGTCGCGCAGCAGCGCCCGCACCTTCTCCTCGGTGCTGCGCAGGCCCACGTAGTACTTGAAGCGGCGCTTGGCGGGCAGCGCCATGCGCGGCTGCGCCGGATCGATCTCCCGCGGATGCAGGTACACGTTGGCGGGGCGACCGGCGCGGTTGTCCCGACGCAGGGCGCCCCGGATCAGCAGGTACGGGAACAGGCGCAGGTAGCCGCCGCCGGCGTAGGGGATCCGGCGCCCGCCCAGCTCGGCGGTGGAGGACGGGATCTCCACCAGCTCGCCGGCCTCGCAGCGCACCCGGTGGGGCCCCGGGAAGGGCGAGCGGAAGCCGCCGTGGCTCGACACGCCGGGGCAGATCGAGGCGTCGTAGGCGAAGCCCTGCTCCACCAGCACGTCGAAGGCCCAGGCCGTCTCCGCCGTGACCGAGGCGCCGGGGGCGCGGAAGCCCCGCACCGGCTGCCCGGAGAGGTCCTGCAGCAGCTTCCGGGAGCGCTCGAGGTCGCGGGCCAGGGAGGCGCGGTCGTGGCGGTGAAGGATCTCGTGCCAGAAGCTGTGGGAGGCCACCTCGTGGCCGGCGTCGGCGATCCGCCGCACGAGCTCCGGGCAGCGCCAGGCCACCCAGCCGACGATGAAGCAGGTGGTGCGCACCTCCGCCGCCGCGAAGAGCGCGAGCAGGCGCTCGGTGTTGGCGACGACCCGCGACTCGAGCGCGGCCCAGCCCTCCCGGTCCGGCGCCTCGTCGGCGTCGAGGATGTGGAACCAGTCCTCCACGTCGACGGTCATCATGTTCGGGATCGGATCGCTGCCGACGCTCACGAGGATCTCCGACGGACGTGGTTCCACCACTTGGAGAAGCTGTTCAGAGGATACGCGAACAGGGTGCCCGGATCCCGGAGGGAGAGCACCGCGTACTCCTTGCCGCGGGGATCCACCACGGTGCGCCAGTACTCCCGCAGGCCGAGGTCCTCGTGGCGCAGGAAGTGCCAGCTGCTCACCAGGTCGCGGACCAGGAGCTGCCAGCGGGCGCGATCGTCCTGGCAATTGACGTGCACCTCGTTGGGACGACCGAGCAGATCGCAGTAGGCGTCCCAGACCACGTCGACGCCGGCGGCGCGGGTGAGGGCGAACCAGAGCGTGGGACGCGGATTCACCTCGATCAGCTTCCAGACGCCGTCCCGCTCGTCCCACTTGAACTCGGTCCCGGCCACGCCGCGGTACTCGAGGCGCTGCAGGAGGTCCTCGGAGAGCGCGGCGATCTCGTCGGACCAGCAGGCCTCCATGTAGGAGCCGGAGCCGTACCAGGGCGGATACTGCCGATTCTTCCGGCCGGTGAAGAGGGATCGACAGCGGAGCTGCGCATCCATGTAGACCCCGCCCACCATGATGTTGCGCTCGGGCCCGGGGATGATCTCCTGCAGCACCGAGTCGGTGCCCCACGCGCGGAAGCGCTCCCACCAGGCGACGAGGGCTTCGGCGTCGCCCACTTCCACCAGCTTGTTGCCGCCGAGTCGCTGGCGCACGAGGTGGGCGTGGGTGGGCTTCACGATGGCCGGGTAGCGCAGCTCCGCCGACGCCGCGCGCGCCTCGGCGACATCGCTCGGGAAATAGGTGGTGGGCATGGCCGCCCCCAGACGCTGACAACGCTCGTAGAAGGTCCGTTTGTTGAGCAGGACGCTCAGGACCTCGGGTCGCATGGATTCGGCCAGCACGAAGCGATCCCGGAGCCGCTCGTGGTGCTCGGCGACGAAGTCCATGTAGGGGTCGCCGCCCAGGAAGAGCACCGGCCGCTGGGCCTGCTCGGCCCCGAACGCCAGCAGGGCCTCCAGCAGCGCCGGGCCCGGCGGCAGGAAGGAGAAGCGCGGATCGCGGCGCAACCAGCGGGAAGCGTGGCCGATCTCCCAGCGGTCGGGGTCGACGCCCCAGACCGCGACGCCCCGGGGCGCGAGCGAGCGCGCCACGGCGAGACCCGTGGGCGACACGGTGAAGACCACCGCTCCGGGGAGACTCGCTGCCGGAGGCGCCATGGCGCCGCAGGGTAGCGCGCGGGGCCGCGCCGTGGCCCGCAAAGTGGCGCGGGGGAGCGCACGGGGCGGGCGCGGTGCGGGCCGGGATGGGGTATCCCTTCGGCGCCCCGAGCCCGCCTCGGCGACCGAAGGAGGAGCATGAGCCCCGAGCCTCCGCGCGTGGCCCTTCCGTTCGGCGCCTGGACCGATCTCCCCGACCGGGAGCTCGCGTTCCCGCCGGGCTGGCGGCTGCATCGGCTCGACCCGGAGGATGCCCCGGCCGCGGACGAGGCGGCGATCGCGCGGGCGTTCGCGGCACCCGTGGGCGGCCCGCCCCTGACGGAGCTGGCCCGGGGGCGCCGCTGCGCGGTGATCGCCGTGGACGACCTCACCCGGCCGACGCCCGTGCACCGCTTCCTGCCCCGGCTGCTGGACGCCCTCGCCGCGGGCGGCCTCGGCGGGGACGCCGTCACCCTCCTGGTGGGCACCGCCGCCCACCGCCCCATGACCGCCGACGAGACCGCGCGCAAGCTCGGTCCGGCCGCGGAGCGGGCGGGCGCCGTGGTCATGCACGACTTCATGGGACCCGACGTCCGCTTCGTGGGACACGTGGCGGGCGGCCCGGTCTACCTGAACCGGCACTTCCTCGAGGCGGACCTGCGGATCGTCGTGGGCGGCGTGATCCCCCACAACGAGACCGGCTTCGGCGGCGGCGCCAAGATGGTGGTGCCCGGGGTCGCGGGCCGCCTGACCATCGCCCACTTCCACGGCAGCCTGCCGCCCCGGGAGGTCGGCAGCCTCGAGGCGGCCGGGGGCCGCCTCGACCGGCGCGCCTGGTCCGAGGCCGTCGCGCGCCAGGTGGGCGTGCATGCCGCGGTGTGCGCGGTGATGAACGGTCGGGCCGAGCTGGCGGGCCTCTGGACGGGCGACCCGGTGGAGGCCCATCGGGCCGCCGCCCGCCGCGCCCGGGAGATCGGCCGCACGCCCGTGCCGCGGGCGCTGGCCGACCGCGCGCAGGCGGTGGTCGTGAACGCCTTCCCCCTCGACACGGATCCGATCCAGATGGGCAAGAGCATCACCATCGCGAAGAAGTTCGACGCGCCCTGGACCGTGGCGGTGAACGCCGCCAGCGACGGGGTCTTCTACCACGGCATGGGCATGGGCAGCGGCGTCGACCCGCGCCGGCTGCTGCGCAACCTGCCCGGCTGGCTCCGCGAGCCCCGCGCCTGGTCCGCCTGGCTGCGGGGCCTGGCCCGGGCCCTGCCGACGCCCGTGCTCGCGGCGCGCACCTGCTACTTCCACATGAACCACCTGGCCTACGCCGCCTTCGCCGCGGGCGAAGGCCGGCTGCCGCCCGACGTGGCCGCGCCCGCCCCGTCGCCCGGCGACGCCCGGACCCTGGTCTGGTCCGAGCGCTTCCCGGACTGGGGCTTCCGGCGCAAGTACCGCGGCGGGCACCTCTTCCGCGACTGGGCGGCGCTGGTCGAGACCCTCGGGCGCGGCCTTCCCGAGGCCGACGCCCTGGTCTTCCCCTGCGCGCCCCTGCAGCTTCCCGAGCTCGTCGACGAATGAGGATCCTCGTCGTCTCGCAGTACTTCCCGCCCGACATGGGCGCCCCGGCGGGACGCTTCCACGACTTCGCCCAGCGCTGGATCGCCGACGGCCACGACGTGACGGTGGTGACCGGCCTCCCCCACTTCCCGGGCGGTGCGATCCACGAGGGCTACCGCGGCCGGGGCTTCTTCAGCGAGACCCGCGACGGCGTCACCGTGAAGCGCTGCCCGATCTACACACGTTCGGGTCGCGGCGGTCGCCCGCTGGCCTACGCCAGCTTCCTGCTCTCGGCCTGCCTGCGGGTGCTCTTCGACCGGAGCCTGCGCCCGGACGTGGTGGTCGCCACCACGCCGCCGCCGAGCGTGGGCATCCCGGGCCTGGTGGCGGCGTGGACCCGCCGGGTGCCCATGGTGCTCGACGTGCGCGACATCTGGCCCGAGGCCATCGTGCAGAGCGGTCGCCTCACCAACCCGGTCCTGATCTGGGCCTTCGAGGCCCTCGCGCGCGCCCTCTACCGCTCGGCCGACGCCATCAGCGCCGTCACCGAGGGCTGGAAGGCGCGGCTGGTGGAGATCGGCGTCTCCCCAGAGAAGATCCACGTGCTCCCCAACGGGGTCGACGTGGCCCTCTTCGACGCCGAGTCGAAGCAGCCGCTGCCGGCGGACTTCGCCCCGCTCGCGCCCGACGGCCGCTACTTCGCCTACGCGGGCATCCTGAACACGCCCCAGGGCCTGGACATCGTCGTGGACGCCTTCGCACGCCTGCGGGAGAAGGATCCCGAGGCCTACGCCACGACCCAGCTCGTCCTCGTGGGCGAGGGGCCCCGCGAGGCGGACTTGCGCGCGCAGGTCGCGCGACGGGCGCTCGATCGGGTCGTGTTCGTGCCGCGCCAGCCGCGGGCCGCGGTCTTCTCGCTGCTGCGTCGCGCCACCGGCGTGCTGGTCACCCTGCGCCCCCGCAAGGACACGAGCACCGTGCCGTCGAAGCTCTACGAGTCCCTCGCCAGCGGCCGGCCGGTCCTGTATCAGGCGGGCGGCGAGGGAGCGGAGACGGTGGAGCGGGCCGAGGGGGGAACCGTGGTGACGCCCGGCGATCCCGACGCCCTGGCGGACGCCATGCTCGCCTACCTGCGCGACCCCGCCCGGGCCGACCGCGACGGCGCCCGCGGCCGCGCCTTCGTGGCGGGCGCCTTCGACCGCCGCGTGATCGGCACCCGCTTCGCGGGCCTCCTCGCCGGGCTGGCGGGCCGCTGAACCGACCGCTCAGTACATGACGTAGACGAAGGGCGAGACGTCGGCCGACTCCTCGGCCTCGATCTCGCAGGCCCGGGCGAGCTCCACGAGCTCGTCGGCCAGGGCGGCCAGCTCCGGGAGCCCGGCCTCCTCCCAGTGACGCCGCAGCAGGTCGGCGCAGCCGTCGAGGGGGATCTCGACCAGCTCCGGTGCCTCCGCCGGAGGGCCCGCCACGTACCAGCTCTCCGCCTCGCGCTCGGGGCCGCGGGGGAAGAACCCGACCCCGCGCGCCTTCAGCCGCTCCGCCGCCGGCCGCAGCCGGCGCTGCCAGAAGCGCGATACGGCGCGGGCGCCCCTGCCGCCGTCAGTCGAGCTCATACTCGTCCTTCCACGACTCGTCGTCCAGGATCGGCGGCTGCTCCGCCTTGCGCAGCAGGCAGTCGCCGAGCACCAGCAGGTCCATCTCGGTGCGCATGAAGCAGCGATAGGCGTCCTCCGGCGAGCAGACGATGGGCTCGCCGCGCACGTTGAAGGAGGTGTTGACCACCACGGGACAGCCGGTGAGGCGCTCGAAGGCGGACAGCACCGCGTGGTACGCGGGGTTCGTCTCCCGGTGCACCGTCTGCACCCGCGCGCTGTAGTCCACGTGGGTGACCGCCGGGATCTCGCTGCGGGCCTGGCGCACCCGGGCGAGCAGGTCGTCGGCGTCGTCGGTCTCGGGCGGCGGCGGCGACTTGCGCAGCCCCTCCCGCACGGGGGCCACCAGCAGCATGTAGGGGCTCTCCGCGTCGAGCTCGAACCAGTCGCCGCAGCGCTCGGCCAGCACGCTGGGCGCGAAGGGCCGGAACGACTCCCGGTACTTGATCTTCCGGTTCATGCGCACCTGGGTCTCGGGGTTGCGGGGGTCGCCCAGGATCGAGCGGCCGCCGAGCGAGCGCGGCCCGAACTCCATGCGGCCGCTCATCCAGCCGACGACCTGCCCGTCGGCGAGCGCCGCCGCCACCCGCTCCGCGCGCGCGTCGAGGCCCTCCACGACCTCGAAGGGGTAGTCGTGGCGGTCCAGGAAGGCGCGGATCTCGGCAGCGGACCAGGCCGGGCCCAGGTAGCTCCCGTGCTGGGCGTCGCCGCCCCCCGGCGAGCGCACCCGCCGGGCCCCGAAGCGGCGCAGGCTCCCCACCAGCGCCGCGCCCAGGGCGCCCCCCGCGTCGCCGGCGGCCGGCTGGATCCAGACGCGGTCGGCCACGCCCTCGAGCAGCAGCTTGCCGTTGGCCACGCAGTTGAGCGCCACGCCGCCGGCCAGACAGAGGTCGCGGCAGCCCGCGAGCTCCAGGGCGTGGCGCGCGAGACCGCGCATGACGTCCTCGGTGACCGCCTGCACCGACGCCGCCAGGTCCATCTCGCGGCGGCTGATGCGCGACTCGGGCGCCCGCGGCGGCCCCCCGAAGAGGGCGTCGAAGCGGGCGTTCGTCATGCGGTCGCTGTCGAGGAAGCCGAAGGCGTCGAGGTTCAGGCGGAACGAGCCGTCGGGCCTCGTATCGATCAGCTCGTGCCGGATCGCGTCGGCGTAGCGGGGCTCGCCATAGGGCGCGAGGCCCATCAGCTTGTACTCGCCCGAATTCACCTTGAAGCCGCAGAAGTAGGTGAAGGCGCTGTAGAGGAGACCCAGGCTGTGGGGGTAGTGGATCTCCTTGCGGACCTCGATGTGCTCCCCCTCGCCCACGGCCAGGCTCGTGGTGGCCCACTCGCCCACGCCGTCGACCGTGAGCACGGCGGCCCGCTCGAAGGGCGACGGGTAGAAGGCACTGGCCGCGTGGGAGAGGTGATGGCGGGCGAAGAGCACGGGCACGTCGGTCTTGAGCACGTCGCGCACGTAGCGGTCGACGAAGAGCTTCACCCCGAGCACCGACGGGGCCGCCTTGCGCCACAGGTCCTCGCCCTCGGGGGCCACGGCCAGCAGCGACTGCAGCACCCGGTCCAGGGTGAGCAGCGGATGGTCGTAGAAGACCACCGCATCCAGCTCGTCGTTCTCGATGAAGGCCTCCTCGAGGCAGTAGGCGATGGCGTGGCGCGGGAAGCGCGGATCGTGCTTCTTGCGGGTGAAGCGCTCTTCCTGGGCGCACGCCACGATCTCGCCGTCGCGCACCAGGGCCGCGGCCGCGTCGTGGTAGAAGGCGGAGATGCCGAGCACGTGGTGGCTCACGCGGCGCCCCGTTCGAGCACGGGCGCCAGCCCGCGGGCGAGCGCCCGGGCGAGCACCGCGTGGGCCGCGGGTGTGGGGTGCGGATCCTCACGGAAGCGGAACCCGCGCCGCTCCGGCCGCGGCGGCAGCTGGAGATCGGGCAGGGGATCGCAGAAGGCGGCGCCGGTCTCGTCCGCCAGCTCGCGGAAGCGGGCGCGGTAGGCCTGGGCCGAGGCGGTCTCCTCCACGTACTGGTAGAGGGGAATCGGGAAGAGCAGCACCGGCGCCTCGATCTCGCCGACCCAGCGGCGCAGCACCTCGGAGAGCAGGCGCCACGCGGGGTGGTCGGCTTCGTCGTACTCGGGAAGGGGCTGGTAGCGGGTGAGGCGCTGGGCCACGTCCTTCACGTCGGGGCCGAGCCGGTTCACCGCCCGGCGCAGCCAGGCGGCGCGGCCGCTCTCGTCCACCGACGCCCGCTCTTCCGCGGGCAGCTCCGCCTCCGGGATCGGCGTCTTGCGCACGGGCACACCGCGGAGCGTGAGCGCGCCGTCGGCGTCGAGCTCGAACCACGGCTTGGCGAAGACGCGAGGTGTGCCGTCGCGATCCGTGTAGGGCCGGTAGCGCGCGGCCACCCGGCGGACGTTCTCCACCATGACGGCGAGCACCACGGCGTCGCAGGCGACGTCCCGGGCGAACTCCCGCCAGGCCAGGTACTGCTGATCGGTGCCGCTGCCGGGGAGTCCGAAGTTGTAGACCTCCAGGTCCGGCCGCAGCGCCTCCAGCCGCTCGCCGTAGCGGTGCTTGTCGCTCACGCCGTCGCCGGCGGTGTAGGAGTCGCCGAACAGGAGCACCCGGCGCCGTCCCGGTGTCGGGGCCTTCTCGAAGGGGTGTCGGCAGCGGAAGCCCGACGCGTTCGTGCGCATCAGGTAGCCGCCGGCTTCGTGGTCCACGCGCGCCCGCAGTCCGGGGATGAACCGATGCCCCAGCACCGGGTGGTGCTCGAAGAGCTGGCGGTTCATCCCGCCCCCAGCGCCTCCTCGAACACCTGGCAGAGACGATCCACCGAGCGCTTCCAGGTGAACTCGGAGGCGCGCTTGCGACCCAGCTCGACGCGCTGGCTACGCGAGGAGGCGTCGCCCAGCACCCGCTCCACGCCGGCGACCAGGCCGTCCACGTCGTCGGGCGCGAAGAAGAGCGCCGCGTCCCCGGCGATCTCGCGGAAGGCGGGAATGTCGGCGGCCACGATCGGCGTCTCGGCCAGCATGGCCTCGAGCAGCGGGTGCCCGAAGGTCTCGATCTTCGAGGGGAACACCAGGGCGACGGCGTGGCGGTGATAGCGCACCACGTCCTTGTAGGGCACGGGCCCGAGGAAGCGCACGCGCTCGTCGAGGCCGAGGCTCGCCGCCAGGTCCCGGATCTCGGCGGCGTAGACCGGATCGGTCTGGGACTGACCGGCGATCCAGAGCTGGAGCGTCGGGTCCGACACCCGGGGCAGCCCGCGCAGCAGCACCTCCATGTTCTTGTGGCGCTCGAGGGCGGCGGGCAGGAAGAGGTAGGGAGCGCCGGCGTCGACCGGGTCGTCGGGGGCGTCGAAGGCCTCGCGGGCGATGCCGTAGCGCACCACGGCAACCTGCTCGGCGGAGATCCCGACCCGGGGCGCGATGGCATCCGCCGCCGCCTGGGACGGGAAGATCATGCGACGGGCCCGGCGCAGGCCGAGCGGCACCAGCATGCGCAGGGCGCGCAGCCGGGGCGTGTTGTAGTAGGTGTCGTCGTAGATGTTGAGGTTCCGCAGGGCCACCACGGTGGGCACGCTGGTCGCCAGGGGCACCATGTCGGCCACGCAGTACAGGAGGTCGTAGGCCCGGGCCCGCCAGGGCAGGACGACCTGCTCGAAGGCCACCCGCTGCAGGAGCTGCAGGGCGCGGTGGTCGCCGGCGAGGCGCAGCGTCAGGAGCTGGGAGCGGCCCGTGTCCCGTTCCGTGAGCTGCCCTTCGGCGGCCAGCACCGTGAAGCGGAATCCCCGGGGGTCCGCGTCGAGCTCCCGGAGCAGGTTCGTGATGTAGCTGCGGCCCCCACCGTCGATGACGGTGAGCGCGTTGATCAGAACCGAGGCCTGGGACGTCCGGCGCATGCCCACCCTGCTCTGGGCGCAGACTGCTCCGCCGCAGTCTGCCTGTGGCGCAGGCCCTCGGGGGGCGGCGCGCGGCCCTGCACTATAGCCCGGCTCCCGGCGCCGCGGGGGGGGCGGGGGCGGCTGATGGGGCGGCGAACGCACGCCGTGCGCAGCCGACCCGCAGCGAGCCGGCAGCTTCGCCGCCCGGCTCTGCCATGGTGCGTGCCGACAGGCGAGCCTCTAGAATCCGGGCCCCGGGTCGCCTCAAGTCGACCCACTCGCTGGCCGTGGTGTCTGGGAGTCCAGAGGACCCAATGCCCGATCCCGACCCCAACGCGCTGCCCCCGCTGGCCGCGCCGGAGACCGCCGAGGCCCCGGAGCGCGCCCAACGGCCCGCAGAGGCCCTGCTGTTCCTCGTGTTCACGGTGGTCCTGGTCGTGGGCATCTTCGCGGCCGGCCTCATCGCCGAGCTCGACGGCCCCGATTTCACCATGCTGTCCCTGGCCGTGGTCACGATCGTGCTCGGCCTGATCCCCCTCGGCTTCGATCGCCTCCGCCCGCCGCGCCACCGCCACCTCGTGCTCTCGATCTTCCTGCTCGCCTTCATGGGCTACTGGGTGAGCTCGGTCTTCTTCCTCTACATCCCGGCGTTCGGTCCCACCGACGCGGCCGGACTCGCCTTCAGCAACCTCCTGCCCCAGCACGTGATCCGCGGGCAGCTGGCGGGCCTGCTCGCCATGTCGGTGGTGCTCCTGACATACGTTTCGCCCGTGGGCCGGCTGGTCGGCCGGGCCGTACCCCGCTTCCAGCGCGAGTGGAGCCTCGCGGACATCATCCTCGTGTCCGCCATCATGCTGCCCCTGGGCTGGGCGATCGCCCTGGCGTCGATGGCGGGTCTCGTCCCGTCGGAGCTGGGCTCGGGGGTCATCTCGACGCTGGCCTCCAGCTACATCTACGTGAACGTCTTGATGACGTATGCGTACCTGAAGTACCGCTCCCGGGGCGCGTTGATCGTGCTCGCCTTCAACGTCCCCGCCAACATGCTGATCGGGACGCTGACCGGATCCAAGGAGGCGATGCTCATCGGGCCCGGTGTGGTGGTGGTCACATGGATGGTGCTGAAGGCCCGGCTGCCCCTGCGGCTGATCGCCATCGGCGCCTTCGCGCTCTTCGGGGTGTATCCCATCTCGGAGTTCGTGAAGGAGGGCCTGCTCCCGCAGGGCGTGGGCGCCCTGGCGCGGAACCCGGGGGCGGCCCTCTCCCAGGTCCAGGAGTTCGTGGGCTCGAACAAGCCCGAGGCGCTCCTCCTCGACGGGTTCGAGCGCGCCAAGCGGCGTTTCGATGGCGTCGGGGTGACGTCGGTGATCATCCGCGAGACCCCGCGCGAGGTCCCGTTCCAGTACGGGAAGACCCTCTACATCCTGCTGCTCTTCCCGGTCCCGCGTCTGATCTGGCCCGGCAAACCCGTCATGGACATCGGCGGATGGATCACGGAGGTATACGGCTCCGGGCCAGGCATCAGATCCTCCACCGGCCCGACCCAGGTGGGCGATTTCTATCTCAACTTCGGCTGGCCGGGGATCATCGGCGGCATGTTCCTGATCGGACTCCTCATCCGCATCCTGCACGAGACCTGCGGCCGGCGTCCGCTCGTCGCGCCCGGCGTCCTCGTCATGGTGGTCTCCCTGCAGCAGATCGGCTTCGGGTTCATGGCCAACGTCGCCTCCTCGTACGGCACCCTGCTCTTCGCGGTGGCACCGGTCATCCTCATGCACATCGCCCTGGGTGCGCTGCGGGGCTCGCGTCGCGCGCTGGCCGACGACCTGGACTGGCAGGGGGCGGAGTCGGGCGTCTCACGCCATGTCTGAGCACGGACCCCCCGGCAGAGCGCGCTCGATCCCGCGGCGGCTGCTCGCGCTGCTCGGAAAGGTGCTCCTCTTCTGCGCCATCACCTTCGCGATCGGCGAAGCGGCCTCGCGCTGGATCATGGGCATCCGCCCCCTGCACCCGGCGTACGACGTCTTCACCCACCACCCCCGCTGGGGGTGGCACCACGTCCCGGACGGCGAGGTCGTCTTCGTCAAGCTCGGGGTGGAGCAGCCCATCAGGATCAACTCCAAGGGGCTCCGCGAGCGCGAGCTGCCGTATCGGTCCGACCCGGACGTCTTCCGGGTCCTGGTGGTGGGCGACTCCGCGGTGGTCGGATTCGAGGTTCCGCCCGAAGCGGTCTTCACCCGGGTCGCCGAACGTGCCCTCCGCGAACGGGGCCACGCGGTCGAGTTCATCAACGGCGGGACCCGGGGCTGGGGCACGGACCAGGCCTACTTGTTCATCGCCGACGAGGGATTGAAGTACGAGCCGGACCTGGTGCTCTACTGGTTCAACGGCAACGATCTCGACGACAACATGACGATCCATCGCCCTTTTCGAGTGTATGGGAAGCCCTACTTCGGGATCCGAGCCGACGGCACTGCGGAGCTGCGTGGGACGCCGGTCCCGCGGTTCGAGTACACTGCCAACATCCGGCTGGACACTTCGGGCAACCGTCGCGAGCTGACGGTGCCGTGGAAGACGCGCTTCGTCCTCTGGATCCGAGACGAGATCGTCTGCCGCAGCGGCTTCGCCACCGCGCTCGTCCACATCGTCGCCGCCGCCCCCCAGCTGACGCAGCAGATCCTGCGGGCCGGCTCGTACGGCGACTTCGAGGACCTCGTCGACGTGCCCGATCCAGAGAGCTACGTCTTCCGCCTCACGGCCTCTCTCGTCGAAGCGATGCGACGCGCGGCCGAGGCGGAAGGCGCCGCGTTCGACGTCCTCATGACCGACGGGCCCTGGAGCCTGCTGCTGGGTCGGGAGCTGGGCGTGCAGGATTTCGGCACGTACGCACGCTGGAAGGAGCGCATCCCGAGCCAGGCGGAGATCCGGATCCCCTTCGACCCCCACTGGAACGCGCTGGGCCATCGGATCTACGGCGAGGCGTTGGCCGAGGGGCTCGTCGAGAGCGGGCTGCTGCCGCCGCCCGCCGGAACGGAGTCCCCCGTTGCGTTCCGCTAGCGAGGCGGTTGCGCAGGGGTTGCGCCCCTGGCCCGAAGGAGGCCCGCGCACGCGGCGAGGGCCGGGAATCTTTCCTATGGTTGCGGGTTCGGCGGGCCGCTGCGTCCATTGCCGAGGCCGCCGACACCTTTGCTCGGGAGAGCGCCACTAGAGCGGTGGGGCCGCGAACGAGCTCCCGGGGCCCGCGAAACGGTGGCGACGCCGCGTTCGGCCTGCGAGGCCGCGAGAGAGGTATCCGATGGCGAAGATCCTGGTGACCGGCGGCGCGGGCTATGTGGGATCGGTCCTGGTCGGCCGACTGCTGGACGAAGGGCACGCAGTCACCGTCCTCGACCTGCTGATGTACGAGAACGGCCACGCGATGATCCCGTTCTTCCGGAACCGCCGCTTCCGGTTCCTGAAGGGCGACGCGCGGAGCGCCGAGACCCTCCGCCCCCTGGTCGCGGATGCGGACGTCGTGATCCACCTGGCCGCCATCGTCGGGTTCCCGGCCTGCGAGAAGAACCCGGATCTGGCGGTCACCACGAACCTCGAGTCGGCCAGGACGCTCTCCGGGCTCCTCTCCCGGCAACAGCTCGTCCTGTACGCCTCCACCGGCAGCAACTACGGCCACGTCGAGGGCGTCTGCACCGAGGAGACGCCCCTCAACCCCTTGAGTCTCTACGGCCGCACCAAGACCGAGGCCGAGCAGCTCCTGATGGACCACAACACCACCATCGCGTATCGCTTCGCGACGGCGTTCGGCCTCTCGCCGCGGATGAGACTGGACCTGCTGATCAACGACTTCGTCTACGAAGCCGTCGTGAACCAGTACCTCATCATGTTCGAGAAGCACTTCAAGCGCACCTTCATCCATGTCGACGACATGGCCAAGAGCTTCGCCTTCGCGGTCGACAACGCCGACAAGATGAAGGGCGAGGTCTTCAACATCGGCGACGACCGGAACAACTACAGCAAGGAAGACGTCGCCCTGATGATCAAGGGGAAGGTGGACTACTACCTCCACTTTGCCGACATCGGCGAGGACAAGGACAAGCGCAACTACGTCGTCTCGTACGACAAGATCAACCGCCTGGGCTTCTCCTGCGACGTGCGCGTCGAGGAGGGCATCGAAGAGCTCATCGAGGCCGTTCCGGTCCTCGAGCACCGCAGCATCTACCGGAACGTCTAGGGAAGGCGCCATGAAGACGGTCGTATTCGGCGGATCCGGGTTCCTGGGCAAACACGTGATCCGGGTGCTCGAGGAAAAGGGTGGCTTCGCTCCCGTCGCGGCCTCCCGCCGCACCGGCGTCGACCTCCGGGATATCGACGCCGTCCGCGCATGCCTGAGAGACGAGGCGCCGGCCGCGATCGTCAACGCCTCGGCGCACGTCGGCAGCCTCCACTACGTCAGCGACCACGCGGGCGAGGTCTTCCAGGACAACACCCGCATGGCACTCAATCTCTACGAGGCGGTCCGACTCGAGTGCCCGGAGGCACTCGTCGTGAACCCGCTGTCCAACTGCTCCTACCCCGGCGACGCCAACAAGCACGTGGAAGACCAGTGGTGGAGCGGGCCGGTCCACGATTCGGTGCTCGCCTACGGAAACGCCAAGCGCTTCATCTACATCCTCTCGCGATCCTTCGAACGCCAGTACGGCACGCGTACCGTCAACCTGCTGGTGCCGAACGCCTTCGGTCCGGGCGACTACACCGACCCGAACCGCACCCACGCCCTCAACGGGATGATCATCCGGATGATGCAGGCCCAGCGGAAGGGAGCGGCCTCGTTCGAGATCTGGGGCACCGGAAAGCCGGTGCGGGAGTGGGGATACATCGTCGACATCGCCGAGGTCCTCGCCGAAGCCGTCGCCCGCAACGAGTCCCTCGTCGAGCCCGTGAACATCGGTCGCAACAAGGGCTACTCGATCGGGGAGTCCGCGGAGCTGATCAAGAAGGCCCTCGACTACGAGGGGAGCCTCGAGTTCAATACCACCTACCAGGACGGCGCCCCGTTCAAGATCCTGGACGATCGCAGGTTCCGGGAATGGCTCCCGGGCTTCCGGTTCACCGATCACGAGACCGGGATTCGGGAAACCGTCACCTACTACCGTTCGGTCCTCTGGGAGAGCTGAGATGTCGAGTGTTGCCAAGCCGTCCGTGGCGGACCGCAAGGACTACGAGTTCGGGGAGGAGCTGATCCGTCCGTGGTCGACCTACGTCCCCGACGAGGCGGGGCCGGCCGTGACCGAGGTCCTTCGCTCGAAGTGGATCAACACCGGCAAGCAGGAGAAGGCGCTCCGCGAGCACGTGCGACAGCGCTTCGGCTCTCCCTACGTGGTGGCGTGCACGAACGGGACCGCCGCGCTTCGCGCCTCCTATGCGGCCATCGGCGTGGGCCCGGGCGACGAGGTGGTGAGCACTCCCTACACCTTCATCGCCACCAATACGTCCATCCTGGAGCAGGGCGCGACGCCGGTCTTCGCCGACATCGACTACGACACGCTCAACCTCGACCCGGAGAGCGTCGAGGCCAGGATCACGGACCGGACGAAGGCGATCGTGTGCGTCCACTACGGCGGCTACGCCTGCGACCTGGACGCCCTGCGGGCCGTTGCGGCGAAGCACGGCCTGCCGCTCGTCGAGGACTCGGCCCACGCCCTGGGCGCAAAGTACCGGGACGATTTCATCGGCGCCAAGGGCGACTACGTGACGTTCTCGCTCCAGGTGGTGAAGATCGTCACCGCGGGCGACGGCGGACTGATCTGTACGGCGAGCGAGGACAACTACAAGAAGCTGAAGCGGAAGGTCTGGTACGGCGTGGATCGCGAGGAGAAGAAGACCAACCTCATCGACCCGCTCCCCGACGAGATCGACGAGCTCGGCTTCAAGTACAACATGAACGACATCACGGCCACGCTGGGCCTGGTCGGCATGCAGCACTTCGACGGCCCGCTCGCCCGCCGGCGGGAGGTCGGCCTGCGCTACCGCGACGAGCTGAAGGGGCTGAAGAAGCTGACCCTGCTGCGCTACGAGAGCGATCGTACGCCGAACTTCCAGATCTTCCCCGTCCACGTTCAGGACCGTCTCTCCTTCGCGAAGTTCCTGCGTGAGCGCGGCATCATGGTGAACGTCAACAACCGCCGGAACGACCGGTACGCGATCTTCGGCGCGGGCCCGAGAGACCTGCCGCAGACCGCTCGGGCCGACGAGGACACGATCCTGATCCCGATCCACTCGGACCTCACCGACCGCGACGTCGACCGGATCATCCACGCGATTCGCGAGTACGACGCCGCCTGATCCACCTTCCATGGGCAGAGAGGTCGGACTCATCGGGGCGAGCGGGTTCGTCGGAACCGCGCTGCGGTCCCGCGCAGCCTTCGATCGCACGTATCGCTCGACGACCATCGACGAGATCCGCGGACGGCGGTTCGCCGCGCTCTACTGCGCCGCGCCGTCGAGCCTGAAGTTCCAGGCCAACCGCGACCCGGCTTCCGACCGCCGCGCCCTGGATCTCCTGCTCGGCGCCCTGAAGGAGGTCCAGGCGGACCGCTTCATCCTGCTGTCGACGATCGACGTCTACCCCCGGGTGGACGCCGTGGTCGAGGACACGCCGATCGACGAGACCGGGCTCCGGCCCTACAGCCTGCACCGCTTCCTGCTGGAGCAGTTCGTCCGCGAGCGCTTCGAGGCGCTGGTGGTGCGGCTCCCGGGGCTCTTCGGCGACGGCCTGCGCAAGAACATGATCTTCGACATCCTGCACCGCGACTTCCGCTTCGTGGACGGCGAGGCGGTGATGCAGTTCTACGAGGTCGGCCGGCTCTGGGACGACCTCCAGACCGCCCTGGCGGCCGGGCTGTCGCTGCTCAACCTGGCGACCGAGCCCGCGCGCATGGGTGACCTGGCCGCGGAGGCGCTGGGAGTGACGCTACCGCCCGCGGATCCCGACGCGGGGCCCCACGCCCGGTACGACATGCGCACGCGCCACGGCGAGGTCTTCGGACGCTCGGGCCCCTACCTGCTGACCCGGGAGGAGGTGACGGCCGACCTCGCCCGCTTCGCCGAGCGCTTCCGCGCGGGGCCGGCATCGTGATCATCGCCCGCGTCCAGGGGGGCCTCGGCAACCAGCTCTTCATCTACGCCGCCTTGCGCGGGATCGCAAGCCGACACGGACTCGAGCCGGCCTATGACGTCGTCTCGGCCGCGGCCACGGACAACTTCGGCCGGGGCCATTCGCTCCTGCACCACTTCGCGGCGGACGTCCGCGAGGCGGATCCCAGCCGCTGCTTCCTCGGTACCCTCGGCCGGCTCCGGCGGAAGGTCGTTCGCCGGAGCCAGCGGCTGCTCCCCTTCGGGTGGCGGACCTACATCGAGGAGCCGCCGGCCCGCGTGGAGGAACGTCTCCTGGCCGCGCCGCCCCGGGACGGCGCCTACCTCGAGGGCTACTGGCAGTCCGAGCGCTACTTCGGGCACATCCGGGCCGAGCTTCTCGAGGAGCTCCGCATCGTGACACCCCACGACGCCGCGAATCGCGCCCTGGCCGAGGAGATCCGCTCCCGCGATGCCGTCTGCCTGCACGCCCGGCGCCTCCACGGCGTCGGCGCCGTGGCATCGCCCAGACCGGCCGCCTCGGTCCCCTCCCTCCCGGTGGACTACTACCGGCGTGCCCTCGCATTGGCTGTCGAGGGGCTCTCCGACCCGACCGTGTACTGCTTCTCCGACTATCCCGACTGGATCCGGTCCAACCTGGAGATCCCGTTCCGCACCGTGCACGTCACCCACAACACCGTCGACGGAGAGACGAAGAACTACGAGGACCTCTGGCTGATGTCCCAGTGCCGTCGATTCGTCCTGGCCAACAGCTCCTTCAGCTGGTGGGGGGCCTGGCTCTCGACGGCTGCAGGAAAACGCGTCATCGTCCCGTCCTGTGTACGCCACCTGAACGAGGACTGGGTGGCGGAGGGATGGACAGAGATCCCCGGAGAGCTGGTGCTGCCCGCCGAGGAGGAGCTCCGATGAAGCGCTGGCTGATGCCCGTGCTCCGTTGGCTCAACGCCTTCGGCTTCGTTCCCCTGCGTTTCCTGAACGCCTGCAAGGGCCTGCCCGCAGCCGTCTCGGACTACCGGCGCTACCGGGCCCACGCCCGCACCCTGGAGGCGAGCCCTCCGCTGGCGTTCTCCTACCCGGCCCTCGCGGACCGCTTCGACGCCAGCGGGGAGGCCTCCGGCGCCTACTTCCACCAGGATCTGCACGTGGCGCGGCGGATCTTCCAGCGCGCGCCCGCGCGCCACATCGACGTGGGATCCCGGGTCGATGGCTTCGTGGCCCACGTGGCGAGCTTCCGCGAGATCGACGTGCTCGACATCCGGCCCCAGACCAGCCGGGTGCCCGGCGTGCGCTTCCACCAGGCCGACCTCCTCGACCTCCCGGACGAATGGCGGGGCGCTTGCGAGTCGGTGTCGAGCCTCCACGCGATCGAGCACGTCGGACTCGGCCGCTACGGGGACACCGTCGACGCGGTCGGCCACAGCAGGGCGTTCGACGCACTCGTGTCGATGCTGGCCGAGGAGGGGATCCTGTACGTCTCGGTGCCGATCGGACGGGAGCGGGTGGAGTTCAACAGCCATCGGGTGATCTCGGTCGGCACGGTGCTCGGCTGGGCCAAGGGGCGGCTGCACCTGGAGGCCTTCTCCTACGTCGACGATGCCGGGGACCTGCACGCCGACGTCCCCCGCCCGGAGGTCGACGCCACGGACTCCTTCGGCCTGGACTGCGGCTGCGGCATCTTCGAGTTCCGCCGCGCCTGAGCGGGACCCGTGCCCGAAGGCGATGCCACGCGCTCCTCCCGTCCCCCGCTGCTGCAGCGCCTCCGGGACACCCCCGTGGTCCGGCAGGGGGCCTGGGTCGCCGCCACGCAGCTGCTGTCGATCGCGGGCCGGCTGGTCGGCCTCCGCCTGCTCACCGAGCTCCTCTCCCCCAGCGTGTTCGCCGAGGTCGTCCTGCTGGGCGGCCTGGCACTCCTCGGCAACCACATCCTCTGCGCCCCGATCCTCCACGCCACCCTGCGGTTCCTGCCGGAGGCGCGCAACGCGGGCCGGATCGCCGACTTCCGACGACTCCTCGTCGGTATGCTGGGCCGCCGCTATGCGATCACCGCCGCCATGCTGCTGGTCGGCGGCGCCCTCTGGATCGGCCTGACGGAGACCGAGACCCGGTTCGTGACCTTCGTGCTCCTGTGCGCCGTCCTGCTGGTGGACGTGCAGCACGCCTTCGAGGCGAACCAGCTCAACGCCACGCGCCGACAGGCCGCCTTCGGCCTGTGGGCGGCCTCGGACGCCTGGCTCCGGATGATGGCGGCGGTGGGCGGCGTGCTCCTCTTCGGGCCGAGCGCCGCCAGCGTGCTGCTCGGCTACTTCGTGGGCGGGGCCGTGGTGAACGTCATCTTCCGAAGGCTGGTGGTGCGGGTGCCGGGGGATCCGCTCGCCGCGGACCCGTCCTGGACGACGCGGCTCCGTCGCGACATCCTGCGCTTCGCCAACCCCCTGATCCCCCAGGCCGTCCTCGGCTGGGTGATCAACATGAGCGATCGCTACATCCTGGCGGAGCTGGCGGGGGCGGAGTCCGCCGGCATCTACTCGGCCACGTACGGCATCGCGAACCAGCCCTTCGTGGTCGTGGCGAACATCGTGAGCAACACGCTGCGCCCGGTCCTGTTCGACGCCGCATCGACGGCGGATCGAAGCAAGGAGCGGCGCACCCTGCTCACCTGGGTCGGAATCTCGGGCGCGATCTTCGCCGGCGGGCTGGTGGCGGTCTATCTGTTGTCCGAGCTGCTGGCCGGACTCCTGCTGGGAGAGGCGTTCCGCGGTGGCAGCGACCTGTTCATCTGGATCGGTGCCGCCTATGCGGTCCGCGGCATCGAGGACGCCTTCTCCAACACGATCCTGGCCCATCGCCGCACGGAGCGGCTGCTCGTGGTCCAGATCGCCGGCGCCAGCTCGGCGCTCGTCCTCTACTTCCTGCTGATCCCGTCCTACGGGGCGAAGGGTGCGGCGATCGCCACCCTCGGCTCCATGACCGCCGCCTGCCTCACGAGCATGGCCCTCTCGGGCGCCTTCGCCCGCCGACGCCCGGACCCCGGCGAGGAGCCGGGCTAGGCCGCTCCCGACCCGCTCGACGCCGGAACCGAGGCCCGGAACAGGCGCCCGTCGCCCTCGAGGTGATAGGCGGGTGCCGCGGCCGGCACGAGCAGCGCGCTCGCCGGGGTGAGCGGCAGCGGCTCGCCTCGCTCCGGGACGACCCGGAGGCGGCCCGCGGTGCACAGGAGCAGCGCGACCGCACCCGGGTCGGCGCCGCGGACCGGGACACCTGGCGCCACGTCGCGCACCGCCAGCTCGAACTCGGCCGCCGGCGTGGCGTACACCCCGTCGCAGGGACGCAGGGGCACGGGGTCTCCCGGCTGGAATACCCCGATGTGGAGCAGCTCGTCCACGTCGACGTGCTTCGGCGTGAGGCCGCCGCGCAGCACGTTGTCGGAGTTGGCCATGAGCTCCAGGGCCGTGCCGTGGAGGTAGCAGTGGAGCTCTCCCGCCGGCAGGAAGAGGGCCTCTCCGGGCGCGAGCCGCACCCAGTGGAGGTAGAGCGGCGCCAGGACCCCGAGGTCCTCGGGATGCGCCCCGGCAAGCCGCACGACCCACGAGAAGGCCTCGTCCGCGTCGGCCCGCTCCCGGGCCGCGGCGACGACGGCCGCCACGAGTCCCCGCCGCCGCTCGGCGGGCGTGCGCAGCAGGTTCTCGAAGCTGGCGCGCCAGCCCTCCGCGTCGGTCCGCTCGACCAGGGGCGCGAGGGCCGCCGCGAGCGCGGACACCCCGAGGGCCTCGAGCCGGGCACGGGTCTCGCCGGGCTCCCGGAAGCCCTTCAGCGCCTCGAACGGGGTCAGGGCGCAGACCAGCTCGGGCTTGGGCTGCGGGTCCTTGTAGGAGCGCTCGGGCGCCTGCAGAGGGACGCCTGCGCGGTTCTCCCGCTCGAAGCCGGCCCGGGCCTGGGCGGCGTCCGGGTGCGCCTGGAGGGAGAGCGGCTGCTCGACGGCGAGGATCTTGAGCAGGAACGGAAGCGCCGGGCCGAAGCGCCGCACCACGTCGGTCCCCAGCACCGCCTCCGGATCGCAAGCGATCCAGTCGGGCAGCGGGACCTCGCCCGCGCCGCTGCGGACGCGCGCGGGGGCCAGGGGATGGGCGCCGACCCAGAGCTCGGCCTCGGGCTCGGCCGACGGGGTCGGTCGACCCTGCATCTCGGCCAGCACGCTTCGCGAGCCCCAGGCATAGCTGCGAATGGGCGCCTCGAGGGGAAGGATGCGATCCAGGCCGGGCTGCACGGCTCGCAGGTGTAGCTCACCCGACCCGGGCGGGCCGCTGCGCACGGGCTGCGCGCCCGTTGCGCGCGACGAAGATCCGCTCTTGGTCGGCCGCTGGCGAGCGCGTATAATCCGCCGCCGATGGCCTCCGACAAACAGTCCTCCGCAGCCGAGCCCGCACCGGCGGGCTCCTCCTTCGGAGCCACCCTCAAGCGGGCGGCAATGATCGCGCTCGTGCTGCTCGGAATCCTCCTCGGAAGCGTCGCGGTCACCGCCCTGTTCGCGGGCGAAGAGAATGAGCTCCCGTTCGACTACGACGGATTCGACTGAGCCTCCGCATGACCGAGCCGGCGCCCCGCTCCTCCCCGACCGGTAATCTGCTGCTTCTCGTCGGGTCCGTCCTGGTGACGTTGCTGTTCCTCGCCGCGGTCGAGGGCGGTCTCCGGTTGCTCGGGATCGGCGCGCCCGACCCGTCCCGGGCGTCTCGGCTCAAGTACCAGCAGATCTACTTCCCGATCCTGGAGCCGGCGCAGCTGGCCGACGGCACACCGGTCTACCGGACCGCCGACCGTCGGCTGCCGTATCAACGCATCCTGCGGGAGAAGCCGGCGAGCTCCCTGCGGGTCTTCAGCTTCGGCGGCTCGGCCACCGCGGGGCTCGGCTACAGCCCCAACGCCACCTTCAGCCGCGAGCTGGCGCGCATGCTCGAGCGCGCCTACCCGGATCGCCGGGTCGAGGTCCTCAACCTCGGCATCGTGGCCCTGGCCTCGAAGCAGGTGAAGCTGCTGGTCGCGGAGGCTGCCCGCCGCTACGAACCGGACCTGGTGCTCGTCTACTCCGGCAACAACGAGTTCCTCGAGCTGCACGCCGAAAAGTTCGCGGAGGCCCGCGCCGGCTGGACCACGGGCCTCCTCGACGCACTGATCGGGACGAACCTGTACCGCACCGTGAACCGCGCCATCCGCGGGGCGCCGAAGACCCCGTCGCTGGCCGACCAGGACCTTTCCCACGACGACCTCCGGGTCACCCAGAACACCATCATCCAGGAAGTCGAGGTGAGTTCGGAGGAGATCGCCGAGGTCGTCGCGCGCTACCGGGACAACATCGACGCGATGGCCGCCGCCTGCGCCGAGGCGAACACCCGGATGATCCCGATGACCGTGGCTGCCAATTGGGAGTGGCGCGGCCGCGAAGACCTGCCAGAAGGCTGGGCGGCGGAGCTCGTCGGCGGCGAGAGCACTAGCACGGCGGGCCTGTACGCCCGCGCGCGGCGGGTGCTGGACGAGCGGATCGCCTCCGCCGGGACCGACGAGCGCTACGACCTGCTGTTCCGCCGCGCCGCGGCGGCGGCCGCGCTGGGGGACTTCGGCGCCGCGCGCGAGGACTACCGCGCGTCGATGAACGAGGATCCCCACCTGCGGCGCGCCCTGGACCGCATGGCCGACTCGGTCCGGGCGGTGGCGCAGGACCGCAGACTCCCCCTCTTCGACACCATCGAGCACCTCTCCGAGGAGGCCGAGAGCGGGATCGTCGGCTTCGACGACTTCTACGACTACGTGCACCTCACGCCCCAGGGCAACGTGCGGGTGGCCGAGGGCCTGTTCCGGAAGCTGGTCGACGAGGAGCTCGTGCCCGCGCCCACGGCGGACTTCGCGCTGGATGCCTACGTCGCGGGCCGCCTGGCGGATCTCGAGCAGCTCGCCGCGGATCCCCTGGACGTCGGAGAATGGCTCGGGATCGGCTTCGACCCGGCGCGGGTCGGGGATCGCGACCTCTGGAAGTACGACCGTATGGTGAAGGAGCTCGAGGAGCGGATCGAGAAGGACCCGGAGGACGTTCTCGCCCTCGTGTACCTCGGAAACGCCGCCTACTTCCGCATCGGCGGCGCGAAGGAGGCGGAGGCCTACTACCGCAGGGCCCTCGCCCTGGCGGACCGACCGGAGATCCGGTCGAACCTAGCGCGGCTCCGGTCCGAAGGCCGACGCTGAGCCGGCCCGGCGGGGCCGCCTCGCCTCAGCGGAGGGTCGCCTCGGAGGCGACCGACCCGTCTGCAGGCGCGGGGCCGCTCCCGGGCAGCATGTGCGTCGCCACCGAGTCGGCGACGACCCGGTTGCCTTGGATCGTCCAGTGGCTGTCGAGCCAGTAGTAGAGTCGCTCGTCGGACGCCCGGGCCGCCGCCAGGAGCGCCGGCGTCACGTCCACGCAGTCGATGCCGGTCGCCGACAGGTGGCGGCAGAAATCGCGGTTGAACTCGATCCGCTCTCCGACGGGCGGCTGGCCCTTCAGGCGCCAGCGCGCCACGTCCTCCGGGTGGATCCGGTGACTCACGGGCGTGAAGAGCACCAGCAGGCGCGCGCCGCTGGCCGCGACGGAGCGCTCCAGGCGCCGGTAGAAGCGGAAGGACGGCTCGAGCTCCGGAGCCGCCGGGTCGAAGCCCTCGAAGGACGAGACCTCCTCCACCGGCGCCGCGTCCTCGCCCGACGCGCGGAGCTGGTCCTCGAGACGGGTGACCACGAGCCAGGGATAGAAGACGATGCCCAGCTTCTTCAGATAGTACTCGGCCCACCCCCGCGCGGTCATGCCGGCCGGGACGATGTAGCCGTCCTCGTCCACGGTGGACGTGTTGCGCTCTTCGGTGATCGCCATGGTGCCCGTGACCACCTGGATCACGAGGTCGGGCCGGAATGCGCTGCCCTGATTCTCGTACCAGGCCAGGTTCGAGCCGGGGATGAGGCCGGGGACGCAGGCGTTGATCAGCTCGATCGGGAGCCCGTCGGCATAGCCTCCTCCCTCGAGCAGGCGCACGAGGCGAGCCGCGAAGGAGTGCTCGAAGTCGACGCCCCACCCGAACGGGTAGGAGGCCCCGAGCAGCATGATGCGGAAGGTGGCGGGCGGCTTCGCGAGCGGATGGAGGTGCGAGGGGTCGGCCACCCGGAAGCCCTGGCCGTTCACGTGGACACTCGCCTGGAACTCCTGGGTCTTGTGGGTGAAGCTGTTGTCCGGCTTCAGCCAGAAGCTGGCATCGGGGTCGGGCGCGAACATCGGGAGCGCGACCCGTCGCGGAAGGAAGCCGCCTGTGGTCAGGAAGTAGAAGCCCTGGAGCGAGACCTCGACCATCGCGAGGACGAGGACGAGGACCAGGAGCGACTGGGCGACGCGTGACACCAACCGATCTTCCAGCAAGGCCGCAGGCGCGGGTAACCCATAATTCTCGCAGGCCTCGTGTTCCTACGCCACCAGTGCTCGGCCGACGGCCCCCCGCAGGGAACGCCGCTCCCTGCGAGGGCCTCGGCTACTCTCGGAGCGACATGGATCGACGGGAATTCCTGTTGCGCACCTCCCGCGCCGGTCTCGCCCTCGCCGGTGCGTGTCTGCTGCCGACGGGGTGCACGGCCCGCGCCGCCAGCTCGCCTGCCGTGGCCTCCGGACCGCGGGAGACCCGGGTCCTGCGAAAGCCGCTCTCGCTGACCGCCGGAGAGACACTCGAGAACCTCCGCCTCGTGCTCGCTCCGGACTTCCGGTTCGAGTCGACCATGGCGGCGCTCTGGATCGCCAACCCGAACATCACATTGCGCAATGTCGAGCTGGTGGGTGCGTCGCGTTGGCAGAGGCGGTGGAACCTCGGCAGCGAGCGGCTGGGCGCCCCCCCCGGCGTCTGTGCCAGCCTGGCGGCAATCAAGATCCAGAAGGCGCCGAGGCTGCGGATCGAAAACGCGCTGATCCACGGGTTTCCGCGCGAAGGAATCGTGGGCCACGGCCTCGACGACGGGGTGATCCGCGACGTCGAGATCCACAGCTGCATGATGGGCGTGCGGACGGAGCAGTACGCGCCCAGCCGGCGCCTGCGCATCGAGCGCGTGCGGGTCCACGACACCTGGGGTCTCGACCCGGCGCCGAGCCCGAGTCGCCCGGGCGTGAAGATCGGCGGACCCGGCTTCGCCCTGACCGAGCTGCGCGACGCCAAGGTCCTCGACTGCCGCGCCACCGGCGAGCTGAGCGGAAGCTGCAAGCTCGTGCACCCCAAACGGGTGGAGGTGGCCCGGCTCACCGGCATGAACTTCTCGATCCAGGGGACCAACCAGGTGGCGTTCGACGCGGTCCACCCCGACCCCGCCGAAGACGTCTGGATCCACGACTCCACCATCGACAAGAGCCTGGGCTTCGGCCGGGCCACCCAGGGCGGGCACGGCATCAGCCTCTACTACAACGTGAAAGGGGTGCGTGTGGTGAACTGCATCCTGCGCGCCGCCGGCCGCCATGGGAACGCCATCCAGCTCAACGAGAACGCCCACGCGACCGTCCGGGGCTGCACGATCGAGGGGTTCAACGGCCTGCGCGCGGCGCCCAACCACCCGGCCTATGCGTTGCAGCTCTACGAAGGCTGCACGATCAACGACGACTTCCTCACCGCCAACCGCTTCCAGAACCAGCAGCGCAAGGTCCTGCGCAAGAAGCGCGGCTGACGCGGTCCGCTCAGAGCGTGGCCAGCAGCTCGCCGACGCGGGCGCGGTACCGCTCCGGCCCGTAGAGCTCGATCGCGCGGCCGCGGAGGTCCGGATCCGGCGGCCCCGCGTCTCGCAGCCCTTCCACGATGGCGGCGGCGAGCCGGTCCGGATCGCCGCTCGCGGTGGCGCGCCCGCCGAGGCGCGTGGCGACCTCCCCTCCCGCATCGTCGCTGCTCCCCAGCGAGGGCACCCCGCAGCACGCGGCCTCAAGGAAGACGATCCCGAAGCCGTCCCCGCGGCTCGGCATCACGTAGAGGTCGGCGAGCCGGTAGTGCTCGCACAGGTCGTCCACGAACCCGGTGAAGACCACCCGGTCCGCCATCCCGTGGTCCCGCACCAGGGCCTCGAGTCGGGGCCGGTCATCGCCGTCGCCGACGATCAGATAGGTGGCGTTCGGGATCGCCTCCACCACCTTGGGCATCACGGCGATCACCCGATCGTGTCCCTTGCGCTGCTCGGAGGCCGCGAGACGGGCCACGGTCATCAGCACCCGGCGCCCCGCCAGCCCGTAGCGGGCCACGAGCTCGGGGTTGCGCGGGCCCAGGGTGAAGCGGTCGGGATCGACCGTGTTGTGGATCACCTGGACGCGCTCGGGTGCCAGGCGCGCCCACTCCAGAATGCGTGCGCGGGAGAACGCACTCACCGTGAGCACCCGATCGTTGTGCTCGAAGCTCCAGCGGTGCAGCCGGCCGCGGGGCGGCTGCCAGATCTCGATGCCGTGGCTCTGGGTCCAGAGCCGGGCTCGGGCCAGGCGGGCCGCGGCGAGGCCCAGGGGCATGAGGTTGATGTGACCGCAGACGACCAGATCGAAGCCCCGCGCCGCCGCCGCCAGGGCGCGCCTGGCGTAGCCGACCTTGTCGCCCGGCGGCACCGGGTACCAGGTGACCTCCGGGGGCACGTCCGGTCTCCCGGGGCCGTCGAACATCGAGACGACGCTCACCCGCGCGGTGCGACCGCTGGCCAGGGCCGCCGCGACGAAGCCGCGGTTGAACGCGGCCATTCCGCCCGGCGTCCCGTAGCCGTCGGTGTGCAGCAGCAGGAGTCGCAGGCCCCGCCCGGCGTTCGCGGTCACCGACCCTCAGCGCCTCAGGATCATGGGTGTCTTGCCGGCCCGGGTCTGGTACAGCTGCTCGACCGGCGCGACGTCCGCCCGACCGAGATCGGGGTGGATGCGCGCGAGCCGATCGCGGATCCCGGCGCGGTCGGCCTCGTCGAGCCGTCCGCGCGGGACGACCCGCAGCTCGATGGCGGCGCCCTCCTGGACGAGCTGGAAGGCCTGCACCGACGCCAAGCCGCGCACGCAGTGGGTGATGGCCTCGGAGTGGATGTGGACGCCCCCGGCCAGCTCCACGTAGTCGTTGCAGCGTCCGAGGACCCGGCTGAAGCGGGTCGCGCCGAGCTCGACGTCCGGTGCCTCGACCTCGTCGCCCAGGTCGTAGCGGAGGAGCGGAAAGCAGCGGGGATAGAGGCTCGTCACCCGCAGCACGCGTCCGCCGCGGGGCCCGGGCTCCGCCGCCTCGAGGAAGTAGGAGAGCCAGAACGCCCCGTAGCCGCCCTCGGGCCGGGTGTGCGCCACCAGGCCCGTCTCGACCGCGCCGTACTCCATCGCCACCGGCGCCTGGAACACCTCGCGAAGGCGGGACTCCGAGTCGTCCGCGGGGAGCGCCTCGGCGGTGGCCACCACGGCCTTGAGCTCGTCGCACGCCAGGGGCCGACCCTCCCGGAGACGTGCGAAGCGGTCGAGGGCGACGGAGTAGCCGATCACCCAACGGGCTGCCGACCGCTCGAGGGACCGGGCGGCGCGGTCCATGGCCGCGGGCGACATGTCGTAGGCCGAGAACCGGATGGTCCCGAGCAGGGCGTCCTGGAGCTGGCGCTTGCGCGCGTTCCAGCGCCCCCGGAGCCCGTGACCCAGCAGGTGGCTGTGCCCCCAGATCATGAACAGCCCGTCGGCGGGCTCGATGCCGTACCAGCTGCGGCCGAGCCATGTGTCCGGATCGAGCGCGGCGCGCTCCTCGTCCCAGGCCGGCAGCTGGACGGGCTCCGCAGAGGATCCGCCGGTCATGCGCTGGAAGTCGGGCGGTCGGCGCGTGTCCGCGAGCGCCGCGCCGTGGGTCTGGGCGAAGCGACGATCGGCCACCGGCAGCCGCTCGAGCACCTCCGCCCAGCTGTCGAAGCGTACCGGGAGCGCACCGGCACGCAGCTGGGCGGCGTAGTAGGGAACGTGGCGCGAGATCTCGCTCCAGCAGCGGTTGAAGCGCTCGAGCTGCTGGCTGAGACGCCCCAAGGCGTCGTGGGCCGCCTCGGCGTAGGCAGCGCCGCGCGCGTCGCGAGCGGCCGCGCGGCGGTCCGCCAGCCTGCGTCGGATCGGGTTCATGGGCTCCCGCAGCGGACACCGGACCCACTGATCGGGCCGACGCGCTGAAGTAGCAGAACCGGGTTGGAACGTAAAGCGCGTCGCCGGAGCGGGCCCGCGACCTCGATGCGAGGCCGTGTGCTATCCCTTCGGCACGCCGCGAGCGGCGCGTGTCATCCTCCGCCACGCCACGGACCCGCACGCCCTTGGACCCGTTCCGCATCCTCTTCATCGGCAGCCTCCGCCCCTTCCTCACCACCCGGGCGCGGCGTGATGCGCTCGTCCACTTCGGCCACCAGGTGGAATCGATCGACCAGCGCGACTACGTCGAGAGCGCGAACCCCATCCTGTCGCGGCTCACGTTCTGGACCCTGCGCACGCCCGGTGTGCACCGCTTCAACCGCGAGATCCTGGAGCGCGCTCGGCGCTTTCGACCCCAGATCGTCTGGATCGAGAAGGGCGTCTTCGTGTTCCCCCAGACCCTACGCGAGCTGCGTCGGCTCGGCGGCGTTCTCGTGTACCACAACACCGACGACTGGCGGGCCGACACCCGGATGCACTGGCTTCACTGGCGGTTCCTCCTCCGCGGCCTCCGCGACTACGACGTTCACATCACCTCGAACCTGCACAACGTCGAGGAGTTCCGCCGCGACGGGCTACCGCGGGTGTATCACATGGAACTGTGCGCCAACCGCGCCGTTCCGGAACCGAGTCCCATGACGGCGGAGGAGCGTGCTGCCGTGGGTGCGCCGGTCGGGTTCATCGGCCACTGGGAGCCCTACACCGAGGAGCTTCTGCTGCACCTGATCCGGGCGCACATCCCTCTGAAGATCTACGGCCCGAACTGGGAGAGCGCCCGGGCCAGGTCGGAGCTACAGGGGGTGTGCCAGTATCGGGGTGTGTGGGGCGAGGAGTACGGCCGAGCGATCGTGTCGTTCGACATCAATCTCGGCATCGTCTCGACCCAGAACCGAAACCACACCGCGTCGCGGACCTTCCAGATCCCGGCCCTGGGGGCCTTCCTCCTGCACCAGCGGAACCCCGTGGTGGCCGGCTTCTTCCGGGAAGGGGAAGAAGCCGCCTTCTTCGAAGGTCCCGACGAGCTTCTGGCCCAGTGCCGACGCTACCTGGCCGATCCGGAGGAGCGCCGGCGGGTGGCCGCGGCCGGCCGGCGCCGCTGCCACGAATCGGGCTACTTCGAAGAGGATCGGGTGGCCGAGATCGCCCGGGAGTTTCCAGCCTGGGTCGACGACCTCGGCGCCCGCACGACCTGAGTGAGCCGGACTCGGGGTGCGCCGCTCGACGCGTCCGTCCTGAAGCGGCGGGTCGCAGTGGGACTGCTCCTGCTGGTCCCGGTCGGGTTCGCCACGAAGTTCTACGCGGGACCGGCCGCCTTCTGGGTGAACCATCGGCTCGGCGGCGTGCTGTATGTCGCGTTCTGGATCGGGGTGGTCAAGCTCGTGCGCCCGGCATGGCCGACCTCCCGCGTCGCCTGGGGTGTCCTCGCGGCCACGTGCGCGCTCGAGTTCAGCCAGCTTTCAGACGCTTGGGTCCTGGAGGCGGCGCGACGCAACTTCCTCGGCCGGACCCTGGTGGGCACCACGTTCGGCTGGTGGGACTTCCCGTACTATGCGCTCGGCGCCTGGATCGGTCGCCGCGCGGTCGATCGGATCGCCGCGCCGTCGCCGCCGTCACGCCCCGTTCAGTCCTGAGGAGGCCCGAGGGGACCCGCCAGCGCGAGCATCCGCCGCGCGAGCAGGGCGTTGGCTTCGGGGGTCACGTGGTAGGGATCGCTGTACACCCCCTCCTCCACCTGGGAGAAGACGTCCGAGATGTCGTGGAGGTCCAGCTCGCGCTCGGCCACCCGGGCCATCCGCGCGTAGACGGCTCGGTAGAGCGCAACGAGTTTCGGATCTTGGCGCGAGAGGAGGAGGGTCTCGATCTGCGAGAGCGGCTTCTGCTCCACCATGAGGAGCGGCTGCCAGAAGAAGAGCGCCCGGAAGCCGAAGCGAGCCGCCAGGGCCCGGGCCGTCCGGACGTTGCCCAGATAGCTATCGACCACCTCCGCGGCGAGCGCCTCCACGTCCACCTCCTGTCCATCCCACGCATGGCGCGGCCGTCGCCCGCGCAGGCGATGGGCGATGCGTCCGAGCAGATCCGCGGTGTGGGAGCGCAGCACAGCCTCCACGAGAAAGGAATCCCCGTCGAAACGCCGTCGCACGCCCTCCAGGTTCTGGTGCACGCCAGCGCGTCGTGATTGGTAGGCGGCAAAGACGTCGTTGATGCCGTCATAGAAGACGGCGACGTCGGGCCGCTCGCCGTCCCTCAGCCTCAGGGCGAGCTCGATGACCTCCTGGGTGGAGACCCAGCCTCCTTGCCCGAGGTTCACGACGCAGACCGGCCGCTCGTGGCGTTCGTCCAGCCGCTCCTGGAGGTGGGCCGGGATCGTGCCCCAGTCCGGAGCGCCCTCTCCCTCCATGGTGGAGCCCCCGAAGGCCCAGACGCGAAGCGCGCCGGGCACGCACTCCGCACCCGGCGTGCGCCGCCGCCCGTCGGGCTCGATGTTCACCAGCTTTCCCCGGAAGGGCACCCGACGCCAGCCCACGTAGGGTGCGTACTGCCGCAGGGGCTTCTCGCGCTCCGCGCGGTAGTCCGCCCAGAAGTCGACGTTCCACTCCTGAGCCTGGTAGTACGGGAGCAGCGACTTCCGGGGGACGCTCTGGTCCGACCAGCCAATGGCGATTCCGGCGACCACCTCAAGCAGGACCAGCAGGAGCAACGTGTTCAGGACCAGGATGGCCAGACCGCGATAGCCGGCCGCGAGCCGTTCTGCCCGAGATCGCATCACCAGCGCCCCACCGTGGGCGCGGATTGTAGGAGAGTCCGGAAGCGGGGGACACCCGGAAGGCGGGCGGATGCGGGTCCACCACGAGCCCTGCGCCTCGAATCTGCCACTTTGTTGCCAGGCCGTTGCCAACGCGAGACCGCGCAGAACCGGGCCCAAGGCCTCGGAAACGGACCCGAGGGACGTTCGCCCGCGCGCGCCGCGGACGCCGTCGGGCCGGCGCGCGCCGCGATCGAGCCACAGGTCGGGCGATTTGCGGACGATGTACCCTTCTGGTATCTCGGAGCGTTCTCAGCGCGAGGAGCAGCGGTCCCGATGCTCGTTCTCGGCCTCAACCTCAGCCACGATGCGAGTGCCGCGCTCGTGACGGAGTCGGGCGTGCTCTGCTGCGTGCAGGAGGAGCGCCTCGACCGGGTCAAGTTCTCCTACACCTTCCCCGAGCGCGCTATCGCCGAGGTGCTCCGCCTGGCGGGCGCCGAGGCCTCCCAGATCGAGGCGGTGGCCTGGACCTCGATCCGCCCCCTCGACGCCGACTACATGCGCTTCCTGCTGGCCGGGAACCGCCACACGGCGATCGACGCCATGTCCACCGCCGAGAAGGCCCGCCTGCTGCCCCGCCTCGGACGCCAGGCCTGGATCGCCCTCGCCCCCCGGTCGCGGCGGGCCAGCGTCGCCGAGGGCGAGCGGCTCCTCGCCGACCGCCTGCGCAGCCAGTTCGGCATCACGGCGCCGGCGAAGCGCTACGGGCACCACACCTGCCACGCCTCGTCGGCGTACTACACGTCCGGCTTCGAGAAGGCCCTGGTCGTCACCAGCGACGGCGCCGGCGACGAGGACTCGGGCTCGATCTCCCTCGCCCGCGACGGCCGCCTCCTGCGCACGGCGTCCGTCCTCGCGGCGGACGCGAGCGTCGGCGCCGTGTACTCGGAGGTCACCCGGGCCCTGGGCTTCAAGCCGAACCGCCACGAGGGCAAGATCACGGGCCTGGCCGCCCACGGCGACCCGGACGCCACGCTGCCGTCCTTCCGCGCCCTGGTGGGGCTCACCGAGGACGGCTGCGGGATCGCCCACAAGGCCGGCGACTGGTCGGCCACCGGCTTCTACGCCCGCCATCCGGGCCAGGCCGCGCGCTTCATCCTCCCCCGCCTCGACCACTTCTGGAAGCTCTCCCACTACCACTGGCTGCGCGAGCAGGTGGACGCCCTGGCCGCCCGCCACTCGCGCGAGGACATGGCCGCGGGCGTCCAGGCCTTCACCGAGGAGATCCTGTGTGCGTGGGTCAGCAACGCAGTCCGGGTGATCGGCCCCGAGAGCTTCGACGGCCAGGTCGCCATGGCGGGCGGCGTGTTCGCGAACGTGCGGGTGAATGCGTGCCTGGCGGAGCTGCCCTGGGCGCGCCAGACCTTCATCCATCCCAACATGGGCGACGGCGGCCTCTCGGTCGGGGCGGCCTTCCTGCGCCTGGCCGAGACGGTGGAGGTGAAGCCCCAGGCCATCCCCCACGTCTACCTCGGCCCCGAGTACAACGAGCGGGAGATCGAGGGCGCCCTGCGTGCGGCCGACGTGGCCTTCGAGCGGCCCGCGGACCTCGAGGAGGCCGTGGTCGACGAGCTGATGGCGAACCGGGTGGTGGCGCGCTTCGCCGGCGCCATGGAGTACGGACCCCGCGCCCTCGGCAACCGCTCCATCCTGTACGCCCCCACCGATCCCACGATCAACGACTGGCTCAACAAGAAGCTCCAGCGCACGGAGTTCATGCCCTTCGCGCCGTCGAGCCTCGAGGACCTCGCCGAGGCCTCCTACGAGCACGTGGACAAGAGCCTCCACGCGGCCCGCTTCATGACCGTGGCCTACCGGGTGACCTCCTCGTTCGCCGAGCAGTGTCCGGCGGTGGTGCACGTGGACCAGACGGCCCGTCCCCAGCTGGTGAGCGCCCGCACCAACCCGGGCTACGAGAAGATCCTGCGCCGCTACCACGAGCGCACCGGGATCCCGGCGGTGCTGAACACCAGCTTCAACATGCACGAGGAGCCGATCGTCGCCTCGCCCGAGGACGCGATCCGCGCCTACCAGCTCGGCCACCTCGACCGGCTCGCGATCGGTCCCTTCCTGTGTCGCCAGGAGATCACGCGCTGACGGCCGCGAGCCGGCGCGGAGATCTCCCATGCGGGTACTGGTCACGGGTGGGGCGGGATTCATCGGATCCCACACGACCGACGCGCTCGTGGCCCGCGGCCACGAGGTCCGCATCCTCGACAGCCTCGAGAAGCCGGTCCACCTGAAGGGCGTCCCGGGCTACCTCAATCCCGCCGCCGAGTTCGTGCGCGGCGACGTGACCGATGCCGACACCCTGCGCGGGGCCCTCGAGGGGGTGGAGGCGGTGATCCACCTCGCCGCCTACCAGGACTACCTGCCGGACTTCAGCAAGTTCTTCCGGGTCAACGCCGCCGGGACGGCGCTGCTCTACGAGCTCATCGTGGCGGACTCCCTGCCCGTCCAGAAGGTCGTGGTGGCCTCCTCCCAGGCCGTCTACGGCGAGGGGCGCCACCGCACGCCGGGGGGTCGCGCGATCTACCCCGGGCTGCGCCCCGAGCCGCAGCTGGCCGCCGGCCGCTTCGAGATCGAGTCGCCCGACGGCGACGGCGCGACCCGCTGGGAGCCGACCGACGAGTCCACGGTCAACCCCCAGAACCAGTACGCCCTCTCGAAGCACTCCCAGGAGCAGATCGCCCTGAACCTGGGGCGGCGCTACGGGATCCCCTCGGTGGGGATGCGCTACTCCATCGTGCAGGGGCCCCGGCAGTCGTTCTACAACGCCTACTCCGGCGCCTGCCGCGTGTTCTGCCTGGCCGTGCACTTCGGCCGCGAGCCGGCCATCTACGAGGACGGCGAGCAGGTGCGCGACTTCGTCAACATCCACGACGTGGTGGAGGCCAACCTGAAGGTCCTCGAGGACCCGCGCGCGGACTACGAAGCCTTCAACGTGGGCGGCGGCCACCCCTACACGGTCAACGCGTTCGCGCGGATCGTGGGCCGGGCCTTCGACCGCGAGCTCGAGCCCGCGCCCTCGGGCCTCTACCGCTTCGGCGACACGCGCCACATCTGCTCCGACATCACCAAGCTGCGCGGGCTCGGCTGGGAGCCCAAGCGCACCGCCGACGACAGCGTGGCGGAGTACGTGGCCTGGCTGCGGGCCCAGGACGACATCGAGGACATCCTGGCCTACGCGGAGCGCACCATGAAATCCATGAACGTCCTGCGCAAGGTGGGCGCGTGAGACCGACGACGGAGAAGACGGCGTGATCATCACCCAGACCCCTCTGCGGATCTCCTTCGCGGGCGGCGGGACGGACCTCGCGGTGTACTACGAGCGCCGCGAGGGCTACGTCGTCTCCACCGCCATCGACAAGTTCGCCTACGTCATCGTCAAGGAGCGCTTCGACGACCGCATCTACCTCAACTACATGCGCAAGGAGATCGTGGATGCGGTCGACGAGATCGAGCACGAGCTGATCCGCGAGGCCCTGCGCACCACCGGCGTCGACGGCGGCGTCGAGGTGACGCTCCTCTCGGACATCCCGTCCGAGGGCTCGGGCCTGGGCTCGTCCAGCAGCTTCACCGTGGGCCTGCTCAACGCCTTCTACCAGTTCCGGGGCGAGCAGGTCACCGCCGAGCGGCTGGCCCAGGAGGCCTGCGCGATCGAGATCGAGCGGCTCGGCAAGCCGATCGGGAAGCAGGACCAGTACATCGCCGCCTACGGCGGCCTGCGCAGCTTCCGGTTCCGGCAGGACGGCGAGGTCGACGTGGAACGCCTCGCCCTCGGCACGGCCCCGTGCCGGGCGCTCGGGGAGCGGCTCCACCTGTTCTTCACGGGCCGGACGCGCAAGGCGGACAAGATCCTGGGCGAGCAGAAGCAGCAGACCGGCGACCGCCTCGCCGAGCTCGACGGCATCAAGCAGCTCGCCCTGGACCTGAAGCCGGCCCTCGAGGCCGGCGACCTCGACCGGCTGGGCCAGATGCTCCACCAGAACTGGGAGCTCAAGAAGAAGCTCGCGGCCGGCATCAGCGACGACGCCATCGCCGAGATGTACGAGACGGCGCGCAGCCACGGCGCCCTCGGCGGAAAGATCTGCGGCGCGGGCGGCGGGGGATTCCTGCTGACCTACTGCCCGCTGGAGCGCCAGGAGCGGCTCCGCAAGGGCATGGCGACCCACCGCGAGATGCCGTTCCGGCTGGAGCCGGACGGCAGCAAGGTGATCTTCAACTACCGAAGGGAGTCCTGGAAATGAAGGGCTATCCGACCTACCCCGACGCGAAGGCCTACCTCGACAAGGTGGCGGAGCTGCTGCAGGAGCTCCCCGGGCAGAGCGAGGACTTCGTCGAGGAGCTGTGGAAGGCCTACGAGGACGGCCGCACCGTGTTCCTGTGCGGCAACGGCGGGAGCGCCGCCAATGCGTCCCACTTCGGCCAGGACCTGGCGAAGGGCACCCTGGCATCGATGACCCAGGAGAAGCGCTTCAAGGTCGTCCCGCTGACCGACAACATCGGCTTCATCACGGCGCTGGCCAACGACGAGGGCTACGACGCGATCTTCGAGCAGCAGCTGAAGAACCTGGGGCAGTCGGGCGACGTGCTGGTGGCCATCAGCGGCTCGGGCAACTCACCCAACATCCTGAATGCGGTCGCCTACGCGAAGTCCATCGGCATGCGTACGGTCGGGGTGACCGGCTACGACGGCGGCAAGCTGCGCCAGCAGGCCGATCTCGCCGTGCACGTCCCGGTCTGGGACATGGGCATGGCCGAGGCGCTGCACGGCGTGGTCTTCCACCTGGCCATGTGCTTCCTGCGCGCCCGGGTCTCCCCGGGGACCTGAGACCTCTAGCCCGGCTCGAGCCCGCACTCCCGGATCTTCTGGAGCAGGGTCTTGTAGGACACGTTGAGGAAGCGCGCGGCCTGCTTGCGGTTCCAGTTGGTGCGGTGCAGGACCTGCTCGATCGCGCTGCGCTCCGCCTCCAGGGCGGCCCGGCGGCCAACCTCCCGCAGCGGCACCTCGCCCGCCGTCATCTCGAAGTCCTCGAGCAGCGACTCGAACGCCAAGGGGTCCGTCACCGGCCGGTCGGCCTCGAGCAGCTCCGCCAGGATCGAGCCCTCGTTCTCGAGCACGACGATGCGCTTGATCATGTTCTCGAGCTCGCGGACGTTGCCCGGGAACGGGTAGCGCTCCAGCTGGTCCATCAGCCGCTTGGAGAGCCGCGGCAGCGGCTTGCGGTAGCGGGCGGCCTGGGTGCGCAGGAAGGTGTCGACGAGCAGCGGGATCTCCTCCCGGCGCTCCCGCAGGGGCGGGATCTGGAGGTTCACCACGTTGAGCCGGAAGAAGAGGTCCTCGCGGAACGTGCCCCGCTGCACCATCGCCTCGAGGTCCCGGTTGGTGGCGCAGACGACCCGCACGTCCACCCGGACCTCCCGGTTGCCTCCGAGGCGGGTGAACTCGGCGTCCTGCAGCACCTGGAGCAGCTTGGCCTGGAGGCCGGGGCTCATCTCCCCGATCTCGTCCAGGAAGATCGTCCCCGTATGGGCGAGCTCGAACTTGCCCGGCTTGCGCGCGCGGGCACCGGTGAAGGCGCCCTGCTCGTAGCCGAAGAGCTCGCTCTCCAGCAGGTCCTCGGGCAGCGCGGCGCAATTGACCTTGATGAAGGGGCGGTCCCGGCGCGTCGACGCCTGGTGTACGGCGCGGGCGACGATCTCCTTGCCGACGCCGCTCTCGCCGTGGATCAGCACCGTCACGTCGGTGTCGGCCACCTGCTCGATGACATCGCGGATCCGGCGCATGGGCGGGCTGTGCCACACGGTGCCGCGGCCGGGGTCGTCGATCTCCGCCAGCAGGCGGTCGCGCTCCAGGGAGAGGTCGCGGGCGTCGAGGACCTGCTGGATGGTGAGCAGGAGCTCGTCCTCCTCGAACGGCTTGTTCAGGTAGTCCGCCGCCCCGAGCTGCATGGCCTGGACGATGGTGGACGCGCGCCCCACCACGGAGAGCACCAGCACCGGGAGCTGGTCGTCCAGGTCGCGCATCCGCTCCAGGGTCTCGAGGCCGTCCATCCCCGGCATCATCAGGTCGAGGATCACGAGGTCGGGCGCCGCGCCGCCCTGGAGCAGGGCCAGGGCGCGAGCGCCCTCCTCCGCGGTGTCGACGTCGTAGCCGCGCAGCTCGAGCAGGTTGGCCAGGTAGGTGCGGATGCCCTCGGCATCGTCGACCACGAGCAGCCGGGGCCGGTGGCGGCGCCGAGCCTCCTTCGCCGGACGCAGGCCGCTCACGCCCGGCCCTCCTCGTCGGCATCGCGCAGGGCCACGGGCAGGGTGAAGACGAAGCGGCTGCCGCCCCGGGGCGCCGCCTCCTCCACCCAGATCGCACCGCCGTGGGCCTCCACCAGACGCTTGCAGATCGCGAGACCCAGGCCCAGGCCGCCAGCGCCCCGCGCCTGGCCGCTGCGCACGTACGGGAGGAAGATCCGCTCGCGGTCCGACGGGTCGACGCCCGGTCCGTCGTCGCTGACGGCCAGCTCCACGACCTCGTCCTTGCCCGGCCGGGTCTCGATCCGGATCCGCCCCCCCACCGCGGCGTACTTGATCGCGTTGGCCAGCAGGTTCGTCAGCACGCGCTCGATGCGGACCGGATCGAAGCGCGCCAGCGTGGCCTCGGGATGGAGCTCGACGGAGATGCTGAGGTCGTGCTCCTCGAGCAGCGGCTTGAGGAAGGCGACCACACCGTCGATGGTCGGGCCCAGCGACGCCTCGCACACCTCGAGGACGCCGTCGTCACCGACCTGTCGCGAGGCCTCCAGCAGGTTCCCGATGAACGTATTCAAGCGCTGACAACTCTTGGTGCTCTCGTGGAGGAAGCGCCGCTGCTCGTCGCTGAGGGGTCCCACCTGCTCCGACAGCAGCAGCTTATTGTACCCCGAGATGACGGTGACCGGGGTCCGCAGCTCGTGGCTGACCACCGTCAGGAGCTCCTCCCGCTCGGCGCTCTCCCGCCGCACCCGCTCGCGCGCAGCGGCCAGCTCGCGCTTGGTCGCGTGGAGCTCCCGGCCGGCACGCAGCAGCTCCTCCTCCACCGCGTGCACGTGGCTCGTATCGCGGAAGCTCCACAGCTCGCCGTCGTCCAGCGCCGCGCGGCGGACCTCGACCAGGCGCTCGGCGCCGTCCGCGCGGACCAGGCGTCGCAGGACCGCGGGCCGCTCCGGCGCCGGGGCCGGATCCACCAGGTCTACCAGGGCTCCGGGCGCCCGCCCCTCGAGCTCCGCGGGCTCCCGGCAGCCGCAGAGCTCGGCCAGGCGCGGGCTCGCCCAGGCGATCTGGCCGTCGCGGCACCAGGCAAGCCCGTCGGCGACCAGCTCTCCCATCCGTTGCAGGTCCTCGCGCCTCATCGGCCTCCCAGCTCCGGATCCGCCGGCCCCCGGGGGCCGCAGGGGACCTCGGAAGGCCGCTGGGCGGAAGCGGCTCCCACCTCATCGCCCCGATCTTCGGGCTCCTTTACCGCGGCCAGACCCGAATCCCCCTCGGGGGAGAGGTTTCCGACGGATTCGGGAGCGAGCAACCGGAGAAAACGCAGTCGGACCCGCTTTTTCTCGCCACCGACTGCACGCCGACGGCCACTTCCCGAATACCACCCGGCTCCTACCCGCCGAGGGATCTCGGTCCCACGGGGAGGCGCCGCGGAGCGGACGGACGGGCCATGCGGATTCTCATCGACGGGCGGATGGCGATCAACGGCGGTGGCTACACGTACCTCGTGAACGTGCTGCCCCGGCTCGTCCGCATGCGACCGAGCGACGAGTTCCGCGTGTTCGTCCGCACCGAGCGGGTCCAGAAGGCCCTCGAGGCCGCGCTGCCCGACGCGCCGAATCTGGAGATCGACTTCGTCACCGACCGCGGTGCCTCGAGCCGGATCCGCTTCACCCTGGTCGACGCGCCGCGGATCGCGCGGTCCTGGGGCGCCGACGTCTTCTTCTCGGTTTCGGAGTACGCGCCCGCCACGGCCCCGTGCCCCACCATCGCGAGCTTCCGCAACCCGAACGTGTTCACCCGGATGAACCAGGGCTGGCCCCTGAAGGAGCGGGTGCGGCTGCTCACCCTGCGCGGCCTGGCGCGGCTCTCCGCGCTCGCCTGCGACCGCATCATGTTCGTGAGCAACGACTCCGCCCGCTGGATCGGCGACCGCATCGGCCTGCCGGCCCATCGCCGCGCGGCGATCCACCACGGGATCGAGACGGGCAGCTTCGAGGAGGCCCGGGCCGTGCGACCGCACCCGCGCCCCTACATCCTCTCGGTGAGCTCGGTCTACCGCTACAAGAACTACGTCCGGCTGATCGAGGCCTACGCGCATCTGGCCCGCCGGCGCGCGGACCTGCCGGACCTGGTGATCATCGGCGACGACCAGGACTCCGAGTACCTGGCCCAGATGCGGGCCGCCCGCGAGGCGACCGGTCCCCTCGCCGAGCGCATCCACATCCTGGGCGAGGTGCTGTACGAGGACGTCAAGGCCTACTACGCTCATGCGGACCTGTTCGTCTTCCCGTCCTACCTCGAGACCTTCGGACACCCCATGCTCGAGGCCATGGCCAGCGACACGCCCCTGGTCGCCGCCGACATCCCCGTCTTCCGGGAGATCGGCGGAGACGCCGCCTTCTACGCGGACCCGCACCGGCCCGAGGCCATCGCGGACGCCATGGAGGCGGTACTCTCCCAACCGGAGGCGCAGCGCGCGCTGGTGAAGGCGGGGCGCACCCGGGTGCGCGAGTTCAGCTGGGACCGCACCGCGCAGCGGCTGCTCTCGCTCCTGGACGCGGTGGTGGCCGAGCGCGCGGCCGTGCCGCGGCCCGTCCACCTGCCCGCCCGAGCGCGGCCCGCCTGATCCGGATCCGCCCGGCCGGGACCCGCCCGAGGGCCGACGTTCCGACGGCCCCATCGTCGCCATCGTCGCTCGCTCTCCCCGGAACGCCACCCGGACGTCCCTGGGGTCATCTACCTACGCGGCCCGCCGGACGTCAAGCCCACATCGGCGCACCCGACGCAGCCCCGCGGGGCCCCGGCCCCGCCGCCACAGATTCGACGGACGCCAGCCGATAGGGAGCCGTGCGGCGGCGGGTGCTCATCGACGGTCGGATGGCGATGTCCGGCGGTGGCTACACCCATCTGGTGAACGTGGTCCCGCGCCTGGCGCGCGCCCGCCCCGAGGAGCGCTTCCGGGTCCTGGTCCGGAACCGGCGGGTCGCCGGGGCCCTGGAGGGCATTCCCGGCGTCGAGCTGGAGTTCGTGGAGGACCGGGGCGCCACCGCGCGCGTGGCCTTCACCCTGCTCGAGGCGCCGCGACACGCCCGCGCCTGGAACGCCGACCTGTTCTTCTCCGTCTCCGAGTACGCGCCCGCCGCGGCGCCCTGCCCGGTCGTGGCCAGCTTCCGCAACCCGAACCTGTTCTCGCGCGCCCGCTGGGAGTGGCCGGCCCGCGAGTGGCCGCGCTTCCTGGCGCTCCAGGCCCTGGGGCGGGTCTCCGCCCGCCGCTGCGCGCGGATCCTGTTCGTGAGCGAGGACTCGGCGCGCTGGATCGGCGACGCGGCCGGCGTCCCCCCCGAGCGGCGGGTCGTCGTCCACCACGGCATCGACGCCGCGGTGTTCTCCCGCGCGTCGCAGGCCGCTCGACGTTCGCCGCGTCCGCGCCCCTACATTCTCTCGATCGGATCCATCTACCGCTACAAGAACTACCTGCGGCTGATCGAGGCGTACTCCCTCGCGCGGTCCCGGAACCCGGGCGTCCCGGACCTGGTCATCATCGGAGACGACCAGGATCCCGAGTACCGGAAGCGCATGGAGCGGGCGTGCCGGGATCGCGGCCTGACCGAGCAGGTCCACCTGTTGGGCGAGGTCCCGTACGAGGACGTCCCCGCATACTACGCCCACGCCGCGCTCTTCGTGTTTCCCTCCTACCTCGAGACCTTCGGGCACCCGCTCCTGGAGGCGATGGCCAGTGGCACACCGCTGGTCGCCTCCGATCTCCCGGTCTGTCGCGAGGTGGCGGGGACCGCCGCCCGCTACGCGGATCCCTTCCGGCCCGCGCGGCTCGCCGAGGTGTTGGAAGAGGTGCTCTCCGAGCCGGCCTCGCGCGAGGTGCTGGTGAAGGAGGGCCGCGAGCGGGTGAAGCAGTTCACCTGGGAGCGGAGCACCGAGCGCCTGCTCGCGCTCTTCGACGCGCTCGCGCCGCCCCGCTAGCGGCTTGGCCTCGCGCCGCCCCGCTGAGACGCGCTCGCCGCCCCCCGCGGAGACGGTATGTTCGCCCGGGCCCCGGACCGGAGAGCCCGTTGACCGCCACCGATCCCCGAGCCCGCCTCGACGTGCTGGTGGAGACCCTGAACCGCCACGCCCAGCGGTACTACGTCGAGGATCGCCCGGAGATCAGCGACGCCGAGTACGACCGCCTCTACCGGGAGCTCGAGGCCCTGGAGCGCGAGCTCGGCGAGGTCCACCCGGACTCGCCCACCCGGCGCGTGGGCGCCCCGCCCGCGGACGGCTTCGCCAGCGTCCCCCATCGCGAGCCCATGCTCTCCCTCGAGAACGTCACCGACGACGAGGAGATGCGGCAGTTCGACGCCCGGGTGCGTCGGCTCCTGGGCGAGGACGGGCCGCTGCGCTACGCCGCGGAGCCCAAGCTCGACGGCGCCGCCGTCGAGCTGATCTACGAGGACGGTCGGCTGGCGGTGGGCTCGACCCGGGGCGACGGCCGCATCGGCGAGGACGTGACCGCCAACCTGCGCCACGTGTGGAGCATCCCGCTGGAGCTCCCCGAGGCGCCCGCCGGACGCCTGAGCGTCCGGGGCGAGGTGGTGCTGCCCCGGGCCGCCTTCGAGCGCCTCAACCGCGACCGCCTCGGACGCGGTCTCGAGCCCTTCGCCAATCCGCGCAACGCGGCGGCCGGGGCCCTGCGCATGCTCCACGACGTGGACCGCCGCCGCCTGGGCGCCCTGGAGTACCGCGCCTACGCCGTCGCCGAGACGCGGCCGGAGGGCGTCACCACCCAGATGGCCCTCCTCGCCCAGCTGGCGCGCTGGGGCTTCCGGGTGAGCCCCGAGTGCGCGGGCTGCGACGACGTGGAGGCGGCGATCGCCTTCCACCACGACCTCGAGGCGCGGCGGGACGCCCTGCCCGTGGAGATCGACGGCACCGTCTTCAAGCTGGATCGCCTCGACCTGCGGGACGAGGTGGGCAGCCTGCCCCGCGCCCCGCGCTGGGCGGTGGCGTTCAAGTTCCCGCCGCAGCAGGAGACCACCCGGGTGCGGGAGATCTTCGCCAGCGTGGGACGCACCGGGGCGCTGACCCCGATCGCGGTGCTCGAGCCGGTGTACGTGGGCGGGGTGACGGTCTCCAACGCGAGCCTCCACAACCAGGACGAGGTGGATCGCAAGGACGTGCGGGTGGGCGACACGGTGGTCGTCCAGCGCGCGGGCGACGTCATCCCCCAGGTCGTCATGGTCGTGAAGGAGAGACGGCCTCGGGGCGCGAAGGCCTACCGGCTGCCGGCGCGCTGCCCGGTCTGCGAGACGCCCGCGCTGCGGCTGGAGGGCGAGGCCGTCACCCGCTGCCCGAACCTCGACTGCCCGGCCCAGCTCAAGAACAACGTGCGGCACCTGGCGAGTCGGGGCGCCCTCGACGTGGACGGTCTCGGCGAGAAGCTCATCGAGCAGCTCGTGGATGCGGGCCACGTGACGCGGGTGAGCGACGTCTTCGCCCTGGACGCGGAGACGCTCGAGGGCCTGGAGCGCGTGGGGGCCAGGTCCGCTGCCAACCTGATCGCCGCCATCGACCGGGCGCGCACCACCAGCCTGCCCCGCTTCCTGGTGGCCCTGGGGATCCGACACGTGGGGAGCGGCGCCGCGGAGCTGCTGGCGGCGCGCTTCGGCGACCTGGACCCGATGCTCGCCTGCGACCGGGAGGGCTTCGAGGCCGTGGAGGGCGTGGGGCCGACCATCGCCGAGAGCCTGGTGCGCTTCTTCGCCGAGCCGCGCAACCGCGCCGAGATCGATCGCCTGCGCGCCCTCGGCGTTCACTGGCCGGTGTCGGAGCCGCGGGGCGCGCCGGATGGTCCCCTGGCGGGCAAGAGCTTCGTGCTCACCGGCACCCTGGAGGACCTGACCCGGGACGAGGCGAAGGCGCGGATCGAGCGCGCCGGCGGCCGCGTGACCTCCAGCGTGTCCAAGAAGACCGACTACGTGGTGGCCGGCGCCGAGCCGGGGAGCAAGCTGCGCAAGGCGGAGACGCTCGGCGTGGAGGTCCTGGACCAGGCCGGCCTGGAGGCCCTGCTGGCCGGCTAGCCGGCCTGGGGGAAGCGCCGGCGCAAGGCCTCGATGACGATCCGCCCGCCCGCATCCGCCGAGAGCGTCGCCGTGTTGAGGGTCAGGTCGTAGAGCGCGGGATCGTCGGGGTCGCGGTCGAAGTGGACGCGCACGTAGTCGGCGCGCGCGGCCTCGGCGACCGCGAGCCGGCGACCGGCCTCCTCCTTCCCCAGGCCCTCCTCCGCGGCCAGCCACTCGGCCCGCCGGCTCCGGGGCGCCACCACCAGCACCCGGAGGGTGCGCTCCGGCGGCAGCGCGAACGCGCCGCCGCGGCCCAGCACGAGCGCATTGCCCCGCTGCCCGAGGGCCTCGAGCACCGGCGTGACGTGGCCGGCGGGGGCGAGCGCCGTGCCGACCCTGCGCGAGGCCTCGGCGTCCGCGGCGATCGCCTCGAGCGCCGGCCCGTCGAAGAAGCCGTAGTCGAGCCACTCGGCGACCTGGGCGCCCAGGGCGCGACCGCCGGCGCCGGGCCAGCCGGAGACGGCGACGCACGGCGCCCCGATCGGCTGGCGCGGCGACGTGGACTCGATCTCCCAACGCCGCCGCTGGCGGTCGAGCAGGGCCCCCAGGGCCTCCGCGGAGAGCGGTCGTCTCGATCTCATCGCGCCCCCCTCACGGCTCGGCTCGCAGCGCGCGTTCACTCACGGCCGGCTCCGGGCGATGCGCCAGCGCCAGGGTCCGCTCCCCGCGAGCTCGCCCTCGAGCACCACCCGATCCAGCGCCCGACCGAACTCGGGGTAGTACGGCCGGCGCTCGCAGCGCCAGCGCGCCGCCTCGGGGAGCTCCAGGCGGACCTGCACGTCCCCCAGTGCGAGGGTCGCCGCGCTCCCCTCGAGCCGCGGCTCCACGCCGGGGGCCAGGGGCAGCGCAGCCCGGGCGGGCCGCGCCCGACCCTCCAGCGTGTCCACCCAGCGGACCGCGCCGCAAGACACCTCGATCGCGCGCCGGTGTCGCGTGTCGGGCGTGGCCCAGCCGGCGCAGGTCGCCTCCAGCCGCCGGCCGGGCTCGAGGGAGGTCACCGCCACCCGCGGCCGGCCGCCCACCCGATGGGCGCTCCAGAACTCGGCCTGGTCGCGCCCGTCGACCTCGAGGGTGGCATGGGCACGGGTGGACCGGGCGCGGTCGCGGCGCGGCCCGGGCAGGTACTCGCAGACTCCCGTGTCCGTCACCAGACGGCGTCCCCCCACGCAGACCTCCACGGCGAGGGCGTCGCCGTGGGCGTGCCCCGGCTGGTAGGCGGGCGAGGGCCCCGCCGTCGAGACCAGCAGCGAGACGTCCTCGGCCGCCAGGCGCACGTAGCCGCCGTCGGCCAGGACGCCCGGCCGCGCGGGATCCCGCGGCTTCACGCCCAGGGCGTCCCCGTAGGCCTCGAGGCGCGCGGGTGACGGCGCGATGCCGAAGGCGCTGTCCCCGACCAGGGCGATCTCGCCGTCCGGATGGGTCCAGACGCGCAGGGCGCCGAGCATGCGCGCCGCGACGTCGCGGAGATCCTCCTCCACGCCGGACCCGAGCCGTCCCGGTGTCGCCCCGGAGAGGTTCAGCAGGTCGAGGACGTGCTCGAGCATCAGGCCGTGGTACATGGGGCTCCGCTCCACGTGCGCCCCGTCGGCGCCGACCTGGGCGCCCAGCTCGCGGCGCAGGGCCGCGGCGTGGGCCAGCCAGGCGTCGGCGGCGGGGCCCTCGAAGGCCAGCCCGCCCGCCACCAGGGCCGCCAGGTTCGAGAGATAGTGGTTCGCGAGCAGGCGCACCTCGAGCCGACGCGAGAGCGTGTGCAGCTGCAGCGCGAGGGAGTGCTCGACGGCGGCGCGATCCGCCTCGTCGAGGGCCAGGGCGTCGGGCGTGATCAGGAGCTTGAGCCAGGCGAAGGCGCGCAGGCTCAGGGGTCCCGCCTTCCAGCCCGTCCCCGCTCGGTGTCGTTCCACCCAATCCCGGAGGACGGCTGCGCGGGCCGCGGGGGCGAGGCTCGGAGCCCGCGCCCAATCGAACTGGTGCAGGTGGAAGGCCCACAGGGGTCCCTCCGCGGTGTGGCTCCAGTCGAGGGTGTCCCCGAAGGCGACGCGCCGGTTCAGCAGGCGCAGGGCGCCCTCGGCAGGCTCGAAGGCGGCGTGGTCCGGCCCCGGCAGGAAGGGCGCCGGCGGCGGCGCACCCCGCCGCCGCGGCGGCGCCCCGCCGAGGGGCCCCGGCGCGGGGGGCCGGCCGCCGCGGGCCGGGCCGGGCAGGGCGGCCGGGAGG